>NZ_JBWBUF010000002.1:0-600000 GCF_056173165.1 Pseudoalteromonas sp. QJM3NY_12
TTGTGGCTTTATGTGTTGTTATTAGCTGTCACAATAAAAACGGAAATAAAAACCATGAGCCGAAAGGTCAACATCTCGGTAGATAACTTGCCCGATACACTTAGGGGCCAAATTCACGGGGTGGAAAGTGCAATTGATAACGAAAGCTTAGCACTATTTACAGATAATAAAGATGTGCGAATTTCGATAGAAAATGCAGCCCATGGGTTACGCGCTTACTCTAACACATTTAACCATTATGATCTGTGGGGACGCTTTGTTCGCTCAGGACATAAAAAGCTGCCACTTGAAGAAGCCCCTAAAAAAACCATTATTACACGTAAGATATCTGAAAAAGTAGACGGTATTTTATACGATGGTGAAATTAAAATAACACCGGCTGTGGTAAGTACTCGTAAAGATGGTGAAGACGTAGAATACTTAGTTTGGCCATCAGATAGAGAAGAAAAAGTTGAGCGTGCACTTATTCGCCTTGCTTCAAAAGGTAAAATAGTAAAAATTAATTTTAAGTCCGGTATTCAATATGCCGTTGTGTTTTCTATGAACGAATTAGCACAAGAACTTAAAGCGGTAGGTCAATCTATGCCTTACCCACAAATTAAAGAATCGCTTGAAGCATTACAAGGTTCAAAACTTTCTTTTAAATATTCTGCTACTGACACTAAAAACTCTGATATTGATGATTCGTTCTACGAGTCGAATATGAACTTTTTATCGTCTTTACACTTTAGTGGTAAAAAAGGCCAAGGCGGAAATGTTAAATGTGTAGCGTGTTTAAATGCGTTTGTTCATAACATGATCGATAACCTTGAATATAAAGGTTATTATTTTAATAGTGCTCAAGAGTTAAAGCGCGGATTATCGCGTTGGATGATGCTACGTTTATATCATTTATGGCGCTATGCTGCCCCAGGAAAAACATACCATTTTAGACTGCTGTCTATTATGGAAAAATATGGCTCTATCTATTCAACTGATGATATTACCGAAAATAAATTAAAAGCACTGCGCCGTGATATGACTACCACGATGAAAGATTTAATAGAAAAAGGAGCAATATCTGAGTACAGCATTACTAATGTAAAAGATGATAAAACAGGTAATATTGTAGATTACACTTATGAAATGCACCCATCTGATCAGTTTTGTGATGAGATACTGGCATTAAATAAACATAACAAGCGTATAGAGATACAAGGTGGTAAACGCATTGTTGAAAATGCAGTATTAATTGATGAAGATAAGCTGGAAGAAATTGTAGAAAAATAATTATATTAATTTTTACCAGTATTTATATTAAAGGCCACATTAAGTGGCCTTTTTAACATAATTACTTTGTTACTTGTTCTAAATATAATCGGTCTACCAGAAAGTCATACTCACGTTTTCGTGGATGTGATAACGGTTTTTCGTAACTCGGCAGTTGGCCATACTTAACATCGGGTTGTGGGTTTATAAGAATAAAAGGTAAGGCTGCACTAACATGATAACGATTTTGAGCCGTGTATCTAACATTAACTTGTGGGCTAACTCGGGTAGGGCGCCTAATTCGTAATTTTTCTTTTTCACCTAGACTGGCAACACGAACTTGCTCTTGAGCAACCAATGATTGCCATTTTTGCTGATCAATCATTCTTGGGTTTTTATATCCAGCGGACTTTTCGAGCATTTCTAGAGCCATCTTTTTTGTGAGTGTTTTAGTGGCGTGTTTATGCATCCAAGTAAAACGAACTGAAAAAGGGGATTCGCTTTCGCTATGAATTTTACGATAAGCGGCAAGCGTAATTAAATTTGGCATAGCATTATGCACGGCTTCAAATCGAGCATCGTTATTGTCTATCGCCAAAATACAATTTTTAAATGCCGCTTTTGCATTATTAACTTGAGCAATCCGATCAATAATGGCTTGTTTGTTGGCATCTTGTAATATTAATAAACCAGGGTGGCGCTTTAATACGCGACTACTCAGACCAGGCTTTTTATACATATCAGAAAAAGAATTTAAAATAGCCTTTTGTGCTAGTTCCCCTGTAGTTTTAGATACTGCAATCGACTCGGGAATTATATTTTCATCCACAATGCTTATTTCTGGCAGTTGATAGTATTCAGCTTTAGCAAACCCATATTCTTTAAGCTCCTCAATTAGCCTAAGCGTTAACTCATTGAGTAAATCAAACTGACTTCTAATTTGTACCTTTGTAACCATAACACCACCAAGAACACATCTTACTATATTGCTATTTTCGCAAATAACCTTTCCTTTTGGTAGTTATTTTTTAAATATTATTCTAACGCTAAGATTGAATTAAATTAAATTTAGTATGATGTGTTCTTTATTGTTGGTGTGATCATTTTAATAATAATATTTTCTAACTTACTAATAGTTATATATAAACGCAGTATGAAGGAGTGGGTATAACCAGCAGAACTACTCAGCAAGCATATATATTTAAAACTACATAACTGATGGCTGATATATTTAAATTTAACTGTAAAGTTAAGAATACATATTAGTTAATTTAAGTATGATGTGTTCCTTGTATTAACATTATCTTATACAGCTTAGCTAAGTGGCTGCAAGCAAAGCTTAATAAATACCACTCTTACTATTTATCCTATTGTTTTTTAATGTATTAGTGTTCTTTATTTATATATTTATTATCAATAAAATAGTTAAATCATAGATAATAATCCTATTTAAATTTACCTAATAACTAAATAATTGGTAAATAGTCGATTTAGTCCTTGAACAAAGCCCTCTGCATACGTTAATTTCAATACATCAGGTAATAGGAATGAGGAATGAACATGCAATCGTGGAACCCAAATAGTTGGAGAGAACTGCCAATACTGCAGCAGCCACAGTACCCAGATCAAGACATATTAAAATCTGTTGAAGGCCAGCTTAAAAGCGCACCGCCTTTAGTGTTTGCAGAAGAGACTAGAAGTTTGTTTAAACAACTTGAAGATGTGTGCGAAGGCCGCGCATTTTTACTTCAAGGTGGTGACTGCGCAGAATCATTTAGTGACTTTAACGCTGCAAATATTCGCGATACATTTAAGACCATTTTACAAATGGCTGTAGTACTAACCTATGGCGGTAAATGCCCAGTTGTAAAAATTGCACGTATGGCAGGTCAATACGCTAAGCCACGCTCAGCCGACTTAGAAACAATAGACGGTGTTTCGTTACCATCTTACCGTGGTGATATAGTAAATAACTTTGAGTTTACTGAAGAAGCACGTATTCCAGACCCTCAGCGTTTAATGACCGCGTATCATCACAGTGCGGCAACACTCAACCTACTACGTGCTTTTGCACAAGGTGGGCTTGCTGACTTACATCAGGTTAACCGTTGGAATATGGGCTTTGTTGCTGCTAATCCACAAAAAGCAAAATACCAACAGCTGGCAGATAAAATTCAAGACGCTTTAGAATTCATGGAAGTATGTGGTATTAATTCAACTATAGCGCCAAGCTTAAAAGAAACAGATTTATATACATCACACGAAGCGTTATTACTAGGCTACGAAGAAGCATTAACACGTAGAGACCATTTATCAGGCGACTGGTACGATTGTTCAGCGCACTTTGTTTGGATTGGTGAGCGTACACGTCAGTTAGACCATGCTCATATTGAATTCTTTAAGGGCATTAAAAATCCAATAGGCGTTAAAGTTGGCCCAGGTATGGATCCTGACGAACTTATCCGTTTAATTGATGCACTAAACCCAGATAACATTCCTGGCAGGTTAACGCTCATTACACGAATGGGTGCAGATGTATTACCAGAGAAGCTACCGGCGCTTGTTCGCAAAGTACAGCAAGAAGGGCGTAAGGTAATTTGGAGCTCAGATCCAATGCATGGCAATACAGAGAAAGCCAGCTCAGGTTATAAAACTCGTAGCTTTGATAACATTATGCGCGAAATTAGTCAGTTCTTCGCTGTTCACAAAGCTGAAGGTTCATACGCAGGTGGTGTTCATTTAGAAATGACCGGACAACACGTTACTGAATGTACCGGTGGTGCATACGGTTTATCAGATGATGACTTAGCGCAGCGTTACAAAACTCAATGTGACCCTCGCTTAAATGCCGATCAAGTATTAGAGCTTGGCTTTTTAGTTGCAGACCTTTTAAAAGATGCTCGCAAGTAATACGCCTTCTTAATATGTTAAAAGCCGCTATAATTTAGCGGCTTTTTTGTGTGCTGGGCGCAATTACATGCTTAAGTCACATGTTAGTTTGTTAGTACTTACGGCGCTCAAGACCTGTATCAGAAATGATTTTTGCTGAGATCTCTTCAACAGAATGGTGAGTAGAATTTAAATGAGCAATTTTATGCTTCTTGTAGAGCATTTCGACTTCGCGCACTTCAATACGACACTGTCTAATTGATGCATATTTTGAATTTGCCATTCGTCTATCTCTGATCGCAGCCAGTCTCTCAGGGTCTATAGTTAAACCAAACAGTTTATGCTTATAAGGCAGTAAGCACTTGGGTAATCCTTCGCTTTCTAAATCATCTTCTGTGATCGGATAGTTGGCCGCTTTAATACCGTATTGCAGGGCTAAATAGAGGCTTGTTGGCGTTTTACCGCTTCGACTAACGCCAACTAAAATAATATCAGCCTCAGCAAAGTTTTTAATATTACCGCCGTCATCATTCATTAAAGCATAGTTAACTGCATCAATTCTAAAGTCATAACTTTTTTCGTGTATTGAATGGGTTCTATGTACTTTAGGTACTGGGGCAACGTTTAATTCGCTTTCAATTTTTTCGCTATAGGTTGTTAAAAAGTCATACGAGACAGCATCTGCAGAGCGAATAATTTCCGATAATTTATGATTCACAAAAGTAAAAAACACTAGAGGCTTCTCACCTTGCTTAGACGATGTGGCGTTAATAAGCGCTTTGATTTCATGCGCTTTTTCTTCGGTTTCTACAAAAGGAATTGTTTTATGATTAAATTCGACAGGAAATAAAGACAAGGTCGCATGACCAAACACTTCAGATGTGATTGCCGTGCCATCTGAAATATAAAACGCAGTTCTCATAAAGCCTCTTTTTTATTACATTTAATTTTAAAATAAGTGTATCACGGTTTACGTGAGGACGTTTGCCAGTGTAGAATGGGGGCGACCTTTATAAAAGGTTTTCTTTCTTAACTCTCACAGTTAGTACTACAATTTGTTTTTTGGAGAAAGATCCGTGCAAGAATACGTTCTCTGGTATCAAGAGCTTGGTATGCAAGATGTTCCTCGAGTTGGTGGTAAAAATGCCTCACTTGGTGAAATGATTTCAAACTTAGCTAACGCAGGTGTGCAAGTTCCAGGTGGTTTTGCTACTACCTCAGACGCTTTTAACGAGTTTTTAGAGCAATCAGGACTCAACGCAAAAATTCACGACATTTTAGATACTCTTGATGTTGATGATGTAAACACACTCGCCAAAGTCGGCGCCGATATCCGTCAGTGGATTATCGATACCCCATTCCAACCTAGTCTAGATAAAGCAATCCGCGATGCATACAGCCAACTTCATGGTGACGCTTCTGCAGATGTTTCATTCGCTGTTCGATCATCAGCTACTGCTGAAGATATGCCAGACGCCTCGTTTGCAGGCCAACAAGAAACGTTCTTAAACGTTGTTGGTATTGATTCTGTAATGACTGCTATAAAACACGTATTCGCTTCGTTATTTAACGACCGCGCTATTTCTTATCGTGTTCACCAAGGCTACGATCACCGTGGTGTAGCGTTATCAGCGGGTATTCAACGCATGGTACGCTCTGATAAATCAGCATCAGGTGTTATGTTCAGTATTGATACTGAATCGGGCTTTGAAGATGTAGTGTTTATCACATCAAGCTATGGTTTGGGTGAAATGGTTGTACAGGGTGCGGTTAACCCAGATGAATTTTATGTTCATAAACCAACGCTACTTAAAAACAAGCCAGCTGTAGTACGTCGTAACATTGGCTCTAAAGCCATTCAAATGATTTACTCTCAAGACAAAGCTCATGGCAAACAAGTAGAAATTGTTGACGTAGACTCAGCACTTTCAAACAAATTTTCGATTACAGATGAAGAAGTGCAAGATCTTGCCAAACAAGCTGTAATCATTGAAAAGCATTACGGTCGTCCAATGGACATCGAATGGGCAAAAGATGGTAACGATGGCAAACTATATATAGTTCAAGCGCGTCCAGAAACTGTTCGTTCAAACGAAGACACAAACGTAATGGAACGCTTCCAACTAAATGGCAGCAGCAATGTTGTTGTTGAAGGCCGTGCAATTGGTCATAAAATTGGTAGTGGTGTTGTACGTGTACTTGACTCAATCAAAGAGATGGACCAAGTACAAGTAGGTGACATATTAGTTACCGACATGACAGACCCAGACTGGGAACCTATTATGAAACGCGCGGCTGCGATTGTTACAAATCGTGGTGGTCGTACATGTCATGCTGCAATCATTGCACGTGAGTTAGGTATTCCAGCCGTTGTTGGTTGTGGTAATGCAACAGACTTAATTAAAGCAGGTCAAGAAGTTACTGTATCATGTGCCGAAGGCGATACAGGTTTCATCTACGAAGGTATTTTAGACTTTGAAGTACTTACTTCACGTGTTGACGAAATGCCTGAACTTCCAATGAAAGTGATGATGAACGTAGGTAACCCAGATCGCGCATTCGATTTTGCACGTTTACCACATTCAGGTGTTGGCCTTGCGCGCGTTGAGTTTATCATCAACCGTATGATTGGCGTTCACCCTAAAGCGTTATTAAATTTTGATGCACAAACAGATGCATTAAAAGCAGAAATCACAGACATGATTGCCGGTTACGAATCACCTGTTGAATTCTATATTGGTAAACTAGTTGAAGGTATTTCTACCTTAGGTTGTGCGTTTGCACCAGAGCGTGTAATTGTTCGTATGTCTGATTTTAAATCAAACGAATACGCTAACTTAGTGGGCGGCCAGCAATACGAGCCAGAAGAAGAAAACCCAATGATTGGTTTCCGTGGCGCTGCACGTTATATCTCTGAAGACTTCCGTGATTGTTTTGCACTTGAGTGTGAAGCTATAAAACGCGTAAGAAACAGCATGGATATGACCAACATCGAAATCATGATCCCATTCGTACGTACCCTTGAAGAAGGTAAACGCGTTATTGAATTACTTGAAGAACATGGCCTTAAACGTGGCGAAAATGGTCTTAAAGTAATCATGATGTGTGAGCTTCCGTCAAATGCATTAATGGCTGAAGAGTTCTTAGAATACTTCGATGGTTTCTCTATCGGTTCTAACGATTTAACACAGTTAACGCTTGGTCTTGATCGCGACTCAGGTTTAATTGCTCACCTATTTGATGAGCGCGACCCTGCAATCAAAAAGCTACTTTCTATGGCTATTAAAACAGCCAAAGAAAAAGGTAAATATGTAGGTATTTGTGGTCAAGGTCCTTCAGATCATGAAGACTTTGCAGCATGGTTAGTGGAGCAGGGCATTGACTCTGTTTCGCTAAACCCAGATACAGTACTAGAAACATGGTTATACTTAGCAGACAAACTTGCTAAGTAAGTTACCTCGTTAAAAAATGCCAGCAACTGCTGGCATTTTTTATGACTAGAAAATTAATTTTTTGCTAATTTTTTATCTAAATAGGCACATGAACGAGTCAGTGCTTTTTGACACCAAGTTAAATACCCTCTTGCTTTAGGGTAATACATAGAAAAGCAGAATAAACCTGCAATAAAAAATATTAACGATGGCCCTGGCACCACAGCAAACAATAATCCGAGTAAAATAAACAGTGTTCCGCTGATCTGCATTAGTAGTTTTTTCATATAAACCTCATAGTAGGCGTTTAACTTGATTATAATTGCAGCTGCTCATATATCGATAAAAAGAGTGTTACAAACTGTAAAATCTTCAATTTCTATTAGCCATCGCCATGATATAATTACACAAATGCATTAATAAGCGCCGCCATGATAGCAACTATTACACAACAAGATGCCGCGACCGAGCTTGTCGCAAATTATTTAAATACTATAAAAAATCAAGGGTTTACTGGAGATACAGACGCAAGTTATGCAACCAGACTCACAGCATCAACTGATAACAGTATTTACCAGCAGCTTCCGCAAGGTGTTATTTTTCCTAAAAGCGAAAAAGACATTCAAGTTGCTCTGCAAATAGCATCGCAAGACCCTTTTTTATCGTTAACTTTTGGTCCTCGCGGTGGCGGCACAGGAACAAATGGTCAATCTTTAACGCCTGGTATTGTGGTTGATTTATCACGTTATATGCGTGAAATCCTCGAGATAAATGTTGAAGAAGGTTGGGTACGAGTTCAAACCGGTGTGATAAAAGATCAACTTAACGACTTTTTAAAACCGTATGGATTTTTCTTTTCACCCGATTTATCTACTAGCAACCGCGCCACTATTGGCGGCATGATCAGTACTGATGCATCGGGGCAAGGCTCCTTAGTTTATGGCAAAACCAGCGACCATGTTTTAGGGCTAACCACCTATTTAGTTGATGGCACTGCAATGTCTACCAGTCCAATAGACATTGAAAAAGCAAAAATAATTGCCGATCAGGAATCCTTAATTGGCAAACTCTACAAAACAGTATTAGACATATCACTTAATGAACGCGACGCTATATTAGCCAAATTTCCACGGTTAAATAGATTTTTAACCGGTTATGACCTAGAGCATGTGCTAAGTGAAGACTTACAAACTTTTGATATGAGCCGCTTAATAACCGGATCAGAAGGCTCTTTAGGCATAGTTACTGAAGCAAAATTAAACCTAACACCTATCGCAGAATTTAAAACCCTCATAAATATAAAATATGACAGTTTTGATTCTGCGCTTCGCCATTCACCATTTTTAGTTGATGCCCGCGCAACTTCAGTTGAAACTGTTGACAGCAAAGTATTAAATCTTGCTCGTGAAGATATTATTTGGCATTCAGTATCGGACTTAATAACTGATGTACCAAATAAAGATATGCAAGGACTCAACATGGTTGAGTTTAATGCCGTATCACCAGAAGACATAAAAGACAAAGTAGACACATTATGTAAATTGTTAGATGAGTGTGTTGCTAATCAAACTAATGGCGTTATTGGCTATCAGTTAACCAGCGATAAAAGCGATATTTTAAAAATTTATGCAATGCGTAAAAAATCAGTGGGTTTACTCGGTAATGTAAAAGGCAGCCAAAAACCCCTCGCATTTGCAGAAGACACCGCCGTACCACCAGAAAATTTAGCCGATTATATTGTTGAATTTAGAGCGCTGCTTGATAGCTATAATTTACAGTACGGTATGTTTGGTCATGTTGATGCTGGCGTTTTACATGTCAGGCCGGCACTTGATATGTGCGACCCAGAACAAGAAAAATTACTGCGCACTATTTCAGATGAAGTAGTAAAACTCACCGCAAAATACGGTGGTTTAATGTGGGGCGAGCACGGTAAAGGCTATAGAAGTGAATACGGTCCTGAATTTTTTGGTGAGCATTTATTTACGCAATTACGAAAAATAAAATCGGCGTTTGATCCAAATAATAAAATCAACCCCGGAAAAATATGTACCCCGCTTGAAAGTGAAGACTCACTAGTTAGCGTTGATGGGCAAAAGCGTTCTTACTTCGACAAACAAATTTCAATTGATGTTAAGACCAGTTTCAACAATGCAATGACCTGTAATGGTAACGGCTTATGTTTTAATTATGATGAAAACTCGCCAATGTGCCCGTCGTATAAAGTAACTGGCGATCGCCGTAATTCGCCAAAAGGTCGAGCAGGGCTAATGCGTGAATGGTTACGGCTTCAAGAGTCAAAAGATGTTAATTTACTTGAGGTAGAAAAAGAACTTAACAAAGGTGAAGTAATTACTTGGTGGGAGCGCTTTGTTCATAGCAGAGAGAAAAAACAAGGCGTTTACGATTTTTCACATGAAGTAAAAGCCTCAATGGATGAATGTTTAGCGTGTAAAGCGTGTACTACGGCTTGCCCAATAAAAGTAGATGTGCCAACTTTCCGTGCCCGTTTTTTAAATTATTATCACAGTTATTATGCCCGCCCACTCAAAGATTACTTAGTGGGTAATATAGAAAACAGTGCACCGTTAATGGCAAAATTTGCTAGGGTTATTAATCCAATTGTAAAAACATCATTAGTTAGTGGCCTCATTAAAAAAACGGTAGGCTATGTTGATACCCCTCAGCTAAGTATTCCTGCACTCAACAAACGTGTAAACAAAGCGCAAAAATTTAATTTAGAATTACTTAAAAAACTAAGTACCGATGAGCAAAATGATTATGTACTCATTGTTCAAGACCCATTCACCAGCTTTTACGAAGCAGAATTGGTTGAGAGTTTTATTACACTAATTACTCAGCTTGGAAAAAAACCAATGCTGTTACCCTTTAAACCCAATGGTAAACCTCTGCACGTGAAAGGTTTTTTGCATGAATTTAAGCTAACGGCAAAAAATGCTGCAGAGTTTTTAAATCAGCTTAATGATATTAATGCACCGCTAGTTGGTTTAGATGCGTCGTTAGTGATGTGTTATCGCGATGAATATAATACAATTTTAGAAAATAACCGTGGCGATTTTAATGTTCAACTTGCGCATGAATGGTTAGAAACACAATCGTTCAGTGCTTTAGAAGCTAAACAAATAAATACTGAATTTACCTTATTAAGTCACTGTACCGAAACGACTGCATTACCAAAAGCCGCAAGTGTGTGGAAAAATATTTTTGATCAGCTTGGTTTAACATTAAATACCACAAGTACTGGGTGTTGTGGTATGGCCGGTACTTATGGTCATGAAGCACAAAACCAAGCAAACTCCAAAGCACTTTATGAAATGAGTTGGAAACCTATCGTTGATAAAAATAAACCTGAGCAACTTTTATCAACTGGCTTTTCATGTCGTAGCCAAGTAAAACGTTATGAAAAATTTAAGCCTAAGCATCCAATAGAGTTACTGGCAAAAGTACTTAGTTAATAATTTAACTAAGTAAGCTGTAAAATAAAAAGGCGCAACTTATTATTAAGTTACGCCTTTTTATTTTTGTTTATATTTATTTAGTTTTTTTAGCAAAACTGTCTGCAATCGGTTTTGTACTAATACCATGAATAAATACACTAAATAAAATTGTGGTCATAGCAATGGTCGCAATTTGAAATTTATTTTCTATTTGTGTATCAATGACCATTAAAGTAAAAACAATCGAAGCCAATCCTCGCGGTCCAAACCAAGCAAACGTTAAACGCTCTTTTATTTTTAATGACGTATATTGCAGTGACAACATAACAGGAATTATTCTGATCAGTGTTGTACTAAGCATCGCATAAATTATTATTTCAGTATTTAATTTCGGGATCACTAAATAAGCACAAACAAATCCGAATAAGCACCAAATCATCAAAGAGGAAAAGTCAGCTATATGCTCTGAGTCTTCAATCAGCTCTTTGTTTATTTTGGTGCTCGCGTATTTATCAAATAAAAGCCCCGCTACAAATACGGCAATAAATCCACTACCATGAAAATATTGTGTAAGTGAAAATACAGCCATAGCAAAACCCAATAGTAAAAACGGGCTAGTGTTTTGGGCAAAGTAATGTCGCTTCATTGCAAAGTTTAAACACGGAATAAAAACAGCAATACTTGCAAATGCAATTAATAATGCAACTCCCAACTCTCTGCCAAACACACTTAACGTTTGTGTTGCAGTAATTGCAGATTCAGGATTTTTTGCGAGCAGAATAAATATTAAAAATATAGGCACACATAAGCCATCGTTTAAACCGCTTTCTGTATTAATACCTTCGCGTATTTTTTCAGGCACTTTTGTATTACTTAATAACCCCTTACTTAACGCCGCATCGGTTGGGGTTAATATAATTGCGATAAGTGCTGCTTGAATTAATGAAAGCTCAGCAAATAAAAATAACGCGGTTACAATCCCGAGTAATAAAGTTAATGGTAAGGCAACAAATAAAAGTAAACTAGGATATTGAAAACTATGCCTTAATACTCCTAATTTTGACTTTGCTGCATCTGTAAATAAAAAGATACTGAGCGTTAATTCTATAAAGGGTAGTAAATACCGTAAGCCATTTTTAAAATTTTCACTTTCGTTCGGAGCTATCAATGCTAGCAGTATCCCCCCTATAACAAAAAACATCGGCCCGGTAATTTCTGTTTTTTCTAATTGGCGTAGTGTTATAGAATAAATTAAAAATAATGCACCAATAAAAGCAATAACTAAGTATTCCATTAAATCTTCCTTTTTATTCCAGACTTTGCCCGTTCTTTAATATTTGTTTGAATATATATTTGATCAGTTGTGGCTATTTTTGCGTGGCCTAAATCTTCAGATAAATGTTTTAAAGGTCGAGTTTGTGCGTCATGCGTTGCACCGGTATGTCGAAGCCAATGTGCAGTGGCCGCTTCTAATTGTTCCGCGTCATCTTTAAAGCCATCATCAAGTAATGACTGCTGAGCAATATCAAAACTTTGTTGTACTAAACGTCGAATTTGTCTTACTGTCATACCACCTTGGCCACGAATTTTATGCACTAACGGGTCGGATTCGTCAACCCGGGGCAGGGCAGGTAAACCACGGTATAACCGGTAGCGTTTTAAATACTCAAGAAAATCATCACTTAAAGTTACATCTCGTAATTTATTACCCTTACCCATTATACGTAAAAACCAAAAGCCATCGTTATCTTGCCAAAAATGAGACATAACAGGTGACCATTGTGGACGCTCTGATAATTCTGATATACGTAAATATAATCCTTTTAAACAGGCGAGGGTAAAAAGGTTTCTTTCATACTCTGGTTTTTGTTCACACAGATCACGTGTTACACCAAATACGTATTCCCATTGAATATCGCTCAATGTATCGGGAATTTGAATCTGCGATTGCACTACTAAATAAGGGCTATTTTTTTTAACTACAGGTACAAAGTTAGCGAAGGTTTTTTCTTCTAAAATAGCGAACTTGTAAAATACATTAAGTGCAGTAAACATTGCCGATAATGTTTGCTGACTCGCAATAGATTCTTTTTGCATGAAAGGGCGCCAATTTTGGTTTAACCTACGTACTCCTTGCTCATCTTTATAGCGCCACTGCACCGAAGTTGATGCCCACTTTTTATCCGGCTCGACCATAAAATCAACATACGCCTCAATATCTTCACGCTTTAAATCGAATACTGATTTTTCAGCTATAAGCCATGACCACAAATAAAATCGTTCTAATTCATTGCGAAAACGACTATAAGTTGCTTCTGATTTTCGGCCATAAACATATAAAAACTGGTATAAAAAGTTAAGATCGGCCTTTGATTCAGTTACAGTCAAGCTGACTTGCTGTATAAAAGAGGCTAGTTCTGGATATTCTGATTGGAGTGTATTATCTT
Organism: Pseudoalteromonas sp. QJM3NY_12; assembly: GCF_056173165.1. The sequence goes on from NZ_JBWBUF010000002.1 coordinate 13,474, forward strand.
CAAGGTGAGCTATTTGATAACGTAATTGTTTTAATGTATCGACCAGAGCAACAAGCATAATAGTAAAATATATAAGAAAATAATAGACTTATAGATTAACCTTAAAGTCCGATACTGTCTAGTATTGGACATAACGAAATTTTGATATTTATGCTAAATGCAGATTTATTAACCATATACCTTATTAAAGGAAAAATCATGAAAAAATTACTTCTGTTAAGCATGTTATTTATTAGCGTTTTATTAACAGGTTGCGCTACTACAGGCAGTGCTTCTCCTGGAGAAAAACGTGCTTTAGTACAAAGTATGAAATCGAATACATTAACTGCTTTATACGAAAAAAAACCAGATGTTAAAACTCAAATTGCAAACTCTGCCGGTTATGCTGTATTTGATAATGCCAATGTAAACGTTATTTTAGCCAGTTTTGGTGGTGGGTACGGTGTAGTAAAAAATAACCTAACCGGAAAATCTACCTATATGAATATGGGCGAAGCTGGTTTAGGCTTAGGTTTAGGTGTTAAAGATTTCAATATTGTGATGGTTTTTCACGATCAAGCAGCGTTAAATAGATTTATTAAACATGGTTGGGCGTTCGGTGGTAATGCCGATGCTGCTGCAAAATACCAAGATAAAGGTGGCGCTTTAGTTGCCGAAGCTATTGCTGACCAAGTTACTGTTTACTCTTTAACCGAAAGTGGCCTTGCACTGCAAGCTGTTTTAAAAGGCACTAAATTTTGGGTAGATTCTGAGCTAAACTAAGCTATCAAAACCCTATCATAAGTGGGCTAGTTTGTATAATTACGCCCACTTTAATTTAATTCACTCAATTTAACATAACGTAATTTATGGGTAGTTAACTATCAGCTATCAGCTATCAGCTATCAGCTATCAGCTATCAGCTATCAGCTATCAGCTATCAGCTATCAGCTATCAGCTATCAGCTATCAGCTATCAGCTATCAGCTAAAATAATTTTACGCTTATAGAATCCAATATACGATGTTTATTATTCTCTTTTCATTTTTTAACGAATAGCAGAAAACATGTATAAAACATTTAAAGCATAAAATAAAACTTAGAACACTTATTTATCTGACCTAAAAAACCAGCTTTTAAATATAATTAAAACTTAAACACTTTAATATAAAGGCTTACACTCTTTCATTTATATCACTTGAGATGGTTATTTTAATTTTTAAAGTTAAATTAGTTATATAACTTCAAATCAAAGTTATCAGCATTTAATTTATTATCAAACGCTTCAGCTAATTTCTCAGTTTCACTAAACACGGTGTTCCAATATTTAATACGAGTGTCTGCATCAAGATCGGTAAAGTCGTTTCTGTCTGGAATTTTTCCATAAGGTAACCCTGCTACAAATTCTTTTGATGGGGTGATCATTACTACATTGTCGTAATTTTGTGGCGACACTTTTCGTTTTAAATTTTTATCAAACCACCCTGCTTTTGGATCTGAGTTAAAATGCGGATACAAAATTAAGCCAGGGTTATTAATTTTTAAATCAAAGTGGTAATCAATAATGCCGCCATCGCGGTAAATTCCTGGTGGCGAACCGGCAATATTTTTTATACCTTGCATTACTAGTGGTATAGAGCCCGATGCAAGTAAAGCATCTTTCAAATTTATTTGAGTAAGTTCAATGTTTTGTGTTTTAAACTTATAACTGTCAGTAATACTTAAATCACTATTGGGCGCGCCAAAAATAAAACGCTCATATTGCGAGCCTAATAATTTTCGATTAATTCTGTTAAGCATATAACTTTTTGATAAACCCAAAAGCTGTATTAACTTATGTTCGCTGGCAATAAAGCCGTTAGATTTTGCGACAATAAAATGCGCTTTAAAAACGGGATTATTTATAATTTCAGTTACGCCATTGTCGCCAAAAACATCTTCGAGTAGTGCGCGCGCTTTTATTGTTATCTCGCTAGGCGTTGGTTTATTACTAGAATATCGGGTTTGTGAATACGATTTTGCTAACCGCTTAATGGCAGCAACGGGATCGTTTTGTGCAAAACAGGCTGAACGAAAAGCCCCTGCAGATGAGCCAATTAAATTAAGCGGTTGGGTGCGATGTTTAAAAAATTCGCCAAATATATATTTGTCTAAACCAAATAAGGTAAACCATTTAGGGCCACCACTTGCCCCTAAAAAAGAGGTAAAAATCTCGGGTTTAAAACCTTGTTCGTTTATTATTTTTGCTGCAGTTTTACCCGCATAAATGTCGATCATCTAAAAATACTACCTGTAGAGTCGCAGTTTAATGTTGTTAAAGCCAAACTTAAAAATGAATACTTATGCAAAATAAAACTTTTAAACTTTAATCTTAATCCCAAATTCCGTCTTCACATTTGCCCTGCACTTTTACGTTTTTTACCTTAAACTCAGGCTCTATGCCTTTGTCTCTTTGTGCGTGGTAGTCGTTAGTAACAGACAAAATAGTCGGTGTGAGTAGTATAATAGCGATAACGTTTACCACTGTCATTAACCCTAGAGCAATATCAGCTAAATCCCATACTTGTTTTAAGGTGGCTGATGCGCCCCACAACATCATTGATAAATAAAGCAAAGTATAAATACCGCGCCCTACTTTGTTATCGAGCTTAAATAAGTGGAGGTTACTTTCGGCGTAGGCGTAGTTAGCAACCACCGAGGTAAAAGCAAATAAAGTAATGGCAGCGGCTACAAAATACACGCCGCCTTGCGCTAAGTGTGAGGTCATAGCGCTTTGTGTTAAGCGTATGCCTTCCATTTCACCGCTTATATCTACATCGGCCAATAAAATAATAACCGCGGTACAACTGCACAATACGATGGTATCGAAAAACACCCCTAACATTTGTATGTAGCCTTGCGTAGCCGGATGGTTTGGCATTGGACTGGCACTTGCCGATGCATGCGGCACACTTCCCGCGCCAGCCTCATTAGAATATAAACCGCGTTGTATACCATTTTTAATGGCTGCACCCATGGCGCCTGCACCAGCTTCTTGCAAGCCAAACGCTGATAAAAATATATCTTTAAGCATGGCAGGTACTTGAGTGAAGTTAATCAGTGTAATTACTACAGCAACAAGCACAAACACGATGCCCATAACAGGCACTACTCGCTCGGCGAATCGGGCAATGGCTTTAAAGCCCCCCAAAATAATAGAGCCTGCTAAAAGTGTGATCACAACACCTGAGTAAAAAGTGGGTATTTCAAATGCGTAATTTAGTGCATCGGTAATGGTGTTGGTTTGCATGGCGCTAAAGGTAAAGCCGTAACCTAAAAACAAACAGGCGGCAAACACAATAGCAAATGCACGACTGCCTAAGCCTTGTTGAATATAATACGCAGGGCCACCTCTGAATTCGCCATTGCTGTCGCGAATTTTATATACCTGGCCTAAAATACTTTCTGCAAATCCGGTTGCCATACCCAGTATAGCAATGACCCACATCCAAAATATGGCGCCGCTACCACCGAGTGATATAGCCACAGCCACACCGGCTAAATTACCTGTGCCTACTCGAGCACACAGCCCAGTACAGAGCGCTTGAAATGATGAAATATCGTTTTTATTACACTTACTACTGCCTTTTAGCAGGCTAAACATGTGCTTAAATTTAACTAATTGAATTGCTTTTAAGCGTACTGAAAACCATATTCCGGTAAATAGGAGAATGTAAATAAGTACTTGCCCTTCGCCCCATAAAAGGCCATTTACACTTTTTACTACGGTATCGAACATGGGCTAATCCTTTTTGTATTTATTATGTTTTTACTCAGCGAGTAGTTGAGTAATTTGCATTTAATAATGCATGTTAGCCATAGCTTAGCGGAGCTAAGCTGCCTTAGAATGTTGACTTAGAGGTAGGTTATTTACTTTGCAGGTGTATACCCGCAATCATGCATCTAACCGAACCTCCCGCCGACTCTATGGTTGGTATAGGTAACGGAACAAGTTTAGCTGTTTTTTGTATTGCTGTTTTTTGCTCGGTTGTAAGTGCATTAAACGCCGTTTGTGAGAGCGCTAAAATACGACCATTTGTACCTTGTAGCTCAATTGCATTGCCACAAAAGCTACTTATTTGCTCACTAGTTAAGTTTATTACTTCTAAATGGCTTTGTATAAAATGGCTAGTTAATTGTTTGTGCTGACTATTTGGCACCATATTTAAGCTGATCATGGCAAACTGTGTGGCTACACACATCAATACATTAGTATGATAAACCGCAGTACCTTGCTCATCGTAGGCGTTAAACACAACAGGTTTTAGCTTTAATTGCTCGCATACTGTATTAACTACAGCTTTATTAGTGCGCTTCGATTCTACTGCATAAGCAAGCTTATGTAAGTGATCAATAACAAGCGATCCTGTACCTTCTAGAAATGAATTTTCTTTCGATAAAAATGAATAATCACTCACAGACAACACTTTATAGTGATTAGTCAAAAAATCAATAATATCTTTTCGATATTCTAATCTTCTGTTTTCTGCGTACATTGGGTATATAACTAGCTCGCCACTTTGATGGGTAGAAAACCAATTATTTGGAAACACAGAATCGGGCGTGTGCGTATGTTCGTCTTCAAAAAGATGAACTGTTACGCCCTCGTTTTGTAATAATTTAACCGCATTAGTTACTTCGTCAAAGGCAAGCTGACTCTGGTTTTGTGAGTTGCAGCTACTTTGAAACGTGTTGTCTAACATAGTTTGTGGGTTAGATGTAAAGTGATGCGGGCGCACCATAACCACAGCTGTTGGTGCTTGCTTTATGTGGCTCATGCGACTTGCTCTTGCTTAGTTGTTTTTGATGTTTGCACACTATTAAGTACCGAAAATAAATTACGCGGATCGGCTTGTTGTGTAATTAAATCAAGTAATGAAAACTCACCCGCAACCACCAGCGCATCTTTAATATAAATCAGCGCGGTAAAGTCTTCGCTCGCAAAACCTACCCCATCAAAAATAGTAAGCTCGTCGTTACTTGTACGCCCAGTTGTTTGTTTATTAATTACTTTATGAAACTCGGTCACGGCAAAGTTTTCGGACATTTGCTGTATTTCGCCCTCTATTCTGGTTTGAGGCTCATACTCTACAAACACATTTGCGCGCCCTAACAATTGGGAATCAAGCTCTGTTTTACCAGGGCAATCGCCACCAATCGCATTAATATGAACACCTTGCGGTATCATATCGCTGGTTAAAATGGTTGCGTTGGTTTTATCAGCCGTACAGGTTGTAATAATGTGCGCACCTTGCACGGCTTCTTCTGCGCTATTGCATATAGTTACATTTAAACCATAGCCACTTAAATTGTTGTAGGCTTTTTTAGAGGCGTTTTTATCAATATCGTATAAACGAATGTGGGTCATGCCTAATACGGTTTTAAAAGCTAATGCTTGAAACTCAGACTGTGCACCATTACCAATTAATGTAAGCGTTGTTGAGTGTTTGGGTGCTAAATACTTTGCCACAAGCGCCGATGTAGCCGCTGTGCGTAAGGCCGTGAGTAAGCACATTTCGCTGATCATAACCGGATAGCCGCTATCAACATCCGATAAAATACCAAACGCGGCCACGGTTTGAAGTTCTTCAAAGGTGTTTTTTGGATGACCATTTACATATTTGCAGCTAAACATTTCACCGTCGCTTACGGGCATAAGCTCTATTACGCCATCCGGAGAGTGCGCCGCATAACGTGGCGATTTATCAAATTCGTCCCAGCGAGCAAAGTCGTGTTCTAATCTTTGGGTAAGCTCAAGCAATACGTTTTCTATTCCGACTTTATTTATAAGTTTGGCCATTGTCTGTACGCTAACAAATGGAACACCTTGTTTTGGCTCTGCTATAAAATGACTCATAAACACCTCTTTAATGACTATATAAGTTAATTGAAATAAGTTTATAGGCCAGAGGTGACAGTTAAAATGCCAAAAGTTTATACAAATAATGTTATTTTTTAGCAAATTGCTATGCAATAAAGTACAAATTTAGTAATTTATAATAAACACATAACCCAAGGCGTTTTATGACCCCTTACATTTACGACTCCTTAGATAACGCATTAATAGCCGAATTACGAAAAGATGGCCGCGCTTCTATTTCAGCCCTAGCCGATGTTTTAAAGGTGTCACGCGGGACGGTGCAAAATCGCTTAGACCGTTTGGTTTCATCGGGCGCTATATTAGGCTTTACGGTGCGTGTACATGAACACATCGAAACCGAGGCTGTAAGAGCAATAATGATGGTGGAAGTGGTGGGAAAATCTACATCGCAGGTAATTAAAACTCTTCGCGGCATACCAGAGCTAACAAAGTTACATACAACCAACGGCGCTTGGGATTTAGTGGCTGAAATACAGGCTGCAAATTTAGGTGAGTTTGATGGCGTACTTAGGCAAGTGCGCGAAATAGAAGGCATTTTAAATAGCGAAACCAGTATATTATTATCATCTACTTAGGTTTTATTAACGCCATGCTTTACTAAAAGTATTTTAGGCAATACTCGGGTTATTTATTAGGTAATGGAGTAGGCAATGAATAAGCTTTCTATTCGGTATTATTCGCAAGATATAAAGCGCCACCAGCATAATTACCATCAACTTGTTTTACCCTTACACGGTGAAATTTTCATAACGTTAAATAATGACTTTAAAACAACGGTTAGTACGGGTAGTTGTATCGTTATAGAGAAAAACGTGGTGCATGCCTTTACGGCCGATGAAGCCGCGCGTTTTATTGTGGCAGATTTAGACGCGCTACCTGAAAACCTTATTCATCTTTTATGCCCTAAAATCTCAATAGATAGTCGTTTATTAAGTTACTTACAGTTTATAGAGCAGCAACTGCTTTTTGTTAGCGATGAAAAGCTTACTAGTTCAACCTTTGATTTATTTTACTTATTACTTTGTGAGCAAAGTAGCCACAGTAATATTGATAAGCGAATAGATAATGTAATAACCATTGTTAAGCAAAACTTAGCGTACCCCTACACGTTAAAAGAGCTGGCCGATATAGCCTGTTTAAGCGTTACGCAATTTAAAACTGTGTTTAAAAAAAGTACCACTATGAGTGCACTGCAATATTTAACTATGTTGCGAATGCAGCACGCTCGCGCCCTTTTAACCCATTCAGACTTACCGATTGCTTTAGTAGGCGAGCGCATTGGTTATAACGATGCCTCTGCGTTTAGCCGCCGGTTTAATTTATACTTTGGTCAGCCACCTAAGGCATTTGCAAAGCAATAATATAGATAACCTAAACACGAGATAATAAATCAAGCTTAAGCAGAACTTAGGTTAAATTGCGTCAGAGCAAACAATAACACCGTCTTTTTAGCACATTTTTCAAAAACCTGTATTGATACACTCAGTAAATAGTATTTACGGAGGATAATTAATGGCAACACACATAGGTTTTTTAGCAATATTTTCGTGGGGGCTTTTAGCTTTACTGGGTAATTTAACCAAAGCGCTCCCTGCTTTTCAGTTGCTTTTCATTTGCTTTGCACTCTCTTTTATTATTTTATTAGTAAAGCGTTTTGCTTCAAAACAGCCATTATTAACCCCTCCTAAGCTTTCTAAAAAACAAATGATAATAGGTGTTATTGGTTTATTTGGTTTTCACTTTTGTTATTTTATGGCTTTAAAGTACGGCCCCTTAATAGAGGTAAGCTTAATAGTGTATCTTTGGCCATTATTACTGGGTGTATTTGTGGCTACCCCAGGGTCTAAATTTAAATCAATATTAGGCGGATTACTGGGGTTTTTAGGCACGCTTAGTTTAATTATCGATGGCAGTGGATTATCTATCAATAGTGAGTATTACTTAGGGTACTTTTTTGCAGGTTGCTGCGCGGTACTGTGGTCTAGTTATTCTTATTTAATGTCGCAATTTGATAGCCATGTGGATGACATAGGCTGGCTTTCACTTATTGTGGCAGTGCTTGCCCTTTTTGCACATTTTTATTTTGAAACAACCGTTATTAGTTTGTCTGTCTCACAATGGCTAGGTGCTATTTTATTGGGATTAGGCCCAGTGGGTGGTGCATTTTATTTATGGGATCATGGCTTAAAGTTTGGTAACCGCTCGCTATTAGCCTCATTGAGTTTTTTAACGCCGGTGCTCTCTACCTTTATTTTAATACTCGCCTCGCAGGCTCCCTTGAGTTGGTCAGTATTTATAGCTTTAGCGCTTATTTTATTAGGGGCGGCGATTAGCAATAAAAGGCCATCGATAAGTTTAAAAAAAGCATAGTTTTAATTTTACCAACGCTTAAACTTAAGGTAATTTAAGTTTAAGCGTTAATATACAGCTACATAGCGTAGCTCTGTGCATAATCTACTATACGTGTATTTTGGCTTTTTAAATAAGCGCGTCCTGCTTTTACACCTAGCTTATGATCAAAGCGTAAATCGTCGTTAGAGCTGCCTAATAATTTACTGTGCAGCTTTTCGTCTGCAAAAATTTGTATAATTTCTACATCACTAGGCGGATTGGCTATAAATGATAGCTCGTCCAGGTATGCTTGCTCGTGTTGAATCAAGTAATCAAGTGTTTTTGGGCAGTAGCCCGATGCACATGCAAATGTTCTAAGCTTTTGAACCCATGCAGTTTGCGCTTGAAAATTCTCATCAACGGTTCTTATTACCACGATTTTTCGTGCGCCACGGTTATAAGCTTCGCGTACAGGCAATGGCGCAGCTAAGCCGCCATCTAAATAAAAATCTTCACTTGATTGCTCTGCAGCTAAATGCGCTTCGTTTGCCGCTTTTGAGCCTAACCAAGGAGTAAGTTTAACGCCTTGTTTATACAAAAAAGGTAACGCGCTAGATGCTTTTAACAAATCGCGCCATTGCTTACCCTCGCCTGTAGGTGAAAGGTAATAGGCTTTTCTGTCGCGTGCATTGGTTGCCGTTATAAGCAGCTCTCGCTCACCTAAGCTGGTTTTTGCTGTTTTAAAATCAAGAGCTCTGTTTACTTCGGTAGTTTTGTCAAAGTACCAGTCTAAGTCAACAATGTGCTTGCCCATTAAACCACGCCCTAGTTGAAAAAAGCGTTTGTTACGCGAAAGCCCTCTGATCAAGCGTTTAGCGTAGCCTTTTTGACGCGCTAAATAACTGGTTAAATTTTGCGAGCCAGCAGACGTCCCTATAAATAAATCAAACGGGTCGTAGTTTTGCTCTAACCACGCGTCAAGTACACCAGCTGTAAATATCCCTCGCTGCCCTCCACCTTCAGCAATCAATGCAGTTTTAGGGTGCATAGGCTTATTGAATGTGTGTGGAGCAACATTTATTTGAGATTTCACGGTGTACCTCTTAGTTGTTAACTTAACGGAATATGGTTTTATTTTAACGTGCTTGATTAAATCCTTAAAACAGATTAATTGAATCAGTTCGATTGAAAATATAAATCATTTATTTGTACTCAATCTTTATTCGATTCTCTATTTGGTTATTAGTGTAACTATGGTTGCGTGTACGCTTGCTTAATAAACAGCTTAGTTCTTTATTTCCATTAGTATTTTTAACGCACGATGACGTTTTTCATCGTCATATAAATCGTTGGTGAATATAAGCTCATCGACCTCTAATTGGTTCACGATCATTTCTAATTTGTGTTTAATACTCGCTGGCCCACCAGTAACACTTAATCCTAAAAAGCTCTCAACATGAGTACGCTCTTGTTCGCTCCACAAGCCTTCCATTGTTTCAACTGGGGGCTTTAACCACAACTCATCGCCTCTGATTAACGACAGTACTCGCTGTTTTGAAGTGGTTGATAAGTATTGTGCTTCTTCATCTGTATCGGCAGCCACTAAAGGTAATGCCAACATTACATAAGGCTTAGCTAATACATTTGATGGTTTAAATTCTCTTTTATATAAGGCTATTGCATCATGTACAAAACGCGGTGCAAAGTGCCCCGCAAATACATAGGGTAATCCTTTTTGCGCTGCTAACTGGGCACTAAATAAACTTGAGCCTAAAAGCCAAATAGGCACATTAGTGTTTTCACCGGGTATTGCTCGTACACGCTTAGCCCCATCGTATGGGCCTAATAGTGTTTGTAACTCGCTTACTTCATTAGGAAAGTTTTCAGCGCGGCTAATGTCGTTATTTAAGGCGCGACTTGTCACCGGATCGCTACCTGGTGCGCGCCCTAGCCCTAAATCAATTCGACCAGGATACAAACTCTCTAAGGTGCCAAATTGCTCAGCCACTACTAAAGGCACATGATTAGGTAACATAATTCCACCCGACCCTACGCGTATTTTTTTAGTGTTGCCGGCTATGTGCCCTACTAAAATTGAAGTGGCGGCACAAACAATCCCAGGCATATTATGATGCTCGGCTAACCAAAAACGGTTAAAACCTAATTGGTCTGCTTTTTGTGCGTAGGCTGTACTTTTGTTTAAGGTATCACTAACCGTGGCCCCTTTTTGCATAGGCGCCAGTTCAAGTAATGAAAAAGGGATAGTTGATAACAAAGCAGCATCTCCAAATTAAATAGCGACTTATGACGTGCTAGCCATAAATAATAAATCTAAAGTAAGAAATGGGTGTACATTACTCCAATTCAAGGCAGCTTATCTTGAAACGCTAAGGTGTTGCGATTGAGTGATAACAAAGTTAGCTATTTTTAGCTGCAGCTTGTTGGCGGCTTAGTTTATAGGCTTCTGAATCAAGGCCTTTTTTCCAATAACCCGATGAAACAATTTGACTGCGAGGTATCGCTAATTCATCAGTTAATACGGTTTTTGCTTTACGTACTAATCCGGCCTCTAGCGCCATAAATACAATAGGTTGTTGCTCACTAAGCGGCATCGATTTTAATGCGTTTATCACATCTGTATCTGGTTTATGTGTTATTAACCAAGTTACATCTCGCGGCGACTCTAAGCTGATCACATCATCTTTTGTTGGTGCATGAATAATCGCGTCAATTTTTGCGTTTTTAGGCAGTTGCTGCATGTAGCCTTTAATTGCATTAACCGAAGTTAAATCGCCAAGTAGTATGTAATGTGAGTGTTCATAATTATCAAGCTTTTTAGGGCCTGGTCCTGCTATACCTACCTCATCGCCTACTTTTGCTTTTTTAGCCCAATTAGTTGCCGGACCTTGGTGCATATTAATTACAAAATCGAGGGTAAGTGCGCCGGTGTGCTCATCAACATGCCTTATAGTGTATGAACGCATACATGAAGTTTTAATATTATAATCAACGCGGCCATTTTGCGGAATAAGTACCTTTACGTAGTTACCAATATATTGAGCGTTCAAGTCGTTAAACTCATCGGAGCCAACAATAATGCGCTGTAAATGTGGGGTTATTTGCTCTGTGCTTAATACTGTTGCTTTGCGTACTTTTTTACCCATATAAATTTACCTCATTAAAAAAGATGAATTGCACAACGCCCCGTTGGTTGATAAAATCAACTATATCAATTTAATTGACTTTGTCAACCATTATGGATTCCCTATGCATATCTCATTAGCCAATACATTATTTGCTTTAATGCAAAATTATCGCGTTACCATACGCGAAGCGATTAATGCGGGCGAGCTTGGCTTAAACGCAATGCACGTACGCTGCTTCCATATTATTGCAACAACAACTCAGTGCACTGCAAACGATATTGTTAATCAAACTCAGCGTGACAAAGCCCAAATAGCACGCTTAGTAAAAGAGCTACTCGCATTAAATTTGATTAACAAAGATGCCAGTGACCACGACAAACGCTGTTTTATTTTGTCATTTACCTCTGAAGGCCGCACGCTTTATGACAAGCTATTAGCCGCCGAAGAGCAAGTAAATACGCAAATGTGTAAAAACTTAAACTCACAGCAAATCAATGACTTTTTACATACTGCCCAACAAATGATCAAAAACATGGATTGATCTGCCATTCATTACTTGGCATAACTGATACAAAACGCATATACTGTACACTTATACAGTATATGCGTTTTAGGTTGTGTTATGTTTGTTATTCCCATTTATATAGAGGCCGGTGTTTGCGGGTTTGAATCGCCTGCAGCACAGTATAGTGAGTTAGGGATATCACTCGATGAGCTATTAATAAAACACCCAGATGCTACGTTTATTGGCGTTGCATCAGGGTGCTCTATGCAAGAAATTGGTATTTTTGAGGGCGACTTACTGTTAGTTGACCGTGCTGAGATTCCTAAAGATGGCGATGTTATCGTGGCGAACTTAAATGGTTTATTTGTATGTAAGCTGCTAGATAAAACCAATGCGCGACTGCTCTCGGCTTCTGCTGCTTATAAACCCGTGCAATTAACCGAGTCTGATGAATTTCAGCTTGAAGGCGTGGTAACTCGCTCAATTAGGTTACATCGGCAAAGCCCTGAGATACTTTCATGTATGCCTTAGTTGATGCGGTTGCTTTTTATGCCAGTGCTGAAAAGGTATTTGACCCCGCAATTCGTTCAAAACCGGTAGTGGTGCTAACCAATAACGATGGCTGCGTATGTGCGGTGTGCCCTATTGCCCGTAAGCTTAATATTCCTAAATTTGGCCCCTATTTTAAAGTTAAGCAATTACTAGCAAAGCATCAGGTGGTGGTGCGCTCATCTAACTACGAACTATACGCTAATTTAAGCGATAGAATGATGAACGTTATTGCCCGCTTTTGTGATACCCAGCATATTTACAGTATTGACGAATCGTTTTTGCACTTTAAAGGCTATCAGCCATTAATTACCGATTGGCACCAATATGGGCAGCTAATTAGGCGTACAGTATGGCGTGAAACCAAACTCCCTGTTGGGGTTGGCTTTGGGCCAACACCGACCTTAGCCAAAGCCGCGAATCATGCTGCTAAAAAACTAGCTGGCTTTAATGGGGTTGCCGTGATTGATGATGAAGCAAGCCGACAAGCTATTTTACAGCAAATGCACTGCCAGGATGTATGGGGAGTGGGCAAACGTATAGCTAAAAAGCTGGCGCTAATGAATATTAATACCGCATGGCAGCTGGCTGAGCAAAGTCCAAAAACAATTCGTCGCCAATTTAGCGTAGTGCTTGAGCGTACAATTAACGAGCTCAATGGCATTACCTGTTTAAACTGGGATGATGTGCGCCAAAACAAACAAGCTATTTTTTCAACGCGTAGTTTTGGCCAGCGCCTTAGCGATCCTGATGCAGTGAGAACCGCATTAATAAACCATGCCAGCGTGGTTGCACAAAAATTAAGAGCGCAACAGTCGCTCACTCATCGTATTTATATTTTTGCCGCCAGCTCGTCACATGAACAAGCTTTTTATAAAAAGTCAGCTATGCATCAATTTGATCCGCCCACTAACGATACCCGTGTTATAGCAAGTGCAGTATCAAAGAGTTTTGAGCAGATATATCAGCCGGGTATTCGTTTTTATAAATGCGGAGTGGGTGCATTAGAGCTTAGCCCACAGCAGTTTCAACAACATACTTTATTTGAGAAACAAACCGATAACCCGCAGTTAATGGGCTGCTTAGATGCGATAAATCATCGCTTTGGGAAAGGAATGCTTAGCGTAGCAAGCAGCCAACTAAATGAACGCTGGCATATGAATAGAGCTTTTTTATCGCCGCAATACACAACACGTTGGCGCGATATTCCTAAAATACAGTGTTAGTCAGCAACTTTAATAAATTCGCATTCTACACTTGGGTTATCTAAGGTGTATTTAAGGGTGTTATCGGTTAAAAAAGTAATGGTTTGTTTAATGGTTCTTTCGTGAATTGGATTATCACATCGGCTCATACGTAAACCATTTTCGAGGCCATTAGTTTTGTATTTAAGTGAGCTGGTAATAAAACAATAATTAGGCTTTTGAATAGTACGAGTGCCATTGTGTAATGAGTTAAACAAAATCTCTTTACCTAAGCTAAAACCTTGCTCAGGATCTTCAGGGTTATTAAATTGCAATCGACTATTAGTGCACAAACCCGAGTTACTTGAGGTAACTTCGTAATTACCTAGCTTAGTTTTTAATAGTGGAATAAAGCGAGTTTTATTACTTGGGCCTGCCACTGCGTAGCAGCTAAAAAGGCTTATGGTAAGTAAAACCAGTGTGAAACATTTCATTATAAGCTCTATCCTCGTGTATCAACCATGATCAAGCACTGTGACGATGCTTAGCTATTTCTAACTATAACAGAGATTTACTATAAAAGATGCGAAGTCGTATTACTATGAGCAGCTGCGCAAAAACTAACTTAAAATACGTAGCTAACAACAAATAAGATTAAACTAGGGTCTGTTTACCTTTGCGGATTAAAATTTGTTCAAACTAGAGGCTGCTTAATCGCGGCGCGAGATTTGTAACCTAGTGGGCTCGATAACTGCTCCTGCGTTATTCTACTGGCTTACATACATGTAAGAATAAGTAAAAACCGAGCAAAGCTTCCGCGTCCTGCTCACGCCCCTTACCTACATCCATGTAGGCAACAAAGAGTAAGTCGCCCCTAGGCAGAACTCTTCGGGCAGCGCCTGTTTGGCATTGATGCTGCGTTATCGCCTATTTATGGGGAATAACCACACCACATAAGCCCTGCCTTGCCTAAATACCAAACAGACTGCTGCAAATTTAACCTTGAAAGGTCAACAGACCCTAGACGTAAGCTTTATTACCGAAAGGAGGAAGAAAATGCATTACTTGTGATTAACCTGAACTCTGGTTAAGAGATTTACTAACATGTTGAATCAAAAAATATTTTCACTTACTTTTCTCTAGCTAGAAATTTTTAGTGAAAACAAGGCGAAATTACGCGTCAATAGCTAGCCTATTGCAAGTAAATTCAACGCAGTTAGCGCTGAAAATAGCTGCTTGAGATGAATTTATTATCCGCAGTTCAGGTTAATCAAGTAATGCATTAATAACACGCTGAGTTATTGCCAATACTTAGCAAATAATTGCGGGTAATTTTGTTTTAAAAACTTAGGTTTGTCTTTAAAGCGCTTACCTTTAGGTTGTTCAAGCCCTGATGGGATAAAGGGTAACTCATCGTCGTTACGCTCTTCATATAACAAACCTGCAATTAGGTCATACTCATCTAAATACGGATAAGGTTGCTCGTTTAAAAAATAAAGCGGCGTGCACTGAGCCAGGCTATCTGGGTTTTCTAGTGCAGCTTTAAATACGGCTTCACCACGAGAAATTAACCAACAACGAAATTCTGAAAAACCATATTCATCATTACAGCCCGCCATAACAAACGCGGCACCAAATAAGTCCCAGGTATAACTTTGACGCATACAAATACTAAACTGCTTATCAAATTCAATTAATTGCTCATCTGATAAGTCACTCAGTGCCGACTTAAGTGATTGGCACACTGAATCGGGCTCTGCGGTTTTATCTTCCACAGTAACCAATAGCCAAAAATCAATTAAGGTTAACTCACTCATGCAAGGATCTCTTTTACTCGACCCACTTGGCCGTCTTCTAATTGTACTTTTATTCCGTGCGGGTGATTAGGCGACTTGGTTAATAAACGCGACACAATACCATTAGTTAAAGTACCACTGCGTTGATCTTGTTTAAGCACAATATTAACCTCTGTGCCTGGCGTTATTTGTGAGCGTGTTGGAACGGCCATATTTAATCTCTATTACAATTTTTTGCGATTATAGCCTGCTTAATAGAATCTCTCCATATTAAAGCTTTTACTAAGACCATAAATGCCAAATACAGCTTAAAATGAGGGATAATTAAACAAAAACACAATACCTATTTTTACTGCTTAAGAAATGAAATAGCATTGTTTTTTATATGAATATTTAAACTAGCTAATGCATTACAAATAAGCTGTTCGATATAATCTAGTCGGTTATTTTTTTTAGCCTGCTCTAGTGCAATATCATCAATAAAATAACAACTTACGGTGAACTTAGAGGGTAAATTGTTTAAGTCTGCTGAATGGGTAAGATAGCTAAAGCCCTCAACATCATCTTTTACTTGCTCACAAGCCAGTGTTAATTGTTGACGAATACGTTTGTCTAGCTGCTTTTGGGTTTTGGTCATTGTTTACTACTGCTCGGCGGTTTGTTGCTTTTTAAATTCTTTGTAGCTGTCTTGTTGTTGTTTAACACATTCATGGTATTCCTTGTCAGCCATATGGCTGCATTCATCTAATCGGGCTGATTGAATTTCATGATAGCGGCTATCGCTGCTACACCCTGTTAACACAGCGATTATCGATAACGAAAGTAGATACTTTAAGTTATTATTTAGCATTCAAAATTCCTTATTATTTTAACCGGAAAACTACTGATTTTCGTTATTTTTGCTGTATATTGCACTGGTTTTGTATTTATAACCGTTAAGGGCACGTTATGATGTTGTCGCAGTTACAAGAGCTGTTCCAGCGTATCGATAAAAGTAAATTATTTCAATCATTTGTTATTGCAGTTATTGTGGTTTCTGCACTGACCGTGGGCGCACATACCTATTCGTTGCACCCTACCGCTGAGCTATTTCTACATTGGATGGATATAGGCATTACGGTGTTTTTCTTAATCGAACTGATTATTCGTTATATTGCCAGTAAAGGTATCAAAGACTTTTTCTCCAAAGGCTGGAACATATTTGACTTCATTATAGTGATCGGTAGTTTATATCCTGCGGCAGGTTCGACTATTTTTATTGCTCGACTGCTGCGCATTTTCCGCGTACTACGTTTAGTGTCTATGATCCCAGAGCTGCGCTTATTAGTGAACTCACTAATAAAAGCTATTCCACAAATGGGCTACATTGCACTGCTGATGTTTGTAATTTTTTATATTTATGCTGCTACAGGTAGTATGTTGTTTGCTGAGATAAACCCAGTACTGTGGGGCGATGTCTCTATTTCTATGCTTACCTTGTTTAGAATCGCCACCTTCGAAGATTGGACCGACGTGATGTACGAAACCATGGCGGTGTACAAATTAAGTTGGATTTTTTACTTAACCTTTATCTTTTTAACGGCATTTGTATTTTTAAATATGATGGTGGGGGCTATTTTAGAAGTAATGAGTGAGGAGCATCGCAATGCTCGAGAAGAGCAAGCGGATACAGACTCACTACCCGCAACTCAAGGCCAAGTAAACGAATTGAAGGCGCAACTGGCAGAGTTAAAACAATTACTTAAAAATAAGTAGCAGATTGAATAGGGCAAGTATGTACTTGCCCTATTATTTATACTTTAAACTTGCCAACTAAGTCCGTTAACATTAAAGAAAGACGGCTCATTTCATTACCGTTCTCGCTGGTGCTAACAGCAATATCGCTAACCTCATCAGCCGAATTTTTAATTTCCGTTACGTTTCGGTTTATGTCTTCAGCTACGTGTTGCTGCTCTTCTGCAGCAGTCGCTATCTGGGTGTTTAAATCACTAATATTAACAATAGACGCCGTGATCTCGCTAAACTGTTGTTGCGCCGAGTGCGCAAGTTCTACAGTTTTATTCGTGGTTTCTATGCTGCGTTCCATGTCTTTAGACACTTTAGACGACATAGTGCGTAATTTATCAAGCTGCGATGCTACTTCTTCGGTCGACTCGGCAGTACGTTGCGATAACGCACGAACTTCATCGGCAACCACGGCAAAACCACGCCCATGCTCACCAGCTCGCGCAGCTTCTATGGCTGCGTTTAAAGCCAATAAGTTAGTTTGCTCTGAAATGCCGCGAATAACGCTTAAAATCGACATAATGTTTTCGCTTTCACTATCGAGCTTAGTAATGTCTGCTGAAGCATTATTTATTACATCGCACAGCTGAACCACACTTTCTACGGTTTGTGTAATAACCGATTGCCCCAAGTCCGATGCTTGCTGAGTTTGAACAGCTAAATCCGCCGCATTCGCACAACTGCTAGACACTTCATTAGCAGTAGCAGCCATTTCATTAATAGCCGTTGCCGCCATTTCTAAAGCTTGTTGTTGTTGACTGGTAGAGCTTGTTAATTGCGCAGCTTGAGATGAGGTTTGCGCTGAGGTTTTGCTAACATTTTGTGCGCATTCATTAATTTGCGTCACCAGCTCACTGATCAGATTTAAAAATAAGTTAAAACTAGTGGCTAGTTTAGCGGTTTCATCCTTAGTTTTAATTGCTAAGCGCTGGGTTAAATCACCGCCACCCTGCGATATTTCAGTTAAACCATCACTTACCTCAACAATTGGAGCGGAAATAAGCTTAGAAATATAACTCGCTATCGCAATAAACACACCAATTAACACAGCACTAATAATTAAAATGGTATAAGCCATTGCATTGGCCGCGCTCATTACCTCGGACTTTTCTACCACCCCAATAAACTTCCACCCTAAAATGGGAGACGTGTAAATATTGGCCATATACTGTTTTCCATCAATATCGACATCAAACAGGCCTTTGTTGTTTTTAGCTAAATCGGCGTATTTTCCACCCTCAAGATCAGCTAGATTTTTAAATCGGTAATCTGGGTGTTTCACATCCACCAGCACACTGCCGCTGTCTTCAATCAACATTAAGTAGCCTGTTTCGCCTAATTTAATATCGGCAATAATGTCAGTGAGTCCTCCTAATGAAACATCCATCCCTTGTGCACCAATTAACTCGCCGTTATCAATAATGGCTTTGACCGTAGATACAATCACTAAATCATCAGCGGCCCAGTAATACGCATTAGTACGGGTTGTTTTACCGTTGGCTTGTTTAGCCGTTTTATACCACGGGCGCTGGCGAGGATCATAATTAGCGTTTACGTTTCCCATAGGCCATTGAATATAACCACCTTGTTCATTCCCCATGTAAATATAAGCAAGCCCAGGGTGGGTCTCACCAAAATGATTAAATAAACTATAAGCAGCTTGCTCCGTCGGACTTTGGTTAGGGTGATCAAGCATTACCGTAGTGCCAACATTCATATGGGTTTTTATGTTTTCACGGGCATTTTTAATCGTTTGGTGGGAGGCTAAGTAATCTACATTTTTAGCAATTTCAGCAAAAAACATAGTAATTGCATTATCAACTTGGCGGGCTTCACGTTCACTTAACTGAGAAAAATTATCAAGTGCTTGCTCTCTAGTTTGTGAAATAACTAAAGCAGCTATAATTAATAACGGCAAGGCAATTGCAGATGCAAAAGAGAGCTTTAATTTTTTTGATATATTCATGCAATTAACCTCTAAAAACACTCTTAAGAATATAGTGTGGCTAAAGGGGTTGAGCAAGAAATAATATAAGAATGTTTGGAAGAGGCAATAAAAAAGGTTAGCAATTTACTAACCCTTTAACTTGATGAACTAGAAATTTACTTACCGTCTACAATAATTCGTAGCATCCGGCGAAGTGGCTCCGCTGCACCCCATAACAGCTGATCGCCCACGGTAAAGGCGCTGATGTATTTTGGCCCCATGGCAAGTTTACGAATACGACCAACAGGAATACTCAGCGTACCGGTTACTTTAACTGGAGTTAAGTCGGTACTGGTAATGTCGCGCTGATTAGGAATTACTTTAACCCACTCATTGTGCGATGCTAAAATTTCTTCTATTTTCTCAACGCTAATGTCTTCACGTAATTTAATTGTCATCGCTTGGCTATGACAACGCATAGCACCAATGCGTACACATAAACCATCAATAGGTACTGGCTGCTTAGAAGAGCCTAAAATTTTGTTCGCTTCAACCTGTGCTTTCCACTCTTCTTTAGACTGGCCACTTGGCATAGGCACATCAATCCATGGGATTAAGCTACCCGCCAGTGGTACACCAAACTGGTCTTGTGGCAAATCACTCGATGCCATTTTTTCGCTGACTATTTTATCAATTTCTAAAATAGCTGAACTTGGATTATCTAATTGCTTTGCAACACTTGTATGAATAGCACCCATTTGAGCAATAAGCTCTTTCATATTGCGCGCACCGGCGCCCGACGCTGCTTGGTAAGTCATTGGGCTTACCCATTCAATTAGGTCGTGCTCAAATAAACCGCCCAGTGCTAGTAGCATAAGTGAAACCGTGCAGTTACCACCTACAAAAGTTTTAACGCCTTGCTCAAGCCCTTGCTCAATGACATCTTTGTTAACAGGGTCAAGTACGATAATACTGTCGTCGCTCATACGCAGCGCAGAGGCCGCATCTATCCAATAGCCATCCCAACCCGATTCACGTAATTTTGGGTACACCGCATTGGTATAATCGCCACCCTGACAGGTAACAATAATGTCCATTTTTGCAAGTTCAGAAATATCACTAGCATCTAAAAGCGGTTTAGCAGGACCAGCTAACTCAGGACCAAGTTGACCTGTCTGTGAGGTGGTGAAAAAGGTGGTGTCGATATGTGCAAAATCATGTTGTTGTTCCATTCGCTCTAGTAATACTGAGCCTACCATGCCGCGCCATCCGACTAATCCTACTTTTTTCATTGTTTGTTCCACTGTTTGATTCATAAAAGGAGCCTATACATTAAAAATTAAAAATTCATTGCGTGAGATTTAATTTTTACAGCCCTAAACTAACACCACCAGCACGCTAAAACTAGTGAATAAAGTCGAACTCAAATTTTTTTCATAATGTAAAAAATGCAAAAGCATACAACGATTATTTTAAACTTTAATAAAAGCTTAACCTTGTTGAAACCTGTATTTACCAAGCTTAGAAGGCACATTGAAAAAAGAGGTTTTGTGTAATTCTACATTCAACTAAAGGAAAAGATAATGAAGACACTTACTTTCGCTCTACTCGCTTTAAGCTCAGCATCACTTAATGTATTTGCAGATACAACGCTTTCAGCAAACACAATGGCATTTAAAGAAAATGAAAAAGTATATTTTGAACGCGCAGAAATAAATGTGGAAGAGCGACAAGGCGTACTAGTCAATACTGCAACAACTTATTACAGCCCAAAGGTATGGATAAATGGACGCTTAGAGCAGTTTTTTGTAGGCTCTACAAATGGAAATCAATTTTGTGAAGAACGTGGTCATAACCAAGAAATTTCAGGAAGTACAATCACTTGTGGGGAAGATGAAAGCGCTTATGGTAACTTTGATTGGTATAACCAATTATGGACAATGAAAAGCACCGGTAGTAAAAACCAATGCTACCAACTTTATGCAACTATAAAGTGTCAGTAAAATATTCAATTGTAGCCCTATGCTAATTATAGGGCTACAAACAATTTAGAACATTAGATGCGATGAACTGATCCTATATAGTCAGTAATGCTATCATTACAACTGCGCGCATCATCACCGTTAAACTCCTCGAGTATATAAATTTTTACAGGCGTTTCTAAACCTTTTGCTTCAGCAAGCTTTTCTAAGATCTGGCCAAATTAAGTGTCTTGGTAAGCTAAGGTTAACTTGTCATTAGCCAAGTGAGTAATACTATTAGTTGTTTTTACGATTACCTGAGAATGATTTAGTTGGATATCATCGACAATAACAGAACATGATCTTGCAGCTAGAGCATCATTCGCAAAACCAAGAGAACCAAATATAACAACTGAGCTAATAACCTTTCTTCTTAAATTCATGGATATTACTCCTTTTAAAATAAAATTATAAAACTTAATTACAGCCTGTTAAATGTAAACAACAATCATGCTTTATTTGTTAAAGAATCATTAAAGTTAAATGATTTAGAGGGAATATGTGTATGAAGTGAATGATGCTTAAGATAAAAGAGAATTAAAAAAACTATTTATATAAAAAATATTAAACTACAACTACGTTTAAAACTGAGATACTAAAAAGCCCTACATATAGCAGGGCTAAGGGTTGTAACGGCTTATTTTAGTCGTTCGAGGGCTTTAAAACTCGTAGCTAAAGCTAACGCTTATCTCTCTAGGCGTTTCTTGAGAACGAATTAACACATCATTCTGTTCTACTTCAAAGTTTTGTCCCAACATATTCTTCACTTTAAGTGTTAATGTGGTATTAAACGTTGGGTAGTAACTATAAACCATGTCTAACGAGTTTAAAGGTTGTTCGTAAGCGTCATCAAAGTTGTTAACACCCGCAGCTAAAATACGGTCACCAAATACGTTATAAATAACTGAAGCTTGGTGCATGCCATCATGCGAATCGTAATTCAATTGTAAGTTGGCAACATACTTTGAGTGGCCAGTCATACGTCGCTTTAGATTCGTAAGGTCGGCGCGCTGTTCTTGTGCAATTTCAACTTCTGAATCACTAACCGTTAAATTACCAGAAGTAAAAAAAGCACCTCCTAATAAATCACTATGCAACTCAGTTAACCATTCAGCTTCTATACCGTAAACATAAGCTGTATCTGCATTGTCAAACTGCAGAGTAAAACGACCGTCACTTTCGGTTAATAATGCTTCGATTGGGTTATCTATATCTTTATAGAATGCGCCAACTGAGTAGTTATCACCATTGTCCATATAAAATTCGATACGTGCATCAAAGTTATCTAGGTAACTAGATTCTAAGAATGGATTACCAAGCGTTCGATAACCAGTCAACGGATCTTGGAACTGAACAGGGCTTAGCTCACGCAAATCAGGACGAACAACCGTGCTGCCATAGCCAAAACGAACTTGGTACGACTGCTGACTATATGTCATAGATAATGAAGTAAAATACTCATCTTCCATCACACTTGCTTGTTTTATCGCATCTGCACTTAATTTATCTGCCAATAAAGCAGGATCGAATGCTGAGCGAGAAAAAGCGAGAGCAACTTGGCGGAAGTCCTCGTAACGCACACCACCACTTAAACGCCAATCTTGAGCAAAAGTGATATCAAAAGAGCCGTAATAAGCATCAATCATTTGCGCTGCTAGGTAATCATCGGCTGTAGGTTCTTGAAACAATAACTCTACATCCGTTGAATCGATCACAGCATCATTAGCAAAGAAACTACCAATTGACAGTGCTTCTTCTTCACTTTGTGCTAAATCTAAAGACTGTGTTTGGCTAAAACGATAGTTAAAAAAGTCTGTGCGGTAATCACGCGTTTTTTCAACAAAATAGCCGCCGCCCGCGATTTCAACTTCGGCGTTATCAAAGTAAAAAACTTTGTTAACATTAACGCCCCAGTTTTCTACATCGTCTTCTAGCTCAACAAATCGATACAAATAAGGATTGCCACCTAAACTGCCATTATAAAAAGTACGTTGATATTCGCCATCGGCGTACTCATCACGCACCGTTACTTCAAGCTCGCCAGGTATACTCGTCGTCGCTGTTGAATCAGTGTATTGCCAATCTACACCAACACCTTCAAGAAAACTCCACTCTAAATTGTGCATTCCACGAAGTTGAAGTATTTCAAGTTCACGTTCCTCAAAAGAGGTTAGGTGGCTTCGCTGTAATTGCCCAGCATCAATGCTTAATGACTTTGAAGGCTCTTGATAAAGCGCAACAGAAGCTTCATCTTCAGTATCTCGTAGCATCATATAGGTGGCTGTTAAATCATGGCCGCCAATTTTATAACCTAAATTTAGAGAGCTATTTAATTTTATATTATGCTTTGTTGATACTTCTTTCTCTGTGGCAGAGTAACAAGTAAAGTCATCTTTTGAACATTCAGATTCAGATGCGTCAACAGAAGAAAGTACTGCGCTAAACTTCTCTGCATTAGACCATTCATTTTCATAAGCAACTGATGCTAAGAAGCCAAAAGAGCCATCTAAACCAAATAAGTTATCAAATCGGTCGCCATAAACAGCTTTAATGCCTGCATCAGGGTTTAAGCTTTCTTTTTCTAAGCCAAAATCTCTTGGTAGTGCTTTTGATAAACTTTTATTTAAGTCTATTGCAGCTGCTTGACCAATATCAGCCCCCTGACGTCTTGACTCAACATCTCTTATATTTCTGTATGAGATATCAGACAAACCATTGATATAGGTATTTAGCGCCGTTTTAACAGCTCCTGGTAAGGCGCGTGTACCATCGTCTTTACCTAACCAGTCGTCACTGCCGCCATTGTATGTGTAGCCTTCATCGTTTGTATCTTTATAGCTAGCACCAATCTCAACTTTAAATAAAGTATCACTTGGAATGCTTTTCGTTCTGATATTAACGTCACCACCACCAAAAGCCGCAGGCATATTAGGCGAATAGGCTTTTTGAACAGCTAAAGATTCAATAATACTTGATGGGAAAATATCAAGTGGAATTACATTTCGAGTCAGATCTGGGCTTGGAACAACCGCGCCATTTAAACGCACGCTTGAGTAACGCTCACCTAAACCGCGTACATAAATAAACTTATCGTTAACTAACGATAAGCCTGTAACACGGCGAAGTGCAGAAGCGGCATCGCTATCACCTGTTCTAGATATTTGCTCTGAACCCATTATATCAGCAACAAATGCCTGATTTTTACGTTCATCAATTACGGCACTAGCACTGCCTTTGAGGCGTGTACCTGTTGCAACAACTTCTTCTATCGCTTCTTCATTGATTATTTCTTGTGCCTGTTCAGCGAAAGAATTAAATGAAGAAAAAAGGGAGAGCAGAGATAACGTTATTAGATTAGTTTTAAACTGCTTTTGATGTTTCATATTTATATCCTCTAAACCTAAAATTCCCTTAAAAAAGGCGCCAGAGCGCCTTATAATTAGAGCCGGTCTAGATTAATTACTAGCGCGTTGTAAAGATGCAGCTACAAAATCAGCCCATTCACTTGATTCACCTTCTTTAAGTGCACCAATGTAGCCTGCGTTAGTGAAGAAAGAGTCAACTTCACTCATGTCTTTCGCTGTTGTAGCTACCGCAGTACCTTGTGAGTCTGTAATAGTTGCTGCAGTTGAAACACCATCCGAACCAAGCACATTTGCAAAATCAGCAAAACCAATCAGCTGGTTATTTTCGCCACCAGTAAACCAGGTATTGATATCAAAGCTTGCTAACGCACCGGTTAAAGGAGTATTTACGTCTTCAAAATTCTTACCACACGCAAATATAGAACTCATAAATGCGATATCACCGTTGTTTGCATTGGCATGCACACCAGCATCTCCTGATTTATCTTTTTCATTATATAAATCAAAACAGCCAGCACCATCTACAGATGATGAGTTTACAAACAACATGTTAGCTAATTGCGCTTTACCCCATTCTTTCATTTCCATACCGGCACCAGTACGACGCCCTTCAGCACCTTGATCACCAGTAGTAACAACGGTTGCATTAGCAATAGTTGGGTTAGATACAGTCGTTACTAAATCTTGTGCGTCTGCAGATAGTGGATCTACTTTTGCACCATCTGTTTCAAATCCATGATTTCCATATTCATTTGAACGTACAAGAATGTACTGTCCGTAACCTTTCCAACCCTCATCCCAGTCAATACCGTCATCACCAGTATCAGTAACAACAATATGTTTAAGATTAACGCTACCACCAAAGAGCTCTATACCATCATCAAAACCATTATGTACATGAACATAATCAATTGTTGTGCCTGAGCCAACAGCATTAAGTGTTAAACCATTTAGCTCATCACCTTCAACGCCAAATCCTGCATATTTAATAACAATGTGCTTTAATATACCGCTACTATCTTGCGGGTCATTACCACCGTAATAAGATACAATACCTTCAGCTGAGTGATTACACATGTCTTGTGCCGCTGCTGTCGCTGTACAACGAATAGAATGGCCACGTCCATTTACCTGAACGCCACCCCAATCCCCAATTTGAGCGGTTGTTGAATCATCACCATCAACTTCTTTAATACTTGTGAAAATAATTGGCTTATCTACTTCACCAATTGCTTCAATATTTGCACCACGAGCAATACGAATAAAACTCTCTGGCTTGGTAAACGCAATGGTAGCGCCTGCTTCAATAGATAATGTTGGGCCATTAAAATCAATAGTGGCGCCTGTAGATGTGTCTACATCGTCACCTATAAATAAAGCACCTTCAAATACATGGGCACCGCCATCGTCTAGCGCAGGGATAACAAAAGAGCTAGTAATTTCTTTTGCATTACTTGCAAATGCTTGGCTGTATAAGCAGTTTACGCCTTCTGCTTCACCTGTAAATGTAGCTCCATCTAATGTGTATGTGGCGCAACTTACAGTATCGCCACCATTATCACCACCTGGGTTAGTCACTGAATTGTCTACACTGTTATCAACTGTCGTAGGTGTAACGTTAATATCTCCACCGCCACAACCAGCAAGTGTTATTGCTGTAGCCACTAAGCTGATTTTGAATAAGCCAGATAATTTCATTGTTCACTCCGTAAAAGTATTTAATTATTGTGTTAGCGCATTAAGTAATAACTTAAGTCACTTTAAGGCACGATACTCATGCATTAAGGTCACTTGAGTTATCGAATACGAAGTACAATACGGGAGTGTTATGACAATGAAGTTACACTTTAATAAACATAAAATGACAATGTTAATTAACTAAAAATCAACAGGTTGCTTTAAAAGTGCACGCAAAAAAACCACACAAACTAAATGTTAGTGTGGTTTGAGTAGTGCAATTATGAAATGGTTTTTAGTGCGTCAATTAAGAACTAATAATCGCACTATAAAAATTAAAGTAGTGCTGTTTTTAATGTTTGCGCATGCACTTTTTCGCGCTTTACATATTTGATCCATTGCTGGGCTAAACGTTGTGACTTTTTGTGTTTTTCGGCTTGTTCAAACGCCAGGATAGACGCATCAAAATTTTGTAAATTGTATTGCGCCATTCCTAAAGCAACAAACGCATTTGATTCAAAATCAAGGCCGCCTTTATCCAGCGCCATTCGCGCTGCATCAGCTGCTTCGTCATACTGCTCTGTGTTTACATACACTTCAGCTAAGCGCTGGTCGTATTTACCATGCTCCGAACGCTCTGCAGCTTTGGTAAAGTAACTAATCGACTTAGCATCTTCTTTAGCTTGTACCATAGCCTCGGCTACAAAGGCATAATTTTTAGCCGTAGGTTCAGCAATGCCCTGCTCTATTGCTTTACTCATTACACTGGCGGCTTTGTAGGCAAGCTGATTATATAAATATACCTGCGCAAGCTGTCTTAGGTCAGATTTAGAGGTTAAAAATCCTTGCTGGTAAGCTGCTTCTAAAATACTAAGCTGCTGTTTTTCTTGCCCAGTTTCACCATACATACCGGCTAATTGCACCCAGTACTCAGGTTTATTGTAAAGCTTTACCATACGCTCAAGTACGCTCACTACTTTATCGGTTTGGTTAAGTGAGTAATACATAGCACGTTGCAGTACCAGCCAGTTTTCTTTTGGTACTTTGCCATCGCTATCACTTAAGTTAATGGCTTGGGTAATGTAACTTAGGCCTTGCTCATAGTCTTTTAATTGATAGTAGGTTTGCGCTCTTAATAAATAATACGCATCAGTTTTAGGCTTTGTATTAATGGCATCCCATTTATCTAAAAATGCAATCACCTTTTTGTAGTCGCTGTTAGCCATTGCAAGCTGCGCTAAACTGAATGTCGTGCTCAAACGCAATGTTTCTGGAATTCCATCTTCTGCAATCACTTTTTCAAATGAGGCAATCGCTTTTACAAGGTCGTTTTCATTGTAATAAATAAACCCATAAAAGTTATGCATCATCGCAATTTCATACGAATTCATACTTGATGAGCGCGCTTGTATGCTGTCAAGCGCGTCTAAACCCGCTTTACTGTCGCCATCATCCGCAAGTTTTTGGGCGCGTGCTAATTGGCTGTATACCTTTTCACGCAGTGCGGGAACTCGTGTTGTTTTCTGCTTTTCAGCAGCCTGTACTGTCGCCAAATTTACACCCGGAAGTACATTCAATGCACTTGGTGTAACAACGCTGGCACTGATTGCAACAGTGCACAACATGCTAAGCTTTAATAGCTTGGTTGTTAGTTTTAATTTCATAATTGCCTCACGTTCACTCTTTACTTACTTAACAGAATTAACCATTAATTTGGAAAGAAATTTTATTTTGCACACCGGCTACTTCAACGGCTTCGCCATTAACAACGCGCGGTTTATATTTAAACTTAAGGGCCGCATCCATCGCTGCTCTGTCAAACAGTGACTCTGGCTCGGCTTTAATAACTTGTGGCTCTTTCACTGTGCCTTGCTTGGTCACTGTAAACTCAACAATGACATACCCTTCAATACCACGCGATAACGCACGCCTTGGGTATACCGGTGCCACTTTTACTATGGGTAAATACTCACCATCACTGGTTTCTAACGCTAATCCACCCGCTAGATTTACATCAGCATCGACATTGGCAGCAAAATCAAAGTTGTTGCTAGCAGCGTTGTTATCGCTACTTTGCATTTGTGGCGATTCCATTGGCGGTGGTGGCTCTTTAGGTGTTGGTGGCTTTTGTGGTTTGCGCTCCTTTTTTTGCACCGTTTCTTCTTTTTTCAAACGGACAAAATCCAACACATTCCCTTTTGCAGGCTCCGTCATGGCGCCTTCTCCGCCGGTGATCAATGCCTGCATACCTAAAAACAGCATAAAGGTCACCACACCCGCTATAATTAACGCAAGTACATAACGCATCACTCGTTACCCTTCTTGAGCCGCTATTGAAACATCAAATACACCCGCTGCACGCGAGGCATCCATCACTTTTATCAAGGTTTCTGTAGTGGCTTTTTTATCGGCCTGAATAACCACACTGCCTTGTGGATTTTCAGCTTTTAAACGTTCAATGTTGGCTTGTACAGCACGTACATCTATTTGACGTTTATTGATCCAAATTTCGCCTTGATCTGAAATAGCTACTAATATGTTAGCCCGCTCTTTTTTAACAGCCGTTGCTGCTTCTGGGCGGTTTACATCAATACCGGCTTCTTTTACAAACGAGGCTGTAACAATAAAGAAAATAAGCATAATAAATACAACATCCAGCATAGGAGTCATGTTTATTTCTTCTGCTTCATCTTCTTGGAATAAATTACCTAATGGGGCTCTCATTTTACTTCTCCTAGAACAAGCGGTGATTATGTACACCGCTTTTCAATAATTATTTAGTGGTCTAACACCATAGTGTCTTGCAACAATTCAACTTCACGCTTTGCTTTACGCTGTAAATAGGTTGAGGCAAACACCCCAGATAACGCACCGACCATTCCTGCCATAGTGGGTATGGTTGCTTTTGATACACCCGATGCCATAGAGCGTGCGCTGCCTGTACCTGTAATGGCCATTACATCAAAAACTTCTATCATCCCTGTTACTGTGCCAAGCAATCCTAATAGTGGACACAGCGCTACCATTACATTAATAAGCGGTAAGTTTGCATTTAATCGCATACTGGCGCGTGACACCATGGCCTGGCGTATTTGCTCTGCGTTCCAGCTGTTGCGTTCACTGCGCGTTTTCCACGTATTTTTAACGTCTTTTTTGTAGTGTCGATAGCCATTAAAAAAGTACATAAATCGCTCGAGTATCAATAACCACATCGCGAAAATTAACACGGCAATGACCAAGAGCACTTGGCCACCCGTGTCGAGAAAATCACGGATAGCATTGATTGAATCAATCAATAGCACCATGGTTTAAGCTCCTTTCTCGCTTCGCTCGGCAATAATACCTGCACTTTGTTCTTGTAAAATAAGCAGTAAGCCTTTTGAGCGAGTATTCAATAAGGTATATAAAAACACCGTAGGGATAGCAACAACAAGGCCTAATACTGTAGTAACCAGGGCTTGCGAAATACCGCCTGCCATTAGTTTAGGGTCACCAGTGCCGAATAAAGTAATTGCTTGGAAGGTATTAATCATCCCAGTTACCGTACCGAGTAAGCCCAGCAATGGCGCTACCACAGAGATAATTTTAATAAGCGTTAAATTACGGGTGATTTTTGGCATTTCGCGTAAAATGGCTTCGCTTAACTTAAGTTCAAGCGTGTCGTACGCCACATTAGGATACTGGTCTTTCACTTTCATGACGCGCCCTAGCGGGTTATCATCACGGGCTGTATCGTCTTTTAATTGACGACGGATTTTTCCACCCATCAGCAGGAGCGATACAAAACGCTCTAACGCAATTAATAACGCTAATAAGCCAACGCCTAAAATAACGTAACCAACTGCGCCACCTTGATGAACTTGCTCGCTGGTATCAGGGGCTTGTACTAACAAACCTAAAATTGAACCACCAGTTGGGTCAAGCGCAAACGGCACCACACCGGTGTTTGCTTGCTGCAAATCAGCCGCAGTCGCAGTAAAGCGGCTACTTGGTTGGCGAGTAAGCTGGCTAATTGTATTAGTAGAAGGCGTATACTCTAGGTACTGACCATCACTAATAAGGTTAAATGCACCCACACGTACCACTTCTTTTTGTACTTTATTGCCACCGTCAACAATTACATCGGTATTGAAGCGGCTTACTTTTCCTTGTTCGGTCATTTCGCGTTGTAGCTCAAACCAAACCTTTTCGATATCTTCAATAGACGCAAGCTTTGAGGTAGAACCCATTTTTTGCGCCAATTCGTCCATAAAAGTACTACGCCCAGGTAACTGGGCCGATACCACCGAGGTTGCAAACTTATTGCTAGAATCTCCAGCAACTTGTTGTAGCACACCAAATAGCTCTTTTAATGACCCCATACGCTTTGATAAAGTATCGGTCAGGTTAGCCAATTTAATTTCGTTTTCTTCAAACTGCGTTTCTAAACGCTCTGACTCGCTAAGCATTTGGTTTCGTTTAGCTTGGGTGCTTTTAAGCATTTGCACTTGTTCATTTTGACGTGCTGCAAATTCTTGTTCGCGTTGTTTATTTTGTTCTGATTGCGCTGATTTACCCTGCTCTAACGTTTTTAATAAGGCATCTAAGTTCATTGGTTCAGCGGCACACATCGCACCTGAAAAACCTAAGCTGGCTGCAAACACGGCCATTTTTGTCATTTTCGTTAATAATTTCATGGTAAACCTCTTATTCTGCAGCATGAATTGGCAGTGTTAACATATCGGGGGCTAGTTGTTTGCGCGCAATGCGAAGCCCTTTATTAATTTGACTAATGGTTGAATCAGGCAATGCAACAAACGACTGTGACTGTTGATCCCAACTACCTGCTTGTTTGCCATCGCGGGTAAGGTAAATGAGTTCTAAACGGCCAATGCGTAAAAAATCAACTTCACGTTCTTTATTGTCCACATCAAGCAATGCGGTATACGCTTCAATAGTGCGTCCGTAATCAACTTCAACTTGATAAGCTTCTAAGACACGACGGAATTTTTCACTTGATGAAATATCAGCACGCTCCATCATTGCATTTAACGATTCAAGACGCTGCTTACGTTCTTGTTTTAAAAACGGCACATCTAAGGCAATAAACTGTTCAAGCCCGGTGATCATGCGAAGCATTAAAGGGGTTATTTGGCGCTCAATAATCGATACCTGATCCATTGATAAATTAAGCGATTCCATCTCTTCTATTTGGTTATTTAACTGTTTTGTCAGCTGTGCGTTATAAACGGCTAAACCATCTATTTCTTTATTAAGGGTTTTAAATTGCTGTAAACGCCCTTGCATTGAATCTGCAATCTTGTCTATTTTTGTTTGTGATTGCGCAGCTAAATTATTAATGTCGCTACTTTTATCAATTACCGTGTTTAAATCATTGGCGTGGACTGCTGCACTTGCGGCTACAATACCAGCTAAAATTAATGGTTTAACGCCTTTCATCGTATACACCTTTGCTCGTTAATTAGCGGATTTGCTAGTGTTTATTAGTCGCTTTAGCCTGTTTATGAAAAAACATTTTAAAGCGAGATAGTTTCAATGAGCGAAAGTGTATAGATTAAAAATGACAAGCGTGTTGCGTAAAAAAGTCGCTTTTATGACAACGGTAATAAATTAGCCTTATTGGCTGAATTTAAAGTGCAGGGTAATGTTTGAAGCGTAAATTTTATAAGTAAGACTGTATTTCACTAAGGGTATGCTGCCAATCTATGTAGTTAATAGCAATAGGGTAAGCACGGTTGTTATGTATTAATACTAACGAAGGGAAACCTTGAATAGGTAAACTGCGAACAAAGTTAAGCTCATCATAAAAGCGACGCTGAAGTTCCTTAGAGTGTAACTGCTGAGTAAATAAACAGGGATCTAAACCAATTTTTTCGCATAGTTTAATAAGCACGTCTTCATCCGATGGATTCTGCGCCTTTAAATAATACGCTTGTTGAATAGCGTCAATCATCTGTGGCTCTTTGTTAAAGCTACGAGCAATTAATGCCGCCCTACAAGAAGGATAAGTAGAGCGGCGTGGTTGGCATTCTCGCCAAAAATTAAAATTAAACTCAGTGCCTAATTGGTTGTTAATGTTTTGCCATATGCCTTGTAGTTGCAACTGCATATCAGCACTCATTAGCTGGTCGCTATCAGCCGCTAACCCCCCGACCCTATATTCTATAGGCAGAATATTTACTAAAGCAGTTTCTAGCTTTTGCCAAGTAGGTTTATAACCCCAGCACCAGCTACACATAGGATCATGTACATAGATAAGCTTATTGACTGACATGCTCGCCCTGCGCAAATATGACTTTATTACGCCCTTGTGATTTTGCCTGATATAAATATTCATCGGCTTGTTTTAATGCGCTATTGAAGTCGTCAACATGATTAGCTTGTGCAATGCCAATACTGCAGGTTAACGATACTCGTTGTTGTTTATCAGATAATATCACATGATGTTGCACGCATTCTCTAAAGCGATTAGCTAAAATACTGGCTTCAATGGTCGTTAGCTGCGGTAAAATTACTACAAACTCTTCACCACCATAACGGGCTTTAAGGGCGGTTGCAGGAAACTGCGACTCTAATAATTTAGTGAACTCTATTAATACGGTGTCACCAAAATCATGACCATAGGTGTCGTTTAATTGTTTAAAGTTATCTAAATCTAGGAGCAATATAGACAGCGGTAAATAATGTGCAGGTCGTGAAGCGGCGAGCTTTAAAAAATGAGAGGTAATAAAGCGACGGTTGGGTGCACCTGTGAGCTGATCTGTATAGGCGTATTGTTTTTGCTCTAAGGTAATATCGGCAATGGCAAGGTGGCTTCGGTGACGAAAATACTCACCGATAAAAGAAAAGACCAACACGAGTGAAAATGCAGCAACAAAACGGGTTTTTTCTACCTCACCATAAATAACCTGCCCCATATCGGGGCCATACAACATAACAATACAGCACAATAACATGGCACTGCTTAACCATGCGCCAAACTTAACACCCAATATGGCGAAAACAGCGACAGGATAAAACATAAGCCAATATAAAGCAGTGTTATCTTTACCGCCTGTGTATACCAATGCTAAACACATCAAAAATACAATCATCAGAGTAATTAACGCAATAGCATTGAGCTTTTTGGTTTTTATAAAATAAACGATGCACCCTACAATCGTTAAGTTAACTGAAATTAATGCGGCAGTTAATATAGGTGCATAAACGCGATAATTTGCAATCACCAAATAAGTAATTAACACCAAGGCAATCGCTATCATGGTAAATAAAGAAAACGCTTGGCGTTGTCTATCAAAGCTATAAACACTGTCAATATTAACTAGACTAAGCCAGTTTGGTTTATTTATTTTTGTTTTATTGATCATACTTTGAATTTTTTAACCATCCGATCTAAGTCGCTAAATTGATGCTTAAGCTTGGTACATTCCTCTAAAGTAAGGTTAAGGTTAGATTGACCTTGAGTAGATAAGTCGCTAATAACATGAATATCTGAGTGTAATGATTTAACAACTTGGTTTTGTTCATCTGTGGCATTAGCCACACTATGATTAGCATCCGTTATTTGCCTTATCGCACTAATTATTTGCTTCATTACGTCGCCGACGGCATCC
The DNA here is from genome assembly GCF_056173165.1 of Pseudoalteromonas sp. QJM3NY_12. The sequence continues at coordinate 47,271 of NZ_JBWBUF010000002.1, forward strand.
GCTTGCTGAACACTTTTTTCACTTTCTTCTAAACTGGTTTTCATCAGTTCAACGGCAGAGCTTGAGCCTTTTTGCAGTTCAATAACCGTATTTTCAATTTCTTGCGTTGATTGTTGAGTGCGTTGTGCTAATTGTCTTACTTCATCGGCAACAACGGCAAACCCTCTTCCCGCTTCACCCGCACGTGCGGCTTCTATCGCTGCATTTAAAGCGAGCAAGTTAGTTTGTTCACTCACTCCTTTAATTACCGCTAATACATTACCGATATTGGCGGTATGTGAATCTAAACTATTAATTGTTTCTTGCGCTTGCTCTATATTTTGCGAAAGTTGATGAATGCTTGATACGTTGTTAGTCAGTGTTTGCTGATTTTTAGCACAATATTGATCAGCATCTTTAGCAAGCGTTGAGGCATTACTTGCACTGCTTGAAATTTCTGTGGCGGTAGCAGAAAACTGATTAATTGCCAATGCTACGCTGTTAGTACGTTCACTTTGATCGTCATACATAGTCAAGGTTGAATCTGTTTGCGTAACCAGCTTAGCAACAGCTGTTTCTAACAATTGCGCTGAAGACTTAACTTGAACAATTGAATTTTGAATTTTTTCTATAAAAATATTAAATGAATTACTTAACTGACCAAACTCATCATCGTTTTCTACACTGAGGCGACGAGTTAAATCGCCTTCACCTTGAGCTATATCTCTAATAGCATCGTTTAAGCGATACATAGGACGCATTAAGTAACGCAATAAAAGCTGTAGCGCAAAAACAATGACTAAGGTGCCTACTATTAAGTAAATCAGTGCTTTTTGACCAAATGCCGACACACTTTCGAAAGCCGTGTCTTTATTGATCACTGCTCCTAAATACCAATCAACATTTTCTATGCCATGAATTTTAGTAAATGACACTAAAACAGTTTCATCAGCAACTTGGTGCTCTGTAAAAGTATCAGCCAACTCAATGTCTTTTCCAAATAATTCAGTAAGCGCTTTTGAATTTAACTTACTATTTGGATGGCTTAGTATTTGCCCCTTATGATCTAATAAAAAGCCATAACCTAACCCTAAAAAATCAATATTGTCGATAATTTTAGCTATGGTTTGCATATCAATATCAGCACCTGCAACTCCTTTAAATTGGCCATTAATATTTATGGGCGCAACAGCTGAAATGGTCAGTTCATTGGTGGTTACATCAATATAAGGGGTGGTGAATGCAGTATTAGTTTTGTTTTCAACCAACTTATACCAAGGGCGGCTAGTTGCATCAAAATCGTCGGGTAAAATGACGCTTTGATCATTTAAAATAAACGCGCCTGAGGATTCGCCGATGTAAGTATTTTTAAAATCCCCTGCCATCTCTGCAGTATTTAATTGCGATAATGTAAGCGCTTTAGCGTCTGTGAATCGATAGGTGTTTGCCAGCGAGATAACAATGGCTAACTTGTTATTCAGCCAGCTTGCAATGTTCTGCGAGACAGACTGGGAACTTTGTTTTAATACTAAAGATAGCTGCTCTTGAGTTTGATGACGCATTGAAAAATAGTTGTTAATAGTGAAAACACCTAACACTAAAACTAAGACCAATGACGCAGCGATGGTGATTTTGGAGGTGAATTTCAGCGAGCTAAACATAAGTACCTTAAGGATTAATCATTATTATCACTGTCTTTTTAACAAATTTTTAACTGAAAGTCTTAGCAAATATAAGCTGGGATTGATTAAATTATAAAAAATAATAATAAAGCATTATTTATTATATACAGAAAAATATCTATAAGGTGATTTTTTAATAGCGACGGTCTAGCTAGTTGCAAAGAAAGACTCTATGCAACTATGCCTTTTAGGAAAGTAAAAAGATTAAAATTTGAATTTAATAATGACGTTACACTGAGTAATTATTATTTAAATCACTTTTTCCATTTCATTTTATTATTGGTATCGCGTGATGAAATAATGGTTTCATTACTGCTTTGAATCCCGCCCAATTTGGAGAGTCGGTCATAAAGTACAACATTACAGGTTGCCGCTAAATTCATACAGCCGATAGTAGGAATATACACCACTTCGTCGCACCATTTTAAAACATCTTTAGGCACAGAGCCGTCTTCTGGACCAAATACATAAAATGCGTTCTCAGGGTGAGTAAATTCGGGCAAAGGAGTGGCACCTTCAATTAACTCAATTACCACTACTTTTGAACCTTGTGGCTTGACTGATTCTAAATCGTCAGTGGCGGTTAATGGAATGCGTTGCACCACATTTTTCGTATCCGTATGAAATTTTTGTGCATTTAAATAACGGTTGCCGGTAAAAAACACCTTCTTGGCGTCATAACAACCTGCTGCGCGTAATACACCACCCACATTGGTTGGGCTTTTAGGGTTTATTAAACCAATACTTGCTTGTAACTTACTCACTAGTTGCAATCCTTGGTTGGCCACTCGGCAATATACAAGTCAAAATCGTCTAATTTTACATCACAATCTTTTACTGTTTTATCTTTGACTGAAATGTTTAGCTCATGCATTTTAGTTTTATCGCCGTTATTAAGTAACGGGTGCCACGTTGCTAAACCGCGCCCTTCATGAAGACGGCGGTAGCTACAGCTTTGGGGCATGAAAAAGATGTCTTTTAGGTTTTCTTTAGTGAGTTTAACGCACGAAGGGACTAATGTTTGGCGGTTTTCGTATTCACTACAGCCACAGGTATTGTTATCAAGGTATTGACAAACAATGTTGGTAAATATTAGTTGCTCGCCTTCTCTTAGCTGATCGGTAGCAGTAAAGTCATCTTCGTCTTCACTGTCAATAAAGGTGTTTAAACAACACTTTCCACATCCATCACAAATGGCTTCCCATTCTTGCTGGTTCATTTCATTCAGGCTTTTACTAAGCCAAAATTGGGTATTTGCTAATTGTTGATCAAACATGGTGTTCTCGCCCCTTTTAAGAGCGCGCATTCTAACGTATTGCAGCAAAGCGCGCAAAGCCAATCCCTAATATCTGCATGGCTTCGCGCGATTTTATTACTGCTGAGATTTAACCCAACGTTTAATTTTTTTCTCCAGAATAGGCATAGGTAGTGCACCATCAATCAATATTTGCGTATGAAACGCTTTAATGTCAAATTGCTCACCTAATTGCTGGTGGGCGTAATTTCTGAGCTCTTTAATTTTAAACTCACCCAATTTGTACGATAGTGCTTGGCCTGGCCATGCGATATAGCGTTCAACTTCAGCAATAACATCACTTTTTGCCATTGAAGAATTTGCTAGCATGTAATCAATGCCTTGTTGACGTGTCCAACCTTTGGCATGAAATCCTGTATCAAGCACTAATCGCATCGCTCTTAGCTGCTCATCGCTAAGACGCCCGTACCACATATACGGGTCGGTAAATAAACCCAATTCTTTGCCTAAGCTTTCTGCATATAATGCCCAGCCTTCAGCAAACACGGTATAGCCGCCAAATTTACGAAAATCGGGCAAGCTTTGCACCTCTTGTTGCAGCGCTATTTGAAAGTGATGACCAGGAGCGGCTTCATGAATAGACAGTGTTTCGAGTAAAAACTTAGGCTGCGCTTTTAAGTTGTATGTATTGATGTAAAATATGCCTGGGCGCGAACCATCAGGAGCGGGTCCTGCATACGACGCTCCCGCAGCTGATTGGGCTCGATACGCTTCAACCGCTTTGACAACATAAGGTGCTTTAGGCTCAATATTAAATAACTTTGGTAAGCGAGCGTCTATTTTTAATTTTATCTTTTCATAGGCAGCAATTAACTCATCGGCCGTTTTGTAATAAAACTCATCGGAGTCACGTAAGTGGTTAAAAAAGGCCGATAAATCACCTTCAAATCCGACGGTGTTTTTCACCGTTTTCATTTCACTTAAAATTCGAGCCACTTCACTTAAGCCAATTTCATGAATTTCATCAGCAGATAAGCTTAACGTGGTGTTTTTCTTTATTTGGTATTCGTACCACGCTTTACCGTTGGGTAAATCAGCATAACCAACAGAATCGCGAGCATGAGGTATGTAATTGTTGGCTAAAAAGTCGCTCATTCGCTGATATGCAGGCACTAATTTATCTAAGATCAGTGTTTTATACTGCGATTTTAGCTGTTGCTTTTCATCAGCTGAAATTGAAGCGGGCATGGCTTTAATGGGCGAATAAAAGAGAGAATCTTCTGCGCTTGTAACAACATGCGCTTTAAATTGCGGGAGTAATTTTTTTGCTAATGGCATAGGCAGTACCACATCGTTTTTAACGCCTTGCGCCATTGATTGTTCAACACTTGCAAGCCATTTAACGAAACCATCTGCACGCTTGATAAAATTTTCGTAGTCGGCAACAGTATTAAAAGGCTGAGCACTTTGTCCTGAACCAAATCCAGCGAAGGTATTATGCGCACCCGACATTTGATTTATCGGTAACAAATAATTTTTATATTGCATCCCCTCAAGCTTGAGGGCTAAATCTCGGGATAATACTTCAAAATTCAGTAGCGCTTGACCGGTCAGTTGTGATTCATCAATCAGCGTTAAGCGTTGTTGATATTTTTTGTAAAATGCGGCTTTTTTATCGCGATTAAGCTGCGATATTTCAGGCAAAAATTGATCATCAAATTCATGGCGGCCATTATAAGTAGCGCTTAATGGATTAAAAGCTAATGATTCATCGTAGTACTGAGCAACGAGCACATCTAATTGCTGCTCGGCTGATAATTCGCTTATTACAGGTGCGACTGACTGATTTGTGTTTAATTGTGAGCTGGTGCTCATACAACCACTTAAGGCAAACATAACGCTACTGGCAACCAGTGCTATTTTAATAACTTTCATAAATTCCCTTGTTAGTTTTTACCCGCCAATTATGCGGTTTTAAATAGCTTAAATAAAGCAATTACGGTCAATGCTATTCGTCGCTACATTATTTACTCAATAGCGCATGGTTGCTACATTCAAGTAAATGAAAATAATTATAATGACTTAAACATGAAAAAACATTTACTAACTGCATCAATCGTATTTCTGAGCTTAACCAGTGCAAGTACACTAGCCACAACCTATATATCGGCCAAAGCTTTACTAGATGTTGAAACAGGCGAACTTAAATCTAATCCTTTGATTGCCATAGATAACGGTGTTATTAGCCAAATCCAATTTAATAAAAAGCCCAAGCTTAGCAGTAATGATGAACTGATAAACCTACCAACGCTTACCCTGTTACCTGGGTTAATGGACATGCACGTACATTTAACCAGCGATCCTACCGTGTCTCGAAGTGAACGTTTAGGGCAATCTGTTCCGCGAATGGCCATTAAAGCCAGCTATTTTGCTAAGCAAACCTTAGAAGCTGGATTTACTACAGTACGTAACTTAGGTGCACAAGGCTACAGTGTTATTGCGGTGCGAGACGGTGTTAATGCCGGTGATATTATCGGCCCACGCATTTGGGCTGCAGGGCCTTCTTTGAGCATTACTGGTGGGCACTGCGATAATAATCGCTTACCTCCAGAGATGAAATATACTGCCACCGGCGTTGCTGATGGCCCATGGGCAGTACGTATTAAAGTGCGTGAAAATATAAAATATGGCGCTAATGCAATCAAACTATGCGCCACAGGTGGGGTATTTTCTAAAGGAACAAAAGTCGGCATACAGCAATACGCCTTTGAAGAGATGAAAGCCATTGTCGATGAAGCGCACATGCGTGAATTACCTGTTGCCGCTCACGCACACGGCACTAACGGTATTAAAACGGCGATTAGAGCCGGTGTAGATAGTGTTGAGCACGCTAGCTTTTTAGATGATGAAGCGATTGCGCTTGCAAAAGAGCATGGTACTTGGTTATCGATGGATATTTATAATACAGAGTATACGCTGAGCTTTGGTGAGCAAAATGGTGTTGATGAAGAAAACCTAAATAAGGAACGTCTGGTATCAAAAAAACAACGTGATAGTTTTAAACGCGCTGTTAAAGCGGGGGTAAACATGGTGTTTGGTACCGACGCAGCTATTTACCCGCATGGTGATAATGCTAAACAGTTTTCCCGTATGGTTGAATTTGGCATGAGTGAATTACAAGCAATTCAAGCGGCGACCATTAATAGTGCTAAATTATTAAAAGCTGATAAACAACTAGGGCAAATTAAAACTGGTTTTGCAGCTGATATCATAGCGGTAGATACTAATCCATTAAAAAACATTTCTACACTAGAGCAGATCCCGTTTGTTATGAAGGCGGGTGTGGTTTACAAACAGTAAGCCCAAACGTTTCTATAAGGTTGAGCACCGCTCAACCTTAAAATTTTTTGCAAATGTAGCTAAGCTGCTCGTTTAGCCATCAAAATTTTATTAAAAAATCTTTCTGCTAAACCAACTAACTACTGCAATCCCCCTTTGAAATTTTCAAATATGATTACTTTTAAATCACATTGAATAACAATCAAGCAAACGTACCTATTGAAGTAAAAAAAATTGAACTTTTTATTTAAATTTAAAATGATAACCATTATCATTCGCGCAAATTAACAAATGCGAATGGTTATCAGTTTATGAAAAGGTTTCAATACTCTCTCCTCACTCTAGCGTGTTTAAACGCAAATTTAGCAATGGCTAACGAGTCACAAGTTAATTCAGATATTGAACGAATTAGCGTTTACGAGCAACAAAACCGAGTAGTGATGAATTCTGGTTTAGCGACTAAATCAGACATGTCACTAATGGAAACCCCAGCACCCGTGGTTATTGTTGATAAAGCACTGATTGAATCACAAGGTATTGATAGTCTTCAGGACGTGATCCGCAATGTGAGTGGCCTAACTCAAGCGGGTAATAACTATGGCATTGGTGACAATTTAGTTATTCGTGGTTTGGGTGCTAATTACACTTATGATGGCATGTATGGCGGCGCAGGCTTGGGCAATACATTTAACCCTACTCGGTCTTTAACCAATGTTGAATCTATTGAAGTGTTAAAGGGTCCCGCTACTGGCCTGTATGGTATGGGTAGTGCCGGTGGTGTGATCAACCTCATTGAAAAAAAACCACAGTTTAACGAGCAACATACGCTAGAAATGGATATCGGTCAGTGGGATAGTTATTCGCTTGCACTCGATAGCACCAATGCAATAACCGACGATTTAGCTTATCGGGTAATGGCAAAAACCGCCTCTAGCGATGGCTTTCGTGATTTAAAAGAGCAGCGCGATGAAATTTACTCGTCTTTAAAATATGTGCTTAATGACCAACAATCTTTTGTATTGTCTGGGGCATATATTAAAGACGCTATTGCAGTGGATTCTATTGGCCACCCTATTCGTATTTTTAACAGTGAATCGGTTAACGGTTTAACTGCTGGAGAAGTATCAGGCGCCGATTTAGTTAATGACCCTACAGCAAGTGGGTTACAATTGAGTGAAGCACAACGAAATGAATTAGCTAACTCTTTGGCAAGCAATGATGGTTTAACACCCTTTAACTTTGGCACTAATGGTATAATATCACCGATGGCAAAGGATAACGAAGGTGAAGAGCTGCGTTTTAAATTAGCGCATAATTATTACATTAGTGATGATTTATTTTTAAATCAACAGCTACAGTATCGCAATTACACCTCAAGTTTTGCTCGTCAAACAGGTGCTTATAATTATGTTTATTGGAACCGACGCGGTGTAATTAACCAAGATCCACGCGCACCGTTAGTTGTAGATAATGTATTACATCCTTTTGCTGCAAGACGCCAAGAATATCGCCAAGTAGAAGCGGATGAAAAATCTTGGCAATACTTCTTAGATTTACGTTATGACTTTATGCTTGGTAATATAGAAAACGAACTACTAGTTAATGCCAACTATGAAGACCGTGATATTCGTTTTAAACAGTACTCTATTTATGATGCTGATAAGGTAATTAAAAACAATGACGGTGAAGTGATTTACCAAGGCGCACTGCCATATATTTTTGATATACGTCAACCAAATTGGCCTACAGGTGAATTTGCTGACTATGATCCGCTTAAAACCAGTGATTACAATAAAAAAGTACAAGCATGGGGCGTAGGCCTGCAGCATGTTGCTTATATTAACGACAAGATCACTACTCGTATTGGTGTTGCTCATAATCGCATAAAACAAAGTTATGAGCATTTTGGGGTAGACCCACGTTATAGCCAAAGCCGCGCAAATCCAACGCCTGAAGCAAACACATCAGACAGTGGTTTAACGTATAACTTAGGTGCTACTTATCAAGTAAACGCTGATATGGCTTTGTTTTTAAATCACTCGAAAGGACGCACAGCTTACAGTGTTCTTGGCTCTGTTGCTGGTAATGAAGCCGATAGAGACGATTCAGAATCAGTGAGTAACGATTTAGGCTTTCGTTTTAAAGCATTTGATGATCAATTACTAGCTTCGATTGTAGTATTTGAAAGTGCGCGCACTAATTTAGAATACGCCAATCCACTTTATGAAGCCGGCGTGTCAGCACCTAACGAAGTAGAGAGCTTTTTTGATGGCGAAGAACAGACAAAAGGTGTAGAGATTGATTTAAATGCGTATTTGAACGATCAATGGAAAGTTAATATTAACGGTGTTTATCAAGACGCCCGCGATAAAACTAATCCAAACAGCTCAAGCTTTGATACCCGCCAAAAAGGGGTGCCTTATGTAACAGCTAGTTCATGGGTTACTTACTCAGCAGCGCTGTTTGAATTACCACACGCAGTTGATCTAAGCGCAGGCTTAACATTCGTTGATAAACGCAGTACTAACTCAAGTTCATTCGGTATTGATAATGGTTACGTACCCGCTTATACCGTATATGATGCTGCAGTTAGCTATAAAGCTGATAACTGGCAGATGCAGTTAAACATTAATAACCTGTTTAATAAAAACTATTATTCTAAAGCCATGTTTTTAGGCGGAATGCCAGGTGAAGAACGTAATGCAAAGCTAAGCTTTAGTTACACACTTTAATAGTTTAATAATTTTAAAAGCACGGTATTTCAATTGAGATACCGTGCTTTTTTCATGTAAAAACTTAATATTAAATCGTAACAACTATGCGGCCGTTTATTTCGCCTTTAAGCATGTCATCAAAAATTTCATTAATATCTTCAAGTTTTTTCTCTTCAATGATAGCTTTTACTTTGCCTTGCGCAGCAAATTCAAGACATTCTTGCAGGTCTTTGCGCGTACCTACAATAGAGCCAACCACTGAAACACCATTTAATACGGTGTCAAAAATTGGCAATGGCATATCTTCAGGCGGTAAACCAACCAATACACATTTTCCCCCTCGGCGAACACTTTTATATGCTTGTTCAAACCCTGGTTTTGATACTGCCGTACAAACAACAGCATGCGCGCCACCTACTTGCTCAAAAATGGCCTCACTGGGCACCACCTCTTTAAAATCAAGCGTAATATCAGCACCCAACTCTTTAGCTAGCGCCATTTTCTCTTTACCAGTATCTACCGCAATAACATTAAAGCCCATTGCTTTTGCATATTGCACTGCTAAGTGCCCTAAACCACCCACACCGACAATAGCAACCCATTGACCTGGTTTAGCGCCAGATACTTTTAAAGCTTTATACGTTGTTACGCCCGCACAAAATAAGGGGGCAGCTTCAGCAAAACCTAAACCTTTCGGTATTTTGATGATGTAGTCACCATGAGCTAAACAGTATTCTGCATACCCACCGTCAATAGAGTAACCCGTATTATGTTGCGATAAACACAAGGTTTCGCGTCCATCTAAACAAAACTCACAATGGCCACATGCGCTGTATAACCATGGTACGCCTACTCTATCGCCCACTTCTAAGTGCTTAATATTACTTCCTAGTTTTTCTATTACACCAACACCTTCGTGCCCAGGTACTAATGGCATTTTTGGTTTTACCGGCCAATCGCCATGACATGCGTGTAAATCAGTGTGGCACACACCACAAGCGGCTATTTTTACTAGGACATCGTTAGGACCTACTTCTGGGATAGGCAAATCGGTGATCGCTAACTTGCCTTTATATTCTGTATTTATTGCTGCTTTCATAGTCATTCCATCGTTTATAAAAAATTTTGTTATTCAACAAGGTCGTTAAATAACAATGTCATGTTGCATATCCGCAACATACCTCACTATAAATGCTTAGATATTAATCTATATCAATCATTAGTCGTAAAACGTGGCTTTTTATCCCAGCTTAAGTCTTGCCATACCTAACCAGCGTGCTAGCATAGATTTCATTTATTTTTGAAACTTGTAACAATGACATTATCAGAAAAAAACTTTGCCTTTGTAATGCATTGTGGTGAGATGGGCAGCCGCTGGGGATTTAATCGCACCATTGGACAAATGTGCGGTTTATTGATTATCACTAAAGACCCGATGACGGCAAATCAAATCGCTGATGCGCTAAGTATCTCTCGCGGTAACGTGAGTATGGGGATCAAAGAATTACAATCTTGGCAACTGATCAAAGTAATGCATATCCCAGGAGATAGAAAAGAGTACTATGCCCCTGCAGGCGATATTTGGGATATGGCAAATCGCGTATTCGAAGAGCGCAAAAAACGTGAAGTTGAGCCGACACTAAGTTTACTCCGGGATAACTTACTAGACGAAGCAAGTAACGACGATGAAATCTACGCTCAAAAACAAATGGGCGAAATCCATAACTTACTTGAAACAGTAACTAAATGGTCGTCAGAATTACAACGTTTAACTCCTGAGCAGCTTAATAAGCTAATGAAACTAGGTTCAGGGATTGGCAAAGTCATTGACCTAAAAGATAAAATATTTAAAAAAGAAATTTAGTCGATAGGTCACTCACAAAAAAGCCGCAATTTGCGGCTTTTTAGTTATTTGCTTTATTTAAATTTTTGGATAAGCAATTCTATCTGACAAATAGCCCACGCTGGTTGCAAAATAATATGACCGATTCCAGTGCATAAATACCTTGTAGTTGTCGTATGCTAAATACATGCGCCCATTTTCATCATCAGGCATCACTAGTGCAGCATCCACAGCAACATTTGGTAAATCGCTGCCGTCAGCTCGACGAACCCCTAATGCTTGCCAATCAGCGAGTGAGCGCTCTGAATTGTTCCAATATTCAAGCCATTGCTTACGTGTTTTAGTACCGCGCTTTAAAATATACTGCTGATCAAAATCAGCAGGTAATTGAACTTGGCGACCCCAGGTTAAGTTGTCATTCCAACCCTCTTGCTTTAAGTAATTAGCAATAGAGGCAAACGCATCTTCTTTGGTTGTCCAAATATCTTTACGGCCATCGTTGTTGTAATCTACAGCATAGGCATTAAATGAGGTTGGCATAAATTGAGTTTGCCCCATTGCACCTGCCCATGAGCCTTTAAATTTATTAAGCGTAATATGACCCGACTTTAATATATCCAGTGCTGCCCATAATTGGCGCTTGTATAATGCTTCACGGCGCCCATCAAAAGCCAGTGTTACCAAAGATGAAATCACGTTGTGGCCACCTTGAATGGCACCAAAATTACTCTCTAAGCCCCAAATAGCTACAATAAAGCGTGCTTGGACGCCAAAGTCTTTTGCGACCTTCTCTAAAACGTCTTGGTTTTCTTTGTACAACTTACGCGCGCGATCAATTTTCCATTGAGGCACTCGTTTTGGTAAATATGTTTCCAGTGTTTCTTTTACTTCAGGCTGATTTTTATCTGCTGAAATCACTTTTTCTTTGTAAGAAGCAGTGGCAAATGCTTGCTCAATTAACTGAGTATCGTAACCTTTCGCTATTGCCTCTTGCTTTAAATTAGTAAGGTATTGTTGAAACTCAGCTTGGGTTTTTGCCATCACCGATGAGCTTAAACAGATACCACACAATACAACTGCTAATTTTTTAATCACTATCTACTCCGTTTTGTTTTCTTAATTCACTCAGCAAGTTTTCTTCTGGTGGCGGAATTTGTAAATAATAGCCTTGGTCGCTGAGCGACTGTTTTAAAGTGTCTAAATCCGCTACGCCTAGTTGAGTTCGCTTAGCTAAGTTAATGATCATCACGTACTGAGGTTGACCAAACATGGCCATTAAAGGTTCCGGAACTTTACTAAAATCGTCTCTTTTTTCAATAAATAAGAAAGTATCTGCTTTTTTCTTACTTTTATATACCGCAGTTAGCATTATGGCCCTATAAAATCTTGCTTAACAGTGCTACACACTATAACATGGCAATAATAATAAGTTATAAAAATTAGAGTGAAAACTACAATAAACGCCTTGTTCAGCCTAGGTTTATATAAAAATTTCACACTAACAAGACAATCCAGTTGAGCATCTATGTCGGACCAAATTTTTGAGCTAAAAGGCAACCTTTTTACGTTATCAGTTTTACATCTTTATAGTACTGATATTCCCCTTTTAGCAGAACAACTGTATATAAAAATAGCCCAAGCCCCAAAATTCTTTGAGGGTGCCCCCATTGTCGTGAATTTAATTGAAGTAAAAAATAATCCTATTGATTTTGTTCACTTAAAATCACTTATTGAACGTATGAGCTTTAATGCGGTGGGTGTATGTAATGGTTCTGATGAGCAGCACAAACAAGCGAAAGCTGCTGGCTTATCTGTTTTAAACTATTCACAAGACGTTAAGAGTGAACCTCCAAGAGTAGAGCCTAATACGTCAGTGGTTGAAAAAACCGTGTATTTACCAGCACAAATTATTAATGGTGCAGTTCGCTCAGGGCAACAGGTTTACGCCAAAGACCGTGACTTAGTGGTATTAGGCGCAGTAAGCCATGGTGCAGAAGTAATTGCAGATGGCAATGTACATATATATGGAACCCTACGCGGCCGTGCAATCGCCGGTGCGAAAGGGCTAGAAAACGCATACATTTTTTGTAATAAATTAGAAGCAGAACTCGTTTCAATCAATGGTAATTACTGGATCAGTGACTCACTGCAAGGTGAACACTGGGGTAACGCAGTTCAAATACAACAAAAAAATGAATCTTTAGAAATTTCAGCTTTGGTTAAAGGATAAATCTCATGGCAAAAATAATTGTCGTTACCTCGGGTAAAGGGGGTGTTGGTAAAACAACATCAAGCGCAGCAATTGGTACAGGCTTGGCATTGAAAGGCTATAAGACTGTTATCATTGATTTTGATATCGGCCTGCGGAATTTAGACCTTATTATGGGTTGTGAACGTCGCGTAGTGTATGACTTTGTCAATGTAATCAATGGTGAAGCCAACCTTAACCAAGCACTTATAAAAGATAAGCGTGTAGAGAAGTTATTCTTACTTCCTGCATCGCAAACACGCGATAAAGATGCACTCACACGTGATGGCGTTGAACGTGTTCTCAATGAGTTAAAAGAAGACTTTGACTACATCGTGTGTGATTCTCCAGCAGGTATAGAAGCCGGTGCTATGATGGCCATGTACTTCGCTGATGAAGCGATTGTAACTACCAACCCAGAAGTTTCGTCAGTAAGAGACTCAGATCGTATACTAGGAATTTTACACAGTAAATCTAAACGTGCTGAAGAAGGTTTGGAAAACATTAAAGAGCATTTGCTAATAACACGCTATAATCCAGATCGTGTATCAAAAGGTGAAATGCTATCTGTTGAAGATATCCAGGACATTCTAGCTATCGACTTACTAGGTGTCATTCCTGAATCTCAAGCAGTACTTAGTGCATCTAACTCAGGACAACCCGTTATTCTTGATGGCGAATCAGACGCAGGTCAAGCCTATGCTGATGCGATAAGTCGTTTATTAGGCGAGACGGTTGAATTTAGATTTTTAGATGTAGAGAAAAAGGGTTTATTCAAACGGATATTTGGAGGTTAATGTGTCTTTACTTGACTACTTCCGCTCAGAAAAGAAAAACAGTGCGTCATTAGCAAAAGAGCGATTGCAGATCATAGTCGCGCACGAACGTTCTCAGCGTGGTACACCTGATTACTTGCCGCAGTTAAAGCAAGATATATTAGATGTCATTCGCAAGTACGTGAATGTAGGCGCCGATGCAGTTCAAGTTCAGTTTGATCAAAATGAAGATGATTTAGCCGTACTCGAACTCAATGTCACACTACCTGACGAAGAAAAGAAATAATGATAAAGGGCGCTAAGCGCCCTTTATCATCTGTTTTTAACTCGTCTTGTAAACTTTATTTAATTATCCCACTCTTTGAGTGCACCTTTAAGATATTCATAGCGCCAAGAATTGAGTAAATCTGGTTTTATCTGCTGTGATTTTTGTTCATCTGTTAGCTTCCAGTTCCAACTTATAAGTTGATTCACTTGCTTTTTAGAGGCCATTACATCTTCTGGTATGTTGTGCTCTTTTGCAACCTTACTAATGTTTTGTTTGATCTCTTTCGCTACTTTTTTGTATGTAGGAAAATCAATTAAACGCTTTAGTACTTTTGGGTGCTGTTCAGGTGGGATAGCTTTAGCTTGCTCAATACACTTCAAAATTTCAACCCCTGAACGATTCACTTCAATAGGCTCAACACCCGGAATTTGTCTAAGCGCATTTAAGCTCGATGGGCCTCGCTTAGCGATTTCAGTCATGTTGTGCTCTTTAAGAACAAAATTAAGCGCAAGATTTTTACGAATTGCTTTATTTCTTCTCCACACGGCTAATTCTCTTAGTACCGCTAATTCATGCGGCTTGAGCTGCCATGCATTTTTAATCTCTTTATAAAGCAGTTCATCTGGTGTTTGAAAAGCACGCTTGTTTGCCACCAATTCACTTTCATTAATAACAATATCAAATAAATCGGCCGCTTTAATGCTGTCTATAATTAACTCAAAACAAGGTAGTAAGTGAAACGTATCGGCCGCAGCGTATTCAAGTTGTTTTTGAGTGAGAGGACGTTGTAACCAATTAGTACGCGATTCACTTTTATCAATTTCAATATTCAACAAGGTTTTTACCATTAAGGCAAACCCCATACAGTTACCCTCCCCTAATAGCTGAAGTGCAAACTGAGTATCAAACAATGGATAAGGAACGAAACCTGCGTATTTTTGAAAAACTTCAATATCTTCTGAAGGAGAATGAAGTACTTTTAACACGTTTGGATCTTTAAGTATCTGCCAAAAATCAAACAAGGAAAGCTCTGCAAGCGGGTCGATGAGTGCTAAATGCTCGCCATCATAAACTTGAATTAGTGCAACTTCGGGATACAAAGTACGGCGGCGCATAAACTCGGTATCAATAGCAAGAATGGGTTTGTTTTTTATTTGTTCTACAAACGTATTTAGCTCATTTTGGGTTTGGATCAATTGGTAGTGCACTGAGTCTCCTACAATAAAAAAGCCGACTAATGTCGGCTTTTTTATAGTTGCTAATCTTTTAAGGCTCTTCTGAGAATTTTACCCACGTTAGTTTTGGGTAACTCATCCTTAAACTCAACGAGTTTAGGAACCTTATAATTAGTTAAATTATCACGACAATGTTTTATTATATCTTTTTCAGTTAAAGAAGGGTCTTTTTTCACAACAAAAACTTTAACTTGTTCACCACTAATGTCATGAGGAATACCAATTGCGGCAACTTCTAATACACCTTCGTGCATCGCAACCACTTCTTCAATCTCATTTGGGAATACATTAAAGCCTGACACAATTATCATGTCTTTTTTACGGTCAACAATATAGAAGAAGCCTTCATCATCGTATGTCGCAATATCACCGGTAGCAAACCAGCCATCTTTTAAACATTCAGAGGTTGCGTCAGGACGGTTATAATAACCAAGCATTACTTGTGGGCCTTTAACCCATAACTCGCCCGGTTCACCTTTAGCCGCTTCTTCACCGCTATCAAGCATTAGCTTGATATCGGTACTTGGCGCTGGTAAGCCAATAGAGCCATTATAAGACTCTAAATCATATGGGCTAATTGTAACTAATGGCGAACACTCTGTCAGACCATAGCCTTCCATTAATTTGCTGTTAGTGACCTTCTGCCATTTTTCGGCAACTGGACGTTGAACGGCCATACCGCCACCCAGTGACATTTTAAGGTGACTAAAATCAAGTTCAGAGAAACCTGGAGTATTTAATAAGCCATTAAACAGAGTATTTACACCTGTAATAGCTGTAAATTTATGCTGACTAAGCTCTTTTACAAATCCTGGCATATCACGTGGATTAGTAATTAAAACATTTAAGCCACCGTATTTCATAAATGCTAAACAGTTCGCTGTTAATGCAAATATATGATAAAGCGGAAGCGCAGTAATAACTACTTCACTACCACGGTCAAGCACTTTGTCTAAACAACCAGATACTTGCTCAAGATTACCTACCATATTGCCATGACTTAACATAGCGCCTTTTGATACACCGGTAGTTCCACCTGTATACTGTAAGAATGCTAAGTCACTAAGGTTTACATCTGGACGTTTGTAACCAGTTGGATCTGCTTTTAACAAATCACAAAAGTTAATCGTGTTAGGTAATGTGTAGCTTGGCACCATTTTTTTGAAATGCTTAACGACAAAATTAACTAAATGCTTTTTAAGACCACCCATCATGTCACCGACTTGGGTAACCACAATATGTTTCACGTCGGTGTTGGGCAGCGCTTTTTCAAGAGTGACAGCAAAGTTAGCAAGTATAAAAATGGCTGATGTTTCAGAATCTTTTAACTGATGCTCTAACTCTCGTACGGTGTAAAGCGGGTTAACATTAACTACAACACATCCTGCACGCAAAATACCTAAAATAGCAATAGGGGTTTGCAACAAGTTAGGCATCATCACAGCGACTTTATCGCCTTTTTTTAATCCTAAATCGTTTTGGATATAGGCGGCAACGCGTTTTGTTGCAGCATCTATTTCGTTGTAAGACAATGTTTTACCCATATTAGTAAATGCAGGTAAATCTTTGTATTCATTAAAACTTTTTTCAAACACTTCGAGTAACGAGTTGTAGTGCTCAGGATCGATTGTTTCAGGCATACCTTCTGGGTAGCGCTTAAGCCAGATTTTTTCCACTCTTAGCCCCTGTTATAATTATATTTTTATTAACCTTAATCTAAGTAAGGCACTTTCACAATTGAGCAAATACTCTAATCTAGAGATAATCCCACATTTATCGGTAATATACAATTAACATGCACTACTTTGCAGCATAAATGCGTGAATGTGTTCAAAACATAGCCCACTACTTTGCATATGGCAATGATGTCCACCAGGCACTTCTAATACTCTCAAGTTATTGTAATAATTACTATACTTATCTAAGTTTTGTTTTACAAATGGATAACCTTGATCACCTAAAATTAATTGACATGGTGCAATTAATTCTTTTATTGCACCAATACATTGCGCTTCATCAAATCGAAAACCTGAGTGATTTTTAAGCTTAGGATCTGTCGTTAACTCAAACCCACTATGTATCTGTTGTATATTTCTGTCCATCAACAACGCAATCAGTTCATCATTTAAATCCGTTGTTTTTGCTCGTGCTTGAAAAATCTGCTGCTTTGAAGTGTATACTCGAGATTTTTTAGTGGTTAACCGTGCCCGGTTAAGTATGGCATTTTTTAGCTGCGAAGCGACTTCATTTGCTTGTGTGGTAACGCAGCCTATTCCTTCAATAAAAGAAACAGATTTAACATACTCGTTAAAGCAACTAGCAAATAGCCCTGCAACCATAGCGCCCATTGAATGCCCTACTAAGTGAACTTTTTTTAACTCAAGTGCTTTGATTAAGGCATAAACATCATCCACATAATCAATAAAGTAATAATGTGCTTGAGGACTTCGCCAAGATGATAGTCCATGCCCTGCAAAATCAATACAATACCATGTTTGATTTGACGGTACGTCAGTTAGCATAGGTGCAAAGCTAGCACTGTTATCTAACCAACCATGAAGTGCAATAACAACCTCTTCACCGTTACCAAATTGAAGGCCATGTATATCTAAGTCGTTAGCTTTTACAGAAAATGGTTGCAATGAAAACCTCTACTTTTTGTTTGGATATGGCAATAACATACAAGAGATAATACACAAATAATAGAACCGAGCTTATAGAACACATACTTAAATTGGAGATTTCATAAACATATTCATTTATTTATCTCGTCATCAGTATACAATAATAGTCGCTATTAAAATAAGTACACTTAAAGGGTACAAACAATGAAAAAACAGTTCGGCTTATTAGCGCTTTTATGTACAACAACAGGAGCATTTGCTCAAACAGCGCCTAAAAATGTTATTTATATGATTGGTGATGGCATGGGTCCTGCTTTCACAACCGCTTATCGATACTACAAAGATGACCCAACAACAAAAGAAATAGAAACCACCGTTTTTGATACCATATTAAAAGGCATGGCGCACACGTATCCAGATGACCATACCTATGTTACAGACAGCGCAGCAGGTGCAACTGCACTTAGCAGCGGCCATAAAAGTTATAATGGCGCTATTGCCGTCGATACAGCTAAAAAGCCTGTTAAAACCATGCTAGAAATTGCAAAAGAGCAAGGAATGACAACAGCGTTAGTAGCTACCTCACAAATAAACCATGCAACACCAGCAAGTTTTGCCGCACATAATGAATCAAGAAGAAACTACGATGATATTGCCAATGACTACATTGACAATAAAATTGCAGGTAAATTACCGGTTGATTTAATGTTAGGCGGTGGCACTGAGTACTTTATTCGTGATGACAGAAACTTAGTTGAAGAGTTTAAACAAGCTGGATATCAATACGGCGATGATATTCAAAACCTTGGTCAAATCACTCAAGTGCCTGCTATAGGTTTATATGCACCTAAAGGCTTACCATTTGCTCTTGATGAAAACCCAACAAGATTAAAGCAGTTAACTTCTAAAGCGTTTGATTTGCTTGATGGGCAAAATGATAAAGGCTTTTTTGTGATGATTGAAGGCAGCCAAATTGATTGGTGTGGCCACGCAAATGATATTGCCTGTGCAATGGCTGAAATGGATGATTTTGCTAAATCAATCGAAACGGCTAAAGCCTATGTAGATAAGAACCCAGACACTATTTTGGTGATCACGGCAGACCACTCAACAGGTGGTTTAACTATTGGTGCACATGGCCAATATAAATGGGAAACAGATGTCATCAAAGGTGTTAAAGCCACTGCGGGTACATTGACCAATTTGTTAATGGAGTCAGATAACCTTAAAAAGGTATGGCAGGAAAATACGAGCATTGGGTTTACAGCTGAAAACGAAATTAAGCTTAAACAAGCCAAAGCTATGGGTGAGAAAACCCTAAACTTAGCCGTTAAAAGCATCATTAATGACTTAAGCTTTACAGGTTGGACAACGGGCGGCCACACAGCGTCTGATGTACAAGTATTTGCTTATGGCAAAAATAGTGATGACTTTGTTGGCTCTCAAAATAATACCGATATAGCTAAAAAATTGATTGGTTACATAGAACAATAATCTCAGTAATGAAATTAAAAAAGCCCGAATATATTCGGGCTTTTTATTTGCTTATTTTTATTTTATACCAATTCTCTTATTTAAGTGATCTATTTTGAGGATTGGTATTAGCTAAGCGTATATATCAACACCAATTAAATTTTGAACTTCAGCTCTTCGCTCTAAATTAGCAAACTCAGTATAAGTCGAAATCGCTTTACTTACTTGGGCTGTGGGTTGATCGTAAATAGTTTGGCTGTATTGGTTGTCTTTGCTGTTCGCTTTTGTAAACTCTTTTGCAAGTTCAAGCCCTTCAGGGCTGCTTTTGACATAATCGGTATTAGTTTTTTGTGGTTTGGCTTGCTCTAGTACTCGTTCAGGCTGCACCGGAACTACCGAAGTAGAACGCACATTACCAGGTATATCACCTGTGAAAAAACCAGAACTTATAGGTAGCGACACAGCGCTTCTCCAACCAACAACATAACTAAATTATGATTTAAAATCGCTTAATTTGCAAACAACCGGGTTTATCTTATTCTCGGCCCGGTAATTTTTTCCATGTTACCGTGTCACGCACATACTTTGGTTGTGCATCACTGGCTTGTACACCCTTACCTGCAAGGTACTGCGCCTCTACTAGTGCCAACATATAGTGTGCATCCGGTAAGCTTATTTCTGACTGTATGGTTACATTATTAAATGCCGTTAATGAATCAGGATAACTTTTAAACCCCGTCCCTACGCCTGCAGCATCAATGTTTATATCTATCAAGGTTGCATCTAACAATTCAGGTTTGAATACTCGCTCTTCGCCTTTAAGTGTCATCAATCCATCTTTTGCTTGGTACTGAGCAAAATATATTTCTCCCATACGCGCATCAATACTAGAATAAACATCGTTAGCACCAAACTGTTCTAATGCCTGCTGTGCCATGACTGCTAAAGTAGATACCCCGACTAATGGTAAATTAGTTGAATACGCAAGACCTTGTGCAATGGCTACGCTTATGCGCACGCCAGTAAAACTACCTGGGCCTTGGCCAAATCCTATTACGTCTAAATCTTTTAGTTTACAACCGGCTTTTCCTAGTAGCTCATCAATAAGTGGCAGAATTTTTTGGCTATGCTGCTGCGGGCACTCTTCAAAATGATGAAACGTTTTACCCTGATAATGCAAAACAATTGATAATGCTTCTGTAGAAGCATCTAGGGCGAGAATATTACTTTTGATCATTTTTGTACTCAATTAATATGTTTTAAAAATGTATTGGCATCTTCTAAGCTTCGTGTACGGCGCATTGGCGGTAAACTCTTTAAAAATACTTGTCCATATTGGCGTGTAACTAAGCGATTATCGCAAATCACTAACACGCCTTTATCTTTGTTGTCTCTTATTAAGCGACCTACCCCCTGCTTTAATGCAATCACCGCTTGGGGTAATTGAATATGTGCAAACGGGTCTTTACCTTGCATTTGGCAATCCTGCATTTTGGCTTGCAGTAAAGGGTCATCAGGGGCAGCAAATGGCAGCTTGTCTATAATAACACAGCTTAAGGTGCTGCCTCGTACATCAACCCCTTCCCAAAATGACGCGGTGCCCAGCAATACTGCATTACCATGGCGAGTAAATTTTTCTAGTATAATTCGTTTAGACATTTGCCCTTGCATATAAACTGGGTAGTCCATTTGCGTCGTTAAACCCTCAGCCACTAAATGCATCATACGATAACTAGTAAATAACACAAAACAACGCCCCTTAGCCGACTTTATGAGCTCTAAAGTCAGTTTTACAATAGCATGAGGCATATTATCTTCATGAGATTGTGGTAAATAACGGGGTAAGCACAGCAACGCCTGATTGGCATAATCAAACGGACTATCCACCATCATACTTTGCTTTGGCTTTAAGCCAAGGCTTGCATTAAAGTGGCTCAGTTCATTGTCGACCGATAACGTGGCGGAGGTAAATACAAACCCCGCACCAGATTCTTTCATCATCAATGCAAATTTTGCCGATACGTTTAATGGCGTTATATTTATTGTTAAATAGCGCCTAGTGGTTTCGTACCAGTAACTAAACCCAGTTTGGGCGGTATCAAATACACGTTCTAACTGGCCTTTAAAAGCCAAAACTCGTTCAAACGGATGTTCTATTTTATCGCTGCGCTCTAAGCATAACTTTAAAACCTGATACACAAATTCTAAATCACTAATAACGCGATGTAATGCCGAGCAAATAAGCTTATTACTGAGCTTTTCGCGCCAATCGCCACGGCTACCATCTACCCCAAACTGCAACCTTAAATCAGCGACACTGGTTTCGAGTTTATTTAAACTTTTACCTAATTGCAGCATATCGGGGATTTCAGCGCGGTAAATAGCGCGCAAATCGTTAATTAAATCCACCAGCTTTTTGGTGCTCATTGTTTCGCCAAAATAGTCGCTGGCAATTTCGCTTAATTGGTGAGCTTCATCAAATATGTAGGCATCCGCATTAGGCATGAGCTCTGCAAAACCTGATTCCTTTACCGCCATATCGGCAAAAAACAAATGGTGATTTATTACTACAACATCGGCATCAGCCGCTTTTAAACGCGCTTTGCGAATATAGCATTCTTGAAAGTCAGGGCACTCTTTGCCTAAGCAATTATCAGCGGTTGAGCTTACATAAGGTAGCACTTTGGCGTCTTCTTCAATACCAATGCAATCGGCAAGATCACCGCTGTGGGTCTCACTGGCAAACTTTGCAACCATAGCAAGCTGATGCATAACATCAGGGTCGTCTGTTGGTACGTGTGCCACATGCTGAGTTAGTCGATACGTACACAAATAATTGGCACGCCCTTTTAACAAGGCCGTTTTCTTAGCAGCACCTAAGGCTTTTACTAATACCGGTAAATCACGATGATAAAGCTGCTCTTGCAGTGCTTTAGAACCCGTTGAGATGATGGTTTTACCTTTAGATTTAAGAGCGGGAGCTAAATAGGCAAAGGTTTTACCTGTGCCAGTGCCTGCCTCAACAACAAGTTGAGATCGGGTTTTTAATGCATCATCAACAGCCACCGCCATATCGATTTGAGGCTGGCGTGGTGTATATCCATCTATTGATAAAGCCAAAGGCCCGGTCGCACTAAACAGCTGTTTGATAATACCAATCACTTTGTAAAAAATAATAGCGGGATTCTACGTAAGCGAAACATCAAGGGCAAGTAATTAAGTTATATAATAAGGGGGGCATTGTCCCCCTATTAATTATTATTGTGCCGTAATAGATAAGGTAACTCCGCTTGCAGAACTATAGCCCTTTAAATCTATAAACCAAGTACCTGCTTGTGGGTTATCAATATTACAAGTTTCTAAATTACCATTTTTAAATGGCCTACATTGATAAACAGATTCTGTAGATGGGCTTGCAAAATTTACATATAAATCAGCATCTCCATTGCCGCCGCTAATGTTAACTGTGAATGACGAATAGCCAGCATCAAGATTTTGTGTGTATCGGCTCCAATTGTTTGCTGCTACCGAAATATTATTTTCTACACGATTGATAGGTTCTGCTGTGTTACCTTCGTTATAGCTACCGGTTAAAGAAACATTCGTAATCGCATTCCATGCTTGAACCATGACATAATAAACGCCCGCTTGGGCATTACCTATTTCACAACTCTCATTACTTGAAGAGGTTGTACTTTTACAATCAAAGCTTGTTAAGGTAGGTGCTGAATTAAATTTTACGTATAAATCGGCATCACCAGAACCACCGGATGTAATGAAGTTTAAGTTAGTCGCGTTGTCAGGTACGTTTAATGTGAATACACGTTCCGCTTTTGAACTTTCTGTTATACCGGCAACCGTAACACCGTTTTGTAATTCGTCGCCAATTGGGGGGATCACATCGCCTGCATTTTTTGCCATTTCCGATATGAAACTAACAGCTAATTTTGCAAACTTACTAGCATGATCAGCGTCAAAATTAGTGTCATTAATGGTGTGAATTAATCGATTTATATCAGCCATTTTCGACTCAAATGGCATAGATGCTGTAAACCCTTGTTGATACCAAGATGCGTGATCAGAACATCCATATCCACATTGGTCAAAACCGTAACTAACAGAAGGCAAATAAGTATCGATTAGCTGACCTAGAAACTGGTTTTGAGCATTTGTTGTGTAATCTGTCATCATCACAATATCTTCATTGCTACCGTTATTACCAGTCATATCAAACTGCACCATACCAACAACATTTTTTCCTTGTGATTTGTATGCTGAGGCAATCGCTTTTGACCCCCTCAAGCCAACTTCTTCAGCTGCAAAGCCCATTATTTGAATTGTTCTTTGCGGCTTGTAGTCATTATCAACAATTGCTCTTAGTACTTCTGATAATACAGCGATACCTGATGCATTATCATCGGCACCAGGAGAACGTCCATTTGTAGGGTTTGATTGGTTAATTGAATCTAAATGTCCACCTATGATAACAATTTCATCAGCTTTTTCTTCCCCAGGTATTGTGACTATAATCGACGACTGCGCCCAACTATGAGTAAAATATTCAACGCTGATATCGCTACGACTTGCCGCTAACTGTTGCCAATAATCTTTTAACCATTGAGATGCATCTATCCCAGTTTGAGTTGTATAGTAGCGATTGTAAAAGCTACTCATTGAATTAACAGTATTTGTTAAATTATTAGGGCTAATACGATTAATTAGTTGCTGTGTTGTTTGCGCATTATCAATATTATAATCAAAAGCTAAGGTGTTTTGGTTTTGCACAGCTGCCAACTGTTCAGTATATTGTTTTGCTTCATCTAGTGATTCATGCGCTACAAAACCACCACACCGATGGTAATTATCATGCATAAACTCACTCAGCTGTGCTACATCCGAGGTCTTAACCTTTAAAAAATTAACGGTATCTAGCTCAGTTGCATGAATAGTTAATGATTGATGTGATTTACTTACTGTTTTTTTAGTCTGCTGATAATGCTTTGCTGCAATAGGATCTATTGTCACCCATATATTTTCGTTGTCTTGTGCATACAGTGGTTGAACAATTAAGGCGCTAGCGCTAACTAACGCAATATTTAATAAACGTTTCATAAATTGATTCCTTTTAAATCAAGCTATATTCATAGAAAGTGATATGACTAAGATAAAAAAGGGAGCGGACGCTCCCCTAGGAATTGATTTAGTTAGCTTGAATAGTAAGCGTTACACCACTTGCATTGCGGTATCCTTGTAAATCAATGTGCCAAGTCCCTGCTTGTGGATTATCGATAGTACAACTTTCGTTATTGCCATTTTTATATGGGCGACAAACATAAGTATTTGTATCTGATGCTGCTCCAAAGTTTACATATAAATCCGCATCGCCACTGCCACCCGCAATTGAAACATTAAGTGAGCTATAACCTGAACCTAAACTTTGCGTAAATCGAGTCCAGCCTCCAGAGCTTACAGCTACATTTTCTTCAGTTCGATTTATAGGCGTTGTACCCCCAGTATCGCCATCATAACTGCCAAGTAATGTGACTCCTGAGATTTGATTCCATGCCTCAACCATTACATAATAAGTACCGGTTTGAACATTACCGATAGCGCAACTTTCATTACTTGTTGACGTTGTGCTATTACAGTCAAAGCTATTTAGCGTTGGCTTAGAACCAAATTTTACATACAAATCAGCATCGCCTGTTCCACCTGATGTGGTAAATGATAAGTTACCTGCATCTTGTGGCACATCAAGCGTAAAGAATATTTGTTGTTTGGCTGCACCGCTGATCCCCGTACGTGGGATGTCATTTGAAAGCGCTTCTATTTCGGAACCTGAATCACACGAACTACCAGCACTCAAACTAGAGTTTACACCAACAGCACTTAACGCCGCTTTTACGTCCTGTGTGTCGTAGTTTAGATCACAGGCTGCGTCCATAACACCATTACCGGCTATATCCCAGTTAGTACTGGCAGTCCAATACAGTTGATTAGCACGCGCCATCACTTCAAATGCTTTTTTTGTATTCCATCCAGCAGTCGTGGCTAGGTTATAAAACGCTTTGTTGTAAACACCTGAACTGTAATGTACATCCATACCACTAGTATAATCGCTTTGTTTATCAATCGAGCGCCCATCTTGTGTTGGATTATTCATGTATCGCAAAGCACCATTACCTTTGAATATGTCTTGACCTACAAGCCAATCATTACTTCCTTTCATGTAATACTCTGCAGCCTCACCTGCCATATCAGAAAAAGCTTCATTCAGCCCGCCTGATTTGCTGTTATAGATCAGACCTGAATTTTGCTCGGTAAACCCATGGCTTACTTCATGGGCTGATACATCTAAGCTTACAAGTGGATAAAATGTATTTTGACCATCTCCAAAAGTCATTGCACTGCCATCCCAAAATGCATTTTCATAATTGTTGCTATAATGCACTCTCATTTTTAATTGAAAAGATAATGGTGGCGTACCAATCCAATCGTTATACATGTTATAAATTACGTTGCCGAAATAATGTGCATCATTTAAAGGTGAGTAAGCACCATTAA
This sequence comes from Pseudoalteromonas sp. QJM3NY_12, assembly GCF_056173165.1. Next base: position 73,271 of record NZ_JBWBUF010000002.1, read on the forward strand.
TTTCTTTAAAGGTATTCTCAGGACAGGTAAATGAATAAGCACTTGTTCCACTCGTCCCACCATTTAAATTAATAGTTCTAACGTTACTATTTTCCATCACGCAATTACTGCCCGATTGAGTTACATTCAAACTATCAAAATCAGTGCCATAAACATATTTGCCCGTCTTCAAGTTTCCACCTGGACCAGTCGCATCAGCATGTTGGAGGTTATCGATGCTAAATAGAATATCTCCATTGTTTGCATCAATAATTTGATAAGGTCTCGCAGGGTTTCGACCATAAGTTACATAAGACACCTCATAAACTAAATGAGCAGTACCTTGTTCGTCTAGCCAAATTGCTAGTTGAGATTTTTCATTATACTTTTTCAAATCAGCGGTTTTTATTGCTATATCTGATTGTTGCAACCCTTTTGTAATTGCTTTATTTTTACTTAACTTAGGAGTAACGCTATTAATATCTGTAGCAAGCTCATAAACAGCAGCGCCGTGAGAGTGTTTTAGCTGGCCATTTTTGAATGTTAAGCTAACGGTATCTCCTATAACGGGTAAATCGTTAAAGAACTGTTGATATCGTTTGGTTATATCTCCGTTTTTACTTTTAATTTCTTTTACTACGACTAATTTATTCCCTGACTCCAAGCCAATTTTTGCAGCTAGGTTAGTATCATTAAGTAATACAACACTACTTTGCGCTTTATTGATGTTATTTGACTGCTCACTAAGGTATTTTTTATTCGCAGCTACCGCTGCTGGTGCTTGTACTAGTGTAAAAGCTGCAAGGGTTGCTATTGTGATTTTTGATAAATTCACGGTTACGCTCCATTTTGTTTTGTTAATAGTATATTTATACTAACCGGCACTACCTGTTCCCGATTCAGGATCAGCGTAGGTCACAAAACAACCAAATGGAAATTAAACAAAAAATTTACAATTAAAGTATGAGCCAACAAAAATAAAGTATTAAAAATCAATGCAGAATGATTTTTAATTTCGTTTTAATGAATTTTAAATATTCAATTTGTAAATTTAAAGTTACAAAATCGAGATTGTAATTTGTAAAAAAGAAAGGCATGTAATAAGAATTACGAAAAAGTGGAGGGCATATTCAATTGTTATGCCCATGTATCGAGGTGTTTATCGTTACCATCTGTATTTTTATTATGTTCATCAGCATTTGTTGTCGATATTTTTTTTTGCTTTTCTATCTCTTTCTTTTTACGCTCTTCAAGTTCAACTTGTTTTGCTCTAGCGCTTTGTTGCACCCCTGCAATATGAAAAGCACCTTTAGATTCAAGCGCTAAACGGGTAATTTGCCCTAAATAGGGGATCATTATATCCATGTGTACCTCCAGCAGGTTAGGCGTAATTTTATAAATATAAAACTGTTGATAAATAACGCAATACTGTTAATGTTATCGGCAGCTGTAAAATATTCATTAAATTTTCTTGCCGTCATATCAATTAATACATTATTCAATATTGCTAAAATTAAGCTTTAAATGCGGGTAATAAAGCTCACAATTTTGATTAATAAATGCTGTTGGCATTACAGCATATTGACCGTGATCTTTTAAATATTCCATGTGCTTTTTACCATCTGTAGTAAATTGATGAAATAAAGAATGATTAACCCCATCAAAATCTAGCGGTTTTATTTTAACTAAGTCGCATAGTTCCTTATTAAAAGCAGGGGTCGATTTAACCCATTCACCTTCAATAAACTGCTCCACGTAAGCATGCATTGTAAACACTTCATTCTTTAGTAACTCATCTAATTTAGGAGTGCTCAAATGGTTACGAACATCAGCTAAACCTAACCGTGCAGGAATATCACAAGCTCGGCTTAATGCTATTTGTAATGATGCCTTTGGAATACAATATGCTGCTTTATTATTTAAGCAATAATCACTACTTAGTGACTTTGCCCCATCTAAAAGTGTAAAAGGATCATATTTAATTCCGTCTCTTACAAGGTAATATATTGAAACGGCCTTAGTGCGTTCGTCATTACCTTTTACCTTTTTTAGCCAGCTATTAATTTCATTATGCTTGTGATTGAAAAAAGCATCATTTTGTAAGTACTGCTTCAAACCTGTCCCCTTAATGAATGTATTTATTGTAATTACAGATAGTTTAACTATGTTTTTTAATAGTAAAAAAGCATTTTAAAACAATAACTTTAAAACTATATAAGTCTTTAAAGTATCTTTTAATGTTACTTATACAAAAATTAAAATACTATGTCTGCACAGGCATTTTAAATAGTCCGATTGGGCCATAAGAATTATGAAAAATATAGCAATTATTGCCTATGAGGGCTGCTGGGCTGTTAGCGTATTTTTAGCTAAAGATTTTTTTACCATTGTTTCTTTACTCGACACACATTACTCATTACCTCAAAGTTATAACGTAGAAATAATAACGACCGACGGTGCACCTATAACAAGCTCGAGTAATTCACTGGTTATTGCCGATAAGTCACTTACTGATAAGCAGTATGACTTAGTTATTATACCGCCGATAGAAGGTTCTAAATTAAAAAATATGCCACGGGGCACTGAGTTAATTATTGAATGGTTAAAACCTAAAATAAGTAGTAATACGTCTATTCTTTGTTTAAGTAATGGCTCTTATTTTTTAGCGGCAACAGGTAAATTAAATAAAACGGTGATTGCTACACATTGGAGCTTAGTCAAGCCGCTAAGTGGATTATTTCCTGATTGCCAATTTATTAGTCATAAATCGTATTTAAGAAAGGGAAATATATATACAACGGGCTCTTTTGAAGCGGGTATTAGCGTACTTTTAAGCCTTGTTGCTCGAGACAAAGGCGATCGTTTTTCTCAGCAGTGCGCTACTCATTTACTTATTTCTGACTCTGGTAAGTTAAACCTTATTTTGCCTCAATTTAATAATCACAGAGACGAAAAAATTAACGAAGTACAAGATTGGATTCATAATTACTCAAGCAGTGTAGTCACTATCAATAAATTAGCAAAACAATTTAACTTTAGTGAGCGCAATTTAAAAAGGCGATTCTCACAAGCAACAGGTATATCAATCAACAAGTATGTACAAGAAGTGCGCATAGATAGAGCCAAAAAACAGTTATTAGCAACAGATAAAACCGTGAACGAAATATCAGTCGATGTAGGATATGAAAACAGTAGCTTTTTTTCTCGCTTATTTAAAAAAAGCACAGGGTTAACACCTGCAAAGTGGCGTAAAAATGATTAATCAACTTTGTTTAAATAATGATTTAAGCCCAAGAGTTCAATTCCATCATCATTTTAATTACCGTTTTTTTGTGATTTAGTTTGCTCTTTATAAAGCACTTCGTTTTTTCTTTTTTGTAATTCAAGTTGTAATTTTTGGTAGCTGCACCGTTTTACACATCTGCGATATAAGACATACCTTTAGACTCATACTACAAACCGATTACTTTATCCAAATAAGTGGGCATCATAGCTATGCGTACCCCCTTCAAAAATTCAGTCTATTGATGAATGAAAATCAAACAATTCATGTAACACTAATTTAAATGGGTTATATTCTTAGTACCGGCAGTTATAAGATATTCTTTAATTAAAGAAAATTTTCCTTGCCATGATGTTAGTGAATATGTTTTTATAAATGCGAAATTTATTAAACAAACAGCAGCTAAGCGTTAACATAGTAACGAATAGCTAAACAGGATATAAAAATGCTTAATTCACTGACAGTTGTACATCACCACCATCATTCATCGGAATAACCTGTCAGGTCTTTCGCTGAGAGGTTGTTCCTAAAAGGAAACCTCTGGCGAATCAACATACCAAGATTCATTTTCGCCCTGAGGTTTCCCTCGGGGTTTTTAGTTTTTAAATTAAAGGAAAATGAGTAATGAATAATAGTAATCGTCTTCGTATCGCCATCCAAAAAGGTGGCCGCCTATCTAAAGATTGTCAAGATCTACTTAAACAACTGGGTGTAAAACTCAATCTTCGTGAGCAGCGTCTAATAGCACACTCAACCAACATGCCTATCGACGTTTTGCGTGTGCGCGATGACGATATTCCAGGCTTAGTTATGGATGGTGTATGTGATTTAGGTATTGTTGGCGAAAACGTATTAGTTGAAGTGCAAGCAGAAAGAGAACGCCAAGGTGTACCGAGTGAAGTAACAAAGCTTGCTAAACTTGACTTTGGTTACTGTCGTTTAGCACTTGCATGGCCACAAGAACTTGGTAAACAAGACAAGAGCTGGTTTGAAGGCAAACGCATAGCAACCACTTACCCAGAAATTTTAAGCCAATACCTAAAACGCGAAGGCATAAACGCCAGTACAGTAATGTTAACAGGTTCAGTGGAAGTAGCACCACGAGCAGGACTTGCCGATGCGATTTGTGATTTAGTTTCTACAGGCGCAACGCTTGAAGCAAATGGCTTAATGCAGGGTGATACAATTTTAGAGTCAAATGCTTGTTTAATCCAAAACACTCAACTACAAGATCCTGAAAAATTAGCGCTCATTAATAAACTAATGCCTCGTTTACGTGGTGTAAAGCAAGCTAAAGAAAGCAAGTACATTATGTTACACGCACCAAAAGACAAGCTTGATGAGATTTGTGAAATTTTACCTGGCGCTGGCCAACCTACATTACTGGCTCTTGCGGGGAATGATGAATATGTTGCTCTACACATGGTGAGCAGTGAAACCCTATTTTGGGAAACCATGGAACAACTCAAGGCCCTTGGTGCCAATTCTATTTTAGTTATGCCAATTGAAAAAATGATGGAGTAACAACAATGCTTCGTTGGAATGAGGAATCATCACAAGTTCAGGCAGCGGCGCTTATGCGCCCTGCTGTATCAGCAAGTGAAAAAGTAGAAAGCATTTGCCAGACTATTTTGGCAAAAGTAAATGCACAAGGCGACGCTGCATTACTTGCATTAGCAAAAGAGTTTGATAACCGAGCCAAGCCGCGTTTACGTGTTCCACTTGATGAAATTAATGCCGCTGAGAAAATGCTAAGCCCAGAGCTTAAATATGCAATTGATACCGCTTATGCCAATGTGAAATGTTTTCACCAAGCGCAACTACCAAAAGATATTAAGTTATCGACTCAACCCGGCGTTGACTGTGAACTGAAATATCAAGCCATCGAAGCAGTCGGTATTTATGTACCTGGCGGAAGTGCCCCTCTTCCGTCATCGGTTATTATGCAAGGTGTATTGGCGCAGTTAAGCGGTGCAAAAACCGTGGTATTAACCACCCCAGTACAAGGTGATAAAGCAATTAACCCGGCTATTTTATATGCCGCTAAATTATGTGGTATCACTACAATTATTGAAAGCGGCGGTGCAGGCGCGATTGCTGCAATGGCCTATGGCACGGAGTCTGTTCCTAAAGTGAATAAGATTTTTGGCCCAGGTAACAGCTTTGTCACTATGGCAAAACAGTTAGTCGCACAAACGATTCCAGGTATGGCGATTGATATGCCAGCAGGGCCATCAGAAGTGTTAGTGATTGCAGATGAACGTGCAAACCCAAAGTTTATTGCTGCAGACTTACTCTCTCAAGCAGAACACGGGGCTGACTCACAAGTTATTTTATTATGTAACAGTGAAACCATTATTGAACAAACGCAAGATGCACTCACACGTCAACTTGCCAACTTAAGCCGAAAAAACACCGCCAAACAGGCATTGGCTAATTCGTCACTTATTCTAGTTGATTCAGTAGCTCAAGCGTTTGACGTATCAGCGCAATATGGGCCAGAGCACTTAATATTACAACTTGCAGATGCCACTCCTTATTTAGATAAAGTAAAGAATGCAGGCTCTGTATTTGTTGGCGATTACACCCCTGAGTCAGCGGGCGATTATGCCTCAGGCACTAATCACGTGTTACCCACTTATGGTTACAGTGCAACTTATTCTAGCTTGAATTTACTTGATTTTTTCCGTACTTACACAGTACAGACCATCAGTAAACGTGGCTTAACTGAGCTTTCAAAAGCTATTTTACCCTTAGCAGATGCAGAAGGCCTAGATGCCCACGCTAATGCGGTTTCAATTCGTTTAGAGGCAATAAAAAATGAGCAATGATAGCGGCTTATTACCTGATAATATTGCAGCGCTTGCTGCGTATAGCTCAGCTAAAAGTGAAAAGTTAACCGGTACAACGTGGCTCAATGCGAATGAAAGCCCGTATGCTAAAAACCTTGAAATAACAATTGAAGACTTGAATCGTTACCCCGACCCTCAGCCTAAATTGGTTATTGACCGCTACGCTGCCTATGCTGAGCTTGAAAACGAAAATGTATTAATGACTCGCGGTGCCGATGAAGGCATTGAATTATTAGTGCGTACCTACTGTGAACCGTCAAAAGACAGTATTGCACTATTTTTACCAACATATGGTATGTACAAAGTAACGGCCGATACACACAACGTCGCAATCAATGGCCTAACACAAGCGCTTTTATTTAATGGCAGCGTGGATGAAATAGTTGCCGCTGTGGGTAGCTCAAAACTAGTGTTTATTTGTAACCCAAATAATCCAACTGGAAGCTTAACGCCGCTAGATAAAGTAAAAGCCATTGCCACTGCGCTTGCAGGTAAAGCATTAGTGATTGTTGATGAAGCCTACATAGAGTTTTGTCCAGAGCAAAGTGCAACACAACTTATAAACGAGTTTAGTAACATTGTTGTGCTTCGTACACTCTCAAAAGCATTCGCACTCGCGGGTTTAAGAACAGGGTTTACTCTCGCTCAGGCCAGTGTATTAGCGCCTATTCGTAAAGTCATTGCACCGTATCCGGTATCGGGTGTGGTGGCCAGCATTGCAGCACAAGCCATTGCCCCTGATGCCATTACCTCAATGCGTCGCCAAGTAACGATTTTAAATAGCTTAAAGTTAAAGCTTATTGACTGGTTAAACGCCTCCCCTGCAGTATTAAAAATACTCACTGGTGAAGGCAACTTCGTTACTTTAAAGTTAGCTAACAAGGATTACTTTAAACAAGCGCTTAAACAAGGCTTAGTAATGCGCGCCTTCACCTTATTTAATGAAGATGATTGGCTACGTATTTCAATTGGTAATGAGCAAGAATTAGAACAAGTAAAAATTTGGTTAGATGGCCTGCAATTGCCACAAACCGCAGCACAACAGGAAGTATCATGAGTAACCCCTATTTATTTATAGACCGCGATGGCACTATTATTGAAGAGCCAATCACCGATAAACAAGTCGACAGCCTTGAAAAACTAGCGTTTTTACCAGGTGTCATTCCTGCCTTATTGCAACTGCAAGCAGCAGGCTATCGTTTAGTGATGGTATCGAATCAAGATGGCTTGGGCACAGACAGCTTTCCAACTACCGATTTCGATATTGCTCAAGACAAAATGATGGACATCTTACAAAGCCAAGGCATTAGCTTTGAGTCAGTATTAATTTGCCCACATTTTGATGAACAAAACTGTGATTGCCGTAAACCAAAAACAGGCTTACTAACCGAACTGATGCGCTCAGGCAAGGTTGATTTAGCGCGTTCATATGTAATTGGCGATCGCCAAACCGATATTGGTCTTGCGCAAAACTTATGTTGTGAAGGTATTTTATATGATGGTAGCTGGCCTGCCATTGTCACTAAGCTTACCACAGCTAACCGTGAAGGCCGTGTGACACGCAACACCAAAGAAACGCAAATAGATGTAGCGGTTAACCTTGATCAAACGAAAAATGGCAGCATTGAAACTGGCCTTGGTTTTTTTGATCACATGCTGGATCAAATTCGCACGCACGCCAACATTGGTTTAAACATTAAAGCCAAAGGCGATTTACACATAGACGAGCACCACCTTGTTGAAGACATTGGTATTGCACTAGGCGTTGCGCTTAAACAAGCGCTTGGCACTAAATCGCAAATAGCGCGCTATGGTTTTGCACTGCCAATGGATGAATGTAAAGCAGAGGCACAAATTGATTTATCAGGTCGAGCATCATTTGTATTAAATGCCAACTTTAGTCGTGAAAAAGCCGGTGATTTAGACGTACAAATGGTTGAGCACTTTTTTAAAAGCTTAAGTGATAACGCCGCAATTAGCCTTATTTTATCGGTAAGTGATGGTAACTGTCATCACCAAGTGGAAGGCTTATTCAAAGCGTTTTCTCGTGCTTTGCGTATGGCTATTGCGCAAGATACCAGCCAACAAACAGCCAGCTCTAAGGGATGTTTATGATTGCAATAATTAATACCGGCTGTGCCAATATTAACTCAGTGCGGTTTGCATTTGAGCGTTTAGGGAAAACCCCTACGGTGATTACTTCGCCAGAACAATTAGCAGGCTATGAACGTGCTATTTTACCCGGTGTTGGTCATGCATCTGTTGCTATGAAGCGTTTGGTTGATAATGGTTGGCAGCAAGCAATTAACGAATATCAGCGCCCGCTAATGGGAATTTGCTTGGGGATGCAGTTACTGTGCGAAAGCACTGAAGAAGGTAACGTGCAATGCTTAGGTAAAATACCAGGGCAAGTAAAAGCCCTTGATGTTGGCAGTTTAACGTCACCGCATATGGGCTGGAATAACTTAAGCATTAATAAAGAGCATGCACTTACTAAAGGGTTAACACAAGACGAGCAAGTGTACTTTGTTCATAGCTTTGCGCACACCGTAAACGACGCAACACTTGTAAGCGGCGAATACGGCCAAACCTTTTCAGCCATAGTTGCTAAAGACAACTACGCTGGCATGCAATTTCACCCTGAGCGCAGTGCAAAAGTAGGCACCCGTTTATTACAAAATTTTGTTGATTGGCAGTTATAAACAGCCCATTAACCAACAATAAAGAGATTATTTGTGATTATTCCAGCATTAGACGTATTACAAAATCAAATTGTTCGTTTATACCAAGGTAAATACGACACCGCCCAGTTTTATCCTTTTGAGCTTGGCGCACGGTTAAAAGAATACGCCGACAGCGGCGCAGGTAAATTGCACCTTGTAGATTTAGAAGGCGCACGCGATCCAAGTAAAAAACAGTGGCAACATATTCAAGCAGCAACAAAATCGCTTAACGTACCTTACCAAGTAGGTGGCGGTATTCGCTCAGAGCAAGATGTAAGCGATTGGCTAAAAGCCGGTGCTAACCAAGTTGTTATTGGTTCTATGGCAGTAGAAAAACGCGAGCAGGTGAAAGCCTGGATTGAACAATTTGGCGCTGAGCACTTTGTTATTGCCCTTGATGTAAATAAAACAGCCACGGGCTGGGCTCCTGCAACCCATGGTTGGTTAAGTGAATCTGAGTTTGGTTTACTTGAGCTTGTAGATTTTTATGTAAGCTTGGGCGTTATTGACTTTTTATGTACGGACATCAGTAAAGATGGCACCATGACTGGCCCATCGTTTGAGCTTTACGAAGATTTAATTAATCATAATGCAAATATTAAAGTGCAAGCTTCGGGTGGCGTGAGCTCACTTGATGACATTAAAAAGCTTAAAGAGCTGGGCGTAGGTGGTGTTATTTTAGGTAAATCACTACTTGATGACGCATTTAGTGTTGAGGAGGCGTTGGCATGTTATCAAAACGCATAATCCCGTGTTTAGATGTAAAAGACGGCCAAGTAGTAAAAGGCGTTAAATTTAAAGGCCACGAAATAGTGGGCGATATTTTAACAATGGCAAAAGCCTACAGCGATGCTGGTGCCGATGAACTGGTTTTTTACGAAATCAGCGCAAGTGTTGAAAAACGCCTACTTGATGTTAACTGGGTTGAAAACATTGCCCGCCACATTGATATTCCATTTTGTGTGGCTGGCGGTATTAAATCGGTAGCCGATGCAGCACGGGTTTTAGAGCGTGGTGCCGATAAAATAAGTATCAACAGCCCTGCTATTGCACGCCCTGAACTCATAAAAGAGCTACACGATGAATTTGGTAAGCAATGTGTTGTTGTAGGTATTGACAGCTTTTACGATGAAGTAACCGGCGAATACTTAGTGTATCAATTAACCGGCGATCCTAATGCATCAAGCCGCACACGTTACAAAACCGAGGAATGGGTTAAACGCGTACAAGACTTAGGTGCAGGCGAAATCGTTTTAAATTGTATGAACCAAGATGGTGTTCGCAACGGTTACGACAACGAGCAACTCAGCAAAATACGCCAGCTGTGTGATATTCCTTTAATCGCCTCAGGCGGTGCAGGCAGTATGCAAGACTTTGTTGATGTATTTAAACAAAGCGAAGTCGATGGCGCATTGGCAGCAAGCGTTTTTCACAAAAATGTGATTAACATTGGCGAATTAAAACAATTTTTAACCGATAACCAAGTGGCAGCAAGATTATGCAATTAACACAACAAAACCAAACCCAAGTTGATTTTGCTAAAAGCGAAATGATCCCTGCTATTGTTCAAGATGCCCGCTCTGGCATTATTTTAATGCAAGGCTTTATGAACAGCGAAGCGCTTAAAGTAACGCTTGAGAGCAATAAAGTGACCTTTTATTCGCGTTCTAAATCGCGTTTATGGACTAAAGGCGAATCATCAGAAAACTACTTAAATGTGGTATCGGTTCATACCGATTGTGACTACGACTCAATTTTAGTAATGGCTAACCCAGAGGGCCCAACGTGCCACTTAGGCACACAAAGCTGCTTTGGCGATGATGCTAAACCAAGCTTAAGCTTTTTAGCACAATTAGAAGATGTCATTGTTGAGCGTAAAAATGATGACCCGTCAAAAAGCTACACTGCGTCACTGTTCGCAGAAGACTTAAGCCGTAGCTGTCAAAAAGTAGGTGAAGAAGGTGTAGAAGTGGCACTTGCAGCAATGAAACATGACAACAATGAACTTACCAACGAATCGGCCGATTTGTTGTATCACCTCGTTGTACTACTACAACGCCAAGGGTTAGAACTCACTGATGTAGTTGCTTGCCTACAAGGTCGTCATAAGTAAATACAACGATTACTGTGTGCGCCATTATATGGCGCACATCGTTATAAAAAGCCATAATTTTTCTTTTTAATTCAGCCTCTCAATAGCATTTATTCTCTCCCTTAGGTATCCTTTAACTAGGGTCTGCTTACCTTTGCGGATTAATATTTGTTCAAACTAGGGGCGGTTTAATCGCGGCGCGAGGTTTGCAACCTAGTGGGCTCGATAACTGCTCCTGCGTTATTCTACTGGCTTACATCCATGTAAGAATAAGTAAAAACCGAGCAAAGCTTCCGCGTCCTGCTCACGCCCCTTACCTACATCCATGTAGGCAACAAAGAGTAAATCGCCTCTAGGCAGAACCCTTCGGGCAGCGCCTGTTTGGCATTGATGCTGCGTTATCGCCTATTTATGAGGAATATTCACACTACTTAGGCTCTTCCTTGCCTAAATACCAAACAGACTGCTGCAAATTTAATCTCAAAAGGTCAACAGCCCCTAATTAACTTTGACTAAATTATTTATGCTTACCCGGTAACATAGAACCCAATACGCCATCTTGCTTTATTAAACCATGATAAAGTGCAGCGCTTACATGCATAAAAATAAACAGTAAAAATGCATAAGCAATTAAGCCATGTGCTTCACGAAAAAATGCATAGGTCTCAATATTTTTACTAACTAAATGAGGCAAAGTAAATATACCAAAAAAGCTCACAGAACGTTCGTCAGCACTTTGAATTAACCAGCCTGAAATTGGCATTAAAATCATAGACGCATATAAGCCCACTTGGGTTAAATGTGCCGCTAAAGCTTGTGCTTTAGGCACACTTTGGGGTAATGCAGGGCTTTTATGCATTACTTTATTAATTAATCTTATCGCCACTAATATCAGTGCTAACACGCCAAACGATTTATGTAGTTGTATAGCTTCTACTTGCCATACGGCTAAACTTTGTACCATCGATAAACCAAGAAATAACATAGAAAGTATAATTAATGCCATCGCCCAGTGAATAAGCATACTCGACGCTGAGTATTTAGTAATTGTGTTCATTGACTCGTTCCTGTGATTAATTATTTAAAAGTACTTCTTTAGCACGACGACGAAATGACTCTGCATACGCAGCGCCACGGGCACGTAAAATAGGATCGGCACTTGGCTCAATACCTGTTGGTAATACCAGCGGATCAAAGTTCATGTTTTCACATACCCCACCCTGTTGTGCTTGCAAGCGTGATATTACTAACGTACCGGCGTTAATCGTTTTGCGCGATTGTGGCCATAAAACAGTTGGGTTGTTTTCATCATCTTCTTCGGTTGCAAAGCTAAACAGCATATCGAACTTAACCGGAGACTGAGCTACTTGGTCTTTAAGTTGTAGTTGCAACACATCTGGTGAATCATTGTTAAGTGGTTGGATATTTTCATCTCTTAATTGTGGTTTAGCAATCCAGCGTACGGCATGCTTTCCATCATTCTCATCCATCAAATAAAACGCATTGATACTGTGGTATTGCTCAGTGGCAAAGCTACTGGTTGGTGTGTAGCTTGATTTCCAGTTATTAAAAGCAGCACTTTCAGGGTGTGCTGCAAAAAACGCTTTAATTTTTTCTGGGTTGCGCTTTTTAGTCACCGGATCGGGTGAAAGTGCTTGTAGTTGTTTAAAAAACGCTTCTGGCGTAGCTACCGCCATAACCGGAGGCGTATTCATTGCCACCCGCCATTCTTGGTTATCATCAGTAGTTATAGAAAACGCTAAACTACGCACAGGAGCTTTTAAATCAGGTGCAGTTGGATTATTACCCGCAATAGAAAAGCGACCTACAAAAGGAGTGGCCCCTAAATCAAATACCTTCGCTTGCGAATACTTAGCAAGCTCACCCGTTGACTCAAAAGAGCCTGCTAAACAAATACCTTTTGCGTGTGCTCGGCGAAATCCCTTATGGGTTTTATCACCTTGCTGTAAATTAACAAAACGCTGTGCAGTCACTGCGTCACGATTAAATGCGCCAGTAAAATACAAAATAGTCAGGGCAAATAAGCTAATAATTGCTATTAAGATGATTTTTTTACTCATGGTAGGATTTGACCTCGTATGATTATTTTTTGATGACTATGTTGGAATTTTTCACAGTTAAAATTACCCGCGAAAATAATGGCTAACCATTGCTGAGTGATGCTTTGAGTTGAAGTGTTTTTATCAAGCAATACCTACATCACTCTTACAAGACCGCTCCTAAGCAATTAATATTTCAATTTAATTTGTAAAAAGTATAGTTTGTGGTTTTAATACTATATAGCTAATATTTTAGGCGTCTGCTTTTAAAATGCTGATTGTTAATTATACTTAGCCCAACATAAAGCAAGTATTAAGTTGCACTTTTGGTGCTTTCTACAAAATCATACAAATTAAAACAAAACGGTACAGCAATAATAAACTATTGAAATTAGAATGTTATTTATTACCTACTACCTTACTGCTTCTTTTAAAGTAGTTATAGTTTAATAACACACATTTCAGGTAAATTCGAAAATAAACGCAATTGGCTATTTTATAATTTTTACTGATTAAAAAATGCCAAAAATTAACAACGCACTTTTTATTTAAGGTAAACCATATGATCAAAACACGTTGTTTTACTCAATTTAATTTGATTAGTATCACGTTTCTACTTTTATTAGCCGGTTGCTCAGAAAGTGATGTCAGCACACAAAAACAAAACGAACCGCGTGCGGTTAAACTAATAACCATAGGTGATGTGTCGCAATCAAAAACGCTCACCTACCCCGCCACTATCGACACTATAAATAGCTCAAAGCTTGCTTTTCAGGTTAGCGGAAAGTTAGAAGCGCTTAACGTTATTGCTGCACAAAACGTAAACAAAGGCGATGTAATTGCTGTATTAGAACAACGAAACTTTATTAATGAGGTCAAGTCGAGCAAAATTCAGTTTGAAACAGCCGATAATGATTACCAACGTGGTTTGAAGCTCGTTAAAGATGGGGTTATTTCACAACGTGATATAGAGCAACTAAAATCTAAAAAAGAAGTAGCCGAATCGCAATATGACTCAGCGCAAAAAGCATTATCTGACAGTAAAATTATAGCGCCTTACGATGCTATTGTTGCAGAAGTACCGGTAAAGCAGCTTGAAAACATAAGTGCTGGGCAACACGTTGTTACTTTATTTGGTAAAGGTGAAATGGAAGCGGTGGTAAATATTCCCGCGTCTATTGTGGCCACAGTAGATTCTAAGCAGAACAATGTAGCCTCAGTAATTTTACAAGATGTATCAACTGCTCCCATTCCTGCAACATTTAGACGAGCCAATTTAGAAGCCGACTCAGCGAGCCAAACCTATGAAGTACGATTTGCCTTTGCTGTACCAAATAACCTTAATATATTGCCTGGCATGAATGCCAGTCTAAAAATCACCCGTGAAAGCAGCTCAAATACAACTCGTTTATTAGTGCCAACCTTTGCTATTTTTGAACAAAACGGAGAACACTTTGTATGGACGGTTGACGCTCAAACTATGCAAGCTTTTAAAACCCCCGTTACTATTGAAAATGGCATAGGTGAACAACTCATCGTCACTGACGGTTTAAAAGCCGGGGATGTAATTATTGGTGCAGGTGCAAACTATGTGACTGAGGGTATGAAAGTACGTCCTTGGACTAAAGCATAGGAGCGCGATAATGGATTTAGCAAAATGGACAATTAATAATAAGTTAATAAGCACTATACTCATTATTTTAACCCTAGGATTTGGTTTTTCATCCTATAAAAACATGCCTCGCTTTGAAGACCCCGAATTTATAATTCGCACCGCGCAGGTGTTTGTCTCCTACTCAGGTGCAAGCCCGCTAGAAGTAGCAAAGGAGGTAACTGAGCCGCTTGAACGTGCAATTCAAGAACTACAAGAAGTTGATACTATATCGTCCACCTCATCTACGGGCTTATCTGAAATTAAAGTAGAGATTAAATCAGAGTTTTCCCCGACTAAATCTGAGTTGCAAGTTATTTGGACTAAGCTCAGAAACAAAATAAATGACACACGTCCAACATTACCGCCTGGTACTGGCACGCCACAAGTTTATGATGATTTTGGTGATGTATATGGCTTAAGCTATTTAATAACCTCCGAAGGATACTCACCCGACGAGTTACATGCCTACGCTAAAGATTTGCAAAGTGACATTTTACAAGTAGAGGGCGTAGCCAAAGTTGCTATGACAGGCGTGCAGCAAGAAGGCATATTTGTAGAAATAGCCCGTGAAGAGTTAGCCTCTTTAGGCGTGTCTATTAATAATATTTACGGCATTTTAGATGAGCAAAACGCTGTATTGAGCGCTGGTAACACTCAAATTGGCGATCAACGTATTTTTATCGACCCTACCGGAGAAATAAACTCCGTTGATACCATTAAAAATCTATTGGTTAGTGCCAGCGGTGAAGGTAAAACAATTTATCTTAAAGATATTGCCAATGTATACCGTGGCTTTCAAAGCCCAGCAACAAAGTTAGTCCGTTATAACTCTAAACCTGCAATTTCACTTGGGGTCGCCAGTGTCTTGGGTGCTAATGTGGTTAAAGTATTTGACCGCGTTGATGACAAAGTAAAACAAACTGAAAACCTCAGACCGCTGGGTATCACAGTGCATGAGTTTTACCACCAAGGTAAAGTAGTACAAGATTCAGTCGACAACTTTGTAGTGAATGTTTTAGTCGCACTGGTGATCGTAATGGTTACCCTGCTGCTATTTATGGGTTTGCGCTCAGGAATTATTATTGGCGCCGTATTACTGCTAACCATTTTTGCGACCCTTGCTACCATGGATTGGAGCGGCATACCCATGCATCGAATTTCTCTTGGTGCGCTGATTATCGCGCTAGGCATGATGGTTGATAACGCTATAGTTGTGACCGAAGGGATTTTAGTTGGTACACAAAAGGGCCGTAAAAAGTTAGAAATTGCTAGCGAAGTCGTCAAGCAAACTAAGTGGCCACTACTGGGTGGTACCTTGGTAGGCATTGTTGCTTTTGCGCCTATTGGTCTTGCCCCAGGTGATACCGCTGAATTTACCGGTCATTTATTCTGGGTTATTTTAATTTCTCTATTATACAGCTGGTTATTTGCCATTACCCTAACCCCCTTATTTTGTTATTGCTTGTTTAAAGAGCAAGATAACAACACCTCAGGCTCAGCGAAGCCAAATAAACTTATGGCACTTTATCAATCGGTAGTGGTGTCAGCACTGCATCATCGCTGGCTCAGTATTGCCGTTGTAGTTGCCACCTTTAGTGTGTCTATGTGGGGATTTCAATTTGTAAAATCAGGATTTTTTCCAGCTTCTACCACACCACAAATGGTGGTTGATTTTTGGCTACCGCAAGGTACCGATATTGAAAAAACCAAAAGAGATATGCTCAAGTTAGAGAAATTTGTAAAGCAACAAAATGGCGTTGAAGGTATACAAACGCTTATTGGCGGCGGCGGGCTTCGCTACATGCTTATTTATGGTAGTGAGTCACCAAACAGCTCTTACGGGCAAATTTTAGCTAAAGTCGATGACTACAAAAAGCTAGATAAACTTTTACCTACCGTACAAAATTACATTGACGATAACTTTGTCGATGCTCAAGGCAAAGCATGGCGCTTTGTAATGGGCCCAGGTGGGGGCTCTAAAATAGAAGCTACATTTAAAGGGCCAGACCCAGATGTATTAAGAGAGCTAGCAGCACAGGCAAAAGGAGTATTAATTGATGATGGCGGCGCCTTGTCTATTAAAGATACATGGCGACAACGCATTAGTGTTATTGAACCACAGTACTCAGCCATTAATGCGCAGCGCGCTGGTGTAACGCGTAAAGCGGTTGCTGAAGCCTTACAGCAGAACTTTTCTGGTCAAGTGGTTGGACAGTATCGTGAAGGTGAAGAGCTCATTCCTATTATTGTTAGAGCACCACAATCGGAACGTGTCGACATAAACGATATTGGCAACATTCAGGTACAAAGCAATATCACTGGTGAAACACTGCCCCTAGCGCAAGTAACCAATGGGTTTAAAACCGTCTGGCGCGATGGCATTTTAAAACGTGAAGACCGCGAATGGACTATAAAAGCTCAAGCGGATCCTCTGCCGGGTGAACTAGCCTCAGAGTTATTTAATCGGGTAAGGCCTAAAATAGAATCCATTGACCTTCCTCAAGGGTATCGACTTGAATGGGATGGCGAATACGGACAATCGAAAGAGTCTAACGAAATGTTGGCCTCAACTATTCCAATGGGCTTTTTAGCCATGGTGCTGATTGTTATTGTGTTATTTAATGCTTTAAAACAACCAATTATTATTTGGCTTGTTGTGCCATTAGCCTTAATTGGTGTTGTGTTTGGGCTGGTAACCACACAAATACCACTAGAGTTTATGGGTATATTAGGATTACTGTCGCTCTCAGGTTTGTTAATTAAAAATGCCATTGTATTAGTAGATCAAATGGACATGGAAATTCGCCAAGGTAAACCTGCATATAATGCCATTATCGACTCGGCAAATAGTCGGGTAAGACCGGTAATGATGGGCACACTAACCACGGTGTTAGGGGTTATTCCACTGTATTTTGATGCATTTTTCCAATCAATGTCTGTGGTTTTAGTATTCGGGTTACTGTTTGCTACCTTGCTTACATTAATCGTAATACCTGTTCTATACGCCATTTTTATGAATGTTAAACAAGACGAACAGGCAACTAATTAAACGCCAACAAAAATATGGCCATGCTTAGTAGTAAGTCATGGCCTTTTTATAAGCTTTGAGCAAAATAATTCATATAATTATCACAATTAACTTTTAAAAAATACTGCATATACAACATACCTTTCAAACCTTATAGCTGCTAAAAACGCCCTCAGATACGGTTATTCTTTTTCAAAATAAACATTTTAATTTTAGTATTTTATAAATTTAAATAAGCATTGAAGCGGATATTTTTTTAAGGCATTAATTATCACTTTAAGTTCTAGCTTCAAGTATTAACATAGCCGGAGTTCTATTATGTGGTGAGGCTAAGAATTCATTGCATAGTAATGCATTAAGATTCATTCATTAAATTAACTATTCAAATTTATCAAATAAATAACATATCAAGTGCAGTCTATGTGTCTTCTATTTAGTCATACAAACGATAAATGTAAAAACAGCTTTATTTCAAATCAAAATTTTAAAAACTAGGCATTCTCATGTTATCAAAACGCATAATTCCTTGTTTAGATGTAAAAGACGGCTAAGTCGTTAAAGGAGTTAAATTTAAAGGCCACGAAGTGGTTGGCGATGTACTTACCCTAGCTAAAGCTTACAGCAAAGTCGGTGCTGATGAACTGGTGTTTTACGAGATCAGTTCAAGTGTTGAAAAACGCCTACTCGATGTCAATTTGGTGGAAAACATTGCCCGCCATATCGATATTCCATTTTGTGTAGCCGGTGGTATTAAATCGGTGGCCGATGCAGCTCGTGTGCTTGAACGTGGCGCTGACAAAATCAGTATTAATAGCCCTGCTATTGCGCGTCCAGAGCTAATTAAAGAATTACATGATGAGTTTGGCAAGCAGTCTGTAGTTGTTGGCATTGACAGCTTTTTTGACGAAACAACCGGTGAATATCTAGTTTATCAGCTTACTGGCGATCCTAATGCGTCAAGCCGCACCCGTTATAAAACCGAAGAATGGGTTAAACGCGTACAAGACTTAGGTGCAGGCGAAATCGTTTTAAGTTGTATGAACCAAGATGGTGTTCGCAACGGTTACGACAACGAGCAACTCAGCAAAATACGCCAGCTGTGTGATATTTCTTTAATCGCCTCAGGCGGTGCAGGCAGCATGCAAGATTTTGTTGATGTATTTCAACAAAGCCAAGTAGATGGTACGCTCGCAGCCAGTGTTTTTTTACAAAAACGTGATAAACATCGGTGAACTAAAACAATTTTTAATCGATAACCAAGTGGCAGCAAGACTATGCAAGTAACCTTAGAAAACCAAACTCAAGTTGCTTTCGCTAAAAGCGAGATGATCCCTGCCATTGTTCAAGATGTCCGCTCTGGCGTAATTTTAATGCAAGGCTTTATGAACAGCGAAGCGCTAAAAGCTACACTGCGTCACTGTTCGCAGAAGACTTAAGCCGTAGCTGTCAAAAAGTAGGTAAAGAAGGTGTAGAAGTGGCACTTGCAGCAATGAAACACGATAACAATGAACTTACAACGACAAGGGTTAGAGCTCACTGGTGTAGCTGCTTGCCTACAAGGTCGTCATAAGTAAATATAACGATTACTGTGTGCGCCATTATGTGGCGCACATCGTTATAAAAAGCCATAATTTTTCTTTTTTAATTCAGCCTTTCAATAGCATTTAATCCTTCCCTTAGGTATCCTAATGTTCAAGGAATAATTGCTATTACAAAAGGATAGCGCACTATGAAAACTTATATATCGCTTATACTCACTGGTCTTATTTTGTCTGGCTGTAGCAGTTTAACCAGCGAGCAAAAAGCCAAATTAGACAGCTTAACGCCCTGTGAAAAAATGGATGGCTTAATAACCGAATTTGATAATCGCTTTGATGCGTTAAAAGACATCAAAGTACAAAACTCATATTTAGATGTGTGGACTGCTAAGTACAACGTATTTGGCGATAACTGCCAAGTGACTAGCTTTAACAATCAAACTGTGACCTATCAATGCCAAGAAAGCTACAAAGATCAACAGCAAGCGGTAGCTATGCATCAACAAGCAGTTGAACTCACTCGACAATGTTTAACTAAAACAAACAACTGGTTAGAAACACAAAAAGAGTCAGAAACGTCGCTGCGTACCACCTTTGTACTTGATGATAAGTCGCCGGTTATTTCTGTTTATACCAGCAAAACGTTATCAAAAATTAAAACTTGGTCGACCTCTTTAGAAGTAGGAAAGCCCGTCGCCACGAAATAATAACGAGAGAATGTATGCGCCAAACACCCAGTAAACAATCCACTCATTTAAAAACAGACTGTATCGGTGAATGTTATAGAATGAATGGCTACTGTACTGGGTGCGGTCGCACCAGCGAAGAAATATTCGACTGGATTATTTTAACTGCCGAACAAAAGCAAGCAATATTGGCCTCCCCTCGTGAAGATGCCAAAAAAGACTAGCTTAAATTTTTAACCGTTAAGGCGCATTACGCTGTGATGGGTCACGTTTAAAATCTTTGCTTAATTGCTTAGGATCTAACGCTTCACGTTGTTTGCTGGCGCCTTCTGCCCACCACATTAATTGATTAAAGGTGCGCGAAAAATAGCTATCCCACGATGTTTGCTCTGCCCTATTGTTTGCTTCACCACTTTCGATAAACACATCTTGCGCTTTTGGTACATGGATCATAGCTGATACCGGTAAACAACCTAGTTCACTTAAAAAGCTGCGCATGCCAACAGCAGCGCGTACACCGCCCCATTGCCCTGCAGAATAGGTCACAATCGCGCTGGGTTTATAGCCAAATAGAGAACTTCCAAAATGGTTTAGCAAATTAGCGAGTGCCGGACTCATAGAATGATTATATTCAGGGCTTACCATAACAAAGCCATCGCTGGCTTTAATTTTTGCAGCTAAGTCATCAAGCTGTTTAGGTACCTCAGCCTGCGAATAAGCAAAGTGCGGTTTAAACACAGGGTCTAAATCATAATCGAGCGGATCAATAAGCTCTATTTCATGCTCAGAGTAATGCTCAACCAAACAACGCTCACATGCTTTCGCTACCCTTTCCTCTAAACGCGCAGGCTTAGGTGGGGTACTTTTTCTAACCGAACCGAGAAAAATTAAAAATTTCATGTATCGGCACTCCTTTTTAATTGCAAAAATAAATACCTCAAAAAAGTTTGAGGTATTTACTGTACGGTTTAAGCTTTATCGAGTGCTTGGCTTACATCGGCAATAATGTCGTCAATGTTTTCAATACCCACCGATAACCGAATTAAATCGCGGCTAACGCCAGCATTGGCGAGCTCTTCATCATTTAATTGGCGGTGCGTGGTAGATGCTGGGTGGCAAGCCAGCGATTTAGCATCGCCAATATTTACCAGGCGTAAAATCATGTTTAGGGAATCAATAAACCGCGTACCAGCCTCTAAGCCACCGGCAATACCAAAACTTAAAATACCTGACGCTTTACCATTGGTAATTTTTTGGCTTATTTCGTTATACGGGCTTGATTTTAATCCCGCGTAGTTAACCCAAAGCACCTTAGGATGGCTCTCTAAATATTCAGCAATTTTTTGCGCGTTTTCGCAGTGACGATCCATTCTTAGCCCTAACGTTTCAAGGCCAATTAAAATGTCTGATGCGTTTTTAGGTGCAAGCGCCGCACCGGTATTTCTAAGTGGGACAACACGGCAACGGCCAATAAACGCCGCCTCAGCAAACGCATCGGTATACACTACATTATGGTACGACGGATCAGGCTCATTCATCATCGCAAAACGGGATGCATTGGCTTTCCAGTCAAACTTGCCCGAATCAACAATCATGCCGCCAATCGCGGTTCCATGACCGTTAATGTATTTAGTGAGCGAGTGCACCACAATATCGGCACCTAACTCAAATGGACGACACAGATACGGCGTAGCCACGGTGTTATCTACAATTAAAGGCACCCCTTTAGTGTGGGCAATTTTCGCAAGGCGAGCAATATCAACAATATTCCCAGCAGGGTTACCAATTGATTCGCAAAAAACCGCACGCGTGTTTTCATCAATCGCGTTTTCAAAACCGTCAAAATCATCGGCTTTAATCATTCGCGCCTCTATACCTTGGCGCGGCAAGCTGTGGGCAAATAAGTTATAAGTGCCACCATACACTTGGCTGGTGCTTACAATATTAGTACCCACTTCACATAAACATTGAATCGCATAGGTAATCGCCGCCATACCCGAGGCCACAGCCAGTGAACCAATGCCGCCTTCCATCGCCGCAATACGCTGCTCAAGTACCGCATTGGTCGGGTTCATTATGCGGGTATAAATATTACCCGGCACTTTTAAATCAAATAAATCAGCACCATGCTGGGTATTATCAAAGGTGTACGAAGAGGTGTTATAAATTGGCACCGCCGCTGACTTAGTTGTGGCTTCAGATTCATAACCATGGTGCAACGCTAAAGACTCAAGTTTCATAATTTATTCCTTCAATATAGTTACATCTAACGTAGCATTTAATGGTTACAAAATGCACATGAAATATACTAAAGAATGTTGAAGTAATTTGATTGGATGCTGTATCTAATTCTACCGTTCGATCATATATTCAAGAAAATGAGCCAAGCGCGCATATTACTCCTCTAAGTATTTATTAAACACAATAAAAACTTAGTGATAGTAATATGTTAGGTAATTTGTTAAAACTATATAAAATAGAAAAGTGAGCGTGACATTGGCAGAGATATGCGCGATGAGCGCACTATTAAATTGTTATGCGTATCTAAGGATTGGAGTATGAAATATTATGAGGTGCTCGAAAAATTGTCACAAGAGCACCCGGTATTGATAGAAAATCTAATTGCTACAGATGACCTTGAAAAATGGGGAGGTATAACCAAAAACCTTTCTAAATATGACAAATCTAAAATTTATGATCTTGCAGAGCCGAAGTGGATTGAGAGAAAAATAATAAATGGGACGTTGTTACTTCATCCAGATGTTCGCGCTGAATTAATAGCTCGCAATTACAAACCACTAAGTATTCATCGAAAAATGATCTGGGCTAGTGTTTTGGTTATGTATGAAGGCTCAGATAGCAAAGAGCGATATAATCGCCTTAAAAATAAGATAATTAAAAAGCACAGTAACAAATGGTGGTTTGATGTTCATAAACGAGTTAAACCGACATATGCAGCTAAATCACGAATCGAGAAACAAACTTTAGGTAATGCGACATCATTTGCAGCTCAAAATAGTTCTTTTTTGGGTGGTGTTGTACAAGACGTCCGAGATGATGCTCTAAAAATGATACCGAGTGAATAATACGCATAACAAGCTGTTAAACAAGGACAAAAAACAGTTGGCTTTTGTTCCTTCGTCACTATTTTAGCCAACAATTTTTTGCCTGTTAACAGGGCGTTATGTGCCATGGAGAGTTCAGTTGAAACTTTTAGTTATTCTATTTTCATTGTTTAGTTTTAATGCATTAGCATGTAGTTGCATGGATTACGCTGTAAACGAAGCATTTTATGATTACCCTTTAGTTTTTATTGGTACAGTGGAAAAAATAGATATAGTTAAAACCAAAGAAGATGGCTGGTTTAACTACTCTGAGTCAAAGGCAGTAACCATATCTGTTGAACAAAGTTATAAAGGTATGATGTCAGAAAAAGTATTGGTTAGTACAAGAATGGATTCAGCAGCGTGTGGTTTTCCTTTTAAAGAAAAAGTTAAATATGCTGTATTTGCTTACCCCAACGAAAAAGGATTACATGTTGGTTCTTGTAGCCCAACAATCAACGTAGATAAAGGCGAAGAATATTATGAAAAAGAGCGACAATATGTTGTCAATTTCTTAAAGCAGCAAAAAGGTACATAACAAGCCATTCAAAAAGACAAAAAACAGTCGGCTTTTGCTCCTTCGTCGCTTATTTTAGCCAACAATTTTTTGCCTGTTAATTGGGCGTTATATTGCTAAATGAATTCAGTGTGTTTTCAGCTTTGGAGAATAAATGAAAAAGGGACTTGCAGATATATTTGAAGTTGATTCAGTAGCAAAGACTCTAGCCCTTTGTGTGCTTACTGATGGCGCATATTTAATATTTAAGCTTTATCAATTCTCAAACAGCATTAATCAAAAGACCGAACACAGAATACCCAATGTTTTCATCGTAATAACCATTTTCTTATTCACTATATCTTTAGGTAGTTTAATTTATGGCTTAGTTAACCTTAATGAGCCTACTATTTTAAGAAGCTCAATTGGTATTCATGTTGTCTCAAGTATTTTCGACGTTACTTGGATAATTTTGGTGCGTAATCGTATTAATTTAATCGCTGGCTCTAATCGTGGTGATAAGCTTTGGTTAAACCCTTTTATTACGTCAATATTTCATGTGATTTATATGCAGCATAAAATAAATCAAGGGTTGGCAACGTCGCAATATAACAAACAAATTATGGCAGGGACGCACAAACAACGTGCGCCCCATATTTGAAGCGTTATGTGAATAATCTACTACGGAGTTTCAATGAAAGGATTACTTTTAATATTATCATTTACTTTTGTTTTATCTGTTTCAGCAAGCGAAATTGACCTAGATAAATTTGCTCAAACCTACTTTAAAGCTATGGTCGCAACTCAAGCACCAAATGCTACGAAAGATGATCTAGAAAACTACTTTTCCTTACTTACTGATGATGTCGGTCATTCTCATTTACCATGGGTAACAGATGACTCAAGGTTACCTGATGGAAAGGAAGCAATGCGAAAAGGAATGCTATTTTATTTAGGTGCTCATACTGAATATAATGCCGAGTTACTTGATGTATTCATTTTTAATAACTCAGCTATTGCAATCAGGTATAAGAACAGCGCTAAAGGTATTCACCCTGAAAGTAAGCAGCCTCAGGCTTATACACAAACTATGATGGAAGTGCTCGAAATGGAAAACGGTAAAGTTGCTATTATTCGCAAATACCACGAGTAAAATTCACATAACAAGGACAAAATACAGTTGGTTTTGCCCCTTCGTCGCTAATTTTAACCAACTATTTTTTGCCCGTTATTAGGGCGTTTTATGTTTACAGGTGATTATGAATTTTCAAATCAGCAGAATTAATACAGAGATAGGAATTTTCCGCTTGTCAGGCGAACTCGAACAGATCAGCAGCACCAACAAACTGAACTACAAAAAGGTTGAGTTTATGGGGACTGATGGCTGGGTTGAATTAGAGTTAAGCTCTGAACATGGCCAACAGATTTTTTCTCGGATTGAAACTTCAGTCATAGAGCATCTTTTGGCAAACAGTTGAGTGCATTTACATGTGATTTCATCGCATAAAAATATGTTGCAGGCAGTGAAATTGTAAATATAACAAAGCAATATTTCAAGGAGGATTCAGGTTGTCATTTCCAGTTTTAGAGACAAATCGCTTAAGGTTAGATAAATTATCCAAAGAAGACTCAAATAGCTTATTTGAGTTATTCTCTGACAATTCAGTTGTCGAATACTATGATCTGGAAGCTTTCACTGAACTATCACAAGCGAGCAACTTAATAGAGCTCTTTAACTCTCGCTTTAATGAAAACTCTGGTATTCGTTGGGCTATTCGCCTAAAAGAAACAGATAAATTTATCGGAACTTGTGGCTTTAATACTTGGAGTCCAAAAATGAAAAGTGCCGTACTTGGGTATGATTTATTGCCTCAGTATTGGGGTATGGGTTTGACCACTGAAGCAGTCCATCGAATAGTTAAAGCTGCATTTTTAGGTGAGCTATCTTGCGGTAAACTTAACCGAATACAAGGAGATACTGTTCCGGGGAACTTAGCATCTGAATCACTACTTCTAAAGGTTGGTTTCAAAGAGGAAGGTGTAAGACGCCAAAGTGGTTACTGGAAAAACCAGTTTCACGACCTTAAATGCTTTGGTTTAATTCAGTCCGAGTACCGTGAAATATAGCAAGCGCATTAAGCATGGGACTGCTAACCGTTTGCTCGGTTCCGCTAAGCTACAGAGTTTAGCCAAGCATTTTTGCGCCCATTAGTAAGGCCTTAGGAGTAAAGTGAAATTCAAAGTTGCTAGTTCAATTCTGGCCTTATTTACATTGATAGGTTTGGGAGTGACTATATTTTCAGACTTTGAGAATATTGAAAGGTTGATCATTTGTTCCGTACTTTATGTATTAATACCGGCTTATGGTGCATATGGTACTTTTATAAGAAGCCGTACTGGAATATTAGTTTCTGTGATCTTATTTCTTTTTCAGAGTATTCGGAGTGTTGGAAGTGATAGCTTAATTCCACATATTGCTCCTATAACAATTTCCTTTCCCTTTGGTGATTTCTCAAATGGTCAAGGGTATTTAATCGACTACTTTGCTATTTTTATGGCAATATTTTTAGCATGGTTACTTAAGGTGGTAATTACCCCTAATAAGTCATTAAACAGGGACAAATAACAGTTGATTTTTGCCCATTAATGAAGCGTTATGTGTCAATCTCAATCAAACTAAGGAGTATTAAATGGAATTAGAAATAACATGGAAACGAGCCGCTCGAATTTGGTGGTCATATATTTGGCGTAACATCATAGCAATTATTGGAGCTGTTGTTATTGGCGCTATTGTCGGTGGTGTTTTAGGTTTTATTCTAGGTATGCTTGGTGCCTCTACTGATACGATTAAGTTAATTGTTCAACCTATTGGCTTCTTAATAGGCCTAGGAATTTCAATCATTCCATTAAAGCTTATTCTTGGTAAAAACTTTGGTGAGTTCCGCTTGGTTCTAATGAGTACTAGCGAAGAGTCCAACACATAACAAGGGTTTTCAGGGTGGACACAAAAAGCTGGCTGTTCGCTTCGCTCAAGTATAGCCAGCTTTCTTTAACCGCTTAAAGGGTGTCATGAAACCGAACATAAAAAGCAAAATTCCACTGGCGTTTTTAACTATTATATCGATTTGGTGGTGGTATTATTACGCATCGTCAAATGCGCTTAACGAATATGGAAATGCTAAATATGAGTGGCTATTTATGCTCGACACACTCTTGGTACTTCCAATTTTGTGCTTTCTTTGCGAATCCGATAAACAAAAAGCTCTTTTGAAAACGGCTATTTTATGTTGTACTTCTGTGTTCATAGGAAGCCTTATCATTCCCGAACAAAATAAAGTTATTTTTCATTTTCTCGAAAGTGGCCGTTATTTTGTCTTAGCCATCATTCTTGTTTTGGAAGTCACAGCATTAGTTACTGTATGTTTAGCTGTCCACGCTTCACTTGTGAACAAAGAAGATCCAGATTTAGCCGTAGCTAATCCTATCGAGAAAATTTTCGGCTCATCGCTGTTCAGCTCAATTCTGTCAATTGAAGGGCGCGCCTGGAGCTTTGCACTTTTTGCATCCCAAATAAAAAGTAGCGCATATCGTGGCGATCAGCATTTTTTCTACGATAAAAAAGATGGTGCTCAGAGTAACCTATTTGGCTTTATACTCCTTATTATTATCGAAATTCCACTTGCCCACTTACTCCTTCATTTTTTATGGTCAAGCATCGCCGCAAATATCACAACAGGACTTACGTTGTTCGGACTTATATTTTTCTTAGCCGAATACAAAGCCGTTGGTAAACGCCCCATTTCAATCCATGGGATAAACTTAATCATTCGTTACGGACTTTATGCGCCTTTAACCATACCATTAAAGAACGTATCTGAAATAAGTCTAAATAATTCGTTTGTGAAACGTTCGCGCAACGTAAAACGATTTAACTACTTTGGTGTTCCTAATGTTGCTATCAAACTCTGTTCTCCTATAAATGGAAAAACAAAAATATATTTAGGTGTAAATTCGCCAGAAGCTTTTATCACCACCGTTAATCGTGCAAAAATCGCGGTATAACAACGCTCGCTGGGTCACAAGCACGTGCGCAGCTTCGCTGTTTTTTCACACGTGTATACGCTCATATTGGAAGTTATGTGCTTCAGTAAGTCTGAGCATTACTCAAGCAAGGAGAGAGTATTTTGACATTAGATGAATACAGAAAAGAATTTGAACAATCTTCAAACAGATCTATTTCAATGCCGGTTGCTGGAACCATAATTTGGGGTTTAGTTGGATTTCTAAGTACACTATTTAGCGCAAATGTTTCTATATATATTTTACTCTTTGCAACAGGCGGGATTTTTCCTATAGCTTTATTAATTGCTAAATTTAGAAAAGAGAACTTAGTTTCCTCATCCAACCCTTTAGCAAAACTAATGGGTTTATGCATAGTGATGGTTAATCTTCTTTGGGCTGTCCATATTCCATTACTTTTAAATGCACCTGAATTTGTTCCTTTGAGTTTAGGCGTTGGCTTAGGACTTCATTGGGTAGTATATTCTTGGATCGTTAAACATCCTGTTGGCTTAATTCATGCTGTGTTAAGAAGTATTTTAATTGTAGCCGCTTGGTATTTATTTCCTAACAGTAGTATCTTAGCTATCTCATGCGTTATCGTTTTAACTTATATAATAAGTATTTATCAAATGTTAACCAGGGATATGACAAACACCTAAACTCTGACAATGTCCTTAAAATCATTTGAACATAGAGAAGGCAATTAGTAGTAAATGAGTACCAAAACTCATTTAACTCTTGAATATCATCAGTACTCTCCCCATTGAGTTACTATAACAAGATGGAGTGATAAATGGATTTACTCAACGCTATTGATATTGAAGTATTTTATTATTTAGGTGGAATGTTACTCGCCTTAGTCGTTTTTCAGGGAATGTTTAAGTTAGTTACTTGGAGCAAAAAAATGCCAAAGGGGGCATTGGTCTTTTTAGCTTTTTTTCCATTAATATCAATCTACCCTATTCCTCCTCAAGAAATAAAACAAATTGAAAGAATGAAGCAAAAACAAATTAAAAGCGAAGATGAAAGTGGTGATCCAGCTAATGAAGATGAAGTTATTTAATAACTAACATGCTAACTTAGAATAATAAGAATTTAATCTGTTTTAACTTAACGTAAATAAATGGTACCAAGCCTTTGAAAATAAATAATAAAACTCTAGGTGTTTTGCTTTACCTATGCTTAGCCTTAATATTACTTTTGATTGCACTAAGTTATAGCAGTGGCCGATTATCGCACTCTTCACCTCTCAACTCAGTGGTAAAGGAACCAAATACATTAAAAGCAGCTCCCCCCCTTAGTTTAAAACAAGAAACACTCGATGATTTATCCGATAAAAACACTATCGCCCCTATAGAAAAAGGCATACAAGATCAAAATAACCAACTTGCTGTAATGGCCATTCCACGCTGGAAACAACAAGGGCAACTAAAAACACATTTAGCGCACTTAAAAAATAAGGCTGACAAAGGCGATATTGACGCAAAGTATATTGTTGCAGCCAATTTAAGATATTGCTTTACTGCCCCTATTGATGATTTTGCCTTACAAGCAAAGCTAGAAGCCATAGCTGATTATACCTATGCAGGTGAAGCAATTGATGCTACGTTAGAAAAATTTGATTACTGTAGTGGAATTAATCAGGATCAACGTCGTGAGTTTTATTTATATTTTTATGATGCAGCGCAAAACGGATCTGTTGCAGCGCAACAAACATTTGCTGATATAACAGCAGAGTTTTATATGCAATCACAAGGTTTTAAAACACAAAACAGAGAGGAGTACATTAAAAAACGCGATGCATTCAAACTACAAAAAATCGCTTTTTTAGAGCAAGCAGCCAAGCATGGCAGTGAAAAGGCGTTAATGAAATTGTCGGCTTTGTATCATTCGCAACAAATCAGCGGTAATAGCTTAGCAAAGTCGTACGCATTAAATCGCCTAATGATGGAAATAACGGAAAACGGTGAACTATATAATCGTTATGCATGGTTTGAGCAACGGCAATACCCTCAGCTTTCACAGACTGAACTCAGTGAAGCCAACACTATTGTAAATAACTGGCTGGCAAACATTTATCAAAATGGCAGTCTTTACCCTTATGAATGATCAGACCATAGGTAATATAACCATAACGACTACCAACTCATACTGAGCTAGTGCATTTGAACAACGCTGACTCAGTAAATTCTAATATTAAAATGACTTGTGTTTATCCAAGGCTTTCGTAACTTTCAAGTAACGACCGCCTTGCACTTATTGATATAAATTAGGGTTTAATATAATGTCGAATTCACCATCACTTCGCACGTAAATAAGGCTTTCATCATCATCGTTGAAAGAAAGTTGATGAGCATGTAGGCCATTTGAACCAAAATAACTACCGGGTTTAAGTGTCTTTAAGCTACTTTGTGTTTGATAGGCTATCTTTCCTTTGATTAATACAGCGTGCAGTGTATTTGCTTTACTGCTCAGTGCTGCTGATACACCTGGTGGAAATTTGAGAAGTGCACCTCTAAATTCACCTTCTTCAAGGCTACCCCACAAATAGGTTATTTTGACGCCCGTTTTAGTCATCGACTCTTTAGCGACTATATCTGACCAAACACTATTTTTGGTATGCATATTAAAAGGTCTTTCACCATTATCAAACGCGTTTTGTGGTGACTTCACCAGATATGGACCAGTATTTATTTCAATAAAAGCAACGCTTTGTTTGTCATTCGCCGCCGTGATGTGTACTTCACCTGCCGGTTGAGTCCAATATGAACCGATTGGTAGCCACATATTGGCAGCACTGGGGTCATCGTTATGAAGCTCTCCATCAATAACAATGCCCCTGTAGGAGATATTGTGAACATGTGGGGGTGAGGAAAAGCGCTTTGGAAATTTTAGAAGAATACCCGCTGGCATATCTTTAGTTCTATCTCCCCATAAGTCTGCGGCGCTTGGACCTTTGTCACCTCTGGCTGGGTTTAAGTAGCCCCAATTAAGTTCTTCTGCAGATACAACACGAAAATTCTCTTGATTTGCAGTTACCTTCGTTACTATCGTCAGTGAAAGAAGCACGATCAGTTTGCTAATAATTTTCATCTAAAGCTCCATTATATTCGTTTAACTCTATTTCAATAACCTGAGTTGTTTACGCTCTATCAAACGTATCGACGCTAAATTTGCTAATAATTGATGCTAAACAAGTCATAACCAGTTCACTGTTATTTGCATCGAGCGCATAAGGGTGTGGCTCTGTAAATTGTTTTGAGTCGTTATCAAAGTACTGTCCAGAGGCGTTTGCAAACTCGTTTGATAAAGCTGCCTGCATTAAAATTTTTGCACCAATGCCAATGTCATTTCCTGAAACTCCAAAACCTTCTTTTACCATTTTAGAGGCTAATAAGGATCCCGGGTTAACTGCAACACAAATCTGTGACGGCAGCATTGTTTTTGAAAACTCTCTCGTCCAAATAGTAAGTGCTAATTTGCTTTGCGCATAGGCCTGAAAATCATCATTTACTGAAGTAACACCAGCCATTGCCTCAATATTAATAGGCGCTTGCGCAGCAGACGACAGGTTTACCACTCGACCATCAATTGCTAAATGGTTTACTAATAATTGGGTTAGTAGTATCGGAGCAAAGGTATTGACGACAAAGCGCACATCTAACTTATCTTCAGTTTTAGGGTTAGGTGTTTTAAATATACCCGCATTGTTAATAATAACATCGATAGTTTCATGACTATTTGCAATGATTTTACCTAAAGCCATGGTCTCGGTAAAACTAGAAAGATCAGCCAAGTAGGGAGTAATCTTAGCACTTGCTTCAGCTTGCTTTATATCAGCAATCGCCGTGTTAAGTTTCTCTTGGTTTCTGCCATGCATTAAAACATGGCAACCTAAAGATACAGCTAGTTTGGCAGTTTCTAATCCGATGCCATCGGTGGCACCGGTAATAAGTATGGTTTTCAACGTTAAGCTACCTTTATCACAACTTTACCCATCGCCTTACCACTTTCTAAGTGTGCATGGGCTTGCGATGCCTGCTCTAGGGTAAACGTTTCTTTGTCTACTATTGGGCGCAAATCACCTGACTCTGCTATTTTAGCAATAGCTTCCAAAATACGACCGTGCTCTTTTCGCCCACTATTATGCAACATAGGAATGAGCATAAATACGACATGCAACGACAGACCTTTGAAATGTGCGGTAGACAAATCAATATTAACCATGGCAACGGTCGAAGCAACATGAGCGTTTAGAGCAGCTGCTTCAAAAGAGTTAATCATATTCTCACCGCCTACAGAATCAAAAACAATATCGAAACCGTTTCCATTAGTATATTTATCAACATATTGAGCGACTGATTCATTCTTATAATTAATACCGGTAGCACCAAGGGTCTGTATCATTTGCAACTGCGACTCACCACCGCCTGTAGAGTATACGTCTGCCCCAAAATGTTTCGCCAGCTGGATTGCTATATGACCAACACCACCAGAGCCACCATGCACAAGAACTTTTTGCCCTTTATTGACGCCTGCTCGCTGTAAGCCTTCATAAGCGGTAATACCCACTAGAGGTAGTGCTGCACTTTCTTGCATTGTTAAATTTTTTGGCTTTAGTGCAAGCAAATCAGCATCAGCAACAATATATTCAGCTAATGTTCCCGGTAAATCGGCTAGACCACCAGCACAACCATACACTTCATCGCCTTTGGCAAACGTTGTTACGCCCTCACCAACGTCTTCAACAACACCAGCAAAATCCATACCTAAGAGCGCAGGTGCAGCTGGCGATAACGGTAGCTCAGGACCCATCTGTCTGATCATAGTGTCGACAGTGTTGATACTTGTCGCTTTTATGCTCACTAAAACATGGTGTGGCTTTATTTGCGGTTTTGCAATTTCACTTAACTCGAATACATCTGTTGAACCGAATGTGTTTACAATCATTGCTTTCATTTTATTGCCCTTTCGTTGTTAGCTGACACTTTGGCGCTTAAAGTGTTTGTGACACAAATTAAACGCTGTTCGACTTTTAAATACAGTCTAATAGTTTTGATTATGGTAATAAATGATGTATAAATAGAAACAGTATTTCGATATTGGATATAATAATGGATACCAATGGCATACGTCTTTTCATTAAGGTTGCAGAACTTCTTAACATCAGTGCTGCCGGTGATCAGCTTGGACTTGCTCCTTCTGTTGCAAGTGCGCGGTTATCAAAATTAGAAGTACAATTAGGGGCTGATTTATTTCACCGCTCTACTCGAAGGGTTAGTTTATCCATTGAAGGCACTGAGTTTTTACCCTACGCAAAAGAAATCATAGCACAGGAAGACGCCGCTTTCTCTGCACTCGGAAAAGGTAGTTCAGAAGTGAGCGGCACCTTGAGATTCGCTGCATCTTCCACGTTCGCTCAAAGATTTGTTGCGCCGTTTTTACCCGAGTTTTTAAACAAATACCCAAAAGTAAACGTTGAGCTTAGCTTGTCTGATACACAAGTTAATTTAATCCAAGGTGGATTTGATTTGGCGTTAAGAAACTATACTGCGCAAGATAGTAGCTTAATCGGTCGAAAGTTAGCAAACGATACCCGTGTTTTATGTGCTTCACCTGAGTATCTAAAAAACAGAGGCACGCCGAAACACCCAGATGATTTGAATTCTCATCAACTGCTCATATTTATGAATGCAAAATCAAAAAAGTTAACCTCATCACAAAACCTCTCAACTTATTACTTTCCTCCACAAACAAGTCAGAGTCGAATCATGTGTGATGATGGTGCAGCTATGCGTATTGCAGCTGAATCAGGGGCAGGTATTTGTATGAGTTCTTTGTGGAGTATTTATAAAGAGCTGGAGAAAGGCACTCTTGTTCGTGTACTCCCAGACTATATCGTCGACGATGAGGCTGCGGTTTGGTTAGTATATCCAAAGTCGAATGTGTTAACGCCTAAAGTGAGAGTCTTTATAGATTTTTTAGTCGATAAAATAGGCTCTCCACCGGTATGGTCAACCAACTAGCCCAAAACAGTTAGCACGTTAATTATCAGAAGGCCTAATTACACTGTTAGTAAAACAGTTTTGTTTTATATCTTCCTCTAAAAGCGCAGCGTCTCTGTGCTCTCTTCGTTCATAAATCACTAAATACCTTATTTCACAAAGAGAAGTGAATGAGCAGAAAACACTGTAATAACGTTTACTCGCTCAGGCTAAAAAAGTCGTTAGTTAGCTTGGTTTTTGGCTATTTTTCATCATTTCTAAATAGCGTCCCTCAATGAATTTTTTTTCTTTTGTAAGGTGCTTAAGTGCGTACTGGGTTTTTTCTAGCTCTTGTTTTAATGTGTCAAGCTCTTCACTACTTTCTGGCCCGTCAGTTTGTAACTGCAATTGCTGTAATAGTTGGTCTTGCTCTGCAATTTGCCTTTTATATTCGTTTAAAGTGTTAAGTAACTTTGTTTGATCGGGCGTTGAGGATGCATCTGCGTTTGATGTTTTATCACTATTTTCGCTCGCGGTTTTAAGCGCTTCATAATCTGCTTGTAACTGGTCTTTTTCTTCTTGAAGTACAGTCACTGCATCATATTGTGCATAGAGTTTTTGACGGGTAACTTTTAATTTTTCAACACTTTTATCCAAATCCCCTTTAAGTTTGCGAATGAGCTTATGCGAGCGTTTTAATTTTTTATTGAGATCATCGATTAGCTGTTGTTCTTTTTCGGTAACATGATCTTTGGTTGATGAAGTTACCTCAGTTAATTGCTGTTGTAATAGCATTTGTACACTGATTAACTCAGCGATAGTTTTTCGATTATCGTTAACATAACTCATGGCATTTTCAACAGACTCTCTGCACATAGCTAACGTCGCATCATCCATGTTTCCATTAGTTTTGACCATACTAAGTGCAAATGCCCGAAACTCCCTGAGTATCAGTAAAAGAATATAAAACCACGCGGCTAAAATAAGTAGCCCAAAATTTATAGCAATATAATGATAAACCTCTGGCGGAAATACGGCATATGGCATTATTTAGTTATCTTAAATTAAGTGTTTATTTACTAGAGTTTAGCGCTGTCAAAAAAATCTGCCATAATAACAACAACATTTAAAAAAAAGTTACCTGTGTGAAAATACTTATCGTGGATGATAGCCATGCAACACTTGAAATAGTACGCCGAGGGTTGGAAAAGTTTGGCTATCGGAAGTTATTAATAGAAAAAGCCAACAATGCTAAATCAGCGTTAACGCTGATTGGTAGTTGGCACCCCGATATTGTGCTTACAGACTGGCATATGCCTGATATGTGTGGAGTGACGCTATTACGTGCAATAAAGCAAAGACAACTTAATATAATAGTAGCAATGCTAACCACTGTTGATGAAAAGTCTCAAATTGAAGAAGCCATTAGCTTTGGCGCATCTTTTGTTCTATCAAAACCTTTTACTGATGAACAACTTCACGATAAATTATTACCTCTGGTGCAACTTGTAGAAAATAACGAAGTCATTCCTGATGAAATTGAATTAAATGATGATTTAGCGTTACCAAAGCTGTCGCAATTAGAACGGTTGTTTCATAAACATATAAGTCAGTCTTTAATCGTAAACACAATTCAACCGCAGGTATTCGATGAATCTAAAGTACCCTGTGTAATGGCTGTTTATGAGGATCCTAAAAGTCAAAAAGTACGCGCTATTGCCATACTTGATATTTATGCCGCCTGTGTAATGGCAAGTGGTTATAGTAGCTTGTCGGCTGAAGATATTAGTAACTCAATATTATCTGGCGTTGTAACAAATACAGCATTAAGCGCATGTAAAAAAGCATTAACGGAAACGGCTTTTGCCTTTTTAGACAAGCGAACACGCGTTAGTTTACAAATCAAAACGGTCAAAGTGATTACCACGCCTTTTCGTAAGCTCACTTTGCTGTATAAAACACCTGCTGAAAAGCGCATTGATTTTAGCTGCCAGCTTGAGGGCATGGCACAAGGTAAAATTATGCTAGTTGGCATTTAGTAAATTAAGCGTAACGTATTTACTTTTATCAAAGAAGTTTAAATTTAAAAACACCCTGCTCCTACAAAAGCGCAGCGTCTCTTCCCCCTCTTTGTGCATAATTCATTAAAAGCTATTTGAACATAGAGAAGACAATGAGCTGAAAATGAGAAACCAAAACCATCACACAAAGCCGAGTGTCAGTGAAAAGTTAAATATTAGCTCCCCCGAACCTCGTAGCCCGTAGCCCGTAGCCCGTAGCCCGTAGCTTAAGTTAAATTAATCCAAACATGTTTAAACAAAAAAGGCGCTTCCGGTTAAGGTAAGCGCCTTTTGTTATTTTAACTGCTACTTATTTTACGATTTTCATTTCGTCTAATAGGTTTTGGGCGTTATCTACTTTATCCATTACCCACAGCATGTAGCGCGAATCTACATGAATTGAGCGGTTTAGTTCTGGGTTGTAATCCCAATCACCAATAATGCTTTCGTACACACCGTCAAACAGTAAACCCACCAGCTCGGCATTGCCGTTAAGCGTTGGCGAACCTGAGTTACCGCCTGTTGTATCTACATTTGATAAAAAGTTAACCGGAACAGTATTCATGCCACCAGTGTAATCACCATAAAGCTTCGCTTTAATTTGCTCTTGCAGCTTTTTAGGCGCATTAAATGGGTCAACATCGGTGTTTTTAGCCAGTAACCCTTCAAGTGAGGTAAACGGCGTAGCCACTAATCCATCTTGCGGAGAATACCCGCCTACCGTGCCGTAAGTTACACGTAATGTGCTGTTTGCATCGGCGTAAACCGGTTTGTTTTGCGCTTTGTTAAAGGCAATAATTGCACTCATTAACTCTGGGCGAGCAGCTTGTAACTTACCTGCCAAGGCTTTTGACTTATCTTCCTCAGCTTTCATTACTGTGAATATGGCTTTTGCATATTGCATGAACGGGTCTTGGCTTTGGTTAAGCTGACTTAGTGTTTGTTCAAATAATGAATTACGTACAATTTCGTTATCAAGCGTTGATTTGGCATACATTTCATCTAGCAATGCACTTTGTTTTGCTTTATCAAAACCGTTTTCTAAAGCAAAAGCTTTATCAATTTCACTAAATCGCTCTGCTTTAGGTAATGCTGCATATTGCTCTAAAAAGTGCAGTAATATAGCTTTATCTACATTGGCATCAAAGCGACGTGACATACGCTCAAGAGAAGATTTTATACGCGGTAAATCGCGTTCTTGATAACCTGATTCGCGCTCACTATTTGGCTTTTGTTTTTCAACCGCTAAGCGGTATAAACGACGTGCCGTGCTGATCATTTGTGAACGATGAACATAGCCTACCATACGGTCGCGCTCACTGTGCTCTTGCGATTGAGCTACTAATGCCGATAACTCATTAAGCACATTCCCGTAGCGCTGTTTACGCTCGCTATCGCTGTTGATCCAGCTTGTAAGTTCCTGTTCAAACTGTTTTTTACGCTCAAACATGGTGCCTTTTTTGAAGCTTTCAATCATTGAACCATAGTTTTTGATGTAGTTGTTGTAACCGGCTATGGTGCTTTCGTAAGCAATACGGGCTTTGCTGCCATCTTCTGAGTTTTCTTCAATTAGTGACACGTATTTAGTATTGTGCATGCGCGCTTTAGGGTAACTGTCGTTAAAAACATAATCGACCTCTGCGGCAATACGGTAGCGATTAGTACGCCCTGGGTAGCCAGTTACCATAACAAAGTCGCCCTCTTGCACGCCTTTAGCACTTACACTTAAGTAAGACTCTGGCACGTACGGTATGTTGTCTTCGCTGTACTCTGCTGGCTTGCCATCTTTACCTACATAGGCGCGGTAAAAACCAAAATCGCCTGTGTGGCGCGGCCACATCCAGTTATCTATATCGCCACCGTATTTACCTACGCCCATGGCAGGTGCATACGCTAAACGTACATCTTTAATTTCCAGTGATTTAATCAGGTAAAACTCTAAACCACCATGAAACGAATACACATTACAACGGTAACTAGCATCAGCTTCACACTGTGCAACGAGTTCTTTTTGATTTTTTTCTAACGCATCATAGCGTGCTTTTGCGCTTAGCTCGTTAGTGCCGCTAATCACTTTATCGGTCACGTTGGTCACTGTTTCGGTTACGTACACACGTGAACCTGGCGCAGCTGGTAAATCTTCAGCCGGTGTTTTTGCTAAAAAGCCATTTTCTAAAATGTTATTTTCAGGCGTTGAATTATATTGTACCGAACCATAAATACAGTGATGGTTAGTTACAACTAAGCCTTTTGGCGAAACAAACGAGGCTGTACAACCGCCTAAGCTTATAACCGCATTCATTGGAAATTCGGTTAATTTTGAAATTGAATCAACGCTAATTTCAAGCCCTTTTGCTTTTAATATTGACTCGAGCTCTGGTAATTGATGAGGTTGCCACATGCCTTCATCGGCATGGACCGCAGAAGAAAGTGCCAGTGAACAGGTTGCTACCAATGTGGCAACAAGAGGTTTTAAACGCATTATAGAATCCCTTTTATTATTGAACCAGCAGATTACTCATTAAGTATGAGTTAGGTCAACTGCGCTGAGATAAATTGTTACAATATAGCGCTCAATAAACAAAAAAGGAGCTCAGGGTTTGTGACCCTAAGCTCCTTTTTAAACAAAAAGATAAACGATGTTAGTCGTCTTTTTTCACATCATTTGGATGCGCTACACCCATCCATGCTTTAAACAGCGCTTTTTGCTCAGCAGAGGCATTTTTATTAGCGACTACTTTTTTAGGTTTGTCGAAATCTTCAGACAACACAAGCTCAGTCGACATCAAAGCGTCACGGCGAATAAAATCAACAGTTACCTTGTCCCCTGCTTTAAAGGTTTCTAGGCTGGCGGTTAAGTCTTTCCCTACATGTTTTTTGTTAATAGCAACGAGTTTATCGTCGGTGGTTAAACCACCTTGCCATGCTGCACCATCGCGACGTACATGAGTAAGGGTGAGCAATTCACCGGTATTTTTAGTAAAGGCATCTAAACTTGGTGTAGCCTTGGCTTTTTCAGGCAGCTCAAAGCTCAAACCTACTTTTGCCAGTAATTCATCAAAATCTAAGCTGGCTGGTGTGCTAACATTTGCTTGCCACCAATTACTGTAATCACGCCCTGTTAGCTGCTTTAAAATTGCTAATACGTCTTTCTCAGTAAAACCCGCTGGTAGCTTATGCTGCTTATAAAGTTCGTTATGTACATTTTTATAGCTTATTTTACCTTGGCTTTTTTCTAGTAGGTCGATATCTAACGCCATCGACAATAACGAGCCTTCAAGGTAAATATTAGTGCCGTAGTTACGTGCATGATCGCCACCTTGATTTATCCATTTATCAAAGCTGGTTTCGCTAGCACTTTGCACTTCACGCCCTGGGGTTGTGAGATGGCGATTAATGGTTTTACTGAAGTTCTTAAAAAACTCATCGGTGGTTTGAATGCCTGAGCGCACTAATAAATGGTCTTCAAAATAGCTGGTAGACCCTTCAGCAATCCACAGCAGTTTTGAATAATTAATATTGGTATAGTCGTATGGCGCAAGCCCTTTAGGACGGTACGCTTTTACATTCCAAGTATGAATAAATTCATGTGCCGCTGTGCTTATAAAAGCTAAATAGTCTTCACGTTTAGCAAAGCGATCCCGTGGGCGTTGAATAATAGTTGAATTTAAGTGTTCAGTTGCGCCGCCCGCGCCCGATGTAGCATGTACCATAAATACATAACGCTCATACGGGTAGCTGTCCCAAATTACATTGCCCGTTGCTACAAGCTTTTTTAAATCGGTTAGCATCAGTTCTATGTCGTAATTACCTTCGCCCCACACTACTAGTTCGTACTCACGGCCATCAACTTCAAAAGTACGCAGTTCATTAACACCGGTTTCTATTGGTGAATCAACTAGCACGTCGTAGTCGCTGGCTTTAAAGCTGTGTTTATTCTTATAGTTTTCCATACCCGACACAGAGCGCCATGCTTTAGGTACGTTTAATTCAACCGTAACTGGCTCCTGGCGAAATGATTCGCTAAACATAAAAAAGCCAGATGCGTCAACAAACGCGTGGCTGTCGTCAATATGACGAGCGCGCTTACCTAGCTCATTGGCATACACTTGGTAATCAACATTGACTTGAGTCGGCTCATTTAAATGAACACGCCATGTGCTGTGGTCTATTTTTTCCCACTTTAATGCATTACCTTCATCGTCGCTGGCTTTAAAATAGCGAACGCCATTGGCAAGGTTTAAAATTTCGTAGCGACCAGTACGCCATGCTGGCAATTTTACATCTAAATAAGACTGCGCCGTTTTAGGAAACTCTACATTTACATCACCTAAATGATGTTCTGGCTGAGAGATATTTAAAGCGTAGTTAACGTCGGCAAATACTGGTGCTGAACAGGCAGCTAAAATTGATAAGGCAAGTAGCTTTTTCATGAAGGCTCTTTTTTATATAACGTATTGTTGTACCAAGGTTAACAAGACCCATTTTAAAAGTGAATTAAAAGCGGTAAATGCACTTATATTTAAGATCGCTCGTATTTTGTTATTAAAAACATTAAGTTTTTGATCTCATCCCTACTATTAATATGTTTTTGTTGTAAACTAAAACAATGAAGGTATTAAGATAATGGTGTGTAGGTGTCTAGGAGCTCCAATACGGTGGAACAAAAACTAAAGCAAGCAATCGACAGTAGAAAAGTAGTAGAAAGTGCTCGCCAACATCAAGTGAGTACGCTTTCTAATTTTGCAGCTAAGTTATCTTTAAGCTGTAAGGGACTTGATACTGAGCTTGATAACCGCCTAGCTAAGTTTCGAAGCGCATTAAACAAAGGAATGGGTTATGAAGACTTTGCTCCTTTGGTGGATGATATTTTAGCTTTGCTAAAAAACCAAGAAGCCATTCAACTAGCACATCAACGTGATCTTCTCACCAGTGTACAAAATGCAGGTAAGCAATTACAACAAACCAAAGGTTTACCTAACGATACCCGCAGAACACTGCGCCACTTACTCGATAACGAGCTAGACGATATTCAATCTGTACATGGTTTTATACCTGTTTTAAATCAGCTGATCACTTTTTATCATCAAGCTTTAATAGCTAAAAGCAACGATACCTTTAAGCCTCCAAATCTTAGTGCTCTCACTGAAAAGCTATTTAAATTAGTTAGTCAGTTAGTACTTGAAGAAGAAGCCAACGATGAGCTGTATTTAATAAAAAAACGTATCGCTAAAAATAAAGCCGTAGACCAACTTCTTGATGCAGCAATTGATGTAATCACACTCATTGTACAAAGCATTCAAGTTGAGCGTGCGTCAGCGCAAAGCTTTTTAACTTCATTAAATCAAACGCTTGGAGAGCTACATAGTTCATTGGTTTCAACCAGAGAACATTCTGAATCTATGAATGTTGAATTCGAATCAATTAATCAACGAATTGGTGAAAAATTAAAAAATTTAAATACACAAACAAATAAAGCAACATCAATTACAGAATTAAAGCAATTGGTTGAAAATGAGTTACGCTCATTGAGTGCAGACATTCTAGAAAAAGAACAACTGGAACAAAAAGATCGCCAAATTTTAATTTCTAGCTTTGCACAAATAAACGATAGAATTGGCAGTTTAGAAAACAAAGTTAGTAATTATAAAAAACGTTTAAATGAACAACGCTTTAAAAGTTTACTCGACAGCCTTACCAAGTTACCTAATCGAGCAGCCTTTGACGAACGCTACAATCACGAAATTAATTTGTTTAATGAACAACCGTCAGACATAACCTTAGTGGTTATTGATGTTGATCATTTCAAATCAATTAACGATCGCTTTGGTCACACAGCAGGTGATATTACCCTACAAGTGATTGCCAAAGCGCTGCAAAAATCGATTAGACAAACTGACTTTATTGCCCGTTATGGCGGCGAAGAGTTTGTGTTATTAATGCCTCGTACATCACTTGATAACGCTGTCGAGCATCTCAATAAATTAAGACTGTCGATTAAAAAGATCCCATTTAAATTTAAAGACAAACAAATTCAAATTACCGTTTCGTTAGGCGCAACCCAATTTGAAGTGGGTGATACGCCTCTAAAAGCGTTTGATAGAGCCGATGAAGCTCTATACGATGCTAAAAACTCAGGCCGGGATCGTCTGTGTATTAGTAAATAGTGTTATGCACTTTTACCTTTGAGTATAAGGCATAACTACGCAGTAAATTTACCCAAGAAGTTTCAAGGAGAATGTCGATGCTAATACAATTAAACCCTACAGGGGTATTAGACTTATTGTCGCAGCTAGAAGTAGACTTACTCGAGCAATCATCAACCAGCGAACGCTACAGACTATTTAGAAACTGTGTATTGGCCGTGCTTAATGTAGGCAGCCACACCGATGTAAGCAATGATATTTACGATAAACATAAAGATTTTGATATACGCTTGGTCAGCCGTGAACGCGGTATAAAAATTGAATTAGAAAATCCTCCGCAAACAGCCTTTGTTGATGGCCACATAGTAACGGGTATACATGAGCACATATTTTCGGTTATTCGCGATATTTTGTTTATTTGCCAAAAGTATGAAAAAAACCTGCAGGAAACAAAAGCCATTACTCACATGGTTTTTGACATGCTAAGAAATGCCGACGCACTTAAAGTAAATAGCGAACCTAACATGATTGTATGTTGGGGTGGCCATTCGATTAACGAAGTCGAATATAAATACACTAAACAAGTTGGCTATGAACTGGGGTTACGTGGGTTAAATATTTGTACCGGCTGTGGGCCTGGTGCAATGAAAGGCCCAATGAAAGGCGCAACCATTGGCCATGCAAAGCAACGTATTACCAATAATCGTTATTTAGGTTTAACTGAGCCAAGCATTATAGCGGCAGAGCCACCCAATCCGATTGTAAATGAACTGGTTATTTTACCCGATATTGAAAAACGTCTTGAGGCATTTATTCGTACCGCACATGCCATTATAATTTTTCCAGGTGGCGCAGGTACAGCCGAAGAGTTGCTATATTTATTAGGTATTTTGTTACACCCCGAAAACGAAAAGCAATGTTTACCGGTTATTTTAACTGGCCCTAAACACAGCAAAGCTTACTTTGAAGA
Source organism: Pseudoalteromonas sp. QJM3NY_12 (assembly GCF_056173165.1). The sequence goes on from NZ_JBWBUF010000002.1 coordinate 115,988, forward strand.
GCTTTGTAAGTTTATTCAAATGACTTTAGGCGATGCCGCACTGAGTAAATTTGAAGTGATTATTGATGATCCTCAATTAGTTAGCCAAAAGCTTAAATCGGCTATGAGCGGAGTTCGCGAATATCGTAAAAGCCAAGGCGATGCTTATTACTTTAATTGGACGTTGAAAATAGAAAATGATTTTCAGCAGCCTTTTTACCCAACTCATGAAGCCATGGCGTCACTTGATTTACATCTTGATCAGCCCAAACAACAGCTTGCAGCTAATTTACGCCGTGCGTTTTCGGGAATTGTTGCAGGTAATGTGAAAGAAGAAGGCTTAAATGTAATTAACGAGCATGGCCCCTATGTACTAAGTGGTGAGCCTGATTTAATGAAAGCAATGGACAAACTTTTACAAGCGTTTGTAGAACAAGGTAGAATGAAACTTCCCGGAAGTAAGTATATCCCTTGTTATACAATAAAAGCGTGAGTTTATAATTGAATCCCCATTTACTCCTTATTGATGCGCTTAATTTAATTAGGCGCATTTATGCTATTGATGCAAACCAAAGCCATCATAGCGACGAACACATGTTAAAAGCATGCTGTGCCCGAGTTGCACATGCATGCAAAAAGCTTTTAACCACCACCAATGCAACCCATGCAATAGCCGTTTTTGATGGTGACAAAAGCTGGCGTTACCACTTTTATAAAGACTACAAACATTCGCGTGCTCCTATGCCAGAGACCTTAAAAAACGCGTTACCTCTTTTTAAAGCGGCCATTGAAGAAACCGGTATTGTGGTATTTGAACCGACTAACGATGAAGCCGACGATATTATTGCGACTTTAGCGCATAAAGCCGCTAATAATCAGATAAACAACACCATTGTCTCTACGGATAAAGGATTTTTACCTCATTTGAATGAGCATATTGAAGTATACGATTACTTTAAAAAGCAGCACCTGAATAAAGAACATATTAAAGAGCGCTTTGCTGTCGCTCAACATAAACTCATCGACTTTTGGGCACTCGCAGGCGATAAAACCAATGACATTCCGGGTGTGAAAGGTATTGGTGTTAAATCTGCGCAGCAATTGGTTAATCAATATAGCTCTATTGAAGAAGCGTTAAAGGATGAATCGTTAAACGCGCGGTTACAAAAAAAGCTGAATGAAGATATGGATATGTTTATTATTTCTAAGCAATTGGTGAGTTTGCGTACAGATATCCATTTAGGCTTTAGTTTAAAGCAGTTAAGGCTTAATTAGTCGCAAGTTAATAGCACTGCACTTTAGCAGTACGTATACTAGTAATAGGTGTTTTGATCTGGGTTAGCAATGTTTAAAAAGTTTTTTAGGTATTTAATATTAGGATTAGGTTTATATGCACTAATAGCCACGACGGTTATTATGTTTTATAAAGACGATCCACAAGCTATGATTTGGCAAGATAGAGAAGCTTTTAATAAACGCTATATAGAGAAATTGCGCTTGGAAGATACCTTTACGCTAAATGATGTGCTTGAATACTTAGGTAGCCCAGATTTAACCTATGCTAAACGTGATGGCGAGCAAGTATGGCAAGTAATTTTTTATCGCACCCAACATAAAACCTCTGACGGCATCACCACCATGGATGAATGTACTGGGTTGCTATTTAAAAATGGCCAACTAATAATGTGGGGCCCAAGTGCTTATGAAAAATACCTTGAGCATAATGACGGGAAAACTTAATGGAAGCTCCACTGTCGGGTAAACTAAAAAAGCTACTCGAAAGCACACAATTGCTTTTAAGCTCCCATAACAACAAAAGTCAGTGGCATACCTTTTACCCTCTTGTGTGTAAACTATCAGAGCAATACGCAGCGTTATACAAACAAAACCCAGCGGCCTTGCAAACTCAGTTAAATCTATATAAAACACAGTATAGTTACGCAACCAATTTAGTCGTTAATCAGTGTGTATTAACCTGTGCTTTATGTAGTAGCCAAAACTACGACAACGATTTAACCGAGCTTTATATTAGTGCTTCACTGGTTGAGCACCTTTGTGTTGCTAAGCAATTAAATAAGCTAGCTCAACAGCAAGCGTTTAACGAAGCCGATAAAAAAATATGGTCGTTACGTCATAAGCTTGCTGCCAAAGTACTATTAACGGCTAAGCAACCTGCACATAAAATTGCCCATATTTTGGCTAAACTCAGCAAATACAAACATGCATTATTAGAGACACCTAAAATTATGCTTTATGACGGTGCTAGTGTGGTGGTTGCTTTAGCAAATATACTAGCGCTTAACGTTACTTGTAATACAAAGCAACAGCACATAAATTTTTATAAAGCGGTCGCTGATTTATATATAAGAACCCCTAACTCATTTGCACAAGCGTTATTAAAAGCGTTAGTCGCTCATATAGGACAATATATACCAGGCAGCCAAGTTGTTTATGCCGACCAAGCTATGGTTTATTTAGCCACTGATACACAAGGCCGACATATTATAGTTAATAACGCCAATACTAAGATGGCATGGTATCGTATAAAAGCGTCCTTAGTGGATGACTCAAAAGCATGGGAATGCAACGATAATCGCTTATTTTTAAAAATATGGGACAGTGAACATCTTAATATCACGCATAATAATCAATCTGCACAAACGCCTTTGTATCAGTTAGTAAAACAAATAAAAACGCAAAAAGAATACAGTTTTAAAGCTTTAAACACCTTACTTACTCCCTACCCTGATGTTGTAAAGTCAGTGTGTTTAGCAGTAAAGCACTACAATAAAGAGCGATTAGCCGCTAAAGATTTAAGGCACAGCTTATCTATGGTGGGTTACGATAAAGCACCCGCTATTATTCAAGGGGTCGTGTTTGAACAATTAGTAAATAGCATTGCTCATCCTCTACATGCCTTTTTATACACCCGTATTAGCTGTTTAGTAAATATATTAGAGCTATTAGTTAAACATAATCCTAGCGTTCAAAGTGAGCGTATTAGCTTAAGCTTATATGCCTATTTATATTATGTACTGATACATTACAGCCCTGATGTTTCAAGAAAAATCATCATAGATCAAACACCGAATAAATCTCTCGATACACCGTTTAGTACATTTTTTGGTATAAACAACATAGATGCCACTCATTTACACAACGAGTTTAACGAATTACTTAGTGGCGATCCTTGGGCATCGGCTTTATTAAAAGCTGAGCAGCTCCCTAAAAAGCAGCTTGATGATGCTAGTCAATTATGGGCAGCATTAAAAGTTGTGGCGCAGCGTATATTAAAACCCAACCAGCCATTAACAGCGTGGCAACAACAAACATTGAATCAACAACTTCGTCGCCATGGCTGGCAAACTGAGGTAGATTTTAATCAATCACTGCTGCGCTTAGGGTTACACAATAGTATTTAGCTGACTTATTATCACTATAACTTAAAGTTATACCCTGTATTCATACTATAAACTGGCAAAATGAGTGATATATTGGTATAAATGCCGGCTTAAATTTAGCACCCCTGTCATATAAGTAGTCTAGACTCTGAAAGTGTTTATTATTTATATGTGTATCCAAATCTTTAAAGGAAAAGTTCATGGCCAAACAAACCATAACAGTGATCAAAGGCGACGGCATCGGCCCAAGCATTATCGACTCAGCACTTGAAATACTAAAAGCCGCAGGATGCGATTTTGATTATGAATTTGTTGACGCTGGCCTAGCTGCGCTTGAAAAAACAGGCGAGTTGCTTCCACAAGAAACAATTGACACAATTGCTAAGAATAAAATTACCTTAAAAGGTCCATTAACCACGCCTGTGGGCGAAGGTTTTACATCAATCAACGTAACACTTCGTAAGCAATTTGGTTTATACGCTAATGTACGCCCGGTTAAATCGTTTGCCGGTACCAAAGCACGTTACGACGATATTGATATCATCACTATTCGTGAAAACACACAAGGCATGTATTCAGGTGCAGGCCAAGTTGTATCAGAAGATGGGACTGAAGCTGAAGCAAAATCAGTGATCACTCGCGAAGGCGCAGAAAAAATTGTTACATTCGCATACGAACTTGCTGTGCGTGAAGGCCGTAAAAAAGTGACCGCTGTACATAAAGCAAATATTTTAAAATCAACCTCTGGGTTATTCTTAAAAGTAGCGCGCGAAGTAGCTGAGCGTTACCCAGAAATTGAATCAACTGAAATGATTGTTGATGCAACATGTATGAAGCTTGTAATGACCCCTGAAGAGTTTGACGTTGTCGTTACAACTAACTTATTCGGCGATATCTTATCTGACTTATGTGCGGGCTTAGTTGGCGGTTTAGGCATGGCGCCTGGTGCAAACATTGGCGAAGATGCTGCTATTTTTGAAGCTGTTCACGGTAGTGCGCCGGATATTGCTGGTAAAAACCTTGCGAACCCAACGTCAGTAATTTTAGCCTCTATTCAAATGCTAGAGCATTTAAACATGGGCGATACAGCTGAGCGTATACGTAGTGCTGTTGCTGATGTAATTAAATCAGGCGACCGTACTACTCGTGATCTAGGCGGCAGCCACGGCACTACTGATTTCACACAATCAGTAATTGACCGTCTGTAATTAATACTGTTAGATTAATAAGCCAGCATTAGCTGGCTTTTTTTATGTCTAAGAAATACCGTATTTATGCGTTTTAACCACCTTCCTCAAGCCCAACCACAACAGAAATCTGCATAATATCTGCTAATAAGTAAGAAAAACTCACAAAAAATAGACTAATAGATTAAAATGAATTAAAAAATGAAATTTTAATCTAAAAATGCAGTTTTTGGTTGACATAAGTACTCAAAAGCCTTAAAAATAACCACATACAAAAATTGTAATTTAAACAGCATTTTATTTTAAGAGCAAAACATCATGAATACACAATTTCGCCTTTTAGTCTTACTCGTACTGGTCTTAGTGATAAGCCCAGCGGGGATGTATTAAAAGGTGAAAAATGCTTTTTAAAACCCTCGCACTACGCGGGGGTTTTTTTTTGCATATAATCAACAGAGGAATGAGGATGAGTAGACAAGAATATAATGGCTCTGAATTGGTTGTTAAGTCATTAAAAGAGCTAAAGGTAAAGTATATATTTGGTTACCCCGGTGGCTCAGTATTAGATTTATACGACGCACTTTTTCAGCAAGATGATATTGAGCACATTTTAGTACGCCATGAACAAGCGGCTACACACATGGCCGATGGCTTCGCAAGAGCAACCGGTGAAGTGGGTGTTGTACTTGCTACATCCGGACCTGGTGCAACAAACTGTGTAACAGGCATAGCAACTGCGTATATGGATTCAATTCCTATGGTAGTATTATCAGGTCAAGTGCCAACAAATCTTATTGGCGATGACGCGTTTCAAGAAACCGATATTGTTGGTTGCTCTCGCCCTATTGTAAAGCATAGCTTTAATTGTAGAAGTGCTAGTGAAATTCCCAATATACTTGCCAAAGCTTTTTATATTGCCAGCACAGGACGCCCTGGTCCTGTTGTAGTAGAGCTTCCTAAAGACATGCTTAATCCAGAACTAACTTTTGCTTACAACTTTCCAGCGGCAACTGAGCTCAGAACCTATAATCCAAATACAAAGGGTCATTCTAAACAAATTCGTAAAGCTGTTACTGCTATTTTAGAAGCGAAGAAACTGGTTATCTACTCGGGTGGCGGTATTGTGCTTTCAAACACCTCAGAGCAACTAACTCATTTAGTCGAGTCACTTAACGCCCCTATTACCAACACGCTTATGGGACTAGGTGGTATATCGGGCATTCACCCTAACTTTATTGGTATGTTAGGTATGCACGGTACATTAGAAGCAAATAAAGCCATGGCCAATGCCGATGTTATTTTGGCGCTTGGCGCACGATTCGATGATCGGGTTACTAATAACGTTCAAAAATTCTGCCATAATGCCACTATTGTACATGTAGATGTCGATCCAACCTCTATTTCTAAAACTATTAAATCTCATATTCCTGTTGTTGGCTGTTTGGCAACGGTACTTGAGCAATTACAAACTGCCATAGATAACAGTCCAATTAAAATTGATCGCAGTGCACAAGAAGATTGGTGGCGACAAGTGATCAGCTGGCGTGAACAAAAATGCCTTAGTTACAACAGCGATGGTGACAAAATTAAACCTCAAGCAGTTATCGAGGCAATATATGAAGCCACTAACGGAGATGCTTATGTTAGCTCTGATGTTGGCCAACACCAAATGTTTGCGGCGCAGTATTACCCATTTAAACACCCTCGTCAGTGGATCAATTCAGGTGGCCTAGGGACTATGGGTTTTGGATTACCTGCGGCAATGGGCGTTAAACTGGCTTTTCCTGAAAAAGAGTCTTTATGTGTAACTGGCGACGGCTCTATTCAAATGAACATCCAAGAGCTATCAACCTGTTTACAGTATAACTTAGCAGTAAAGGTGATCTCCTTAAATAACCGCTCACTGGGTATGGTCAGACAATGGCAAGACATGATTTATGGTGGCAGACACTCTTCATCGTATATGGAGTCTTTACCTGATTTTGTAAAGCTTGTTGAAAGTTATGGCCATGTAGGGATCAGAGTAAACACCCTTGATGAATTACAACCTGCGATAGACAAAGCAATGTCGATCACTGATAAATTAGTATTTTTAGATATTTTAGTAGACGAAAAAGAACATGTTTACCCGATGCAAATTAAGCATGGTGGCATAGACGAGATGTGGTTAAGAAAAGGAGTGAAAGCATAATGCGTCGTATATTATCTATATTATTAGAGAATGAACCCGGTGCGTTATCACGTATAGTGGGGCTTTTTTCTCAACGAGCATACAATATTGATAGCTTAACGGTGGGCACTACAGATGATGAGTCTCTTTCTCGTATTACGGTAACCACTAAAGGCGATGACAGAATTGTTGAGCAAATAACGAAGCAAGTAAACAAACTGGTCGATGTACTTAAAGTTATTGATTTAACTGAAATGAGTCACATAGAGCGCGAACTTCTGTTAGTAAAAGTCTTTGCCAAAGATGAAGCGACTCGTGCGGCAGTTACCCGCGTTGTTGATGTATTTCAGGGGGCTATTTTAGATATGGGCCGCCAAAGTTACAGCCTTCAATTAGTAAGCAGCACCGATAAAATAGAATCGTTTTTGGATACCTTACGCCACGAAACCGACATTATAGAAGTAGTTCGCTCAGGTGCGGTCGGCATTGGGCGGGGAGATAAAGCACTTAAAGCTAAATAAGCGTTAAATTTAGTACAAAAAAAAGGGCTAAATAGCCCTTTTTTTATTCATAAATCCCAAATTATGGATTTACTTGATCTTTAAGACCTTTACCTGGTTTAAAACTTGGGATAGTCGCAGCTGAAATTTGGATTTCTGCACCCGTTTGTGGATTACGACCTGTGCGAGCAGCACGTTCTTTAACTGAAAAAGTACCAAAACCAACTAACGCAACAGAGTTACCTTCTTTTAATGAAGAAGTTACAGCGCCTGTAAATGCCTCAAGTGCACGTGCTGCGGCTGCTTTAGAGATTTCTGCGTCAGTAGAGATTTTTTCAACTAGTTGAGCTTTGTTCATTATTAGATTCCTATTCGTTATTATTTTGCCTTTGCAAATCCTATCTTTATGCATTTTCGAAGAGTTAGCAACAGCAAATTACGTTTTTTATCTAAAATACTAAAAAATTAGTAAAAATAAATAAATTAGCTGTAAAATACAGAGAGTTGGGTTAACAAAAGCTTAATTTAGGCACACTATTAGTGCAGTTTTGCACTTTAATGGCTCACTGTACCTTTTCTATCACTAATGTTACTTCGCCGACTTCAACACCAAACTTGACGATAGAAGTACGATTTATTAAACGCGTACTTGTTACTAGGTACATCCAATCGTCAAAGTTTACTTCCAATGTGCTGCCATCGTAAGGGATCTCAACATTGTAATTCCAGTGAAACACACTGCCGTCACTCTCACCGGTAGCTATTCCTAAAACATCAGAGGCTGTTCCTGTTAATGTGTTATGGTCGTTCAAGGTAATTTTCCAGATGCGTTTTTGTGTCTCACCATCATCGTAAATAAAGTCTTCTTCAATAGTGCCCTGATTACCGTTCCAAGTAGCCTTTAAGTCAACAACAAGCTTGCGGGTTAATTCACCTTTAAAATCTTGTACAACGCCATAGGCTTTTAAGTCGCCACTGAAAAAAGTCTTAAAATCGAAATTTGGCTCTGAACCCTTATAATGTTCAACACTTGGGGCTGAACAGCTGACAATAAAAAAACTAACAGCCAATACCATGGCAACTTTAACGCGTTTTAGGTTAATCATATTAAATCCCTAGTAGTTGATTTCTAATTGTTGGTTCTGACGTGTTTTCACTTAACCAGATAGCTAAGAAATCCTCAGCAAATGTGGCATCGTTAATACGACCTATTTGGTTCTCATTGTGAAAAAAAGTACTGTACCCTTGCTGATCAGTCAGTAGAGTTAACGATTCACCTTTTTTAATATTTGGCCATATGGATAGTAACTTATCTGCATAGCGCTCTGAAAGTTGGGGTTTACCTAAGTGCTGCCACTGTTCATTAGTCGCTTTCACAATGTCTTTAGCGTCAAAGTCACGCAAATAAGTTAAGGTGAATTTAACAGGAGCTTGCTTTGCTGTGTAAGTGCCAGAAGGTGTGTAAAGTGTTGCATCATAAACATCCCAAAAAAGATACTCCATCCGCGCTTCACCTACCTTGTTAAATTGGGTATCAGCGTAAGCAAAAGGGCTAAATAAAACATGAACCATGAGTATATTTAGAAGCGTTTTCATCCTTATCTCCAAGCAGTATTGTGTTATTGCTTAACAAACTCGCCTATTTTACCGTTTATAAATAAAATAAGGGTGAATGTTGCAGCCCATAAAGCACCGTAAAGTGGCCAAAATTGCCACAGTGGCATTCCTAACTCTAATACCTCAAATCGCGAGCCGGCCCAATAACTGCCTGGCGCGAATAACAAACACACACAAAATGCTTGCCACAGTTTAAGCTTAGTTAGAAACGACATTGAAGTGTTAATACACAGCACTAGTGCAATCCATAAAAACACCAGCCAAAATGGAAACGGATCAACTTTAAACTCAAATAACCCTAGCTGAACCGCAATAAATTCACACAATAGAGCCAATGGCAGGGCTTTTAAAACCAGTAAAGCGTCTTGTTTTTTTTGTGCTGATAAGTAAAACATCAACGCTATGACTACAGCAGAAAAAACTAATGAGCTCTGTTCAAGTAGCAGGCACATAAACCACACTACCTGAAACAGCACAAAGTTAATAAGCGAGTGCAATCTCATCATTACTACTCGTGAAACGGGGTTTGCGTGCCATTAAATGCACGGTACTAGTTGCTCGGGTTCTGAATGCCCCCTCACAATAGGCGAGGTAAAATAGCCATAAGCGATAGAAACGGTCATCAAACTTATTGCTATCAAGCTTTGGCCAGCTGGCAATAAAACGCTCACGCCAATCTGCAAGAGTGCGGGCATAGTGAGCACCAATATCATTGATAGTGTGTATATTCATATCGGTGTTATTTTTAATTTGTTCACTCATTTCATTAAGCGAAGGCAAACACCCACCAGGGAAGATATACTGTTGTATAAAGTCTGAATTTTTTAAGTAATGTTGATAACGCTGATCGCTAATCGTAATTGCTTGAATAAGCATAGCACCGTTATCCTTCAATAACTCACCGCACTTAGTGAAGAAGCTGGGTAAGTATTCATGCCCAACGGCTTCTATCATCTCAATTGAGACTAACTTATCGTATTTGCCAGTCAATAAGCGATAATCTTGCTTGAGCAAAGTAATTTTGCTTTCAAGACCAAGATCTTTAACCTTATTAGCAACATAGTCGTGTTGTTCGTCAGAAATAGTTGTGGTCGTTACATGACAGTCGTAATGAGTTGCAGCATAAATTGCAAACGCCCCCCACCCTGTACCAATTTCAATAACCGTATCACCTTTTTGAAGCTCAACCTGTTCGCATATACGTTGTAGTTTGTATTGCTGGGCTTGCTCTAAGGTAGCATCTTTAGTTGGATATACTGCACTCGAATAAAGCATTTCTTTGCTTAAAAAAGACTCGTATAAATCATTTCCTAAGTCATAGTGAGCAACAATATTCTTTTTTGAACCAGCGTGTGAGTTTTTGTTTTTTATGTGGTTTATACGGTGAGCGATATTGCTAAAAAACGCGAATTTCTTTTCAAATGCATCTAATTGATCTTGGTTAATCGCAAAAATTTCGATTAGGCGAGTTAAATTGTCACATTGCCACTGCCCTAAAATGTAAGACTCGCCCGCCCCCACACTTCCAGAAAGAGCAAACGCTTTGTACATGGCATTATCGTTAACGGTTACCGTTACTTTTAGCTCTGAAGACACATCCCCAAATACAGACTGTTGATTGTTCTCAACTAGCACTATCTGACCCGTTTCAATTGACGAGAACGCTTTAAACACTAACTTTTTATAAAAATTAGTAAACCAACTAGTGCGTTCCTGAACGCGTAAGCTCGATACCTTTTCCATATACTTACCTATATTATTGTTATTACTTGTAAAACAACATAAATTAAATTTTAAAGTTTGCCTGAGTGACCTAAAAATGGGACTTTTTTAACAAACAACTTAAATGCCTGATAGTAAATACCTCTGAAAATAGACCATGTCATCGCTGGAAAGCGCTTCAACAGCTTGCTCATTTGTTTATTGCACAATGGTTGGCGCTGTAACCTTAATGAAGCATCAAAAAGTAGTTCTTCATCGCGCTTATTTTCTATACGTATCAGTATATTGTCTTTCTTTTGTCGCACAGTCCAATGATAGTTCATATCCAAATTCATAAAAGGTGATACGGAAAATACTTTCTTAAAGTTCACTTTTTTTTGTAATGGAACCAAGTAGTAATGTCGCTCATTCCATGGAGTATTACTCACCTCAGCCACCATGTAACTAAATTCATTATCTTGATGACCAAAAAAATAAAAGTTAACTGGACTAAAATAAATACCCAAACAGCGTAATTGTCCTAGCAGGTATACATGACTAAATTTTTCATCTACGCCCAGCTGGGATAGCTGCGCATGAGCACGCTCTATAATTGGCTGATGTTGGCTATCTGGTAACCCTTGTAAATAATCAGATTGCTCAAACTTTAATGCTTTAAAACCTGAAGTCCCAAGCTGCTTATGGACGCCATTGAGCGAGTGAGTATTATTTAAATCAACCCACAGCATATAAAGTGGGTAATTAAACGCATGGTGTTTTACAGCAAAACGGCGATGCTTTACATCGCCTAAATACACTGCATTAGTCAAACTCTACTCCAAGTTGTTTTGCAACATCGACGGCACTGCGCACACCATCCTCATGAAAGCCGTTATACCAATAAGCCCCACAAAAATAAGTATTGTTTTGACCGTCAACCGTATTTTTCAGCTGTTGAGCAGCAATAGATTGTTGATTAAACACAGGATGGTGATAAGTAAACTCACGTAAAATCTTACTTTGATTGATCCCTTCTAAGTGGTTTAAAGTGACACAAAACTGGGTATCAGACTCTATCCCTTGCAGTATATTCATTTGATAAGTAACAACAGCGGCTTTGTCGGTATTATTATTTAGTAAATAATTCCAGCTCGCCCACGCTGCTTTCCTATCTGGTAATAATGATACATCAGTATGCAGTACCACCGAGTTTTCAGTGTATGGGATAGCGCCCAACACCTTATTTTCTTGCTCGCAGGCATCACCGAGTAATGCTAACGCTTGATCTGAGTGACACGCAAAAATAACTTTATCAAACAGGGCTTGCTGACCATCAGCAAATGTAATGGTGGCTCCTTGCTCGTCTCTGGTTACCGATTTAATGTCAGTGTTTAACTGTATTTTATCAGCAAAACCAGCAATCAACGGTTTAATGTATTCACGAGAGCCACCTGGAATGACATACCATTGCGGGCGGTTAGTAATGTCTAATAAACCATGGTTAAAAAAGAATTTTACAAAAAACTCTACGCCCACGTTTTCCATTTCTTTAATGCTTGTCGACCAAATAGCCGCACCCATTGGCAAAATGTAGTGGTATTTAAAGAAGTCATTAAAGCGATGTTGTTGTAGCAACTCACCAAGTGATTGCTCAGTGTATTGGCCTTTTTGATACAAGGCCTTACAGAGTTTGTTAAAACGCACAATATCGTACAATAGACGCCAAAACTTAGGTCTAACTATATTTCTGCGCTGAGCAAACAAACTAGTGAATGTATGCCCATTGTACTCAAAACCTGTGGCTTCATTATGAACGCTAAAGCTCATTTGGGTCGGTTTACGTTTTACACCAATACGTTCAAGCAGCTTTTCAAAGTAAGGGTATGTTCTATCGTTAAATACGATAAAACCGGTATCAACTGCGTAGTTAATACCGCTGTGATTTACATCAACTGTGGCAGTATGGCCACCAATATAATCATTCTTTTCAAATAGTGTGACATCATAATGCCTATGCAATAGGTGTCCGCAAGTTAAACCTGATACACCAGTCCCAATTATTGCTATTTTTTTCAACGGGTTAATCCTTTTGCAATTTTAAGCCAAAGCGAAAGTGGCAATATTCGCAGTGCTTTTAATATAAGTGTGAAACGATACGGAAAATGGACTTCTTTACGACGTTTTTTTACGCCTTTGATTATATAGTCAGCCGCTTTTTCAGCACTAACAGCCATAGGCATAGGGAAATCATTTTTGTCTGTAAGCGGTGTTTTTACAAAACCAGGATGGACTAGTGTTACATCAACGTCGTTTAAATCAACCGCAAGGGTTTTAGCTAAATAGCTTACACCCGCTTTTGATGCGCCATACGCTTCTGAACGCGGTAATGGTAAATAAGTAACACTCGAACTAACCATCACTAATTGGCCGCCTGATGTTATTTTGGGTAAAAGTGCTTCTAAGCAATACCCCATAGAAAGTAAGTTAACATTAATAACACGCTCAAAGAGGGCGCTATCAAAATTGCGTGCATCATCAACATACTCGCAATTACCGGCGTTAAGAATAACGCGGTCAAATTGCGGGTAGCCGAGAGTGGCAGCTTTTATATCTTGCAAGTTGGTTGCATCAAACTGGCAGGTTTCTATGTTGTTATGCTTGGCAAGTTCAGCGAGCTTTTGCGTATTTCGTCCACACGCAATGACTGTGTCACCTTGCTCTGCATACTTTATCGCGAGTTGTTCACCTATGCCTGATGTTGCACCTGTAATAAGCGTAATCATAATTAACCAGCCCTTTTATCAATAAAATTAATAATGTTGCCCAGTAATGGAATATGCTTATACAAAAGCTCTCCAGCATTAAAGTAATCGCGGTGTTTAATAATTTTCGCACCTTCAAATACTAGTTTACTGTGCCCTTGCACTGAAATTGTATTGCCCGCGTTAAGTTTTGGGTGAGAATAATGCATTGTCCAGTATACAAATGCATTATTATCACTGGTAAATGAGTCGGTTATGTCAAATCGACAATACTTAACATTACTATATAAACCACAAAAATAACGTCTTAGATCTTCAAGACCATTAATTTCGTGCAGCGGATCTATAAAGTGAATGTTTTGAGCGTAAATTTCAGTTAATAACTCTAGGTTATTTTTATCAAGCTTTTGATATATTTCTACAAATTTATCGACTGATAATTGGTTATCCATATCACACCTTAAATGCAGCTAAAGCCCTCGCTCGTGCCGCTTTATGATCAACTATTGCTGGCCAGTAACAGTGTTCACTTTGTCCCGTTGCTGCTAAGTAAGTATGTGGGAAATGAATGTGTTTATCTGGCACTTTTTGTAATTCAGGCAGATATTTACGAATAAAATCACCATTTGGATCAAAGCGTTCACTTTGGGTAATGGGGTTGAATACTCTAAAGTAAGGTTGTGCGTCACAGCCGGTACTTGCAGCCCATTGCCAACCACCATTGTTTGAGGCTAAATCGCCATCAATCAGATGCTGCATAAAAAACTGCTCGCCTTTACGCCAGTCAATCAGTAGGTGCTTAGTTAAAAAACTCGCAACCACCATTCTTAAACGATTATGCATCCAGCCTGTTTGCAATAGCTGTTGCATGGCGGCATCAACAAGTGGATAGCCTGTACGGCCTTCGCACCATTGCTTAAACTCAGCGTCACTGTCACGCCAACTCACACTATCGTACTTTTCGTTAAAATTGGCACCACGTGAAAGTTTTGGGAATTCAGCAATTAGGTGTTTGTAAAATTCACGCCAGATCAGTTCGTTAACCCAGGTAAACGTTTTACTTTTTGAGGTGGTCAGTATATCGGGATAATGTTGTTGTATATTAACCATTAATTGTTTACTACTAACAACCCCTAGTGCTAAATAAGGGCTTAAGCCCGATGTTCCTTTTACACTGGGTATGTCTCGTACGTCATCATAGCTTGCTAATTTATCATGAATAAAGTTATCGACTACGGTTGATAGAGTATCATCATCAACGGGCCATTTTTTTGAGCTTTCATCGCCACAAAGTAACTCGCACGGTTCAATTTCTATCGGTTCTTCAGATAACGGCCACTGCACTAAACTAAAGTGTGTATCTTGATACTGCTTTAACCATGCGCGTTTAAACGGTGTAAATACTTTATACATTTCATTATTTTGCGTGCGTACACTACCTACGGGAGCAATGATATCACCCTCGTATAAAGTAAATGTTATTTGCTGTTGGTCGCACTGTGCCTGAATCGCTTTGTCCCTATTAAATTCATTTAGCTCATACTCAGTGTTGGCTATTATGTGTTTAATATCGTGTTGCTGACAAAAATCGAGAAGTTTAGTTTGGCAATCGGCAAAAAAAGGGGCGTCTATTACATGCAAATTTACGCCATATTTGGCAAGTTTTTCGCGAATATTACTCACCCTGCGTTTAAGTAAGTCAATTTGAATGGCAGCAGTATTATGCTGTGTCCATTGTTTTTCGCACACAAAAAAAATGGCGTGTTTAGCACCATTATTTAGCGCTTCAATAAGCGCCTCATTAGAAAAAAGGCGCAAATCGCGCCTAAACCAAAATAGTGTATTCATTACAAACCGTAACGTAGCTTAAGTTCATTGGGATAAGGGTTAAAGTAAATTTGCTTACTTAAATACTCATTTGGATGAACTTTCAAATGGTGTTTAAGTAATGTTAATGGTACATAAAGCGGAACCAACCCTTGGCGATACTCATCAATTGCATCTCGCATTTCTTCCTTTTCGATTTTTGATAAATCTTTTTTGAAGTATCCTTGTAAATGCATTAGCGTATTTGAATTATTTTTTCTTGAAGCAGGACGTTTAAGCGCTGTCATTAAGCCCAGAATATACTCGTCGGCCAAAGCATTAACATCGTCACCAACAAACGTTCCGAGTAGATTGCCTAAATCACGATACGCTTGATAATTATGAGCCATTAACAAATATTTGTATTGAGCATGGAACTGGGTCAAACGATGCACAGTAACGGGCTCTTTCACTAACTGTTGCCAGTTATGTAATGTATAAACACGCATTACAAAGTTCTCGCGCAAATGAACATCGTTTAAACGTCCATTTTCTTCGCAAGGCAGTAATGGGTTATGTTTCATAATTTGTTCAGCAAAGAAACCAACGCCTTCAGAAGTGTTACCGGTTCCTGCTTCATTGTAGATTTTTACCCGCTCCATGCCACAGCTTGGGCTCTTAGCACAAAAAACGAATCCGCTTAGATGCCCTGCTTGTTCTGTAGCTATTTTCTTACCATACTCTGTGAGCTGTGGGCCAACATCTCCCGTGCCATCCGGACGACACACTTTGATCGTATCGCCTGTTTTTACTTGACGAATAGTTGGTCGAGGTATTGGTAAACCTACCGCAACCTCTGGGCAATACATTTTATATTCAACATGCTTGGCCAGCTCTTCCATACAAAAATTTGATTTTTTATGGCCACTGTCAAATCTTACCTTTTCGCCTGCCAAGCAGGCGCTAATACCTATTTTTATTGTATCTGTTTGCATAGATTCTCTTAATAAATCAAGCCACCAATTGGATTAAGTAACTTGCTAAGTCCTTTATTGAAATGTAGCGCACTACTAACAACAGTAAAGCACAAACATCCCTCTTTTGTTAGGGGGGTGTGTTGATGACGGCCATCTTGCCAAATAAAGTCACCAGGAACATAACTGCCCTCTTCGTCTGTAAATTCACCATCAAGCAGTAAAGTAACCTCAAAACCGGTATGTGTGTGCTCCGGAATTTCTCCACCAGCATCTATATGTAACAAGCTTGAACGTAAATGGCCATCATCAAGGGCAATTCGAGAACGCGCAAGCTTACCTACTTGGGTAAATTTACCATGCGAGATCCGTGTTAAAGCTCTCGGCAAGCTGTAATTATGCTCATTAACATTAATACTAACTGGTTCAACAGAATATACTTCATCAATCGAGTCATCGGCCGTGATCATATCAAGTAAACTTGGTTCAATTACATCATCGGCTTGATCGGCTTGCTCATCAGTTGCCACATCCATATTGTCACTAAAAACTGCTCGCGCATTAGCCGCTTCAAGTTTTTCAACTTTAGCTTGGCACACTGGGCACATATCAACATGTATTGATACGGCAAGGCTAAGCGATGCTGGAAGTGTTGCTGCACAGTATTGTGTCAGTAGTGTTTCACTCGGGTGATGTTTAATCATGCTGATCTCCCATTTCATTACGTAATTTCTGCAAGGCTAAACGTAATCGTGATTTTACCGTGCCTACTGGAATGTTTAATTGTTGAGCTAACTGCTCTTGCGACATATCTTGAAAATAAACGCCGCGCACCACTTCTCTTTGCGCTTGAGGCAGTTTATCTAAATAACGTTTAATTTGTTGGTCTTCAAGGTGGTCGCTGTATTCATGGTGTGTATCTTCAGATTCATTCAATAACGGCCAAATGTCTTCGCTAATATTTTCTTCTTTGTTACTTTTCATTTTACGAAGCATGTCAAAAGAGGCGTTACGCATTACGGTATAGACCCAAGTAGTAGCTGCACCCTTTTCACTATTGTATAAGTGGGCTTTACGCCATACGGAAGTGAGGGTTTCTTGAACTAATTCCATTGCTTGGGCTTCTACACCAAACTGCTTTATGCCGAAGCGCTTAATCTTAGGTGCAAAATATTCAAACAAGTACGCGAATGATTTTTTATCGCGAGATTGAGCTACATTAACTAATGCTTCCCTGAGTTCCGTACTTGGTGTTTCTGGCATGGCAGTGTACTTACCTGTGTTAGGTTCACAACTTAGTGATTGTTGTTGACTTACCATAGTAAAATGTCCCGTTATTGCTTTAGTGAATACCATTACGAGCAATGGTTACAAGCGGATCATAATTATTTTAGGCAAATTCGTTATTAATCACAGTATGGAGGAAACTAAGCAAGTTATCAAAGTTAGTCTCAAATGCAAGTTGTTGTTTTTTCTCTATAGAAATGGGAAGTAATTCAAGCCATCGTGCAACAATCCACGTGAGTTTATTAAACTTGGTGGTTTTGTAAAGCGATTGCAAATCGGGGTTATTCGCAAAAACGTCTTCTAGTGCTACCTGTAAAAGTTGGTGTTGACCAATTTCGTGGTTGTCTTTGTTGTACCAATAAGGTGTGTTGCAAGCGGATACATCACCATGGCGAAGTTCCTGCTCATCTTGATACACGTTATCTATTTGCACACTCTTAGATGCAAATACATCAATTAATAGCATACCACTTTCGTCTTGATCAAAGTCAATAACATCCATTAAACAGCCTTGGGCGCTTATGTTTAACGGGGTGTCATGCTCAAAGGTACATAAAACAAAACCGCTATTGGTTTTTAATGCGTTTTTTACCATCGTTAAATAACGAGGCTCAAATATACGTAATCGCGTATAGCCTTCAGGTAATATAAATATAGGTAATGGGAAAATCGCACGTTTCATAAAGTCTACTTCTTTCAAACACTCTGCCTTTATTTACGTGCGCTTTATTCAAGTCGATCAGCTTTAGTTACATCGATTGCTCTACAGTGCAAATGCATCCGCTAATTAAACCTCATTCCCACATTTTTTATCATGTAAACCAAGTAATAAACACTCAGTATACTTGCCACAGGTGCCAACATTAAGGCTAATAATTCGAACTCACTGTTCATTACTCATATTCCCTTTTTATTGCTTTGGTTGTGCTTTAACTACACGTTGTTTTTCGTCCATGTTGCTATTATCAACCACAGGATTACTTTCAAGTAAGCTGTCAAGAATAACCTGTGCATCAAAAGAAACGGCTTCTTTTACTGACTTTTCAAGTTCATTGCTTGCCTGTGACACATAAGTAGACACAGTGTTAGTTAGCATATCTGTAATATTTAAATCGACTTCTGTAGCGTTAACGTTGGTTGAGCCTAATACAAGTAAGCTTGCGATTGTGATGTTGATTGAAGTATTCATAATAGTAATCCTTGTTTGTTTATTGGTTAGTACGCTTAGTTACAATCAAGGGCTATGCCACAATGGAAAAACTTTGTA
The DNA here is from genome assembly GCF_056173165.1 of Pseudoalteromonas sp. QJM3NY_12. The sequence goes on from NZ_JBWBUF010000002.1 coordinate 134,639, forward strand.
AGTCATTGTTTTAAAATTAAATAAATAAATTTAAAAGAAATCCATAAAATCTAGATTAGTAATTTTGACCAATGAATTTAAAAATAAAACCAAATAATAGTGTGTTTGTTAATGTTCAGTAAATTAATGACTTTATTTCGTATTTGAAAATTTCAGCGTACACCTGTACACTAAAAATCATTCGCAAAGTGGTAGGATCTGTTATGTCTGTTGAAGCTCCCTATTCTAAAAAAGAAGAGCTGTTAAATGTTATTAGTCATGCCTTAGGCATTGTATTTGCTGCTTTTGTTTTTTGGGATTTAGTTAAACAAACTAATAGTGCGAAAAGCTATGCAAGTACTTTGATATATGGCAGTAGCTTGTTTATTTTATTCTTATCTTCAACACTTTATCACGCCAGTGTGCGCCCTAGGTTGAGAGCGTTTTACAAAAAATGTGATCATTGCGCCATCTATTTACTGATTGCAGGCACCTACACGCCCTTTTTGTTGCTGTCATTATCTGGGCTCTGGTCGTGGGCTACCTTAATCTTTATTTGGGCAGTAGCGTTTGCAGGCATCGCTTATAAGCTATTGGTTAAAAATGGCAATAAAAAAGTTTCACTGGCTACTTATTTATTAATGGGATGGTTTGCATTAGCCATTGTGTATCCGCTTTATTTAAACGTGCCTATCAATGCACTTTATTGGCTATTAGCTGGAGGCTTATTTTATAGTGTAGGTACTATTTTTTACAGTGCAAAAAGCACTCAATATAGCCATGCTATTTGGCATCTTTTTGTTATTGGTGGATGTGTTAGCCATTATATTTCGATCAGTAATTATGTATATTAGGCTGGTTAATTTCAAAAAATGTAACTTACAGCGATATACTTGTTTTTCGCTGCAGAAGTAGTACTTAAACTGATTATTAGAAAGTTTCTAAATGGTGCATCCGTAGGTTGTACCAATGTTCAAAATGATGGTTTAGACCATTTTTGTTTTTTTCGCTTTAAATATCTTAAAGTAACAGCAAGTAAAAGCCCGTGGTCAAGTGTTTACTAATTTCGTGCTAAAAAAGTGGCAGTGAGTTTAGCTACCCCTAATAACTTAATTATTTTTCAAAGCGCCGCTATTACGAGGTATTTTAAGCACCAAACCCCTACCAATTATGACCCCTACTTACATACCAACCGGCAAAATTTCTAGTAATTCAACGAATTTAAAAGACCCCATACATAAGCAAGTTTGGTATTAAATTTTTAATAACCACTTAAACTTCACACATTTTATTGTCTCAATCATATTGTTGTCATAACAACGACATAGGGTAATAGTCTATTTTGTTGCAATTTGTATTAAAAGTGCTTCCAATATCACCAAAGTTAAGGATAAAAAATGATAAAACAATATAAATTATTCTCGATACTAATCATGTTATTAATTCCTTTTTATGGCTTAGCAAATCAAATAGCCTGTGAGATTCATAAGAAAGAATTTACGCTTATAAATTGGAATGCATGGGAAATGGGACAGAAAAATAATTATCCATTTTTACAAGTTAGGGAGCAGCTGCTTTCTTATAAGCCTGATATTGTTGCTTTACAAGAAGTTAAGCGCTGTGGCTCTGGTTTTTATCATCTATTACGCCCTAATATTGATTTTGATATACAAAAAATGTGGTGTGCAGAAAATAAGGCATACCCAGGACGTGGAGAAGGCTCTGCTGGTAGCTATGGAATTGGGTTAGCGAGCAAATTCAAAACACTCTCTGATAAAATAATTAGAGAGATACACGGCCGAACTGTTTTAGGGGCAAAGTACTTAATTAATGACAAACCTGTATGGATTTGGTCTGCACATACCGCATTTGTAACAAGTCCCACTGATACAACAAGACTCAGTGATTTTGAAACAATTGCAGAGCTTATTAATCACCATGTTTCTGACTCTGCTCCTGTTATATTGGTCGGTGATTTTAATGCTGATAGAGATAATCCATGGGGGAATACCGATCCAGAGCGCGGCGAAATGCAGGTGTTTTTTGACCAGGGCTTTATTGATTTATGGCGGGAGAAATACCCAAACATTGATGATAGACCGGGTCATACATATTACGATAAAAGCCGGATTGATTATATATTGGCTCGAGATTTGCCGCTGGATTGGCATATTAAAAAATTAAAAGTACTAGATAATATTTGGTGTGATATTGGAATGGATAATCAAGGGAGAACGATAGGCTGCGGCACTGACACACGAGTAGATCATAGCCCCATTTTGATTAAGATAGCGACGGAAATATAATAAGCATTAAGATTAATATTAGCCTTGTATCGATGCTAATAGTCGTCAATATGAAACAGCTACTAAATCGTCAAGTAAATAACGGTTACTGCATAGTCTTGATTTTAATCCGGAGGCAGGCCTAGTGGATTGATATTTTACTCAAACCAAGTCAGCCTTTATACGAGTTTGAAGTACCACCAAAGTTTATGAGGCTGTAAAGTTACACAAAGTATGAATCGTCGTGGAAACTCTTAGGATAATGCGCCAATGAAGTGGTTTTTTAGAAGCCTAAAACTCAGTGCATGCAAAGGTTGGGTATGCAAACCGAGAAGTCCACTATTATTTTTCCGGGGATTACCCTTACAAACCTATATTTTTGCTTGCACGCCTTTACGTACTTTTGAAAATTCATACCTTAAGCTCTTGTGTACTTATTACGTTAATCAATAAAGGTATATTGCCAATGATAAAAAGTACGAAAGTAAAATACATTGCTTTAGTAACCGCACTCTTACTTACTGGCTGTAACGACTCTTCTACTAAAAAAGTTGCTGAACCACTACAGAGCTTACAGTCTTTTGCAAGTATGAGGCTGTGACAGAAAAGAGTTGGGATAAAAGAGGCATTCAAAATCAAAGCGAATGAAAAATACTTCATTGTGGTTTTAAACAGCATGAAGCCATTAGGCGGCCGGTTTAATCATCATTAAAAGACATCGAAAATGATATTGTTGATTTAATTAGAAGCAAGTTCGGCGATGATGAACCCTAACAAGTGCAAACACTCGGAAAAATTTTACCTTACGTTCCAAATTTTCTGGTGTTGCGAGCGTCACTAATGTCTGCTCTTGGCACTTTTACGAAGTTAAACTTTGAGTGAACTATAGTCATTCAGGTGAATCGTAATCAGCTTGGCAAGAGGACTCTTTATTCTTTTTTGCATGTTTAAATAAGCTACAGTAAACATGCTATTAAAGATGGCAATAGCTTACACTATTTGCTATTAATATAAGTTCACAAAATAAGGACGTTTTCGCGCTAAAATAGGGAAGTGTCCCCTGATAAAGCTGCTATACGCTTAATCTAGTTTGGTTGTGATTCACTATTGGGAGTAAACTTTGAATAAAGGGATTTTATTATTTCTACTCACCGTATTTTGTACCATTAATTCTGCGAACTCCACAGAAACAACTTGGAAAACCCAAGGTTATGGTTACGTTTTTCATACTGTGGACAATAAAACCACAGCCTTTGATTTAACAACTAAGCATTGTTTGGAAAACCACCTTATCACCGATGAGTTTGAACAAATTTCGTTCATTGAAGAAACACAAAAAGTGAATAAAGAGACTCTCTTGCTTAACTTTGGTGGTTTATTTCCGTTAAAACTAACAAAATTAGATAGCTTACCTGCTCAATGCCAATCAAAAAAAATTGTTAGTATAAAAGACAAAAACTATGAATTTAATGCCAGTATTGTTCTTGACGTTCTAATGAATAATTTTGAAGAACATTATGCATTTTCAAAAGATAAAAATATTAATTGGGTTGAGCAGAGAAAATTTTGGCAAAAGAAAATAACCTCAAAAACTACTCAGAATGACCTGTTAAGTATCATAGATGACTTTCTTAAAGAGTTACGCGACGGTCATGCTATATTACTAAATAAAAAACTTGATAGGCTTTCACATTACCCACCAAGGAAGTGGTCATTTTGGGATGAATTAAAAGCGCACTCTGTAACCCCCCCTGAATACTCAACTTACTGGGAGTTACATACAGAATTGATTGAAAAGTCTCAGAAAAACATTAATAATTACATTGATAAAAACTATTCCACTCTTCAATATTACGAAAATTTTACCTTCGCAAAAACACTTCAAAATGTTGCCTATTTAAAAATAAGTAACTTTGATGGTTTCTCAAATAATGATGTCAAAGCAACAGAAGAGGTTATGGAGCTATTTACGCCTATCATCAAACAGACCAAAGGTTTAATTATTGACTTACGTTTTAGTATGGGTGGAAGTGACTTAGTGGCATTTTCTATTTTATCTTACTTAGTAGATTCAGAATTAACCTTGGGGGGAAAACAGTTCAAAATATCGACAGGCTACAGTGAACTTCAACAAATTGTTGTCACTCCGTCAAAAATTGATAATTACACTGGGAGCATTGTTGTTTTAACTAGTCAAAAAACACCTAGTGCGGCTGAGGTATTTCTTTTAGGTCTACAAGCAAGAGGGGACGTTACTTTTATTGGCGAAAGAAGCTACGGGGCTTTTAGCGATGCGTTAACAAAAGCTTTGCCTAATGGTTGGGGAATTACATTATCAAATGAAAGGTATCTTAATTATCATGGGGAAAATTATGAAAGCATTGGATTGCCTATAGATCATGAATTTGTATTTCTTAATGTGAACAATATTGAAAGCGGAATAGATGTTCAGCTTGACGAAGCTATAAAAATTTTAAGATAGCTTTATTCGGCGTATAACAAGGCATTACCAGTGTCTGCTATAGGCACCCAGTCGATAGTCGATATAGAGTGACTTAACTTACAGTACAAATCAGTTATTTATATCGCTAACGGGTAAATTGGTTTGTTTCTGGTAAATTCATTATTTTTGTTGGATGGCGTTGCTCCGCCACTTGTCCAACCTACATTAAAAGGTAGATTGATTAAGCCGAAGGCGCCACCCAACAGAGTTTCAGATACACGCCTTTAAAATCCGCTCATGGCACTCTCTGGCTTCTCGACAACATAAAATATTGAGAGTTATTGGCAAGGCCATTTTTCTTTGTCGGATGGCGCTTCGCTTATCCGACCTACACGGGAACTTATCTGCCGAGAGTAGTTATATCACTCCCACCTACACTCGCGCATATTCACTTTATTATTCTTAAAATTAACACCTTCTAATAACAGCTTTTGTCGTTGTTCTTGGTATTTATCACTTCCTTCGGGAAATGATATTTTACCTTGGCTATTAACCACTCGATGCCAAGGGATCGTCGAACCTTTTGGCATCTCTTTTAATAAACGACCTACCAACCTAGCATTATTAGGATAACCCGCAAGGGCAGCTACTTGGCCATAACTGGCAACACAACCTTTGGGTATACTCGCTATGATAGTATAAATTACAGTGTGTTTATCAATATCCATTTTTATTAGCGTATGCCTTGCTCAGTTGTTTAAATTGGTTCCATACAGTACGCGCCACTGGACCATGATGAATAGCGTGTTGCCTAAACGCTCTTATTTGTGCGCTAAATTTATGCTCACGGTCGGTAATAATGATTTCTTGTAATAAACCTGCTTTTATTTCAGGTCTGCAATGATCTAAGCTCATCATTGCCCAACCAGCCCCTGAGAGTAAAAACGATTTTAAGGTAGCTACATCGTCTATCTTCATCATTGCTGACCCTTTGGAATATGAAAGCCTTTCACTGTCTATACTTAAATCGCTTTCAAACATCGCTAAGCAGGGGTAGTTTTGTAGTTGAGTATAAGTAAGCTGTTTTGGTAAAACCCCTTTTGCGCTTACTATCCCAATATCGAGCTTACCTATGGGCAAACTTTCTAAATCGCCAGTGGCATGAAATAAATCAAACCACGGACCAATGCCTAGCTCTGCTTGTCCATTATTTACTTGCTCTAACGATACAAATCGTTTGCCGCTACTAATACAAAACTCGGTGCTGGTAAACTGTTTAAAAGTATTACTTATGATCTGGTTGTAACTTTGCTTATGGCAAAGCTGCTCATAACAAATTTTATATTGCGGCTCATTACCTAATGAGAGCTCTTCCGCCAGTTTTGCAAGCTCATCATTTGCATGCAGTAGCTGTTGGGCTTCACGATGGAAGATGCGCCCTTTTTCAGTAAGTTGTAACCTATATTTAGTTCTGTCTAGAAGTTCAAACCCTATTTGCGATTCTAAGTTTTTAATCGCTAGCGTTAACGCAGGCTGCGTTTTATGAAGCTTTTGAGCAGCCCCGCTCAAGCTTGCGCTTTGTACTATGGCATCTAAAATTACTAATTGATTCAGCTTCATATTGTACCCAAAAACATCATAAATAAAATTTATTAAGTCTGTAAGATTTAATGAATTTTATTTTATATGTTTGCAGCGTATTCTGCACTTAATTAATTTGCCAATATTGCAACGGAGACAACATGAAACTCTTTCGTCTATGTTTATTAACGACGACCTTACTTAGCTTAATCGCTTGTTCTGAACCAGAGCAACAGGTTAAAAAAGAGCCTATTCGCCCTGTTAAACTATTTAGCATTGGTCATGATTCACAAACTAACATTCGTAGTTTTCCGGCTGAGGTAGTTGCAAACCAGGGCTCGTACCTTGCATTTAGAGTAAACGGTGAACTTATAGAGTTTCCGGTTCTTGCTGGCGAGCATGTTGAAAAAGGTGATTTATTAGCAAAATTAGACCCTGAAGATTTTCAACTGCAGTTTGATGAACGAAAGGCACGTTATGAGTTGGCAAAGTCGCAATTAAGCAGAATAGAACAGCTATTTGAAAAGAAAATCACTAGCCAATCTGAGTTAGACCAAGCTTTAGCAAATATGCAAATTGCTGAATCGGCTTTTAAAATCGCTGAAACCAACCTCGAATACAGCGAGCTACGTGCGCCATTTGCCGGTACCGTTGCAAAGGTATTTGTAAAAAACTTTGAAAACATTCAGGCAAAGCAAAATATTTTACGCCTAGAAACTCGCGATTTAATGGACGTAGAAATTCAGGTTCCTGAAAAAATAGTGGCGCGTTTTAAAAAAGGCACTGATTACCATCCAACAGTTAAATTTGATGGTTTTGAAGATAAAGAATACACCCTCGACATTAAAGAGTGGGACACCCAAGCCGACCCTGCAACACTTACCTATAAAGTTGTATTTTCGTTACCAGTTCCTGATGATTTTAACTTGCTAGCCGGTATGACTGGCCGTGTTTTAATTGATTTAAGTAAAGTAACTCGCTCGCAGGTTGCTTATACCATATTGCCTATTGAGTCGGTTTTTTCTGATCCCCAAAAAGCGATTAACAATAATGCCTATGTTTGGCTTTACGATGAGCAAACGGGTCAAGTTCATAAGCAAGCTGTTGAAGTTGGCCAATTACACCACGATGGCATAGAAGTACTTAGCGGCATAAAAGAAGGCCAAGTTGTGGTGTCTGCTGGTGTGCATTCAATAGAAGAAGGCATGAAAGTTCGCCCATGGAATAAAGAGCGAGGCTTATAATTATGAGCTTTGCACAACTTTCCATAGAAAAAAAAGTAATTAGTTGGATGTTTGCACTGCTGCTTTTAATTGGCGGAAGTGTATCTTATTTTGATTTAGGCCAACTAGAGGATCCGGAGTTTACTTTAAAGCAAGCTATGGTTATTACCATGTACCCTGGTGCTTCGCCGCAACAGGTTGAAGAAGAAGTCACGTTTCCTCTAGAAAATGCAATTCAACAATTACCGTATGTTGATCATGTCACGTCTATTTCGTCAAATGGCAAATCTCAAATAGCCGTAGAAATGAAGAGCACCTACCGAAAAGAACAACTTCGCCAAATTTGGGATGAAATGCGTCGTAAAATTAATGACCTTTCGCCATCGCTACCTAGTGGGGTATACCCAAGCACCATTTTAGATGACTTTGGCGATGTATATGGTGTTTTATATTCAGTTATTGGTGACGGCTATTCTTACGATGAGCTAAAAGACTACACCGATTATTTAAAACGTGAATTGGTATTAGTTAAAGGGGTGAGTAAAGTTACTATTGCAGGTGAACAACAGCCGCAAGTAATGGTAGAAATATCTACCCGTAAATTAGCCCAACTTGGTATAGCACCTAGCCATATATTTGCTTTGTTACAATCTCAAAACACGGTATCTAACGCAGGAAAAATAAGAGTGGGCGACGAATCAATTCGTTTTCACCCTACTGGCGAATTTAAAGATGTTAAAGAACTTGAAACACTACTAATTTCTAAACCAGGTGCCAGCGAGCTTATTTACTTAGGTGATGTTGCTGAAGTATTTAGAGAATACGCTGAAGTACCTACAAATGTTATTAGATACAATTCTGAGCAAGCACTATTAATTGGTGTGTCGTTTATGAATGGCGTTAATGTGGTTGACGTGGGTAAACGTATAGATGCTCATTTAGCAGAACTTGAGTACCAGCGTCCCTATGGTATTGACGTTAATGCTGTCTATAACCAACCAAAAGAAGTAGAGACCTCAGTTGACGGATTTATTATAAGCTTGCTAGAAGCTATTGCAATCGTCATTGTTGTTTTGCTTATTTTTATGGGCATTAAAAGTGGCATTTTAATTGGTGGTATTTTATTACTAACTGTTTTAGGCACCTTTATTTTTATGAAGTTGTTCGCCATAGACTTGCAACGTATATCATTAGGTGCACTGATCATCGCGCTTGGTATGTTAGTAGATAACGCTATTGTGGTGACTGAAGGTATTTTAATTAACTTAAAACGGGGTCAAACCAAACTCAAAGCCGCTATAAATATTGTAGAACAGACCAAGTGGCCATTATTAGGTGCAACCATTATAGGTATAACTGCGTTTGCACCAATTGGTTTGAGTTCTGATGCAACGGGTGAGTTTGCCGGCAGCTTATTTTGGGTGTTATTTATATCCTTGTTACTCAGCTGGATAACCGCTATTACCTTAACGCCATTTTTTGCAAATCTAATGTTTTCAGAAAATGAGTTTAAAAAAGCAAAAGATACCGAAGACGATTCAGATAACGATCCATATAAAGGATTTATTTTTACAGGTTATAAAACACTCTTAGATTTAGCAATGCATTATCGTAAATCAACAATGATCCTCATGGTAGTATTACTTTGCAGCGCTGTCGTTGGTTTTGGTTCGGTTAAGCAGTCGTTTTTTCCGGCCTCTAACACACCTATGTTTTACGTAGATTACTGGCAACAACAAGGCTCAGATATACGCGCAACAATAGATGGTATAAAGAAACTTGAACGCTATTTGCAAAAAGAAGAACTTGTTGAAGAAGTAACCAGCACAACAGGCCAAGGTGCGCCGCGCTTTATGCTTACTTATGCACCTCAAAAGTCTTACTCGTCTTATGGACAACTTATTATAAGAGTAAAAGACCGTGAAGCTGTTGCGGTAGTCATGCAAAAAGTACGTGATTATTCACAAAACTCAGCGCTATCTGCAGAGCTAAAAATAAAGCCAATGGAAATTGGCCCTTCAACTGATGCAAAAATTGAAGCGCGTTTTACCGGTCCAGATCCTGTTATTCTTAGAAAACTTGCAGCTGAAGCGGAAAAGCTTATGGCGCAAGACGATGGTGCGTTTAATATTCGAAATGATTGGCGTGCACGTACTAAAATGATTCGCCCACAGTTTAACGAGCAAAAAGCGCGACGTTTAGGAATCAGTAAATCAGACCTGGATGATGTGCTGCTTACAAGTCTTTCGGGTAAACAAGTCGGTGTATATCGTGATGGAACCCAGCTTTTACCTATTATTGCTCGCTCACCTGCGAGTGAGCGCCTTAATGTAGACAGCGTTCATGACTTGCAAATATACAGCCCTGTTTTAGGTGTATTTGTACCGGTAACACAAGTCGTTGATGAGTTTATAGTTGAATGGGAAGATAGCCTAATAATGCGTCGCGATAGAAAGCGAACAATTACAATAATGGCCGATCAAAATGTATTGGGCGACGAAACAGCCGCTAAATTGTTTGCTAGAGTACGAGGCCCTATTGAATCTATCAAGTTACCGCATGGCTACTCTTTAGAATGGGGCGGAGAATATGAATCATCTAGTAAGGCTCAAAAAGCAATATTCGGCTCTTTACCCCTTGGCTATTTAGCTATGTTTGCTATTACTGTTTTACTTTTCAACTCTTTAAAACAACCTATTGTAATTTGGGCTACAGTGCCTTTGGCAATTATTGGTGTAAGTGCCGGTTTATTAGCAATGAATGCACCGTTTAGCTTTATGGGACTACTTGGGTTATTAAGCTTAAGTGGTATGTTAATTAAAAACGGCATTGTTTTGGTCGATCAAATAAACTTAGAGCTTAGCGAGGGTAAATCACCCTATCAAGCAGTGTTTGATTCAGGTGTAAGCCGCGTCCGCCCTGTTGCTATGGCCGCTATCACCACAATACTTGGTATGATCCCATTATTGTTTGACGTATTCTTTCAGTCGATGGCGGTCACTATAATGTTTGGCTTAGGCTTTGCCACCATACTTACTCTAATTGTGGTGCCGGTTTTATACACTATGGTATTTAGAATTGACTACCCTAAACAGTCTTAATAATTAATAAAAAACGCAGCCTAGGCTGCGTTTTTTATTTGCTTGGTTTATACCAACTTAATTACTTTTTTAAGCTTAACGTGCCACTGCTCTTCGCTTTAGTTCCTGATGCGGAATTGGCTTTGTTGGCATTTGATTTACCAACATAGGTGGTTGAACGTTTCTGATAAGGCGTATTACGACTGCTTTTGTTGGCTTGCTTATGTTGTTCGCTGTTCTTTGTACCTCGAGGCTTGTCACCTTGATACTCACGCTTATGCACTGATTTTGCTTGGTTGCTTGTGGTTAGCCCAACGTTATTATTCGATGTACTATCGTCATACAGCGAATGCTCTTGCGTTTTCCCTGAATCAGCAATCGAATCGTTAATAACCGCCATTTCTGCGTCACTTAAATGCCGCCACTGCCCTACTTTTAACCCTTTAAGGGTTACATTCATAATACGCACACGCTTAAGTGTAATAACCTCGTAACCGAGGTATTCACACATACGACGAATTTGACGATTTAAACCTTGAGTCAAAATAATAGTGAATTGCTGAGCACCTGTTTGCGTCACTTTACATTTTTTGGTCACAGTATCTAAAATTGGAATACCGTTCGCCATTTTATTCACAAACTGACGATTAAGTGGTTTATCTACGGTAACCACGTATTCTTTTTCATGATTATTTCCGGCACGAAGGATTTTATTAACGATGTCGCCTTCATTGGTTAAAAAAATCAATCCTTCTGAAGGCCTATCTAAACGACCTATAGGAAAAATACGGTCAGGGTAATTAACCGCTTTTACAATATTACTTTGAATTTTTCGTTCTGTGGTACAAGTAATACCCACTGGTTTGTTATAAGCAATGTAGACTCGTTTTGGTGGCGCTTTTAGTGGCTTACCATCTACCAATACCACATCGTCCTGCGCAACTTTAACACCCATTTCAGGTAATTCGCCATTAACAGTAACACGACCTTGCTCAATATATTTATCGGCTTCGCGGCGTGAGCAAAACCCTGTCTCACTAATAAATTTATTTAAACGCTTTAAGTCTGTCATATGGCAAATCTTCTTAAATATAAAGGCGCATAGTTTAAACTACTCAAGCTATTTTTTCGCGCTTAATTTGCGCTAATTTACGCCATAGGTATTCAAGGGGTCCTTGCTTAAAATAACGACAGTAGAGTGCAGTAAATATAAGCTGTACAACTACTAAGCAAATAGCGACAAGCCAATAATCAATGCGGTTAAAACTAAGCGCCCATTGCGGGAAAAACACTTTAAACAATAATAACTGCATAATGGTTTGGCTTATGTATAAAGTAAACGCTAACCGCCCTACCTGTTGGATAAGCCCCCCTATTTGCGCGCTGTTGTTGCATAGTTTAACAATTAAATGAATATAAAGTAGCGCCACGCATAAGGCAGCTAATTCATTAACAGGCTCTTGTAACGCATAGCCAATACCTTGATCATATGGCGCTAACACTAATCGTAAGCTAGTCAGTAACACACTTAATACAACTAACTTAATGAGCCCCGATCTGTTAAATCCATCACTGAACACATTACATTTGTAAGCAACAATACCAATTAGCATAAAGCCAGCACTTGCCCACAGTAATAAAATAGGCACTGTTAGCAACATATAAATGCTCATTGTTATATTTTGGCTAAAATGCGCACCAATACTTTGGTAATAACTATTATATATCTGGTAAAACTCGGGAGAATCCCTATAAAGTGGTTCTTCATTAAGTCCTAACATAAACATTGCTGTGGCAAGTAAAGCGATAAAAGTAAAAAAGGCCGCTTTGTTTTTAAGCTCTTTGTCCGTGTAATCTAAATAGCGTAATACCAGTAATCCTGACACCCCATATAAAAACAAAATGTCACCCGCCCACAGTAACAACCCATGTATTAAACCAAACACAATAAGCCAATATAGGCGTTTTTTTAATGGCTCAATACATTGCTGTCGCTGGAACTGAATATAAAGACCAGCACCAAATAATAATGTAAATAATGTGCGAAACCGCCCTTCAACAAATATAAGACTTAAGGTGTGTAAAAACTGATCACTTACTGGTGGTGTAGTCAGAGGAGTGTAATTGAGTTCAAAAATTGCGAAGGAATAGCAGTTAATAAATACCAGGCCAAGTACTGCTATGCCCCTTATAAAGTCCATATTATAATTGCGCAAACCCTATCCTTTTAAATATTATCTTTATAGCTATCGGCCCATTTTACAGCTTGTTTGTATAATTTTGGTAAAAAAGCACTGTCTAAATTAATGAGTGATACCGCTTTCTCAAGCGCCCACCAGCTTCCCGTTTCGTAAGCTTTTACCGTTTCAAGGATATAATATAAATCATTTTTCTCGCCGGTTAGTGCCGATTTAATTTCATCTGGGAATGGCAGTTTATCAACCAACAAGTCCATTGGCTTATCTAAAATAGCATCAAGAAGAGAAAACAGCCCAGTTAAAAATGCCTCACCTTGTACTTGTTTGGCGACTTTACTGGCTATTAATTCACAAAAGCGAGCGCGAATAACACACATTTGCATAAGCTCTATCGGCTTATCACGCACTGTGTGTGCTGTAACAATTAGGCTCACAAACTTTTTTAAACGCGCTTGACCTAAATATACCAGCGCTTGTTTTAATGATGATATTTGGCTTTGCAGCGGAAATATACCACTATTTAATAAACGCAGTAGCTTATAAGCCAGTGCCGCATCAAGCTCAAATAAACCAGTGATCACTTTAATGTCAGGGTCTGGTTTCATTACTTCTGAGTAAATGGCAATGACCAGCCCATAATTATAATGAATATCTTTTTGCTCTATCATTACTGGACGCGCAAAATAATAACCTTGGAAATAATCAAACCCCATTTGACGAGCTAATTTATACTCTTCATCGGTTTCTATTTTTTCAGCTAATAGCTTAATATTTTTATATTTTTTAAGTTTATTAACTACCAGAGGGATTTCGGCAAGAGGAGTAAGTCGAATATCAAATTTAATTAAGTTGACCAGTTTTAAAAAGCGCTCCCACTGTGGTGAGTAAACAAAATCATCTAGGGCTAACTTATAGTTGCTATGGAATAACTTGCGACATAGCTCGTAAGTATCGTCGGTGGGTTCTATGGTTTCGAGTAATTCAATAACCACATCTTTACAGGGTAAGAAATCACATAAATCAAGCTTTAAGGACTCAGGACCAATATTGATCAGCGCTTTTTTACCCGATGTAATATGGCGGGTACCTAAGTTTAGCTGGTTTTCCATGATAAGCCTTGCTGTAGCTTGACCATCAGATACACCAGGAAAGCAGTTCTCAGAACTATTGCGAAAAAGTAGTTCATAAGCTACTACGTTTTGATTTCGATTGAGAATTGCTTGCCTTGCAACAAATACCGACACATTACCTACTTTATTATATTTTCACCAGACTAAGTAATTAAAGCGTAAATAGGATCGGATGTCACTGAACTTTAATAAATTTTTTAATATAAGTATGTAATATAATCAGTTACAACGTCATCCCAGCCAAAGCGCGCATGCTTAGCGCTATTTTTTATTGCTTGCCATTCTTTAGGATTAGTTTGTTTTACACTCAAAGCCTCAGATAAACAAACTAAAAATGCCTCTGCCTGAGCCAATAAGGTATCACCAGTAAAACTAAAACCAGTCACATTATGCTCAACTGTATCTTTTAAGCCGCCAACACTGTGCACAAGACAAGGCTGACCTGCTCGCATTGCCAGCATTTGGCTAATGCCACACGGCTCAAAAGAGCTAGGCATTAAAAATAAGTCCCCTAGTTGATACATTAAATCACCAACACCTTGGCCATAACCTTTTAAAAACAATAAATTGCTATTTCGTGCCATCGCAGTGGTAAATAATTGTTCTAGTTTTTTATCGCCCGAGCCCAATACAATCAAGCGACCATTATATTGGTTTATAACCTTGCATACCTCATCAATAGTTAAACTATTGTTGTGTGGCTGGCACAGCAGCAATACTTTTTGCTCGGTGAGCCGCCCTACACTGGTCACTAAAGGCCCTTGCAGCTCTGATGCCATAAATTGTAAAACACGTTGGTGAGCAATATAGTGGCTGCTGTCTAAGTGTACGTTTTTTGCCATCCAACTAAAAAGCGTAGCTTCTATCTGCTCTAAAAGCTCGCTAAGCGTTGCCTGCTTCGGGTGTTGAGTTGTGTAATCACAGCCGTTGAGTATCCCAATCAGCTTGCCCTGCTCAGCCGCTTGTTGTAAGTCACGCTCGAGTCCTTCACCACCAAAAAAACCGCCTGCATTGTTACTCGCTATCTGCACTTCTTGGCTATAACTGGGTGAAACCACATGTACTTTATCGGCTAAATTAATAGCACTGCGCATGGGGTTAAAACAATGAGGGTAACGAGGATCACAAAGCAATTGACCATCATAACTTAATGAGGGAAACCACGCTTCTAAGCTAGAGTCATCGTCTTTAAAAGGGCGAATACCTTGTAAGGCTAAGTTATGAACAGTGTACACCAAGCGCAGCTTAGCAAGTTTACGATAGCGAGGCTCAAATTTTAGTAACACTGCCACACAAGCACTGTGCCAGTCGTGTAAATGTAACGTGTTTGGTTGTTTTAATACCCCTTGTAAAAGCGCTTCACAAATCGCGGCATTAAACAGTGCAAACTTACTCGCATCAGTAGCAAATGGACGATTGTCATCATCGTTGCAATACACACTATGTGATTGGCTGAACAAAGGGTGGCTTATTACTATTTGCCTCACTGCATTTTGCGTTTGTGGAATTTCAAACAGCGATAAAACGTGAGAGGCTGAATTGAACGCAACGTTTACTTCACCAATAAAACGGCGCTCACCCAATTCAAAACCATAATCAGGAATAGCCACATCAATCGTTAGTCCCTGTGTTGCTAACGCTTTAGGTACATCACGTATGACATCGGCAACACCACCGACTTTGGCATTAGGTAACGCATCATTTTCTGCGGCAACCATTAATACATGCATTTATTTACTCTTATAGTTAGCTGCAAGGCTTTCGCCTTGCTATTTAATTATTGATTTAACTTAGTGTCTAACTTTGTCAGCATCTCGCGGGTTACCAAAACAATTCCCTTTTTAGATACTCTAAAACCATTGGCTTCGTCTGTTTTACGATCATAACCAATTTCTAATCCTGGGGGGATCTCACAGCTTCTATCAATAATGGCACGTTTAATTTTACACCCACGGTTAACTATAACACCGGGTAAAATAACCGACTCTTCAATAGTACAATATGAGCGAATATGTACATTAGAAAACAGTAATGACTTTCTCACTAATGAACCTGAAATAATACAGCCGCCCGATACGGTTGAATCAACAGCCATACCTCGACGATCGTCATCATCAAAAATAAACTTAGCTGGAGGAAGCTGCTCTTGGTATGTCCAAATTGGCCAAGTAGGGTCGTACAAATCCAATTGAGGCTCAGGCATAACCAACTCCATGTTCGCTTCCCAAAATGAATCTAAAGTCCCTACATCGCGCCAATAAGGTTGCCCTACTTGTGCAGGATCTCTAAATGGGTAAGCAAACACATTATGCTCTTCGATAATGGCAGGAATAATGTCATGGCCAAAATCACGTCCTGAGCCTTCGGTTTGTGAATCTTTTTGTAATTGCTCAAATAAAAACTCAGTATTGAATACGTAATTACCCATTGACGCTAAGCATGTACCAGGTTTACCAGGCACAGAGGTAGGTTCGGCTGGTTTTTCGTCGAATCGCCGCACTCGATTTTCTTGATCAACGGTCATTACACCAAAGGTGCCTGCTGCTTCTTCAACCGCGACTTCTAAACAGCACACGGTCATATCGGCACCATTTTCTACATGCTTTGCTAATAAACCGCCGTAATCCATACGATACACATGATCGCCTGACAAAATCATTACATATTTAGGTAGTTCATGACGAATAATATCCATATTTTGAAATACCGCATCGGCAGTACCGCAATACCATTCATCACCATGGCGCTGTGATGCAGGTAAAATCTCAACTGACTCGCCTAACTCCTTTTTAAAGTGTCCCCATGCACGATGCACATGGCGTATCAGCGAGTGAGATTTATATTGCGTTGCAATCCCTACTCGCCTTACACCAGAGTTAATACAATTTGATAGTGGAAAATCAATAATACGGTGCTTACCGCCAAAATAAACGGCTGGTTTTGCTCGCCAGTCTGTTAGCTCATGCAGACGAGAACCTCGTCCGCCGGCTAGAATCAGTGCATAGGTGTCTCTCGTTAAATTACTTATATAGCGATTTGCATAACTGGGCATATTACTCTCTCCGTTTAGTGTCAGCTGTCAGTGTTCGTTTTAACTATTTGGTGTGTAGTATCTAGTGGGGTTAAATGCCATATGTCATCACAATATTGACCAATCGTTCTGTCACTAGAAAATAAGCCACTGGCCGCGGTATTTAAAATACTCATTTGAGTCCAGTAGGTTTGATCAGCGTACGCTTTATCCACTTCACGCTGCGCTGAAATGTAACTGGCAAAGTCATGTGCAGTTAGCCACGCATCGTCTTTGCTTTTAATGCAGTTAATCACATCATCAAATAAGCCTGGTTCAAATAGATTAAAATGACCACTTTCGAGGAGATGCATCACGTTATTTAGATCTGGATTATTCGCAATAATTTCACTGGGATTATAATGCGCTTTAATTTCGTCAATATGCTCGGCTTGTGCGCCAAATAAGAAGAAGTTTTCAGCTCCTACTGCATCGCGGATTTCAATATTCGCGCCATCTAACGTGCCTATTGTGAGCGCACCATTCATCATAAACTTCATGTTGCCGGTACCGGATGCTTCTTTACCTGCTGTAGAAACTTGCTCCGACAAATCTGTTGCAGGACATATAGTTTCCATGGCGGTCACATTGTAATTTGGTAAAAAGGCAACTCTTAAAAACATCGATACTTCAGGGTCTTTGTTGATCACCTCAGCAACATTATTAATCAGTTTAATAATTTTCTTCGCCATCATGTAACCTGGTGCAGCTTTACCCCCGAGTAATACACAACGAGGTACCATGCCTTGCGTATCGCCACGACGAATGCGGTCGTATAAATGAATAACATGTAACACATTGAGTAACTGGCGCTTATATTCGTGAATACGTTTTACCTGCACATCAAATAGCATGTTTACATCAAACTCGACGCCACACTTTTGTTTCACTAAATCGACTAAACGTTGCTTGTTTTCTCGTTTTGCCTGCTGCCATGTTACGTGCAATTGAGAGTCATCATAAAAACGGCGTAGTTGGCTAATTTTTGCAAAATCGCCTACCCAGTCTTTTCCTATTTTCTCGCTAATAATATGACTCAGACTCGGATTACAATAAGCAAGCCAACGCCTTGGTGTCACCCCATTGGTTTTGTTATTAAACTTTTCAGGCCATAATGCGTAAAAATCTTTAAACAAACCCGCAGTTAATAACTGGGTATGCAGTGCGGCTACGCCATTGACTGAATAACTACCAACAATGGCTAAAAAGGCCATGCGTATTTGCGGCTCACTGCCCTCTTCAATTAATGATAAGTCTCGTTGCTTTTGCACATCACCCGGCCAATGCCTTGCAACCTCTGCTAAGAAACGGGCATTAATTTCATAAATAATTTCTAAAATACGTGGTAATAATTTAGCAAATAATGCCACTGACCATTTTTCTAATGCCTCAGGCAATAAGGTGTGGTTAGTGTAAGCCATGGTTTGGGTTGTGATGTTCCATGCCTGATCCCAATCGAGTTCATGGTCATCGACTAAAATTCGCATCAGCTCTGCCACGGCAATACTAGGGTGAGTGTCATTAAGCTGAAAAACATGATGCTGAGCAAAGTCAGTAAAATCATCCCCATATTGTTCAATCCACTGGCTGAGTACATCTTGAATGCTTGCCGATGATAAAAAGTATTGCTGGCGTAATCGCAATTCTTTACCATTTTCACTGCTGTCGTTAGGGTACAGCACCATGGTTATTTGCTCTGCAAGATTCTTTTGTGCTACCGCTTCTGAATAGCTACCGGCATTAAATTCGGCTAAATTAAATTCATCGGTAGCTTCAGACTTCCAAAGCCTGAGGGTATTAACAATATTATTTTTATAGCCCGGAATGGGTACATCATAAGGAACCGCTAACACATCTTGGGAGCTCACCCACTGTCGATGTTCACGGCCAAATTTATCGGTATAACTTTGTACATAACCCGAGAACTTAACCCGTTTAGCTTGCTCTGGTGCACTCAATTCCCAAGGATGCCCTTCGCGAAGCCAGTTATCCGGTTGCTCAACCTGGTTACCTTCTTTTATTGATTGATTAAACATGCCGTATTCATAGCGAATTCCATAACCCACTACAGGCAGCGCTAAACTCGCACAACTATCTAAAAAACATGCTGCTAAACGCCCTAAGCCACCATTACCTAGGCCGGCATCATGTTCTGCTTGTTCTACATTTTCCAACTCAGTACAATAAGCTTGCAGCGCTGTACTTACCTGAGATTCTAAATCAAGGTTGAGTACCGCATTACCCAGTGCTCTCCCCATTAAAAACTCTAGCGATAAATACGCTGTTTTACGGCGTTTATGTTGTTTAATTTGCTTATTGGTGTCTCTGCAACGCGCAACTAGTCTATCTCTTATCGTCAGCGCCAATGCATGATACAAATACAACTGCGACTCTCCCACCACATCACGCCCTAAGGTGTAATAAAAGTGGCGAGTTAAATCATCACTTAAGGTACTTTCATCAATCAACGGGCCTTCTTGCCAGCTTTTTACCACACACACTTGCTTGTCTTGCTTAGTCATAATCATCGCCTTCTAAATTGGCACTAAAAACCCAACTACTTTGTGCTGAAATATTCACGGTTGCATCTTCTTCAACAACAGATGATGCGTTATTTACGCTTGATAACACTAACGTCCAAGGCCTGATAATGGGCGATTGTGGTAATTGGCAGAGCACAGGCTGTTTACTGGCGTTTAAAATAATTAATAACCCATGCTTATTTTGCTTATCAAGCAAGCTATACATTAAAAATTGTCGCGTATCTTCATGCCAATGTGTTTCATCCATTTCTTTACCTTGCTCGGTAAACCACTTAACGGTGAAACGTTCATCTATATCATCTAAAAATACACTGTGTTTGAACGCGCTGTGACCGCGCCTAATTTTTAACGCATCATCTATAAACTGAATTAAGCAATGGTTTAGCTGTGAGTCTTTCCATGCAAGCCAGCTGGTACGATTATTCTGGCAATAAGCGTTATTATTACCGCCTTGGGAGTGGGCCATTTCACTGCCTGAGGCTATCATTGGCACCCCTTTAGAGAGCAGTAAGGTAAGTAAAAAGTTTTTTTGTTGTTGTAGGCGCAAGCCCATTATTTCAGGATCGCTACTAAATCCCTCAACTCCGCAATTAAACGAATAATTAGCGCTGTGGCCATCTTGATTGTTTTCACCATTTGCTTGGTTATGTTTGTGCTCATAACTGACTAAATCGGCAAGGGTAAAACCATCATGACTGGTAATAAAATTAATACTATTAAGCGGGCCACGATTACTGTGTTCAAAAATATCAAAGGAGCCATGTAAACGCTTGGCAACATCACTAATAATGCCTTTTTCGCTTTGCCAAAAACGTTTAATCACATCACGGTATTGATCGTTCCACTCACGCCAAGGAGCAGGAAAAGCACCTAACTGATACCCACCAGGGCCTATATCCCACGGCTCACTGATCAGTTTTACTTTATTTAATATAGGATCTTGTGCAACGGCCTGTAAAAACGTGTGAGAAGCACTAAAGCCGGTACTTGAACGCCCTAAAATGGTTGCTAAGTCAAATCGAAAACCATCCACTCCCATAACTTCCACCCAATACCGCAAGCTATCAAGAACCAGTTGCAAAGTTTTTGGATGGTCAATATTTAAGGTGTTACCACAGCCGGTATCATTTATGTATACATTAGGTTGCCCAGTAATAGTGCGATAATAAGTAAGGTTATCGAAGCCACGTAAAGACAATATCGGTCCATCACTGCCCCCCTCGGCAGTATGGTTGTATACAACATCTAAAATAACTTCAATATTGGCGCGATGTAATTCGCTGACCATCTGTTTAAATTCGTTTATATCGTCATTAACCAAATAGTCTTTATGGGGGGTAAAAAAATTGATGCTATTGTAGCCCCAGTAATTTTGTAGCCCTTTAGTAATTAAAAACTGTTCACTTATAAACGCATGTACAGGCAAAAGCTCAATAGCTGTCACCCCTAAACTTTTTAGATGCTCAATAAAACACGGATGGCTTAAGCCTAAAAACGTGCCTTGCTGTACTTTTGGAATACCTGGATGACGACAGGTAGCACCTTTTACATGACACTCATAAATTACCGTATTAGCCCAGCTATGCTGTGGCTTTTTATTGGTATAAGCAACCGATGTAGTCACTTTAGATTTAGGCATATCTATCGCATTATTAACCACGCTTTTAGTGCCTATCGGCATTTGCCCGTAATGGCGCTCGCTCCAAGTAAACTCGTTAAACAAGTCTTTTGCATAAGGGTCAATCAGTAATTTATGTTCATTAAATAACATACCTTTTTCATGGTTATACTCACCATCAACCCTAAAGCCATATAATGCGCCAGCGCTCAGTGGTGCAACGTGAATACTCCACACTCCGCCTTCGTTAATATTCATGGCCATTTTTAATATTTCTGTATGGCCACTTTTATCAAATAAACAAACAAATGCTTGGCTTGCATTAGGGGCGTATAAGGCAAAGTTGACACCGTTGCTTTGTACAGTCGAGCCTAGAGGCAAAGGTGCACCATGGGTAACCTCAAAGCAATTACTCATCATTCACCTTTTGTAAGTAGACCGTGGTTAAGCCACCCATGTGCAATGTAATACTGTGATCAAAGCCATGATTTGGTTGATTAATTGAATGTATTAGTTGGCTTGGCTCATCAGTGACATTAATACCGGAGCCAAAAAAACATGACTCATCAGTATTTAATATCACCTTATAACTGCCTTTAGCAGGCACGCCTAAAATAAAATGTTGATAAGCAGTAGGGGTAAAATTAGCGACAATAACCATAAAATCGTCAGCACTTTTAGCATAACGAATAAAGCTAAATATACTTTGCTGACTGTTATCATTATCTATCCATGAAAAACCAGTAGCACAGCTATCAAGCTCATAAAGTGCTGGATGGGCTTGGTACACATGATTAAGGCGTTTAACCGTATCTTGAATACCTTGGTGACTTTGATGCTCAAGCAAGTGCCAATCTATTGAATGATCATGATCCCACTCTTTTCGCTGTGCTATTTCGGCGCCCATAAACAGAAGTTTTTTTCCTGGATGCGCCCACATAAACGCATAATATGCCCGTAAATTAGCAAACTGTTGCCAATCATCACCAGGCATTTTGTTTAGTAGTGAACCTTTGCCGTGAACGACTTCATCATGACTCAGTGGTAAAATGTAATTTTCACTAAAAGCATACACCATAGAAAATGTCATTTTATGATGATGGTATTTCCTAAATAGTGAGTCTTGCTGCATGTAATGCAAACTGTCGTTCATCCAGCCCATATTCCATTTGTAACCAAAGCCCAAACCATTATGCTCAACGCTTTGCGTTACTCCGGGCCACGCCGTTGACTCCTCAGCCACCATCATAATACCGGGATTATTCTTATAACTGCGCATGTTTACTTGTTTAAGGCACTCAATTGCCCCTAAGTTTTCTCTGCCGCCGTAACAATTAGCTACCCATTGCCCTTCTTTTCGGCTGTAATCAAGATACAACATAGATGCCACTGCATCCACTCGCAGTCCATCAATACCAAATTGACTAAGCCAATACATCGCATTCGATATTAAAAAGCTTTTAACTTCAGGGCGATCGTAATTATAAATATAGGTATTCCAATCAGGGTGAAACCCTTGACGCATATCAGCATGTTCATATAAATGGGTGCCATCAAAACAATGTAACCCATGAGGATCGCTTGGAAAGTGCCCCGGTACCCAATCGAGTAAAATACCGATATTGGCTTTATGGCATTGCTCAACTAAGTATTTAAAGCTGTTGTAATCACCAAAACGACTTGTTGGTGCAAACAAGCCTACCGGCTGATACCCCCATGAGCCATCAAACGGGTATTCACTAATAGGCATAAGTTGTAAGTGAGTAAACCCCATATCAGTCACGTAACTTACAAGCTTATCTGCCAGCTCGCCGTAGTTTAAATAACGATTATGTTCAGCGCGTTGCCAAGAACCTAAGTGCACTTCATAAATACTAATAGCGGCATCAATATGATTGCGCTGTTGCCTATTTACAATCGCTTTTTCACTGAGCTTAATAGGGGTAGGTTTGTACTGTAATATACTTGCAGTGCCTGGCGCTTGCTGCATTTTAAAGGCAAATGGATCGGCTTTATCTAAAACTTCACCACTGAGTGTGGTGATAGCAAATTTGTAACACATCTCGGCGCACAGCCCCGGGATAAATAACTCCCATACTCCACTGGCAGGATGAAACCGCATGAAGTGACGATTGGCCTGCCAAAAGTTAAATTCGCCAATCACTGAAACACTGGCAGCGTTTGGTGCCCATACACAAAAACGAACACCGTCTACGCCC
Source organism: Pseudoalteromonas sp. QJM3NY_12 (assembly GCF_056173165.1). Next base: position 158,008 of record NZ_JBWBUF010000002.1, read on the forward strand.
TGTTGAGTCATAAATTGCGCGCCTAAGTGCGCATAGGCATGCTCAAGACTCCCTTCGTTAAACAGGTACATAGCTTGCTCATCAAGCGTACTACTGAAGCTGTATTCATCGTAAAAGGTAATATTATTGCTTTCATAACTAACTTGGCATTGGTAAATACTGCTTGGCATACTTGATAGCTCAGCTATAAATAAATCACTTTGTTTATAGCGCAATGCAGTAATTGTTTGATCACCAATTAACAATTCAACCTGCAGTGCTGCTGGCAAATACACTCGAATTTCTATGCCGCTTTGTGTACTATGCGCTCCTAAAAAGCTAAACGGGTCTTTAAAGCGTCCTGCTGCGAGCGCAGTAACTTGTGAATCATAATCAGTCACTGGCGTTGATTTCATATTTTTTATACTGCCCATTTACCCATTCCTCATTGAATGTATTGCAGTCAAAAGTGATGCATTATCAGTAAAAATATCCTCGCACGTATGTGTTAACACCCGTCTCCAATTGGGATACTCTTTATCTGTACCCGGAATGTTAACTGGGTAGCATTGTTTGTCTAAGTCATCAATCTGTAGGGCAAATAATCGCGATGGTGACTTTGCTAAACACAAAGCCAGCGCGCTATAAATCGCAAAAGCATCAGTGTTTAATGACATATCAGAATGTGTGTCGTGTGTATTAATAAAACCAAGTAGCCGCTGTTGTTCTTGTTGCCGTTGCTGCACGAGCTGCTGATGTTCAACGGCATCAATCAATTGATACTGTTGTTTGAGATTCAAATCACTATGCTGCCACCAGCCAACAAATGGCGGTACGTCATGATTGGCAATCATCAGCAGGCATTGTTCGCTAAGATCATCACGATTAACAAATTCATCATTTTGTTGTTTTTCGAAATAAAATAAACTGTTTGAAAAAATTCCACTGCTCACCAGCGCTTCTTTTACTTCAGGTGGCACAACACCTAAATCTTCGCCTATCACGACAGCCTGATTAAGGTGTGATTCAATTTTCAAAATAGCTAACAAGTGCTCGAATGGATAGTAAACATAGCAACCATCTTGGCTGTTATTATTGTTAAAGCACCACCATAAACGTCTAATTGCCATCACATGATCAATACGTAATCCACCCACAGCATTCATATTGGCGCGTATAAGTGAGCGGTAAAAGTAATAGTTATTGTCAGCAAGGCGCTGAGGATTTATTGCTGGCAAACCCCAATTTTGGCCACTTTCAGCCCAAGGATCTGGTGGAGCTCCCACAGTCGCATTTTGGCTAAACAACGCTTGCTGGTTTTTAAATTCACTGCCCTCTTTGGCACAGCCAACTGCTAAGTCGTTAATCAAACCAATCGCCATTCCTTGGTCGATACAATGTTGTTGGCATCGTGCGAGTTGGCTGTGTGCCTGCCATTGCAGGTAATGGTCGAATGTCGGCTGCGTAGTTTCTAGCATAGCAAGTACATCACGGTGCTGTTTACAAAATGCAGTAAATTCATCTTGCCTTGCTTGATTGCCCTGCTGTTGAAAGTGCGCATAAAGCAGTTTAAAGGCATTATATTTCTGCTCAGTAACCGTTTTATAATTAATAAAGGTTATATCTTGCTCGCTATGCGACGTTAAACAACAAGAGGATAAGTAATCATCTAAAGTGGGGTTGTTAATACTATCGGGCGATAAGTTAATTGCTATATACAATGGATTGAGTAACGCGCGGTTACTGGGGTTATAGGGACTGGCGCACTCTGGGTTATCTGCAAATAATAAGTGCAGAGGATTAAGTAAAATATAATCCATTTTTTGTTTTGCACATAACGTGGTTAATTCAAGTAAATCATTAAAATCACCAATTCCCATTCCGGCTTGGTTTTTTAATGTATATAACTGAATTGATAAGCCAAGGCGTTTACTATCGGCAATTTGATAAACTTGTTTAGGGATAGACCAAATTTGTGTAGTTGCCGATTGCGCTCCCATACTAAGCAAAGCATCATAATAACCCGTAGGTAAATGGGTAAGTGGTAACGCTATTTCAATATAACGGCAGTCCTTAAAAAAATACTCGCCTAATGGCGCATAGTCAGCTATTTGCTCAAATTGTAGTTTTATATTTAATGCAGGTATATTAAGCGTAATTTTATGGTGCGCGTCGGCTTCTTTAATACGTACTTTAAGCACATTGCTAGGCTGTTTTACTAAGCTAACAGCCGGTGCAAGCGTTAACCAAGTGGCCGCATCTAATTGATAATTTAACTGAGCTATTTGTGTTGCATCACTGGTGTCAACGCCACAGCACTGCAAGGCTAACTTGCGCGTTTGTTCACTAAAAATAACGTGTTCACCAGAATATTTAGTGTACTCATAGCCTATTCCATGCAAATAAAATGATTGCGATAGTGCGTCCATTCACCAACCTTAATTAATGCGTTGAGTATTTACTATACTATTTTCTGAACCAAAATTATTGGCCTGATAGCCATCAGCCTGATGGTCGTTGTCCCACTGCTTACCATTAATCAAGTAACGGAAGTGAAACTCTTTATCAACAGGCAAACGCTGTTTACATTTAAACACACCCAATTTTTTATTTAATTTCATTGGCACTGGCTGCCAATCATTAAACTCCCCAAGCAAACAGACATCTTCAGCATCAGGATGAGAAAATTCAAACGTAACTTCTGCTTCGTTTTTTGTCTTAAAAAAGCGTTTATTCAACATAATAGGCTCCAACTAAACCATAAGGGTTATTAATCTTTGCCACAGGCCAAACAGCTTAAATAGGCGATGTGGAATCCATTCATTCACATAAAAACAAGCTTAAAGTTAAACAAAACTTTATTTACGCATTATTACAGTGCGTTATTTATTTTATCGCACTAGGTTGGTGCAGTTTTTAACCATTTAAACAGGTTTTTAGGTAAGCTCCTTTACCGAGCAATTTTTAAACCAACTACACTCAATTAAATAACTTTTAAAACAATACACTCATAATCATTTTTATTACCGCATTATGGTTAAAAACCTTTAGCTTAGCGGCATCATCAGCGATAATAATTATCCACCTAGCCAATGCGATGAATATTTAAAGACTATGATTAAAAAAAGCATTTTTATTACCTCTGTTATTGTTTTTCTAACCATCATCGCTGTTGTGAGTAGTTCAATTTATACACTATATAGTAAAAAGCTTGTCTCTGTAGATCCAAAGTTAAAAGAAATTTCAGGTATAGAATTTGATAAATATAAACGTCTATGGGCTATTAATGACAGCGGTGACGAACCTAAGCTTTATAGACTCAATGATGATGGTTCTATCGCTAAAGAAATTTTAGTCAGCAACGCAAAAAATATTGACTGGGAGGACATGACGCAAAATAAATTTGGTCATTTTTTCTTAGGGGACTTTGGCAATAATAAAAATGAACGTAAATGGCTAACCATTTATAAAATAGAAAACCCCATTGATATCAAAACAAATACCACCGAAGCCGAGATAATTAAGTTTACCTACCCGGAATTAGACGGCAGCCCAATAAAGCCAGAGCAACGTAACTACGACTTAGAGGCTTTTGTGGCTTTTGGTCGGCATTTATATTTATTTACTAAAAATCGCACAGAGCCCTTTGATGGTATTACCAATGTTTACAAGGTAGGCGACCATGCAGCAAATTTTGACGCCCAGCTAATAGACTCATTTAGAACCTGCACCACTATGGAAAAGTTATGCTGGATCACCTCAGCGGCGCTCAGTCCAAATAGAAAAAAACTTGCATTACTAGATTCAACCAGTATTTGGCTGTTTGAAGATTTCAAAGGGGATAAGTTTTTCTCTGGCGATGTGTCTAAAATTGATCTCGGCATAGTGACCCAAAAAGAAGCGATCACGTTTTATGATAACAATACAATTGCCTTTACCGATGAGGAATTTAAAGGCATTGGCGGTAATGTTTATTTTTTAAAGCTTGACCAAGTTACTAAAGTTAAAGTCAAACGAAGTCATACTCAAGCTAAGTAAGTTAAAATAAATCTATTTCTGAATCATTTTCTTGTACTTTGATTAGCTGTTCAGCAATTAAATCTTCGTAGATACAAAATTTATCTCGGCCATTATTTTTAGCGTAATATAGTGCTTTATCAGCGTTCTCTATTACAGTGATTGGAAAATCATAAGGGCTAATACGTGCTAAACCAGCACTGACCGTCATATTTCCAATAAAAGGAAACGATGTATTTCTGACGAGCTGTAAAAATTCTGCCATTTTATTACTTATAGAGTCTGCCTCGGTAGGCTCAAAAACAATCACAAATTCTTCTCCACCAAAGCGAAAAATCAAATCGGTTGAACGAAAAAAATGACGCATATTTTGCGCTAATATCAGTAGCACTTCATCGCCACAGATATGACCATACTTGTCGTTTATATTTTTAAAGTGATCAATGTCTAAAATAGCCAACCAAGATGTAGATGCGTATTTTTGCAGCCTTTTACCCTCACCCCGGGATAAACTGTGTACTTTCAATACTTGTTTTTCAATCAGTTGCTTTATTTTTTTCTCAAAGGTTTGTCTATTTAATAGACCTGTTAATTTATCTCTTTCATTTTCATGAAGAATGACTAAATAGTTTTCAAAAATACGACAAAAAGCATTCAACATCACTTGAGATGGACTATCTAGGCTGTTTGAAACCACTGAAATTGCGGCAACTGTTTTTTCTTGGCGGGTAATAGGTAACCAACGGCGCTCAATGCCATCTGTTGATTGCACCGTGATAATGCAAGCAGAACGTAAGCAAGATAGAAGTTCATCCTCAGGGTGTGTAACAATTTGTCGTTGTTGCCACTCAAATTGTTTTTCACCAGTAATTTTTAAACAAAGACTTTGCTCAATAGTAAGCTGGCCCTGAACTTCTACATCTTTGTAAACTGAGACTTCTTTACAGCCAATAAACTCTTGGATGGTCGATATCAAACTGTATTCAAGAGAATCTACATCTCTATTTTTAGTTATTTTGATGACTGAATTGAGTAAATTTTCTTGCATTGTACTCCCTAAAGCAAACTGGGCGTTAACAACTAATAAAATTCAGCATAGACCACGCCGTGGAATATGCTAGGTTTTATTAATGCCTGCCAGCTCAGGGAGATTTTTATTACTAATCTTAAATAAAGGAAACCTAACTATTAGTCATGCAATTTATAAATTTTTCAGATACCAGCGTTATAGCCACTTTATCAGTGTACATAACCTCACTATTTTTTGTAATAAAGTCAGCACACTGCGCTTGTGATTGTTTGAATTTTTGCTTGCATGAGTTTACTGACTCTCCAATGACTTCTTGATAAATACTTTCATCACATAAGCTATTGGCAAACTGACTCGCACCAGTAATAATCTCATCAATATTGATGGGAGAGGATTCTAGTTTGAAAAATATATCGCTGTAAGTTTCAACCGTTATATTATCGCTTGAGTCAAATAAAGTGGCCTTCGCACTTAAATATGAGCCACCTATTATTAATAAGGCTGCAGCAACTAGTGTTGTGTATTTCATAACATTTCCTTGTAATGTGTTTGAGCAGTTTTTCCAAAACACCCTGTTTTACATAGTATAACCAACTAAGGTTTATATATGTAATAAGTATATTTATCAGGTTTATTCAATACTTGGGGATTGTGGCAAACGAAGAGGCGAAGAGCCTATTGATTTGGTAAAAACAATCCTTGTTCCTAATAATGAGAAGATTACAATTAAGTAGGCTTAAATGCAAATAATTAATACTCACTGAATGGTGATAAACAATCAAATTAACGCTTAAATTTAGTTTCTAAAATAACCGATGAACGAGTACGCTCTACGCCATCGAGATTACCTATATCGTCAAGTAAATGGCTCAACTGCTCAAGGTTTTGAGCCTCAACAATGGCAATTAAATCAAACTCACCACTAATTGCATACAACTGAGATATAGCATCTATTTGCTTTAACTCTACGTTGGTTTTTGTCGTTAGCTTCTGCATAACCTTTATAGAGACGTGCGCAGAAACCAAGCTATTTAAAAAATCATCACCAAAGTCAACGCTATACCCTTTAATTACCCCACTTTGCTCCAACTTGAGCATACGGCTTTGCACTGTTGAGCGTGATAAATTTAAATGCCGAGCTAGATCAGAAATACTCGCTCGAGCGTTCATTTTTAATACTGATAGTAACTTTTCATCTTGGGGAGTTATCATAATGCTAATAAGTTTCGTTGATTTGACCATTATTCTAATCATTTTTCACAAAATAGCACTGCAAATTTAATTCATAACCTTTGATAATGACACTTTTAACAAGTAAAACGCATTGTATTGCTGAATAAGCCTGAGCTTAGCGTTATTTTTCAGCAACGTATTTTTTTATGTGATTAATTTAGGTGTAAAAATGCAAGTAACCAGAGATTTATTTAACGACGTAATGGTCCCTAACTACAACCCATCTGCAGTTATTCCGGTTCGTGGTGAAGGCTCACGCGTGTGGGATCAAAATAATAACGAATTTATCGATTTTGCCGGTGGTATTGCGGTTAATTGTTTAGGTCATTGCCACCCTGCATTAGTAGGCGCACTTAAAGAGCAAGGCGAGAAAATTTGGCACTTAGCAAATGTAATGACCAATGAGCCAGCACTTCGCTTAGCTAAAAAAATGGTTGATGCGACCTTTGCTGAAAAAGTTTACTTTGCAAACTCAGGAGCTGAAGCAAACGAAGCGGCTTTAAAATTAGCGCGTCGCTTTGCACTGGATAAATTTGGTGCTGAAAAATCTAAAATTATCGCTTTTAATAAAGGCTTTCATGGCCGTACTTTTTTCACTGTAACAGTGGGAGGCCAAGCCGCTTACTCTGATGGTTTTGGTCCAAAACCTGCTGATATTGTTCATTGTGATTACAATGATATTGCCGCTTTTGAAGCCTTAATCGGTGATGATACTTGTGCGGTAATGATGGAGCCATTACAAGGTGAAGGCGGTATTGTGCCACCAACCAATGAATTTGCACAAAAAGTACGTGAACTGTGTACTAAGCATAACGCACTGCTAATTTTTGATGAAGTGCAAACGGGTGTTGGCCGTACAGGTCACTTATACGCATACGAAGGCCTAGATGTTATTCCTGACATTTTAACCACGGCTAAAGCATTAGGTGGCGGTTTCCCAATTGGCGCGATGATCACCACTACTGACATTGCAGCTCACCTAAAAATAGGCACTCATGGTTCTACCTACGGTGGTAACCCATTGGCATGTGCTGTTGCAGAAGCTGCATTTGACACAGTAAATACCCCTGCGGTTTTAAATGGCGTAAAAGAACGTGAGCAAATGTTCCGTGATGGTCTAAATACTATTAACGAAAAATACCATGTATTTAGTGAAGTACGCGGTAAAGGCTTACTGATTGGTGCGGTATTAAATGAGAAGTTTGAAGGCCGTGCTCGCGACTTTTTAGTCGCAAGTGCTAACAACGGTTTAATGAATTTAGTCGCCGGAATGAACGTTATCCGCTTTACGCCTTCATTAGTGATCCCATTTGAAGATATTAAAGAAGGCTTAGCTCGCTTTGAAAAAGCAGTGAGCGAAGTTGTAAACGGTTAATCACTAAGTAAAACATATTAAGCCCTGAGATAAATGTTTACCTCAGGGCTTTATCGGAGCAAGTAATTAATGCAAGTATTACGTCCTATTACTGTCAATGATTTTGCAGCACTTAAAGAGATTGCCATTGAATCAGGCCATGGTTTTACCTCTTTACCTGTCGATGATGGGCAACTACAAGAAAAAATAGACCGTGCACAAAACAGCTTTACTAAAAACGTTGATAAGCCTATCGACGAAAGCTATTTATTTGTTTTAGAAGACAGTGACACTGGCAAAGTAATTGGTACTACCGCCATTGAAGCAGCCGTCGGCTTGTCTGTACCTTTGTACCATTACCATTTAGGTAAAACCGTCCATCATTCACCCACTTTAGGCGTTTACAATACCGTTGATATTTTAAGTATGTGTAATGACTACACTGGTTGCTCAGAAATATGTACTTTATTTTTACGTGAAGACAGCAGAAAAGGCTTAACAGGTCGATTTTTATCACGTTCACGCTTTTTATTTATGGCACAGCATAGTGAACGCTTTGCCGACACTGTAATTGCTGAAATGCGTGGCGTGAGTGATGACCAGGGGCACTCTCCATTTTGGCAATGGTTACAAGAACACTTTTTTAGTATTGAATTTCCACAAGCCGACCACTTAGTAGGCTTAGGCGATAAAGTATTTATTAGCGAGCTTATGCCCAAATACCCTATCTATGTAAACTTACTAAGTAAAAATGCACAAGCGGTGATTGGCCATGTCCATGATAAAACCAAGCCTGCACTTAAGTTACTTGAAAAAGAAGGGTTTGAACATCGTGGCTACGTTGATTTATTTGACGCAGGCCCCACGGTAGAGGCAAAGCTCGGTAATATTCGCAGTATTCGTGATTCACAGGTTTGCCCTATTACCATTGGTGAACTTGAACATATTAATGAGCAAAGCTCAGATACCCTTGCTATTTGTAATCAAGGAGTTAGCGACTTTAGAGCCACGTTCACTAAACACGCTCATTATAATCAAGCAAAGCACACCTTAGTTATCAGCCAAGAAGTAGCTGATGCACTTCATTTAAATCAAGGAGATGCAGCGCGATTTTTCCGCCTGTAACACTATTTATGAACACACAACTAATTAATAACCAATGGCACGCAGGCCAAGGCCCTGCTTTTAATTCTGTTAACCCAAGTAATGGCGAAATTGTTTGGCAAGGTAATGGCGCCAGCCCCGAACAAGTTAGCAGTGCCATAGAAGCGGCAAGAGCTGCGCAAATTCAATGGGCCGATATGCCAATTGAACAACGTATTACCATTTTAGAAAACTTCGTTGCCCAATTAAAAGAACACAGCGAAGAATTTGCTAGCATTATTGCTCGTGAAACAGGTAAACCATTATGGGAAACACGCACAGAAGTCGGTGCGATGACAGGCAAGGTTGCTATTTCTATCCGTGCTTACAATGAACGTACTGGCACAACCGAAAACCCAATGCCTGGCGCAAAAGCCTTTATTCGCCATAAACCACATGGTGTAGTGGCTATTTTTGGCCCGTATAATTTCCCTGGGCATTTACCAAACGGTCATATAGTCCCTGCTATATTAGCGGGTAATACCGTGGTGTTTAAACCATCTGAATTAACTCCTCATGTAGCGCAGTTTACTTTAGAGCTGTGGCTAAAAGCAGGCTTACCTGCTGGGGTTATAAACCTTGTTCAAGGTGAACTAGAAACAGGTAAAGCACTTGCCTCACATCAAGATATCGATGGCTTATTTTTTACTGGTAGCTCAAACACAGGCCATTTATTACATAAACAATTTGCAGGCCATCCAGGTAAAATCTTAGCGCTTGAAATGGGCGGTAACAATCCGCTGGTGGTTAAAGATGTTGCTGATGTGAGCGCCGCCGTTCACGATATTATTCAATCGGGCTTTATTACTTCGGGTCAGCGTTGTACTTGTTCACGTCGATTATTTATTGAAAAATCAGCCAATGGCGATGCGATTTTAGAAAAGCTGATCAGCGCAACCAAAAATATTCTTGTAGATGATAGCTTTGCAGCCGAACAACCATTTATGGGTGCCATGATCAGTGAAAAAGCCGCCTTAGGCATGGTTGCAGCGCAAGCTGACCTAGTTAAACAAGGTGCTGAGGTACTCGTTGAGCTTAAACAATTAAAACCAGGCACTGGGTTTGTCAGCCCTGGTATTATTGATGTCACTAATATCGATGAAATCGCTGATGAAGAACACTTTGGCCCGCTAATTAAAGTATACCGCTACACTGACTTTGATAGCGCTATAGCAGAGGCGAATAACACCAGCTTTGGTTTATCTGCAGGTTTACTTGCAGACAGCGAAGATGATTACAGCCACTTTTTAAAACGTATTCGTGCCGGTATTGTTAACTGGAACCGCCCTATTACTGGCGCATCAAGCGCAGCGCCATTTGGTGGCATAGGTGCCAGTGGTAACCACAGAGCTAGTGCATACTATGCTGCTGATTACTGCGCATACCCAGTGGCCTCAGTAGAGTCAGAAAAAGTTAATTTACCGCAAACCCTCGCGCCGGGCTTAATAATTGAATAACAATTTTAGAAAATTTAAGGATTTACCATGCATACTGATGTAAACACATTATTTGATAACTTATGGCAAAACTACCTAACCGTAACGCCATCAGCTGATAAAATTCATGACTTATTAGGCTCAACGCAAAAAGACGACATTATTAACGATCATATTGCTTTGCGTACTTTTAACATAGAAAAAGTAGGCCTTGAAAAACTAGCTGCGCACTTTTTAGCTATTGGTTATAAAGAATGTGGTGAGTACCACTTTGAAGCAAAAAAGCTCTACGCCAAGCATTATGAGCATAGCGATCCGACACAGCCTAAAGTGTTTATTTCTGAATTATTAGTTGAAAAATGTTCGCCTGAACTACAAGCTATCGTTACGGATATGGTGGCACAAATTGACGAAAGCGCTGTGACTGCCGATAACTTTTTATATTCAGGCACACATTGGCAAGTAAGCACCGATACATACAAAAAGTTATTAGCTGAGAGCGAATATGCAGCGTGGATGTCTGCGTGGGGTTACCGTGCAAATCATTTTACTGTGAACATTAATACCTTAGCTAAATTTGATAACATCCATGATGTAAACCAAGCTCTTAAAGATGCAGGTTTTGCACTTAATACCTCAGGAGGCGAAGTAAAAGGCTCACCAGAGGTGCTACTAGAGCAATCATCAACATTAGCTGATGAATACGCTGTGACCTTTTGCGATGGCGATATGCGCATTCCTAGCTGTTTTTACGAGTTTGCTATTCGTTATCCAAAACCAGATGGTGAAATTTACACTGGATTTGTTGCAGCCTCTGCAGATAAAATTTTCGAGAGCACCAACGCACGTTAACTGTGTTGTGCTAAATTAAAAAAAGCCCATTTTTGGGCTTTTTTTGTTTCTGAGAAAAAGCTCACTTATAAATCATAAAAACAACGGCTTGTAGTCGTTTTCTAATTGTTCAAATGACAAATTACCAATAAAACGACCAAAGCTCAGCCACGTAGCAAGTCCTCTTAAATCTTTAAAATGAGGCGGCACAAATTGCGGGTTTTCAATCACACCTAAATCATGTAGTTGCGATATTAACCTAAAGTCATCAATTGATATTTTACCCACCAGCAATAGCGGTAATTGGTCAATTCTGCCAAGCTGTATCGCCACCCGAATTAAGTTATAAACCAATACAAAGCCTTTTATATAAGCAATGTCTTTAGTAAACGGTAAGCCGGTTGCGGTGCTACCTCTAAATACACGCTGTGCAAGGGTGTAGCTGTCGTCTTTTGATAACCCTTGTGCTACATAATCTCGGTATATATCTACAAACTCAGCACCATCAATCACTTTGGTGACCGCTTGAATACGGTTTACTAATTTTGATAAGCGACGTGGTGTTGATTTAAGAGTAATTATTTCGGTCAGTACTGCAAGCCCTTCTTGGGTAACGGTAGAGCTTGGCGTGCCTTTACTCAAACAAGTTAAATAAGGTTGCGCTAATCCATTTTGAGTGGTGCCTACATGGATCCAGCCCTCGTGTACCTCTAAAATATCTAATTCGCGCTGAGAAAACTTAACATCTTGATTAAGCTTTATATTGTTAGCTCCTGCTGCGGCATCACTGACAATTCCATCACTAAGCATTACTTCCACATTAATGCCTTGCATACTGGCATTAACTTGTTCAGATAAAATCCGCACCGCATCACTGGCATCAATATTTTTAGGATCTTCAGGCAAAATATTCGCATCAAGCAAACTTTTTAATGGCTGCTCAAGCATATTAGCAAGCTCAGATAACGAAGGTTCACCGGCATGAAAAAGATCTTTTGGATGACCAAAAAGCTCTACCGACAAGTCATGAAATTCGGCAGTGCCTCGATGCTCCAGCATATTAAGCACTGTTTTATATTCACCACACATTTTACCCATATATTGGGTTATTGGGTTTAATTGTCCCAACTGATTAATAATATTACGATGCAGTGTTGAAAATGCTTGGCGCAACTCACTAGGCACAAGTCCTAAATCGCGCTGTTGGTAATAGGCACGATCTATCAGAGGATTTTTTTGACATTTTTGCCTAAAAAACTCTTCTTTAGTCTGTTTATCCCAATTAATTGCATCGAGTATTCTAATGGGGGTTTGCAGTGCAATAAGTTGGTCGGATAATTCACGAGTTTTTAAAAGTAACGCTTTGTCTATCATGGTAAAAGCTCAGCATAAAGTGAACTTTGAGCATAATTTATAAATTGAAAATAACAAAGCAATATCGCACATTCTTGACTATTGTTTTTATGATGATCGACCCGCATATCTACCCCGTATGAGAGAATAAATAAAAGGTATAAACAATGAAAAATGAAATCGACAACAAACAGATTCTAGCGGTTTACGAACGTATCCAGCAACGTGGTAAAACCACAGAAGAAGGTAAGCTTTATCAGGGGGTCACTGCATTTTCTGATATTGACGGCTATACCGTTTACTTACAAGGCAGTGGGGTATTATTACGTTTTGGATTTCATAATACCTATCACTTAGATTATGAACATGACAAACACAAAGACGACTTTTTGAAGAAACTTTACAACATAGCTAACGAAGAGTAATGCGACCAACAAATAGACGAAATAGGCCAACTGGTTCACGCAATTTACAGTTTATTCACCAAGTTATTGCGCAATTAAAAGCTGAACCTGAAAAGCTGCAACTGATAAAAAATAACCTTGCTTATTACCGCGAACAAACACACTTAAAGCGCGGTTTTTTGCTCGCGATTGAACGTTTTGATTGGGTGTTTGAAGCTACTGATAACATCGACGAAATTTGTGAACAGATCATGGCCGATGATTATATTGGCAATCGCTTGAGACGTTATCCCCTTCTATTTAAAGGTGTTGTTGAAACCTAAACAGCACCTTGCTTTACCCCTTCTTAGGTTAACATTCGGTTAATTTACCTCCCATCTCCCTTTATATAATCGGTATTTCATCGGAAAAACAGATATATTCGTTTTACCTTCACATAACTACCCTGCTGGTAAAAAATACAATTAGTACTCTAATAGTTAACGCACTAACAAATAAATCACTAAAAGTTTCTCTTACCTCGTAAATAATTAATTACACTATATAAGCAAACACAAAAAACAAATATAACCCACTGTTATTTATTGATTTTATATAAATCATTATGTTGTTAATTTTGCATCATTTAATACTCATTTTGTTAATCATTTATCCATACTTTACTCTCTTGCTATTTACACAAGCCTTGAATTGTTAGAGCTATTACCTTAAGCTTAATCTTTATTGAACGTTCAATTAATAAAAATTATGCCCAAAGTTGGAATGGAACCTGTAAGGCGTCAGCAGCTAATTGACGCGACTATAGAATCAGTTGCTCAAAAAGGGCTTCAAGCGACTACAATTAATAGCATTAGTAAAAATGCTGGAATGTCATCAGGCATAATTAGTCATTACTTTGGTGGGAAACAGGGGCTAATTGAAGCAACTGTGCGTTATTTACTCTCGAACTTGAAAGACGACTTAATTAATAAAGTTGATGAAAACACCACTGCAACTCAAAGGTTAATGTTTATTGTTGAATCAAACTTTGCGCTAGTACAACAACGAAAAGATACCACTCGGACGTGGCTAAGTTTTTGGGCGCAATCAATGCACGATAAGGAACTTCATCGTTTACAAAAAGTAAACAGCAAACGCTTGCAGAGCAATTTAACCGTTTCATTTAAGCAATTAATGCCTTTGGCGCAAGCGACACTCGCGGCCGAATTAACCGCAGCAATGATTGATGGCTTATGGCTTCGTGCCGTATTAAGCCAATCAGACGAAAATCAGTTTAAACACAGTGAATCACTGGCTAAAAACTACGTGCATTCACTTATCAAGCAATATGGAGCCTAACGTGACTACACCTATTTATCAAAACTTTATCAACGGCCAATTCCTTGCGAATAAAAGCGGCGAAACATTTGATGTAGTAAACCCTGCAACCGGCCAGGTGATTTATGCCGTTGAAGTCGCTGATGAGTATGTTCAAAACGCAGCGATAGAAAGTGCAAAACAAGGCTTTAAAGTTTGGTCAGCGATGACCCCTATTGAGCGCAGCCGTATTTTATTAAACGCCGTTGCTATTTTACGCGAGCGCAATGATGATCTTGCACTGGTTGAAGTGCTCGATACTGGTAAACCAATGCAAGAAGCTAACTGCGTAGATATTGAAACAGGCGCAGATGTTATTGAATATTTTGCAGGCCTTGCCCCTGCACAAGTTGGTCAACAGCAAATGGTTGGCGATGATTTTTATTATACTCGCAAAGAACCTCTAGGTATTTGTGCAGGTATTGGTGCATGGAACTACCCATTACAAATTGCATGTTGGAAGTCAGGTCCTGCTCTTGCAGCGGGTAATGCATTTATTTTTAAGCCATCTGAAGAAACACCACTTGGCGCAATTAAATTAGCCGAAGTGTTTATTGAAGCAGGTGTTCCTGCTGGCGTATTTAATGTAGTGCAAGGCGCGGGCGAAGTAGGTCAATGGCTTACTGCACATCAAGATATTGATAAAGTATCGTTTACTGGTGAAGTAGGTACCGGTAAAAAAGTTGTAGCCAGTGCTGCAGGCACATTAAAAGATGTGACTATGGAGCTCGGTGGTAAATCGCCATTACTAGTATTTGATGATGCCAATATAGAGCAAGCAGTAAGTGCCGCTATGCTAGGTAACTTTTATACCCAAGGTGAAATTTGCACTAACTGTACCCGTATTTACGTACACAAAAATGTTTACCAACAATTTATTGATGAACTTAAAACACGCACTGAAAACAATATTATTGCCGGCGACCCACAAGATCTAAACACTAACTTTGGCGCGCTTATTTCTAAAAAGCATCAAGATTTAGTAATGAGCTACATTAATAAAGGCCTTGAAGAAGGCGCAACACTATTAACAGGTGGTTCAACGCTTTCTCCAGAAGCAGCGCCAAATGGCTATTTTGTAGCGCCGACTGTGTTTGTTGATTGCAATGATGAAATGACTATCGTTAAAGAAGAGATTTTTGGCCCTGTAATGAGCGTTTTAGTCTTTGATGATGAAGATGATGTAATTGCACGTGCTAACGGCACTCACTTAGGTTTAGCTGCAGGCGTTTTCACCAGCGACATTAAACGCGCTCATCGCGTAATTCATCAACTGCAAGCCGGTATTTGTTGGATTAATGCTTACGGTAACTCACCAGCAGAGATGCCAGTGGGTGGTTATAAGCAATCGGGTATTGGTCGTGAAAATGGCATAGAGACTCTAGATCATTACACACAAACTAAATCTATTTATGTTGGCATGGCCGACATAGAAAGCCCGTTTTAAGGAATTATCATGAACCACTCTTTTGATTATATTATTGTAGGTGCGGGCTCAGCAGGCTGTGTGTTAGCAAATCGCTTGTCTGAAGATTCAAGTAACAAGGTATTGTTACTTGAAACCGGCGGCAGCGATAAAAGCATCTTTATAAAAATGCCAACGGCACTCTCTATTCCAATGAATACAGATAAGTTTGCGTGGCAATTTCATACGCAACCAGAGCCACATCTAGATAACCGTGAAATGCATTGCCCACGCGGTAAAGTTCTTGGCGGCTCATCATCGATTAATGGCATGGTGTATGTGCGTGGCCACGCTAAAGATTTTGATGAATGGCAACAGCACGGTGCTAACGGCTGGGATTACCAAGCGTGTTTACCGTATTTTAAAAAAGCAGAAAGCTTTTACCTAGGTGAAAATAGCCATCGTGGTGGCAAAGGTCCGCTAGGTGTTAATAACGGCAATAACATGGAGAACCCGTTATACACTGCATTTATTGAAGCGGGTGCAGAGGCCGGTTATTCAACAACAAATGACTACAATAGTGCTCAGCAAGAAGGTTTTGGCCCTATGCACATGACCGTTAAAAACGGTGTGCGTAGCTCAGCCTCTCGAGAATATTTAGATCCTATTAAGCATCGTAGCAACTTAACAATCGTTACAGGTGCTCTTGCCCAGCGCGTTATTTTAGATGGTAAAAAAGCAACCGGCGTTGAATACAAGCTTAATGGCGCGGTTAAAACTGCAAAAGCAAATAAAGAAGTTATCTTAAGCGCAGGCTCTATTGGTTCACCACACCTACTACAGCTTTCAGGTATTGGTGATACTCAAGCACTTGAGAAAGCAGGCGTTGAAGTAAAACATCACTTACCAGGTGTAGGCCAAAACCTGCAAGATCATTTAGAGTTTTACTTTCAATATAAGTGTAAACAACCAATTACCTTAAACGGTAAGTTAGGCTTGTTTTCTAAAGGTTTAATTGGCGCAAAATGGCTACTAACTCGCAAAGGCTTAGGCTCAACTAATCATTTTGAATCATGTGCCTTTATTCGCTCAAAGCCAGGTGTTGAATGGCCTGACATACAGTATCACTTTTTACCGGCCGCTATGCGTTACGATGGTCGTAGTGCTTTTGCAGGGCATGGTTTTCAAGTGCATGTAGGCCATAACAAGCCTAAGAGCCGAGGCAGTGTCACTATTGCATCAGCTGATCCAACACAGCCACCTAAAATTGTATTTAATTACCTAGAGCATCAAGACGATATTGAAGGCTTTAGAGCGTGCGTACGTTTAACACGCGAAATCATTGAACAACCAGCATTTAACCAATTTCGTGGTGAAGAAATTCAACCAGGGCAACAAGTTCAAACTGATGAGCAAATTGATGCCTTTGTTCGCCAAGCCGTAGAAAGTGCTTATCACCCTTCTTGCTCTTGTAAAATGGGTGAAGATGATATGGCCGTGGTTAACTCAAACACTCAAGTGCATGGCATACAAAGCTTACGTGTGGTTGATTCGTCAATTTTTCCGACCATACCGAACGGTAATTTAAATGCCCCTACGATTATGGTGGCCGAAAAAGCCGCGGATATTATTCTAGGAAATAAGCCCTTAGCTCATACAGGAGTTGATGTTGTGAATGCCACTGATTGGCAAACTACACAACGAAATAAAAACCTTTAATTTAGCCTGTCATAAAGGCCTCTCTCGTAAGCAAAATGCTTAAAGAGTGCCTTTATGTACCTTGCAGTGGCTCACAAGCATAAATAGGTTATGCCGGTGTTAATGCAAGCACAATAAAAAACGGAGTATATATGTGTTACTTTTATTCATTCTGGGAGGGCGATAATGACTATTTGGCTTAATGCTGGCATTATTTTTACCTTACTTGCCATTGTTACTATTTTAATAAAATGGGGCAATGTACGCGTAGTAGGCGTCACACCAGTGAGAACATTCACCTTTATAGCAATCCTATTTACCTCAGGCCTAGATGTTGGCCTTATTATGTTTCCTTTAACCGAATTTGCCGGTTATGCAGACATAAAAGCAAGCCCAGAATATGCATTTGCCAACCCGCTCTCTATTGAGTTTGGTTATTGGGGATTTTTAATTTGGGGATTTTATTTTCTTACGTGCTTTTATTTCTGTGTAATAGAGCCCAAAGTGAAGTTTTTTGAAATTCCATGGGTTAAATTTTTAAACAACGTGGTCATTATTGGTACTTGTGCGTTTACCGCATACTTACTGCTAAGCAATCTACCGTGGTATATACCAGAACTTGGTGATGGTTCAAGTGTTATTCCAGCATTTTACTTAATTGTACTTGCCGCTATTTGTTTTGCGGTGTATTCAAGTACCGATATTAAATACGTACGCTTTTTAAGTATTGCCACTACTTGGTTGTTTATCGCATTAATTGGTTTTATGTGGGCTGATGCCTTCTTATTTGGCGATAGCGAACTCTCTGCATTTACTCAAAATATAGGTTTAATTGGCAATTACTTCGCCAACATCAATGAATTTGTATTACCACTGAATGATTACCATGAGTTTTATCTATTTTGGTGGTTTGCGTGGAGCATCATGATTGGTCAGTTTACATCGCGTTTTGTTGGTGGTTTAAAAACATACCAAGTATTGGGCGCTATGTTGATTTTCCCGTCAATACCAATCGCTATCTGGTTTAGTGTGTTATATCACTACCACGAGGCGGGTATTCCAACTGCAGGCATCAAAAACTTTGCCATGGTGTTTGTAGGTATCGTGTTTGTTATAAACTCGCTTGATTCACTGATCCGTTTATACACAGATAATTTAAACTTAACTGTAAAACGCTTAGGCAAGTTTAAATATATTGCTATGAACGTTATCGCTTTATCATTATTGACACTGTTATTTAAACTTGAGTTTTTGCAAATTCAATGGGTTGGTGCTTTAGTTATTGGCTTATTCTTTATCTGCTTAGGTTTTATTGCCTACAGCAAATTTAAAACAGTCAGCAATATCGAAGGATCACCTAAAGCGAATAAAATTGATTACACAAAAATAGAAACTATCAGCTAGGAAATCACATGAACAATAAATTAAAACAACTTTTTATCGCTTTACCATTAACGGTTTTATCAACAACAGCAGCAGCTAATTGGTCAACAACGATTACCGCCGCCTCTGATTACACCTTTAATGGTGTTACTCAAACAGATAACGACCCTGCGCTACAAGCAAGTCTCGACTATGCGTACGATAACGGTGTGTATGCAGGTGTATGGGCATCAAACGTAGATTTTGGTGATGACACAGACTTCGAACTAGATGCTTATGTAGGCCGATACATTCAGTTAAACGAACAAGTAAGCCTTGATTACGGTATTGCTTATTACACTTACCAAGGTAATAACAGCGATGGTAACTACGCAGAAGCGTATACTAAATTTGGTTATGCCAGTGACTACGGTCAAACAGAGCTTAACTTTTGGTACAGCTGGGATTACTTTGGCTACGATACAGGCCATGTGATTTCGATGATTGCGCACACTTTCGAGATTGCTCCAAATCATGCAATTCGTGCTAGCTTTGATATCTCAAACTCACTCGATGGCAATAAATTTCAGTGGGATGAAGCTAAGGGCGATAAATCGTATCATCATTACCGCTTAGCGTACCAAACAAGCTATGAAGGGTTTGGTATTGAAGTAGCAGCTGAGAATACCAGCTTAGACTACGATTACGCAGATGAGCGAATTGTACTTGCTATCTCACGTACTTTTGACTTGTAATAGTTAGCTTTTGCTTTCTATAAAAAAACACGCTACCCAGTAGCGTGTTTTTTATTGCCTAGCAAAATCTTGCTTTTATAGTATTTATAGCGTTATAACTGCCACGCATAACTGACTTTCGTAAAGAAAGTACGTTGGTCACGCTCAATGCTTTTTAACGAGTCATCCTGATAACCTTTATCTGAATACCCTAAGTAAAATAACGTTTGTGCGTTAATTTTATATGAGTAAACCAGCTGACTACCATAATCTTTGTTGATTTCGCTTACCTGATAAAAGTAAGCATCTTCATTTCTGTCTATATCTTCAAACTGTAAAATCAGCTTAAGCATAGCGCGCATACTAAACTTATAATAAAGCCTAAAATCTACAAGGTTTGCGGTAAATACGCGTCGCCCTTGGTAATCATCTAAATGACTATAATTATGTCTAACATCTAACTGCCAGTGATTATTAATATCCCAAACAGCCTGTGATTGTGTAGTTAAAACATCACCTAACTGCTCATTGGTATAATCTATACGGCTTGCGTATTCGGCGTATAACGATAATCTCAAATCTTTAGTCGGCCTAAAAGCCGTATAAAAATAACCAATATTTTGGTTATAAAAATTGCCATTATAGTTTTCATAGCGATTTAACAAACCAAGCTCAAATACAGACTGCTTTTGACCTTGAAAGGTCATGTAACCTTCATATTCTTCTTCAAGCAAGTCGCCATTTTGAGCCCAGCTTTTATCCCAATCGGCGGTGTATGACCATGTTGTTAGCATGTCATGTTCATCACCATACCAAGTTTGACCGCCACCAAAGCCTACTTTTTCATAGTCTACTTTTTCTTGATAACCTAAATCGGTGCGGTAATCCTCACCAATATTGTCATACGTTGCATAAAGCTTATAATCGCGCTTATCGCGAGTCAGCTTTAATGCATACGCCATATCAGACTGAGACTCTGCTAAATTGTAGTTATCAACTAAAAATTTAGAGTTGTTGGTATCAGCATTGGCTATTTGATAATTAAGTGTATCTGACTGATTGAACCAATAGCTACCATCAACCGATAACACCGTATTATAGTAGTCGCTACTTTCTCTATGTGTGGTGGTTACTCCTATGGTCCCTTGTTGGCCAATATCATATTGGTATCGCGCCACCGCTGCCTTGGTTTTATCATTTAGGCTGGCAAAACCAGACCCTTGGTTACTAGGCAGTAAAACATTACTGTTGTCGTCATCTGCAAACATTAGCGCATAGCTATGGCTGTCGGTTTTACCGGTGAGCTTTGCGCCAATATTAGGCTCAGCTATGGTGCGGGTATAGAGCAGTTCAAATAAATTACTTTTAAAGTAAGACGCGCCATCTAAGAAAAACGGGCGTTTTTCAGCGTAATAAATAGAATATGTGGTGTTTACATCCAGCTCTAACGAATCGGTTTCTACCTGAGAAAAGTCAGGGTTTATGGTGGCATTAATTACTGCATCTTTAGTAATACCCCAACGCAGATCGAGCCCTACTTCTGTATCTACATCGCCGTTATCCCATTTGCCAGGTACCTGTGTTTTTTGATCGTTTCTTAATGCGGTTAAGGTTGGCGTTAATTGCAGATTTTTACTCGGTGCTAAATTATTAAATCCAGTTATTTTGTCAAACTGACATAAACTACATTTAATATCACGGTCAAAGCCGGTACTTGATAATTGATACAACACATCACGCTGATAGTTGCGCATCATCGAAAAGCCCCAAGTAGAGTCGGCTTGGTTTTGTGCAAAGCGCAGTGCTTTAAACGGAATACGCATTTCAACCACGTAACCATCCTCGTTTATGGTACCGGCACTATCCCAAATAGCATCCCAGGATAAATCTGACACCCACTCGTCGGTATCCGTCATGCGAATGTCGCCTTGAGCACCCAGTGGGTTTACATAAAACTCATAGCCAGTACGCTCATCGTTAAAGGTATCAATTACCAAACCAACATTGTCATCTTGCCAAAGCGTGTCTCTATCACGAAGCGCTGCACGAATTTTACTCGGATCGGTGTCATAAGCTACAAAAGCTACATACAAATTATGACCATCGTCATAAATATACGCATCGGTTTTTACCGGTGGCGTGCCTTTTTCATTCGGCTCATCTTGATAGTTTACCGCAACGCGGGTTGCTTGTTGCCAATGCGGCTCGTTAAGCACGCCATCCACATCAATGTTTTTATTAATGTGTGCAAGTTGATAATTAAGCTTATCGGCAAGTGCATTGGGGCTGAGAGTTAAAACAAAGCTGAAGCTGGTCAACAACAGCAATTTTATTATTTTTGTAGGTATAAAGTACTGCATAAACATCCATTTAGGTTTATTTACTTGTTAAAAGTAAACTTTGGTCTGGAGTGTAAATTATACAGATATGTTTGTTAATACTTGCGCGTTAATATTTGTAATAAAATTAACAAAAAACTAATAATAAGTGTTGGGAAGTAGTTATGTGTCGAGAAGTTTTAATTTATTAGCCACACCATTCCAGCTATCGGCATCTTCTGGGGCGGGTTTAACTTGCGTTATACGTGGCCATATTTCTGCCAATTCTGCATTAAGCTGGGTGAACTCTTTTTGCGATTCAGGTAATTCATCTTCTTGATAAATAGCATCGGCAGCACACTCAGGGACACATAAACCACAGTCAATACAATCTACCGGGCTAATAGCCAAAAAATTAGGGCCTTCAAAAAATGCATCTGCAGGGCACACCGATACGCAATCAGTGTACTTACATTTTATACAGTTTTCGGTGACTACAAACGCCATAATGGTTTAATACCTAATGTTTAACTTTACCAGCTGCGGATCATACCCAACCCTTACCAAAACACAATAAATAAGTGCCAAAAGCGAGCTATTTAACGTAATATATGGCGCTTATAAATTAGCGCTTTGTGCACTCCCCTTATTGTGAGCGGTATTTACTTTCCGCTATGACACCAAAAGAGATATTAATGATACGTTTAACCGAAATAAAGCTGCCGCTTGACCATGACGAAAATGCTATTGGCCAAGCCATCATCAATAAATTAAATATAAGTCCAGAGCAGCTACACAGCTACAATGTGTTTAAACGCGGTTACGATGCACGTAAAAAAAGCGCCATTTTACTGATTTACACGCTTGATGTTGAGGTAGATAACGAAGCACACCTGTTAGCCTCGTTTGAAAAAGATCAACACGTTAAAGTCTCCCCTGACACCAACTACAAATTTGTAGCACACGCTAATAGCAGCATTAAAGAGCGTCCTGTAGTAATTGGCTTTGGCCCATGTGGTTTATTTGCCGGTTTAGTGCTGGCACAAATGGGCTTTAAGCCAATAATTTTAGAGCGTGGCAAAGAAGTACGTGAACGCACCAAAGACACCTTTGGCTTTTGGCGTAAAAAGGCGCTTAATACCGAATCAAACGTTCAGTTTGGTGAAGGTGGTGCAGGCACGTTCTCAGACGGTAAGCTCTACAGCCAAGTAAAAGATCCAAAACATTATGGCCGTAAAGTAATTACTGAGTTTGTAGAGGCCGGCGCTCCTGAAGAAATTTTATACGTTAGTAAGCCGCACATTGGTACGTTTAAACTAGTAACCATGATTGAAAAAATGCGTGCCCGTATTATTGAACTCGGTGGTGAGATTCGTTTTAGCACCCGCGTTGACGATATCCATTTAGACAACGGCCAAGTTACAGGGCTTACACTTTCTAATGGTGAAAAGCTTGAAACTCGCCACGTGGTATTAGCAGTTGGTCACAGTGCCCGTGATACGTTTAAAATGATCCACGATAAAGGCATTTATATTGAGGCAAAACCCTTTTCAGTAGGCTTTAGAATAGAGCATAAACAATCAATGATTGATGAATGCCGCTTTGGCGATAACGCGGGTAACCCTATTTTAGGCTCTGCCGATTACAAATTGGTACACCATTGTAATAATGGCCGAACCGTATACAGTTTTTGTATGTGCCCTGGCGGCACGGTAGTTGCCGCAACCTCTGAAGAAGGCCGTGTAGTTACTAACGGTATGAGCCAATATTCTCGTAGTGAGCGAAATGCGAACAGTGCTATTGTTGTGGGTATTTCCCCAGAAAAAGATTTCCCTGGCCACCCTTTAGCTGGGATCGATTTACAGCGTAAGCTAGAAGAGCAAGCCTATGAGCTGGGTGGTAAAAATTATGATGCCCCAGCACAGCTGATTGGTGACTTTTTAAAAGGTAAATCGTCGGCTAATTTAGGGGATGTACAGCCTTCGTATACGCCAGGTATAAAACTGACTGATTTAAGCAAAGTACTGCCAGCTTTTGCCATTGAAGCGCTACGTGAAGCAATTCCTGCCTTTAACAAACAAATTCGTGGCTTTTCAACCAATGATGGCTTACTCACGGGTGTAGAAACACGTACGTCTTCACCTATCAGCATCAAGCGCGATAAAACTTTCCAAAGCATTAATACCAAAGGGCTGTACCCTGCAGGTGAAGGCGCAGGTTATGCAGGCGGTATTTTATCAGCGGGTATTGATGGTATTAAAGCGGCCGAAGCAGTTGCATTATCGATGTTAGAAAAGCACAACTAAACTACTCTTTCAGGCACAAAAAAACCTGAGTAAACTCAGGTTTTTTTAATGGCTCAGCTGTCTTACTTTTTAAGTGACAGCTTTTCGCCTTTTAAGCTTTTACGTACATTAGAAATTCGCGAACGGTTTTTCGCTCTCGCTTCACCGGTAGCCTGGCCTGATGGCTTGTTAGCACGGGTACGGCGTAAATGCGCTGGCTTTTTACCAATTTTATCAATCAGTACTTCACGATTACTTACTTCGTAACCTTCTAAGTAAACACGTTTAATTTTTTGACCAATTAAGGTTTCAATTTCAAACAACATGTTTTCTTCTTCGCGGCTAACAAACGAAATTGCTTGTCCTTGGTTACCAGCACGACCAGTTCGGCCAATACGGTGTACGTAATCTTCAGCAAGCCAAGGTAAATCAATATTAATAACACGTGGTAAACCGTCAATATCAATACCACGGGCCGCTACTTCTGTTGCAACTAGCACGCGTACTTTGCCTTCTTTAAATTCACGCAACGCACGACGACGATTACCCTGCGATTTATCGCCATGACATACTGCCGCTGGGATACCGTCTAGGTTAAGTTCAGTCACTAACTCATCTGCGGTTTCTTTCATGTTTACAAACACTAGCACTTGCTGCCAGTTTTTCTTACCAATCAGCTCAGAAAGCAACTCTTGCTTACGGCGCTCCTCTACTGGGTAAACCACGTGTTGTACTGTACTTGCAGTACTGTTAGTTTGATCAACACGAACAATTTCAGGCTGCTTTAATACTTTAGAGGCGAACTGTTTAATTGCTGCTGGGAAGGTAGCTGAAAACAATAAAATTTGACGCTCATCTGCACAGCTTTTTATTACGCTTTGCATATCATTAATAAAGCCCATATCAAGCATACGGTCAGCTTCATCAAGTACTAAATGTTTTACTTGAGCAAGGCTTAAGTTACCTAAACGAATATGATCAAGTAGACGTCCTGGTGTTGCTACTACAACATCAACACCTTCTTTGAGTGCAATTTCTTGTCCTGCGGTATTAACACCACCAAATAAACTCACTACTTTTAACTGAGTGTACTTAGCAAAGTCTTTAAAGTTATTCGCTATTTGCTCTGCAAGCTCACGCGTAGGCGCAAGGACTAAGGCGCTTGGCGCATTCGTAGTGCTGCAATCTGACTCAAATAACTTTTGAATAATAGGGAGCGCAAATGCAGCGGTTTTACCTGTACCGGTTTGTGCACTTGCTAAAACGTCTTTACCTTTACGAACAGCCGGAATAGCTGAGCGCTGAATGGGCGTAAGGGTGTGGTAATTAAGTTCGTCTAACGCCTGAATAAGTTCAGAGGCAAAACTAAAAGATTTAAAATTCATTGCTGTATAACCTGCGGCCACATTATCAAGGGTCGCAAATTATACAGTAAAATCGCTTAAACAGTTAGTTTTAAACAACAGAAACCGCTAATTTATAAAATGCAGGATAATTAGCGATTATCAGCTGTTGTTTAAGTTAGCTAAATGGTATTGACTCGCAAGATTTATTCCCGTTAATTCACGCCTTTATTGCACTTTTATAAATTTTACACCGTTATTTTACATTGTGTTACATAACTATTTGCATTTAAATAACCAAAACAGGTAAACTTCTTCGCCCGTTTTGTGGGGTGTATATAAATTAAAGGAAATTAATAATGATAAAAAGATGTTTAACTGCTGCGGTATTAGTAAGCGCGTTCGTTTCAATGCCGTCACAAGCAAAAAGTGGCATCAACCCATGGCAACAATGTGGTATTGGTGCAATGGTTTTCCCAGACAATGGCGTTGCGGCAGCAATTTCTAATATTATTTGGGATTTAGGAACAACAGCGGTATCGTCTAACATTTCTTCAGTAGAGAGCTGTGAAGGCGCTAACGTAAAAACAGCGCAGTTTATTCAACAAACTTTTCCTGTATTAGAACAAGAAATAGCACAGGGTGAAGGCGAGTATATCTCTGCAATGCTTAATGTACGTGGTTGTGATGTAACTGCTCATCAACAAATTATCACTTCGGTACGCAGCGATTACGCAAACGCACCAATAGACAATGCACAAGCATTTTATGAATTAGTTGAAGGTAAAATTACCACTAACTTTTCATCTCAATGCGCTGCAATCTAATAATTAAAGGGCTTAACAGCCCTTTTTTTTTGGTTAAACAATGAAACCTTTATTTTATTTTATTAGCGTTTTTTTATTCACCTCTTTCTCAAGTTCTGCCACGCAATCTATCTCTGTTTTAGCAAAACACCCAATATGGTTGAAATTAGGGCATTACAAAAATCAACCAACTACTATTAGTTATATTACTAACGCATCCTTTTTTATTGCAGATAACGGACGTAATGATCCGGTTGCAGAATTAAAAGCAACAATCCATGCTTTTAATAACCAGCCATTAACACAATGTCGCTACCCTTCTCGTTATCAATGGCTCAAAGAGCAAGGTTTAACCTTTTCAATGCCAGCTGCAGAGTGCCCAAAATTACAGCAATGGCGAGAGCAACAAGCTATTCACTCTGTTAGTTTAGTATTTGCCTCTGGTTATATGAGTAACCCCGCATCGTTATATGGTCATTTATTACTTAAACTTAATCGCTCAACCGAATCAAAAAACAAATTATTAGATTACAGCATAAACTATGGCGCACATGTTCCAGACAATGAAAATGGCTTAGTCTATATTCTCAAGGGCTTGTTTGGTGGTTATAAAGCCGGTTTTTCAGATCAATTGTTTTATCGCCACCAGCATAATTACGGCGAGATAGAATTAAGAGATTTATGGGAATATACTCTTAATCTAAACGAGCGCGACGTGGCTTTTATTGCTAACCACTTATGGGAAATTTTAGGCACTGAATTTGATTATTACTTTGCCGATGAAAACTGCGCGTTTCATCTCGCACAAATTATTGAACTTGTTATTGGCGATCAACTAACTAGCGAAAGCTCTCCTTGGGTAATACCTGCCACTATTTTTTCAAGGTTAAACTCGGCCACTTACCAAGAGCAATCAGCGGTTAAAAAAGTCACATTTACACCCTCACGTGACACTGTATTTTCAAAATATGTGCAATCTTTAAGTGAAAAAGAGCTCAGCTTTGCCAAACAAATCTTTGCAGAATCAGCAGTACTAAAAAGCAAATCATTTTTAGCTTTGCCAGTACAGTCTCAAAAAGCCATTATTGGCGCTTTATTTGAACTTGTACAAGTGAAGCAAATTCAAAAACAAACCCCAGTAAAAATAAGTGAGTTAAAAAATGCGCTAATCCAAGCGCGCTTAAAGCTGCCAATGGGCGAAAACAAAGTTAAATTTCAATTTACCCAGCAGCCACCACATAAAGGCCAAAAGCCCTCTAACAGCTCAATTTCTGCGATGCACACGGCTGAGCAAACACAGTACACTATGGGTTTTAGGCTGAGCTATTTTGATACCCTTGCCTCTGATATTGCCCGCATTCCATTTTCTAATTTAGAAATGTTAGATACCGAGCTGATGTTTACAAATGGCGAAACTTACATAAATAAAATTCATTTATTAGATTTAGAGTCATTCAATCCAAACCAATTGTCTTGGGCTAATGAATCTAAGTGGTCGTGGAAAATCAATGTGGGATTCGACAGACAACCAGCACTGTGCAGAACCTGTAAACGCAGCTTTGTTATGGGAGGAGCCGGACAAGCTTGGCAGTTTAGCAACAACACCTTAGCCTATAGCTTAATTAATGGTTATTTGGGTGATTTAGCTAAAAACAGCCACTTTTATGATTCGTCGGTAGAGGTGGGGATCATTACTGGTACTGACTCAGGTATTAAACTCAGAGCATCCTATGAAAAGTCATTCTTAAATGCTAAAAACCCTGCGCAAACCAAACTAGAACTTGCAGTGCCTATTAACCAAGATATTGATATTAGATTAGCAGTAACACATGCCAATTCAGCTATGTGGCAGCTTAAACTCAACTACTATTGGCAGTGATATAAAAAAGCAGCCTCTGTGTTTACAGTAGGCTGCTTTGAAAATTTAGTATTTAGTAAATAATCTAACAGTTTAAGATAAAATCAAAACTTTACTAATATCCACACACTGCGCTCGGCTACCGACAAAATCTTGCTCATTAAGCTGATTAATTAGCGTTACACCTTGTTGCTGTTGCTCATCGTTAAGCGGTACGTAAGGCATTCTAAACACAGGGTTCACCGCGCCGGTCATGATCATCGCGGTATTAATGGCAATTGGGTTTGGCTCGCAAAATAGCCAGTTCATTAATGGTTGTAATGAATTATTAAGCGCATCATTTTTGGTATCCATTAATTGGCGGAACAAACCTGGGATCAGGTTAGACGTAACTGAAATAACACCATGTGCTTTATGGATATGGCGTGCATCGTGTGCTTCGTCATCATTCCCAGACCAACATGCAATACCTTGTTGTTCATAGTGCGCTATACGCTCATTGCCACCACATTCTTTAACACCAATAAAGTGCTCATGCTGGGCCAGTGGTTCAATAATATCAGGGGTGAGGTCTTGACCTGTGCGCCCTGCTACGTTGTAAATAAACGCCGGACCAATATCAAGCACGCGTTTAAAGTGCTCTTTAACACCGGCAATTGATGTGCGCCCGTAGTAAGGGTTAATTTGCAATGAGGCATGCATGCCGCTGGCAAAACCATATTTTGTTGCTTTAATTGCTTCGCGCGTATTATTACTTCCGGTGTTACCTACAATCAGTAATTTATCACCAAATTTATTGGCACTGTGCGCAATTAGCATTAAGTGCTCTTCCCAGTTCATTAACTGGCCTTCACCGGTGGTGCCACCAACAACTATACCGTCAACACCCGCTGCAATTTGTATTTCAACGAGTTCATCATACTTCGCAAGATCGATTTCACCATTGGCTAAGTAAGGTGTTTTAATTGCAGTAATAAGGCTTGCTTGTTTAATTTGTTCTAGGGTGCGCATAAAAAAATCATTGTTATTAATACTTGGCCTATTTGTACCATATTTACTGCGCTATTTGCAGTGATAGCCAGTATTTAATTATAAAATGGCTTGTGTTATTGAGTTTGATGATACAAAATAAATAACTGTATAAATAAACAGTATTTTATTTTTTACTATTAAGCGAGCCACTATGCGTTTATCTGACTATTTAAGCACTCACTTTTATCACACTGATGAGTTATGCCAAGCTCTCAACATAGACACTGAAACCCTTGAAAACTGGCAAGCTCAAAGTATTTTTCCTAAGCCAAGTTATTGCATTAAAAACCAGATGAGTTGCAGCTCTTACTCAGGCTTATATGAGTGTGAAGAATACGACGATTATTATCCCCGAGGTTGTGTAAATTGGGGGCAAGGATTAGTTAAGCAAAAAATAGAGTCATCTAATCAGGCGTTTAATTTGTTTGCTCAGCACTATACCCAATGCTTGGCTAAGCTTGCACAACAAGGCTTTATATTTAACGAGGAACTGTTTGGCTGTGAAATAGAAGAACATTTACAGCAAGTATGGCAACAATTTTTATGCAGCAAATATGGCGTGCTTACCCAAAATGGCTTAATTGATGAAATTGTTGCTGTGGATATTGGCAGATTATTAGTAGACGATATAACCGAGCTGCGCAGTAAAGCCAGTTTAGATAAAGATGAGCGCACCCGCATTCACCCCGCCATGAAGCTTCTAAATAAAGCCCTTAGCCATGGCGCCGATCACGAAAAGCAACTCACATTACGAAGCCGCTATATTGATGCCCTTATTTTAAAATACGATTTATCGATTAAATAAAGAGTAGTGTTTGGCTAAGGGGTTTAACTATTTAAGGGATCTTGGCTTTATTAAAAATTACCAACACTGTGTTTTGCCGCTGGTTTTTGAGTGCAACGAGAAAAATAGCCCAACAACTACGCTTTGTTAATTGCAAATTTACGATTTAGATATAATTTGATTAACTGCATAAGTTACATCATCTTTTATTACTGACTCTTCAATAATTGGTATTACCCATGAGGCACCAAGCATTTCTAAAGAAGAGCGCCAATCTTTCCATAACTTTCCTTCAATGGTATCAAGACTATCAAGTCCAAATCTTGAAGATGCCCCCCACTGAGCAATTGAAGGAAGCTTTGGATCAACACTTTGCGCACCTAAAATAAACGGACGCTCCATATGGTCTGACATGATTGCAAAATAATACTCTACTCTTTCGGTCTTACTTAGAAATCTAGAGATAATCTTCATTTTCCACCATTCTGCTTCTGTCTTAAAATTAAAGATGGGAGTCCTGTTAATGTGTTAATTTCCTATCTGCACTGAACAAAATCTAGTTTGAAACATAGAAGGTACAAAATTAAAAATGGGTGTCTTGTTAATTTTGTTATAACGCTCACATAAAAGGCGGAGCGTCAGCGAAGCCCAGCCCGTAGGGCGATTTTTGATGCGTTTTTTATGTTCGTTGCATCGACTGCATATACTCTTGAGTCATTAGGTTGCTAACGACCCAGTGAATTACTAAGTTGATCAACAGTTTAAGATCACCAATATCTTTGTCTTTCCACTTGCGTTGATAGTGTGTTTCATCGTTGCCCAACCAAACTGCACGAGTGGCACATTCTTTGACATTTATGTCAGTGATATATTGATTAATGCATTGCATCAACATCATTTTCCTGATCTTTTCAGCATCATCAGTTTGTGATGATACACAGTAATCTTTTATCAGGAACTCAAGTGCTTTTCGATAGCCCATACCACAAACTTCACTCAACCCAGCTTGCTCTGCATTTGTTGATTGGTTGAATATTTCAACAAAACTTGGGGATATAGTGGCTATTCTTTCATCAAACTCAACTGTTTTAAAGAGATTAGGTGTCGAATGCGTATAAGTAAAATAGCCATCTCTTGCACCTTTACTTTTAGACTTTCTCTCAAAGTGAGCAAGAAACAGATGCCCACATTTAAGTGATGGACATTCGTATAGTCCCTCTAAATATCGACTCCAATTCGAATTCTCTGTATTAATTTCTTTAAATATCTCAGTTCTGTTTGGAGATACTAAATGATTGCAAACAGGACAACTGTTTGGCTCTTGATCTATTTGGATGCCATTTCTACCAATATTAATCATTTTTCCTCCGTAGAACATAACAATTTAGTCTACGACATCTATCGGTTTATAAACCGTCAAATGTCCATACATTCCTTTTGTATTTATATTAACCATCAAAGAATATTTGTAAACAACTAGTTATCTCCTAACCTGTTTATGATTATGCAAAATTATACCAAAAAGGGTGTAATCAGTAATATCAGGCAACCCTGTACTACCGATGCAAACAGCAGTGTCTTATTAAAGATAACTATTATGAAATCGCCTTTATAAACGGCTTTGGGTTTAAAAGAACAGCGGAGAAAGGATGATATTTGAAGGGGGTATTTGGAGATGATATTTCAAAAAAAGAGCTGTAAGTTACAGCTCCTGCTTTGCTATTAACTGAGTGTCATTTAACCAATAGTTTTATACACATCAATATTAATAGAGGTAATAAATTCACCTACTGCATCACCAAACGCTTTAAAGTGTGGTGCGTTTTTATGGGCTTCAAAATGCTCATTAGACGCCCATTGCTCACTCACTAAATAGATAGTTTGCTCAGCATCGTTTTTAACTGATAGCTCGTAACGCAGGCAGCCTACTTCTTGGCGCGAGGACTGTTGTAAGTTTTCGAGCTCGGTTAATAGACGCTCTGCATCGCTATTTTCACTCGATAGTGTAGCAATTACCGTTAACATGGGTGTTCCTTGTTTAAAAAATAAAGGTGCAGCTCAACTGCACCTGTTTTGGTTCTGGCTTTTTGGTTATTGATCCCACTGTGGTGCAAAGTCGGGCGTTGCTTGGCGGTCGTTGCAATCAAGGCCATCAATTCGCGCTATATCTTCATCATCAAGTTTAACTTTGTCGTTAAAGTTATCCTCTAAGTTTTTACGCTTAGTCGATGATGGAATGGTGGTCATGCCATTGGCATTTTCCCATGCAATAACCACTTGCGCTGGCGTTGCATCGTGCTTGTTAGCAATATCAATAATGGTTTGATCTGTTAATACCTTACCCACAACAAATGGCATATAGGCGGTAACATGAATTTTATGTTGATCGCAAAAAGCGCGCAGTTTAGTGTTGGTTAAATATGGATGTACCTCAATTTGATTAGTGAATATTTCGCGAGGATCTAAGGTTTGCATTGCCTCATTTAAGTTGGCAATGGTGAAGTTAGATACACCAATATGTTTAGTTAATCCCAGCTTTTTTGTTAATAGCAGCTCGGTTAAATATTCACTCATGGGTTCATTATTTACCGGTGCTGGCCAATGAATTAACAATAAGTCGACATAATCAAGCTGTAGCTTCTCTAAAGATGTTTTAACACTGTCAACAAAGTCAGCTTTGTTGAGCTTGTTATTCCATACTTTGGTGGTTATAAATAATTCTTCACGAGGAATATTGCTGTCTTTAATTGCTTGGCCAACTTGCTCTTCATTGCCATATATTTGCGCGGTATCAATGTGGCGAAATCCAACTTCTAACGCCATTTTTACAGATTCATAAGCTGTTTTACCTTCTAAACGAAAAGTACCCATACCTAAATCTGGCATTTCAATTACACGTTGTGTCATAGCTTTATCCTTGTTTAATAATAGGTTTAAAATTCAAACGACGTGTTTACTAAATACACCTATTACTTTTTTGATTTAAAATTTTGACCTCATGTGAATACTGAGGTCATTGATTTTTATTTCAAGACTAACCTATATGAGTTCGGCTTTATTTAGCCTGAACATTATGTTTATCTAGCCTACCACTGTATCGAGTGACTATTAAAGCCAGTAATGAAACAACGGCCCCAATCCATGCGGTATCTTTTAGTTCCATATGCTCGACTACAAGCCCCCCTGTAACAGAGCCTAAGGCTATTCCAATATTAAACGCCGCGATGTTTAACCCCGATGCGACATCTACCGCATTAGGAGTGTGCTTTTTTGCCTGTTTTACTACATAAAGCTGCAATCCTGGTACATTACCAAATGCAAATGCCCCCCATATTAAAATAGTCAGCACTGCGGCTACTTTTGATTCCATAGTAAAGGTGAAAGCCAATAAAATAATTGTTAACGCGCTAAATATAATACTCAGTGCACTAATTGGGCCTCGCTTGTCGGCTAATTTTCCGCCCCATATATTACCAACAGCCACCGACACACCATAAACCAGCATTATTAAACCAATAGCGGATGGTGCAAAGCCAGTTTGCTGCTCTAATATAGGCGCTAAATAAGTAAACGCGGTGAACGTACCGCCGTAGCCTAATATAGTCATTAAATAAACGAGCAATAAGCGCGGCTTAACAATAACCTGTAGCTGCTCTTTAAACGTCGCCGGAATAGACTGTTTTAAGTTTTTTGGCACTAAAATAGCGCTGCCAATTAGCGCAATTAAGCCTAATGCCGAAACCACTAAAAACGTTGCACGCCAGCCAAAGTGCTGGCCAATCCATGTTCCTAATGGCACACCCGTTACAAGCGCTACCGTAAGGCCGGTAAACATAATTGCGATAGCGCTCGCCTCTTTGTCTTTACTTACCAAGCTTGTTGCTATCATTGAGCCAATAGAGAAAAATACACCGTGAGCTAAGCCTGTTAGTATGCGTGCCAGTATTAGTGTTTCGTAACTCGGCGCTTGCCAAGCTAATAAATTACCCATAACAAATAAGCCCATAAGGCTTATAAGTACCACTTTTCGGTTCCAGCGCCCCGTTAATGCAGTGAGTACCGGTGCGCCAATAGCTACACCAACTGCATATAAGCTCACTAATAAGCCTGCTGATGGTAAGCTCACGCCTAAATCGTTTGCAATAGTTGGCACTAAACCCACTATAACAAACTCGGTTGTTCCAATTGCAAATGCGCTTAAGGTAAGCGCCCATAAAGCCAATGGCATAAATACATCCTCATTTTTAAAATAGATGCATAGTGTGTGTAAAAACTCCCTTGCAATAAATAGCATAAATGGCAAAATACTTTTGTTTATTTTGCAAATATAAATAAGTGAATTTATGCCTGTTCAAGCTAAAACTGAAGATCTAGAAATGTTTATTACCATTGTTGATTGTGGCAGCTTTTCCGGTGCGGCTAGTTTACTTGATTTAAATGTAGCTAAGGTTTCAAGAGCGCTATCTCGCCTCGAAAGTAGGCTAAACTGCACATTACTAAACAGAACAACTCGGCGCTTAGAACTGACCGAGGAAGGACATATATACATAGAATATGCGCGTAAGGCTTTAAACACGCTGCTCTTCGGGGAAGAAACAATAAAGCTACTTAAGCAAGCACCTAGTGGGCACTTGCGTATAGATGCAGCAAGCCCTTTTGTTTTACATCAACTAGCGCCACTAGTTAATGAGTTTAAAAAACAATACCCGCAAATCACGCTCGATATTACCTCACACGACAATATTATTGATTTACTTGAGCGCAAAACAGATTTAGCTATTCGCATTGGAGACTTAAAAGATTCAAACCTGCACGCGCGAAAATTAGGCCAAAGTAAATTAAAATTGGTCGCAAGCGCTGATTATGTAAAAAATGCGCCACCATTACAGCAAGTTTCAGATCTTAAAAACCATAACCTAATTGGCTTCAGTGAGCCCAATACTCTTAATCAATGGCCCTTGAAGCATGAGCAATCACTGCACTTTGATTTAAGGGCTAGCAGCGGCGAAACCATTAGGCATTTATGTATTGCTGATCAAGGCATAGCACTTCTCTCACAATTTATGATTGCAGAAGATTTAGCCAAAAAACGATTAATAGAAGTTTTACCTCACAGCGTAAGTAGCCCAAATAATCGAGAATCTATTTATGGCGTTTATTACAAAAATGGGGCGGTTTCTTCCCGTATCGTTGCATTTTTAGATTTTATACAACCGCGACTAAGTTTATAAATCGCTTTTAAATTGAGTTTAAAGAGCAACTTAATGAAATAATTTACATTATTGACGGTTTTAAGATTAAGCTGAGTATAAACACTGCAGTTGCATTATTTGGATGAGGTAGTATGGATTCTTTAACACAAGTCGCATTAGGCAGTGCCGTAGGCTACGCGGTACTAGGCAATAAAGTAGGTCGAAAAGCCGTTGCGTGGGGCGCTATTTTAGGCACTTTACCCGATCTAGATGTATTTTTACCCTATGGCGGCAGTGTAGAGGCATTTACCTATCATCGCGGTTTTAGCCATTCTTTATTTGTGCATTTATTAATAAGCCCGCTAATTGTATGGCTAATATTAAAAATACACACAGGCATGCAGGCTTATAAAGTTCGTTGGTTTTGGTTGGTGTTTTTGTGCTTATCAACACATGCTTTATTAGATTCACTCACCGTTTATGGTA
This sequence comes from Pseudoalteromonas sp. QJM3NY_12, assembly GCF_056173165.1. Next base: position 193,447 of record NZ_JBWBUF010000002.1, read on the forward strand.
CTCAGCTAATGTGGCCCTTAAGTGAATACCCTTTTGCGGTATCTAGCATGTTTATTATTGACCCCCTTTACACCTTGCCGTTATTAATTGGTTTAGCTTTTACTTTATTACCTAAAATAAGTACCAATAAAGCCTATAAAATCAATGCAATTACACTTAGCCTAAGCACAGCGTATTTATGCCTTGCCTTTGTGTTTAAACTCAATATTGACGACAAGGTAAAAACAGCACTGAACAATCGCGATATTGACGCAACCGGCTATATTAGTACGCCTGCCCCGCTCACCACTTTACTTTGGCGTATAGTGGTAATGTCTGACGGTCACTACTACGAGGGGTATGCCTCTGTGTTTGACTCGCCCAGTGATGTAACCTTAAATGCCTACAATACAACACCGTCTTTAATTAAGCCTATTGACAACCAATGGGGCATTCAAAGACTACAATGGTTTACAAAAGGGTTTTATTCTATTCGCCAGCAAACCGATAACGTGATTTTGTCAGATTTAAGAATGGGTATGGAATGCCAATATGTATTTAACTTTGTGGTAGGTGAGCAAACAGACTCGGGCATTAAGTTGGGTAATTTTGAACGACTCTCTCAGCGCCCTAGTTTTAGTAATGCCGGTAATATTTGGCAGCGAATTTGGCAACCTGAAGTCTCGCTGGCATCTCCATTGGCTAAAAATAACTGCTCGTTGCCATAGTTAGGGGTCTTGTATTAAAAAAGTGTGATTTTTATTTTGCTTAGGAATAAAAACACACACTTTTTTAACACTAAATTACATTCAAGCAGTTTTGTGCCACCTCAAAACGTAGTTATTGCAACCAAATGAATTAGTTTTGGTGCTCGTACTGTCCACGATATACTTCAAATACTTTTAATACGGTGTGTTGTTCTTTTGAAAGCGCGTCAAACCAGTCATCAAATAATTCATCATCTTCTTGTTCGCTTAATGCTAAATAATGAGCAAGTAATTCAATGATGTCGTTATGAGTACACCCTAACGAATCAACTTGCTTAGCTAATATACTGTGGTCACGCTCTCTGAGAGTATCCATGACTCCTTGGTCGATTTGGTCTTGTTGTGCCTGAGCGTCACTCATAAAACTACCTCTATTGACGTTATTAAATTCTTATTATTTTATTCGCTGAGTCTAGTTATAGCAGCCTAAATACTAATAGCCAGTACTTTTGATCTAAGTGCTTATTTTTTGACTGTTTTGTGCAAATACACAGCAATTACACTGCGTTTAAGGCTATCTAAAATGATTTGCAAAGGGAAAATAAATACGTTAAATTAAATGATATACTATCACATAACATTAAAGGCATTTTATGAAGCCCAATATTCACCCTGATTACCATGTGGTTGCTTTTCATGATACTGCAGCTGATTCTTACTTTATTATTGGTTCAACCATTAAAACCAATCGCACCATAGAAATTGAGGGTAAAACATACCCTTATGTTCCTATTGATGTCTCAAGTGACTCACATCCATTTTATACCGGCAAACAAAAAACGCTCGCTACTGATGGACGCGTTGCGCAATTTAATCGTCGGTTTAAAAACCTCTCTACTGCTAAAAAGGAAAGCAAATGAAAGTTTTAAGTTCATTAAAAAGTGCAAAACAACGACCAGGTTGTCAAATTGTAAAGCGCAAAGGGCGAGTATTCGTGATATGTAAAGATAACCCTAGATTTAAAGCTGTGCAGGGTATGAAGAAAAAGTAGCAAGATAAAATAATGCCGAGTTTATACTCGGCATTATTATTAGGGTCTATTTAACTACAACAGAAAACTCAGGTACTGCTTGAATAACCTTTTTCACGGTACATGTATTTACCGCAGCAATCAGTGCTTTTTTATATTTAGCTGGGAAACCTTCTGGCAAGCCAATTTCGATTGAAAAAAGCTTCTTACCGTTTTCATCTACATTTTCGTTATTTTGTGTCAGTGTCATCCCTTCGGTCGAGATCTCTCTTTGCTGACAAAATTTACGCGCATAAAAACCAGCACACAACACCATGCTTACTAAAAAATAGTCAAACGGTTCTGGATGTTCTGCATCACCACCAGCGTTTATGCTTTGATCGCTTATAACTTCATGCTCACCAAACTTAGCACTTAATTTTTGACCGTCTAACATTGAAACCGAAATTTCCATTACTATTCCTTATTTTCCAAACAATAATTCAAAAAAGCCTGGAGGCTCATGTAATTTGTGATATTTTTTGCGTAAATTATCAATTGCTTTGAGTGGTTTTTTTGCCGTCTCAAGCCCTTGCTCGTTCGCTACTTTTTTGGCTAACTGGGCTTGAGTAAGCACCTTATCTAACCCTTGCACCGACTTTTCAGCTTCTTTATAAAACTTGGCTTGCTTACTTTGCTCTATCAATTTAATAAATTCATCAATAGCGCCATTAAATTCTGCTAACTGGGTTGCTTCAACACTTTGTTTATAAGCAAGCCCAATGTTTTTCATGGTTTTTTCTAAGTCGCTCATTTCATTTGCGGCAACTGTTTGACTAAATATTAATACCATTAACAACAAAACTGCTTTCATTAATACACCCTAAAAAATAATTGTTGCATACATGCTAAACTTACTGAGGTATTATATAGCATAACGCCTAGATGTCACCACGGAGTACTTTAGCAAGGATAAATTGAGCTTTAGAAAGTTTATAGAGAAATGTATGTCCTTGTTTAAATTATACCGCCTGCTAACATTTACCTGCCTTCTGTTGGGTAGTTATAGTGCTTATGCCCTAGAAGTCATATTTATTAATCCTGGTTTTTCCGACTCTGAAAATGCACAAAACAAAACCGGAAACTTTTGGTTTGATGTTTCTAAAATAATGCAAAATGCAGCCACTGATTTAGATGTGACATTAACGATAAAATACGCAAATCGAAATCATATTTTAATGAAAGAGCTGATTCAGCAGGCTATAGATGATAAGCCCGATTACCTTATCCTCGTAAACGAAAAAAATGTTACCAGTAAGTACCTCTCTAAAATAGACAGTAAACATGTCCCGATTTATTTTTTATTAAATCGTCCCTCACCTGCATCACTTGATATGTTACGTGAAAATGGCACTAACATAGTCGGTAGTATTACCCCAAATAATCGCGTTGCAGGTAAATCATTGATGCAGCAGCTTTATAAAAAGTTTACCAATAAAACAACAACTAGCGCACATATATTGGCGTTATTAGGCGACTATGCAACGCCTGCTTCTATTATGCGCACACAAGGGTTAATGGATTTTTTAACGCAAACACCGCAAGTCACCTTAACCGCTAAAGAGGTTGCCAATTGGTCTGAACAAGAAGGGTTTACAAAAACCTTAGCGTATATGCAGCAAGCCCCTGAAATTAACATTATTTGGTGTGCGAATGATGCCATTGCTTTTGGCGCAAAAAGGGCATTAAAACAGCTAAACATGCAATCTCAGGTTATTGTGGGCGGTATTAACTGGGAGGTTCCACCAAGTAATAAATCAGGACTTGATGTATCTATTGGAGGTCATGTGTTACTAGGTGCTTATGCCCTAGTTAATTTGTTCGACAACCATACTCAACCAAAACTTAGTCCTTTGCTTCATCGTACAGCTGATATTTTTGACCCGCTTACCGCTGAAAATATCCCGTTATACAAGGCGATAAATACTACTGGCCTTGCAGAAATAAACTTTATACAGTTTAGTAAAACACGCGCTGACTGGTATGAATTTACCATAGAAAATCTACTTTTAGCGCTTGAGCAATAGCACTGTAAAGCCCCTTTACAATGCAGTTATTTTATTTAAAACTCTGAATGTATATTGTCTATTTTATTAATGCTATCTATGCCCTATTAGATAACCAAAGCGCTTGATAAGGTGCTAACTGCATGGTTTGTAGCGCGTCATCGAGTGTTGTTTTAGAAGTTAGCTCAACCCATTGCTGAGTGTTTATTAAGTTTAAATCGGCTAAGGTTAAGCTTTGTGGCTGACTGCTAATATTATAAACACAAAAAATGCTTTGTTGGCGGTCTATACTTTGTCGCCAAAAACCAAATAACCCCTCGCCTAAGTGCAAAGTAAATTGTGTGGCATTAGGATGGAATGCTGCTTGCCTTTTACGCACAGCTAATAACTGTTTTATTCCCTTGAACACCTGATGATGATGGCTATATTTTTCTTCAATCGCCGCTAATAATTTTGATTCTTGCCAGCGATGGCGGTTAATTGCGCGATTATGCTGCGAATTTTCAAAACGTTCATAGTCATTAGTTGTGCCAAGTAAACTGTGAATATATATCCCCGGTATTCCTTCCATTGCAAACATAATGGAATGGGCACACAAGAAACGCTCAAGGCCATATTTATCTGCGCCGTTATGCGTCCCTTGTAGGGCATCAAATAAGGCAATATTTAGCTCGTAAGGTGTATGCGTGCCATCGTGACTGGTGCGCATTGAAACGCGCCCACCAAACTGCATAGTAGTACTTACTAATGAGGCAACCTCACTCGGTTGTAATAAGCCTTCAATTGGCCTCAAACCAATGCCATCATGAGAGGCTATAAAATTAAAATATGCGGTACCATTTTGTGCTGGCGGCATGCTCATCATCCAGTGCTTAAGCGCCGTACTATCACCGCTAAGTAAGGTATGCAATAACAACGGCGGCAAGGCAAAGTTATAAATTGCATGGGCTTCGTTGGCATTACCAAAGTAAGATAGGTTTTCTTGATTAGGAATATTGGTTTCGGTAATAATCACCACACTGGGCTCGGCATGCTCAATCAGCGTTCGCAGTAAACGCACCACTTCATGAGTTTGTGGCAAGTTTATACAACTGGTATTAAGTTGCTTCCATAAAAAGGCCACAGCATCCAGACGAAATAAGCGAATACCGTTATCTAAATAGTGGCGAATAATGCTAACAAACTCTTTTAAAACCTCAGGGTTTTCAAAATTAAAATCCACTTGATCATGACTAAATGTACACCACACATGCTTATCACCGCTTGCTGTGGCGACCGTATGTAATAATGGCGAGGTTCGTGGGCGCACTACTTGGCTTAAATCATCAGTTAAACTGGCTGTTTTAAAGTAGTCTTTTCCTGGGTGAGTATCGGTTAAAAAGTTTTCAAACCAAAGGCTTCGGCTAGAACAATGATTAATCACTAAATCCGCCATTAACTTTACATCTTTTGCAATCGCGTTAATGTCTTGCCAGTCGCCCAGCGCTTCATTAACTTGCGCATAGTTCATTACCGCAAACCCTTCATCTGAGCTATACGGATAAAAGGGTAAAATGTGCAGCGCATTAAGCTGATGATCGCACTGCTCTTTTATAAAGCGGTGCAAGGTTTTTAACGGCGCCTCTAGGGGAGTTCCAACTGCTAACTCACTATCTTCATGATTTATAATAGAATCGCCATAGGCAATTAAAACAATATCTTGTTCATCCCAGCGATTAGTGTGCGGCGTAGGATCGCGAAGTGAGTTATTCCCCAATATCAAGGTGATTAATTCTTCAGCCAACTCAGCTACCGGCATAGGCAACTCAATCCCTTGATAAATAGTATGTAAGTGTTGTTCGACTCGTTGAAAAAACTGTTCCCTAACTATGTCCACAGGCGCCTCGTTTAAGTATACCAATTTAACTGTATTGTTCGTTATCAAGCTCAACGGCTTCTTTTAATCGATCTAGTACATCGGGCATCGCCGAGGCTACACGGTTCCAACTCGGCACAAATGGCGCTTCCATTGGGTTTTCTAAAAAGTGTTGGCCAGCATTCATAATATTTTGTGCAAACATTTCTACCGCTTTTTCTTCTTGGTGAATATCAAGTGTTAAGCCGTTCATTAACGCATCATTATGATAGGTTTCAATAAAGTCTAAACCAATGCGGTAATAAGTCGCTTTTAATGAGCGAATGGTTTCGCTGGTAAAGGTAACCCCCTGGGTCGCTAGCTTTCTAAATAGTGCTTTGGTTATATCAATCGACATTTTAGAAAGGCCAGCAGTTTGGTCGTCCAGCGATAATTCTTGGTGTTTATGATCGTAGTTATCGGCAATATCAACTTGGCATAAGCGGTTATGGGAGTAATTACGGTACATCTCGCTTAATACGCCAATTTCTAATCCCCAGTCACTAGGAATACGAATATCGTTTAATACATCGCGTCTAAACGAAAATTCACCGGCTAATGGGTAACGAAACGAGTCCATATACTCAAGGTAGTCTCTGCTGCCTAATATGGTTTTAAAAGAGCGTAATAACGGAGTAACCAGTAAACGCGATACTCGACCATTTATTTTTCCATTGGCAGTACGCGGGTAAAAGCCTTTACAAAATTCATAGTTAAATCGAGGATGTGCAACTGGGTAAATTAATCGCGCTAATAAGCCTCGGTCATAAGTTAAGATATCGCAATCATGTAGTGCTATTGACTCAACCTCCGCGGTAGCGAGTTTATAGCCCATGCAATACCACACATTACGGCCTTTACCGAGCTCACGTGGCGCCACACCTAAGGCTTGAAGCTCTTTATCGAGCGTCTGCAAACGTGGGCCATCGTTCCACAACACTTTATGGTTTTGATCAAGCGATTTAAAAAAGTTCAATGCATAGCGATACTGGCTTTCGTCGGCTCTGTCTAAGCCTATAGTTATTTGCGATAAATACGGTACTTGTTGCAGCTCTTTGACAATGTTTTGTAAAGCAGGGCCTTCTAACTCACTAAATAATGAAGGCAATATAAGCCCCATTGGTCGCTGTTTACTAAAGCCAAGCAACTCTTTTTCTAAATCGTCTACGGGTCTATTAGCAATGTTATGTAGTGTTGTAATAATGCCATTTTGATAAAAATCAGCCATGTAAACTATACTCCTCAGAACTGGGTAAAATACTGTTAATACAAGGTAGTGCTGTAATTTCTTCAACCCAGCCTAGTGGTGCCGGCAATTGAGAATAGCGCGCTTTGTTATAGGTTAATTTAACTGGCTTTTTACTCTCTGGATTGGTAATGATGATGGCGATATCAGCCTCTTCTAGCATTTGCTTATCGTTTTCACTATCCCCTAGCGCAATAATGCTCAGCGCTTTAGTAAACTGCGTATTAAACTGCTGCACTAACCATTGCTGAGCCATGCTTTTATCGGTATTTTTTCCAATGTGAACAAAGCGCCCGCCTACTTTAACCTCGTAGCCGTACACTGTTATTGCATTGATAAATTCGTTAAGTTGCTGCTCATCGCCATGCCAGCAGAGCGGATCTGAGTATTGACGGGTTTGTGCTTGCGTTGCTTGTAGCTGGTTTAATCCTGTCATTTTCATTACCTGCTCACTGGTAAGCTCACTAAACAAACTATATTGGTCGCCGTAGTCTTTTTTTAAGCGTTTTAAATCAGTCCATAAATTGCTAATGGGTGCAGCAAACGAGTAACACCAGTAGCCTTGGTATTCGCTGCAGCCAATTGGCCTGAGATTAAAATAATTTTTAGGAATATAAACAGCCGAGCCATTTTCAACAATGAAAGGCTGTGAAATATTAAGCGCTTGTTGCAGTCCCACTACTTCACTAAATGTTTTACTGGTATTAAATACCACGGGTACACCGCTGTATTGCAGCTCTTGTAGTAAGGTATCTACCGCATCGGTGTTGTAATCTCTGTGATTGAGCAATGTGCCATCTAAATCGGTAAAAATGATAGGTTGTACAATACTATCGCTTGTAAGCACCATCGCAGTTACATCTCGATTACTATCGAGCTCTATAAGTGCATTTGCTTTAGCACTAAGGGTGTTGAGGTTTTCACGCGTGATGCGTTCAAAATGAGAAATAAACCACAATAATTGCTCATCAGTCATAGTGCCTGCTCCCTGCCCTTGTTTGGCAATTAACTTGTGTTCTTGCTCTTGTCGCCACGCAAACACATCATCAAAACTCGGGGCTTTGAGCATAATTGTATAATCGATTTTATCAAAAACGGTTTTATATTCATTGGCTAAACAGCTGTTAATACAGCGACGCCATAACCCTTGTTGATCGTATGATTTTTCTAGCTCGTTAATAGGCTCAACTAGCGTAAAAGGCTGCTGTGGTTCACTGGCTACACACCACCCTTCTAAAATAACAACATCGATCGGCTGACTATTAGTTAACCATTTGTTTTTTGCTACAGGTTCATCTTGTTGCTTATCAAAACGCGGCAGCGGTACATTTACTTCTGCATTTAATAAACGGCTAATGGTGTTATCCATCAGCGCAACATCATGTGTACCCGGAACGCCTCGGGTGGCGAATAAACAATGCACATCTTGCGCTAACTGTTGGCGTTTTTGAGTTGATAAATAAAAGTCATCAATAGAAAGCGCAACACAGTTTAGGTGGGTATTTTGGCTAAACCAAGTTACTAAATAATCACCAAGTGTGGTTTTTCCTGAGCCTTGGCAGCCATTAATTGCGACAAATATAGGGGCTGTTTTTTTACTGGTTAGAATGTCCTGCGCAATAGCAGAAAAATACTGCTCGCTAATATACTGATATTTCAACGGCAGTTGGTGTTTTACTAAAAAAGCATTTATATCCACACTCTTGGTCTCCATATAACAATCCCTGAGTCAACTATAGGGTATGACTAAGGAAATGCAGTTACTAGACCAATATTATTTATTGTTACTTTTTAGTAGGTTAAAAAAAAAGCACATTTAAAATGCGCTTTTTTGGTGCAATATTTTTAGCCACAGTGCAAACTTAACTCTGGTCGCTCTGTGCTTTGGGTAATACTAAGTTTAATACTATGCCTAAAATAGCACACAAGCTCACACCTTCTAGGCTGAACTCACTACTACCTATGTACATACCACCAATACCACAAATTAAAATAAGTGCCACAATACTTAAATTGCGCGGTTCACTTAAGTCATCGCCCGATTTAACTAAGGTGTTTAAACCAATAACCGCAATAGAGCCAAATAATAAAATCATTATTCCGCCCATTACTGGCACCGGAATGGTTTGCAAACTAGCGCCCATTTTAGCAACAAATGCTAAGCAAATTGCGATAATGGCAGTCCACATCATTACTTTAGGGTTAAAGTTTTTAGTAAGCATTACCGCACCAGTTACCTCTGAGTAAGTGGTATTTGGTGGGCCGCCAAATAAGGATGCGGCAGACGTGGCTAAACCATCACCAAATAAGGTGCGATGTAGTCCTGGTTTTTTCAAATAGTCTTTTTTTGTAACTTGGCTAATTGCCATCATATCGCCAATGTGTTCAATAGCAGGCGCAATTGCCACCGGCACCATAAATAATATGGCTTGCCACTTAAACTCTGGTAACACAAAGTTTGGCACAGCTAACCACTGTGCATTACTTACGGCTTCAAATTGCACTATACCCATAAATAACGATAGCGTGTAACCGGCAACAACACCGGCTAAAATAGGTATTAATTTAAATACCCCTTTACCCCACACGGCAAACACTAAAGTAACGAGCAACGAGAACATAGAGATAATAATGGCACTGTCGTAGGCAATAATTTGTGTGCCACCATCGCCACTTTTACCCATGGCCATATTAACCGCCGCAGGCGCAAGCGCTAGACCAATTACCATAATCACTGGGCCTACCACAATTGGCGGCAAAATTTTATGTAAGGTTTTTGTACCTTTAAACTTCACCAATAAACTTAATAGCATATAAGTAAAGCCCGCCGCCATTAAACCACCCATAGTGGCGGGTATACCCCACATTTGTACTGAGGCAATAATGGGTGCAATAAACGCAAATGACGAAGCTAAAAAAATAGGCACTTGGCCTTTAGTCACAAATTGAAATAACAAAGTACCTAAACCAGCGGTAAACAAGGCTACGCTAGGATCTAGGCCGGTTAAAATAGGCACTAGTACCAATGCACCAAATGCAACAAATAGCATTTGGGCACCGGTTAGAATGGTTTTTATAGAAAATGTAGAATTATTTTGCACTGCTAAACCTTAGTAAACCGTACCGAAAATTTTGTCACCTGCATCGCCAAGCCCTGGGATGATGTAACCTTTTTCATTTAAATGGCTATCAACTGAGGCAGTAAAAATCTCAATATCAGGGTGAGCGGCTAATGTTTTTTCAACGCCCTCAGGTGCAGCAACCAGTACGATTACTTTAATTTCTTTACAGCCTGCTTTTTTAAGCATATCAATGGTGGCGATCATAGAGCCACCAGTAGCCAGCATTGGGTCAATCACTAAGCTTAAACGCTCATCAATATTACCCACTAGTTTTTCAAAGTAGGGAACTGGCTCAAGCGTTTCTTCATTACGCTCTAAACCCACTACACTCACTTTAGCCGCTGGGAGTAACGACATTACGCCGTCCATCATACCAAGGCCCGCACGTAAAATTGGCACCACGGTAATTTTTTTACCCTTAATGTGCTCAACTTTAAGTTTATTACCGTCCCAGCCTGTAATTTCGTTATCTTCTAATTCTAGGTTTTTAGTGGCTTCGTAAGTTAATAATGTGCCCACTTCTGAACACAACTCACGAAAACTTTTCGTGCTAATTCCATGCGCGCGCATTAAACCTAACTTATGTTGAACAAGGGGATGAGAAATAACGTGAATAGCCATAGTAATAAACCTAGTGATAAAAAATTTGACATATTTTATATTAAAACAGGCCGTTTGACTGTTAATTTTAGTCTTGATTTCATAGTTCGTGCCAAAATATTTAATTTAGCCACAACTATAAAGATTTTTGTGTTTATGAGTTGTTACTCGCTAACCAATTATTTACCTGATCATGCATGTAGCTGTTAATCTTTTTGTGCTCTGGGCTCCACCCAAGTAAAAACCGATAAAAGTCTGCCCATGCCACTGGCCATAAATGAGCCCATTGTGTAACAACATCATCAGCATTAATGTGTGGTTGATAGTCACTCAGAGCTTGCTTCAATTGGCTAAAATAATAATCAAGGTAGCTCTGTGCGTGTTTATGAAGCTCAGAATCATCCATACAGCTGGTCATAAAATACATTACATCAATCACCCCAACACCCGCACCCACATATTGAAAATCGTAACCGAGAATATGCCCTTGGCTATTAGCGGCAAAGTTAGCAAGCTTGGCATCACCATGAATTAATGTTTTATAATTACACTGCTTTAATGCGCCGTTTAACAGAGATGCAGCCTGTTTAATATCGGACTTTTCAGGTAAGTTATTAAATTCATCAGGGCGTGTATCTAAATGCCAATAACTTCCTTGCGGCCATAAGCCATCAAACTCTGTATTTAAATGAAAGGCATGAAAATGTGCCAACCACTTTAATATGGCTTTTATATTTTCGGTGGTTGCTTGGCTGTACCCCTGCTTTGAAAAATCTTTAAACACCAAGGCAAACTCATCGCCCTTGTTGATTGCTTTAATGCATTCAATAGCTGCAGCTTGCTTGGGCAGCTTATGGCTAAATTGCTGATAAAACGTATATTCAACGTGATAAGAGTCACGCTTCCTAGTCAGTGCAAAGTTGCTTTGTTTAATTTTAGGGTGATTAATGTGATCGGGTACTTTAATCGCTTTAATCACACAGGCTTGCTCATCAAGTTGGCACTTCACAATTTGGCCACAGCCACTCCAAAGCGAGGTTAGGGTTTTGCCAATGGCTACACGCTCAAAATACGGGGTAAGTAATGGAAGATAAAAAGACATAGCCATATTAGGTTGCTAAATTTTAGTTAGTTTAACATTAGACGGTGTTTTAAATAAAAGGTCTTAATAAAAAACCCTTCGCGCACAACATGAAATACAGTGTTAATAACCAATCTAACCTGTCTTTTTTTTGCAATTGCTATGGCAAAGCCTATGCATTATTCATAAAGCCTAAAACATAATTTGAAACCATTAAAAGTACAAAATTAAAGATGGTGCCATGATTAGATTAACCAATGAATGTCTAGTACCCCAGTCTTTCCGAGGGGATATGGTAAGAGTCTAGCTGCGGTGAGATCGCAATAAAAGATTACTGCGTAACGCACACCATTTGTGTTTGCCGTAAGCTACTTACTTAACAGACAAAGTAAACGAATTTATTTGTTGATTTAGAATTGACCGTTCCTGTATAAAAACGGTCAAAGAGAACACTGGAGTCTATTGACAGATTTAAGATTACAAATATTAGCTACGATGTAATTTGAAAAGTACCACTCATTCTCCCCTGACTAAACCCGAGAGGACTATTTTTTGCGTCAGGAACCACATAATTAAGGGTATGTATGACACCGTGCAAAGATACAACTTTTGGATTTTCCGTTTCTTGATAGCTTATCACACACATATACGTTTTATTTTCATCAGAGCTTTTCATGTATAGAATATTTGCAGGATTCACAAGTACAATATATTGATTCGCAGTTGCAACAAAGTGAATAGGCCCTGAACTCTCTTGGTTATATTGGTACTGTATATTACCTCGATTAATTGGGTTTAATTGATCACCATTAACTGTCAAGCCAGTCCACTCCCAAATATCTAGCGTTATAGAAAAAAGTCCGTCATTTTCACTTATATTAATATCCGCCATTTTCTTTTCCTCACATTAATCAAAATTAAGTACAAAATGTACAAATAAAGTTTAGGAAAGAAGCGGAAAATAAATATTACAGACTATTACAAATAAGAACAGCTAGACATTCTAACTCTCAAACGTTGTTAGCCACCGCTTTTCGCGGGTTAGCTTAATTCATAGCCAGAATTAGTTTGTAATAGAACATATAAAAACACCCACTTTAACTATCTATTGAACCTGTGTCACAAAATTTACTATTAAGCTCTGTAACTAGCTTCTTATCGCTATATATGCTCTAGTTTCAGCTCTAAATAGCTAAATAACTAAATAACTAAATAACTAAATAACTAAATAACCAAATAATCATTCTAAAACTAAAATTGACTCGCTCTAGCAAAGGAAGGTGGATATTGTCGATGTGTTTGCGGTATAACACGCTGCTTGCTGTTTATACTTCCTTAAAGCATTGACAGTACATAATTTGAGATAGGTGTGTGCTTTTGTTTTTAGTGCTCAAACCGCCTGTTATTTGCAGTTGTTGACCGTTGCTAAACCTAAATCTATATTTGCAACAATATAGCCATACTCTTTCTTAGTTAACTTTTTAGACTGATATTGTTGCTTAGCTAATTCGTGAGTCCAACCCTTTTCACATGGGGCTAAGGGAATGGCTGTATCAACCATTGAAAGGTGTTCTTCCTGAATCACGCCGCCTTTTTTAACAATGCTTTTAGCGCAAAGGCTTAAAGCATATTCAACAGCAAATTTATCAACACTTGGTATACCTACAAATTCTACATCACAACCAAGTTTCTCATTACCTTTAGCATCAACATAATAAAGCTGGCCTGACGTAGTACAACCAGATATAAATAAGATGATAACGAGTAATAAAATATCTCTGATATTCACTTTGCCTCCATGTACATATAAATCCACATATAGGGCACAAAAACGTAACAGCAATTTGGTTAAACTTTGCAGAGCACCAAACTCAATCGCCGCGTAGTTTTGATATCCTAGCGAGTTTGCGAGCGCCTTGATGTGTTTGTTATTTGCCAGACCTTGAATAGATTGATAGCAAAGGGAATTTACTTTCACCAAAGTTGATAGTTAACGATAGTGTCTCATCTGCTTTGAATGATTGTAAAAACTCCAATGGTGCAATTCGTTGTCCGTCTGCAACGATAGCCATTAGGTGTTTGTTAGTTAGGCTTCGTCGACCTGATGCCATATTAGTCAAGGTTACTACCGCCCAACGCTCACCAGAATCATTACTCATTAATACAAAATTATTTACACTAAAATCACTCTGCTCTGGCTGAATGTTTGATTCGTTTGGAAAGGCCAAATCAAAACTATTAGGTACAACTCTATCAATGGAAAGTACCTCTTCATCTGAATGGGCACCGAATGTACAAACCAGCAATATCAAAGACATCCGTTTCAACATAAATTCTCTCCTAATTGCATAACGCCTCGCTTAACCGGCGCAAAATAGCAGACTAAAATTAACGACGAAGGAGCGCAAGCCTGCTATTTTGCGTCCTTTGATTTAAGCGTTTGTTAGCGTTACGCTTCTGATAATGCTTGCAAGTAGCTTGAATTAAAGTTTGTAAGTAGATTATTAAGGTAATTAAAATTGATCTGATTTGGTTTAAAACTTAATCCTTTTTCAATATTAGCCATGTGCTTTTTTAGCATGGCTTTATCTTTAGACCAAAAAGCGATATTCCCTAAAATGAAATCATTCCAATAAATTGGGAACTCGCTTAAGTCTTCATTTGGATTCAAGACTTTTTTTGCATGAACAATCGCTTGTTGATAATTACCCGCTAGCCCTTCCATTTGCGCTAAATGCCATGTTAATGAACTTTCTTTTGAATCATTATGTTCGATAAATCTCTTAATTAAAATGGCTGCTTCACCGTGGCAACCTGACTTTTCGAGTAGTCTAAATCCAGCATCATATGTTTGATCAAATTGCTGATAGGTTAGATTTAGATCTTCTTTTAACCTTTTTTGCAGGGCAATTTCACAATCAGCAAAGGCAAAATTTGATATAAATAAAAAAGCAATTGGTAAAAGTCTAGTTTTCACAATAGTTCCTTAGTAATGCTAACGCCAAGCTTTGCTAAGTCCTTGCTTAAGCGCCTTGTAGGGATAATAAACCCATAAATTAATTATTATTTTAACCTCGTTCGGGTAATGTGAGGCCCAAGCTTTGGCTGCAACCAAAGCCTTTTATACAGTAGTTCGATTGAGCGTAGGCTCCTCTATTGAGAGACCGGTAACAAGTTAGAACGCTGTATAAACTCCAAGCATTAAACTCGGATAGTCAACGGGGCCTCGAGCCCGAATAGCAAGGCAGAGTCAGCTTATTATGAATACAAAAAATAATCAAAATGAAATTAACGTCGGTGTCGATACAGGTAAAAAACAACTCGATATTTATATCAGGCCTTTAGACATTTACTTTACTGTAGAAAACAATCAAAGTGGCATCAAACACGCCATTCAAATCTTAAAAAAACACCCTGTAACGCGTGTCACTATTGAGGCGACTGGACGCCTTGAACAGCCTTTTATTATAGCCTGCGCTGAGGCGAATATTCCCTTCGTTGTTGCTAATCCCGTGAACATAAAACGTTTCGCAGGCGCTATCGGCCAAAAAGCAAAAACGGATAAACTTGATGATCGCTTTGGTGAAGCGATTAAACCGCCTTTATCATCTTTAAAGCCAGAGCAAATACGCTTGATGAGCGATTTATTATCGAGAAGACGCCAGTTAATGGATATGCAAACGATGGAGAAAAATCGCTCTCAAATAATGCCAAAAACACTATCGTCACACATAAAACCTATCTTAACTGCACTGAAAAACCAAATAGATAAAGTCGATTTAAAACTTCAAAAACTGATTGAACAATGTGACGAATACAAAGCAAAAAATGCCATTATCCAAAGTGTGCCTGATGTTGGCAATGTGGTCGCATTTAACTTGCTTAGTGATATGCCTGAGTTAGGTTATGTAAACAACAAAGAGACCGCTTCTTTAGTGGGTGTAGCGCCATTTAATCGTGAAAGTGGCGTGTATCAAGGTAAGCGAATGATACGTGGTGGCCGACCTAAAATAAGAACTGCCATGTATGTGGCGATGATGTCAGCCATTCAGTGCAACTCTAAATTTAAAGACCTTTATCAACATATGGTCAAAACAGGAAAGCCTAAAAAAGTAGCCATTATTGCGTGTATACGAAAGCTGGTAGTGATCATAAATTCTATGGTGAGAGATGGTGTCATGTGGGATTCTAAAATGGTTTAAAATTAGGAATTGACACCATAGTCACTTGTTATAAGTACGTTACTACCTACCAGCTTTACCAGCTTCTAGGATAGGTAAGCCAGCTTCTGTTGGAATATATATACGTTCACCTTTACCGTCTTGTAAGCCTTTGATCCAGATATAACGAAGGTACGCCTCGTTGTCTTTCAAAGATTCACCGATAATTTTATTAGCTTCTGCAGCCGCTTTTGCGCGCTCAATGTCAGCTTGACCTTCGGCTTTAGCTTGCACAATTTTAGCTTTACCGTCAGCTTCTGCGAATGTAACACGCGCTTTAGCTTGCATTAGGGCAGCAGCTTCACGAGCTTTGGCCTCTTCGATTAGAATTTGTTTGCTCCATTCCGCTTCTTTAAGTGAAGCCATACCGTTCATTTCGAGTTTATAAACTTTATATTTAGGCCAAGTCCATAAAGCTAAAACGATTAGAAGAACAAAAAATAATACAAGGCCTACTAGGCCACCAAATGCGATCGCATTCCTATTAGGATGCATGAACTCTCCTTAGTACTTATAACGCCCTAATAATGGGCAAAAAATTGTTGGCTAAAGTGTTGAGGAACGAAAACAGTCAACTGTTTTTTGTCCTTATTTATTAGCTTGTTATGTTTTAATTACACCACTCATGTCAGAAAAGCTTATATATTTACTCTTCCTCAACAGCACCGAAAAATAGTTTAGTAGCTTTGGGAACTAACTTTTCGATAAATGCGCCCCCAAAAACAGTATCACGAGTATCAACAAGAGTTGGGTAATCTTTCTCATCTAATGTTAATACACCAGAGTGGAGAGGAAAAAATGTAATCACGTTTTCAACATATCCTAGGCCATTACTAAATCCATCGGGATCAATTTTTCGATTACTATCTCTCTGAAAGTAACTATCAAGTCGATTACTACCGTCAACAACGAGGAAGTAATTATCGGGAGTATGAATGTTTTTAACTTGATTTATGATGGTATAGTTTTCTTGTGTTGATAGGAAAGCTTCACCTGTCGTTTTGACTAAAGCAAAACTATTCGAATTTCTAATACTATGACTATAAGCAATATCTCTAAGCAAAAATTCAGGCGATAATAAATCATCATCAAGTACGGAACCTGAAGAGATATCAACTGGAGTGCCATCATTTGTTAGTACAGCCCAACTAGCACCAGGGCGAGTCTGCACTAAATCAGTTGCTCTAGCGGAGCCATTTAGTATAACATCATTATCAGGGTTTCCACTGTGCGTATATGAACCATCTTTTTTAATTACAAGATAACTACTTTCGTCATTTTTTGAGAGGATTTTGTCAACATTTCTATAAGATTGGTTTCCCCACCTAACAGACCATATTTCTACGTTATCTTGATGGTCAAAAATAGCCAAATATTCGACATCACTATGAGGTTCATTACTAAGTTGAATACCTTGTATTTTCTTTATATTAGTGCGAGTAAACCTTTGGTAAGTAAAATTAGGATCAACGAATGCATCAATTACCAAGTTTCCGTTGCTAAATAAAACTGCAGTGGCAGCGTCTGTATAACCAGAATTTACAATTGACGAAACAACTTGTTTTACATTTTCTACTTTTGCTTTGGTCAATTCAAAATGCTCTCGTTGGCCATTTTCCTGAACATTCCACGATATAACTTGGTTATCTTGATTTAGTGCATGATGACCAGCACCATCAATCCAATATTCAACAACGGTACCTAGCTGATTTTCAATATCTTCAAACGTAGTTGAGACACCAAATCGTAATAAGAAGTCATCACCGTATTCATGGTATTTACCATTTTCATCTAACGCGAGAACATTTCCCCACCGTGCGGTTGCGGACTTAAAATCAATAAAATCATTTTCTGACTCGGTAGGCCAGCTGTGTGCGGAATATATATAAGGTGAACGCCAAACCAGTTCACCATCGTTCATCAGGAACACATCCATGAAGGTATTGGAAAATACCTTGGTAACGAATCTACGCTTAAATTGAGCTCGTTTAGGCTCACTTATAACTCTATCGATACTAGGTACTGTGACTGTTATTTCTATTTTCTTACTATATGATTGCTCATTAGGAATAAACTCATTACTTGTACTAACAACGTCATCTTCAATTCGCCATATGAATGACGCTTCATTTTTGACACACCCCTCACAATCTATTTCAGCTATTGTAGATTGCCCAAGTATCAAATCAGCCCGAACATTTATTGCCGTTATTTCCGTTTCTCTTGGTATAAGGTGGCTAGACGTATTGACTTCATCACTTAATTTAAAATCAATACTAGGTACGCTAGCATAAACGAAGATCGTTTTATCCAAATGCTCAAAGTCAGGCGTAAATGAGTATTTATTGCTAACTATAGTTCCATCGACTTCCCAGCGGAATATTGCTTGTTCTTTAATGCAATCCACACATTCAATTACTGCAACGCTTTCTTGACCTCGAACTAAAACATCATTAATTGAAATATTTGATATTGTAGTTTCCCTAGGAAGAACACTAAAAGTTTTAGTGTTTAATGCATTAGATGCTCCATTAGTACCATTTACATTTACTAAAATAGAAACATCTTTATTAATATGCTCCAACTTTGGAGTAAATTTATTAGTATCACTTACGATTGTATCGTCAACCTTCCACTGATAAACGACAGATTCTAAATCACATTTGGTACACTCAATATTAACTGTGCTTTCAGTATCCCGAGTTAATTGGTGGTCCAAATATATGTTATCTATTGAGGATTTAACTATTGGAATTGGTTTAGGTGTAGATGTTTCTCCCCCACCACCACATGAAATCAATAAACTAACCAAAATTAATATTAGTATTTTGGTAAAACAGTTATTCATTTTTACTACTTCCTTTTATTTGATTTTCCATTGAGGTTTTAAAAATTTGCCTTGAAAATAATGCTAAATCGACTGAAACATAACGCCCTAATAATGGGCAAAAAATTGTTGGCTAAAATGTTGAGGAGCGAAAACAGCCAACTGTTTTTTGTCCTCATTTATTAGCTTGTTAGGTAATACTATTACTCTGAAATTTTAAACTCATGCACAGCGTAGAGAAATGATACAACAATGGATATTGGAATCAAAACCAAGCTAACAACAATGAACCGTTCAAAGTTAAAAGCGACATGTTCGTTGCTCATAAACACCTTGAAAAAACCAATAAAGTAAATAGCACCAACTATAAGGATGGAATATA
The DNA here is from genome assembly GCF_056173165.1 of Pseudoalteromonas sp. QJM3NY_12. Next base: position 212,580 of record NZ_JBWBUF010000002.1, read on the forward strand.
TCTTTGTATCTCGTTTGATCCTCGGATTTTTTAGATACTCTCTAAACTTCGTTGGTATACCTAACGCCGCAAATAAACGGCTAAAAATAGTTGGCACGAACAAAGCCAACTGTTTTTTGTCCGCGCTTTTAATTTGCTTTGTTATACAACCTATTTCTCTTTGCTTTTGTCGAATAAAGTGACAATAAACGAAATCAACAGTGAGCAAGGTAATGTAATAGCCAATGCGTAAAGTAAATTTAAAAATGTGACGTCTTTTAGACCACCATCCCCGAAGACCTTTATATATGCAATAAGCAAAATCGACAACTCTAGGAAAATTGTATTCCTAAGTACCGAGTCCCAAAAAGGTGATTTACTAAATTTAAATTTCGTCATTTGCCCAAGGGTGTATAACGCCTGGCTCTTCGGCTTGGTGCAGTTGGCGACTTTTTTTAGGTATTTTCCAAAAAAGGTGCAAACTGTACCAAGCCCGTAGGAGCCACTTGTTATGCATTTTTTACTAATCCTGACTCTAATGCAAAAGACTCTAGCTTTTTATCTAGTTCATCTTGGTCTTTGTAGAACTCGGTATCCAGTGAGTCAAGATCGGTTGGCCTATTGAGTTTACGAATTAACTCCCAACGCTCAGTTTGACATTTTGGCACTTGGTTTGAGCCAAATAATTGCTCTTTTGCTTGCCTTAATAGCTTGAGTGAACTGGTTGCACCTAATTGAACTAAGCCATGCTCAGCATTGCGATAATGTTCGGCAGACGTATTATTAAAATACTGTTCGAAACCTCCGTTGTATACTTCGCCACTTAATACATTAACTGAGTAATAAAGCTTTTCATTATCTGAGAGTGTGCTAAAACCAACATCCTGTTTATAAACTTTGTCTACTAGTTCTCGCCAAAGAGCCCTATATGGACATGATTTTTCTAGTTCTCTCTCTTTGGCGGCACGCTCTTTAGCTAATTCCATGCTTTTGCGAGTACCATTTTTACAGGGCATGCAAAGCCCGCCTGTACCTTCGGCAGTACTTGGTAAAACCAGTGCCCCGCATTCTGAACATGGAATCTTATCGCTCATCTCGACCCTTTGTGTGCATAACGCCTTACTAATGGGCGCATAAATGCTTGGCTAAAATTAGCGACGAAGGAGCACAAGCCAAGCGTTTTGCGTCCTTTTGAGTAACTTGTTATGTTTCTATTTCACTGATTTCTTTCTTAATTGAATCAATGTCTACATGCTTTGCGACCAGCGGCCACTTCACTGATTTCTTTCTTAATTGAATCAATGTCTACATGCTTTGCGACCAGCGGCCACTGCTTTATAGTTGAATCAAGGTACATGGACAAGCCGTACAAAATTCCAGAAAATGATGCTATTGCGGGCAAATACAAACCACGTAATTTTTGGAAGTACAAAAGAAAACTAATAAAGAAACCAATCCATGCCACAACCGCTAAAATCCGACTCTTTTTAGTTAGTTTGGATTCATGCTCTTGGGGATTTTCAAGTGCAAACTCAATAGACTTTAATGATTTCACTTTTCTAGAATTATCCACAAACCTTCCTTGAAACATAACACCTTACATAACCGGTTTTGGCCGCTCTTGCCAAAATCCGGTTTATGTATTTGTTAGGTTTCCTACTCCATTGGTTCATTAGTGCTAGTTATTGTTATAAAGTCGTCAGTATCTTCAGAACCAATTGAAAACCGTAAATTAATTTCAATATCAGAATCTAAACCCTGTATCTCAAAAATCGATAAATCACCACTCAACTCACTTAAATAGACATTTCGTGTATCTAATGATGCGCCTGTACACTTGAGAAGCGATTGCAAATTAAGTTTCATGAATTCAGACGAAGTATTGGGCATCAAAACTTTGCAAAACCTTTGCCCAGCAGGATCATCAAAATGAGTACAGGTTTTTTCCCAATTACCCCAGTTATTTACTAATTTGACCACTTTTGTTTCGTTTGGTTGAACGGACGATGAGAAATCAAATAATCCATCGCATAGCACCTTTTTCGTATCAACATCATTACTTACACATGATGCTATAGATACAACCAGAAAGCTTAAGAAAAACAACCTCCAAATCATACTGAAACCTAACGCCCTAATAATGGGCAATTTACAGTTGGTTAAAATAAGCGACGCAGGAGCAAAAACCAACTGTAATTTGTCCTGTTAATTAGCTTGTTAGGTATTCTTACTACCATCAATTACAACTTTTACATGCTTTAAATTAGTAGACAAATAATCTAAAGCTTGTTCTGCCGATTCGTCTTTTAGGTTGGGAAAGTCGTACCTCTTTCCAAACCTAGTTTTGACGTAAAACTCGTTGCTTTCTCCAACCCAGTATTCTTTATGAATCTCAACTATATCTCTGTAATCCAATTTATATGACTTATTCATCCAATTATTTGGCTCTGAAAACACAAGGTATGTTTCATATAGCTTGAGGCTAAATTTAGAGTTTAAAAAAACATCTCTGATTGAAATAACAAGCAGGTATGTGATTATCAAAGCCATACTCAAAGCAATAAAAGTTACGAAAATTTGAGCTGTTAATGTAGCTTCTTTTAGTGAAGCTAGCTTATCTTCAAATTCAGCAAAGTAAGTAGCAATTGATAAGATCACAATTAGAGCTATTAAATTAAATAAGCCTCTATTTCTTGTGCTTTGCTGGTACGAAACTACACATTGCTCCATGGAATACCTAACAATTTTATAGTGCGCTCATCGCGCATATTTCTGCCAACGATACGCTCATGTATTTTATAAATCATTTTTACCAAATAACTTAACACATTGCTATATATAATTTTTTATTAGCACTCAAACTCTCAATAAAAGAGAAAATGCGCTCGCCGCTCATTTTCTTGAATATGTGTGCATCACAACTATACTGTATATAAAAACAGCGCTATTATTGGTAATAGTATGAAAACACGTTCCCCATTTTTAAATTACATAGCTGAATATATGCTAGTTCGTCAATATTCATTACGCACCGTAGATACCTACCTAAGATGGATTGCATCTTATATCCATTTTCATAATAAACGCCATCCCGCCTCAATGGGGGACAATGAAGTCGAACGCTACTTAGAACATTTAGTGTTAAAGCAAAACGTTGCACCACGTACGCAAGCCACCGCACTCAATTCATTGTCATTTTTATACAAGCACATAATAAAAAAAGAACCCTCATTAAATTTAAATTTTGCCCATAGTAAAAAACAAGCTAAGCTCCCTGTAGTTATGACCCCAGAGGAAGTTAAAATGTTGATGGCTCATTTAAATAAGCGCTATTATTTAATTGCAGCCCTCATGTATGGAAGTGGCTTAAGAGTAATGGAAGCGGTGCAATTAAGGGTGAAAGATATTGATTTTGATTATAAATGCATTCAGGTATGGAATGGAAAAGGTAATAAACACCGCATTGTTACGCTGGCCACAGAGCTAATACCTATGCTGAGAAATCAAATTTTGAACGTTGATGACTATTTAAAACTGGATTTAAATAATACGGAATATTCTAGCGTATGGATGCCATATGCTTTAACAAAAAAATATCCAAGTGCCGCAAAATCGCTTGCGTGGCAGTATTTATTTCCTTCCCATATATTAAGTTCTGATCCTCAAAGTGGTGAAATAAGACGACATCATTTTCATCACTCTTGTATTAGAAAAGAGGTTAAAAAAGCCGTCCAAAAATCAGGATTAACAAAAATAATAACACCTCATACATTAAGACACTCTTTTGCTACTCATCTACTGCAAAATGGCGCCAATATAAGAACTGTTCAAGCTCAGCTTGGCCATTCTGATGTTAAAACCACACAAATATATACCCATGTACCGCAACAAGGTGCCAACGGGGTTGTTAGTCCTTTTTCAAGATTATAAGCGTCTCTTTTTAATCCTCTACGCATACATATTCGCTTTAAGACCAATACCGCTATCTATTTCTACTTTGAAAACCCATAAAAAAAGCCCCGCTTGATGTTACTCAAGCAGGACTCCACACTAATTTTGTATCAATAAAAGCGCCTAAACTGCAGGCGCTTTGCATTATTGAATTTTATTGGTTAACCACGCTTTTAAGCGGATTAACTGGCTGTGCGTTGTCGTCTAGGATGTTCATATCGAAGTCGAACTCATCAACACGAATCGCTTTTTCACGCTTTTTGTTGTAATCACTTAACTGAACAAATTCAGCGTCGTTAATTACTTTTGCAGCAAGTGCATTTTCAAGTGTGATTGAAAAACGCGTGCCCGGCTTAAAGGTTTTAGCACGTAGCGCTTTTTTCACTTTAGCTAATAGCTCTAATGATGCCATTTTAGCTTTGTAAGCTTGCTCATTGATGTGATGACCATCACCTTCAATTGGCTTAACTAAATGGGTGATTTGCGCTTTAAATGCCGTATCAAGCTGAGCTTGTTTTGCTAATTCACGGATTAAATCATCGCTAATTTTTGGCATTTTAGTTGAGTAGTTCATAGTAATAAAACGAATGAACTTACGAGTACCACTTGCAGGGAAGTTATCTAAAAACTTGTGCAATGCTTCTTCTGCACTTTGTAGTGCAAAACGAGTCGCATAATGGAAGTAAGGAGCCGCTTGCTCACGCTCGCTGCTTGCTACTTTTTGCTCGTAATACTTAATAGATGCCATAGCTGCATACAAGAAGCTCATTACATCGCCTAAACGTGCTGAAAGCATTTCAGCTTGCTTTAATTTACCGCCAAGTACTAGTAACGAGAAGTCAGCATAGACAGCCAATTTAGCTGACAGTTTTTGCACTGCTTTTTCGTAGTCACGTACTTCTGGTAATGCTGAGTTTGCACTCGCGGTAAACGGTAGCACACCTAAACGGAACGCACGTAAGCTGTTTGCTGTGCTGTAACCAATTGTTTTACGTAAAATACCGTTAAATTCTGCATCTGCGTTTTTGTCATCGCTGTGGATAGACTCAACCATAGATTGTAAGTATGGGTGACAACGCATAACACCTTGACCAAAGATCATCAGGTTACGAGTAAGAATGTTTGCGCCCTCTACCGTAATGGCAATTGGCTGCGCCACATAACCGCTAGCAAGCGTGTTTTGAGGACCATTCTGAATTGCTTTACCCGCTTGAATGTCCATTGCTGAGTCAAGCACATCACGGCCAAGCTCTGTCATATGGTATTTAGCGATTGCAGTTACTACCGATGGTTTTAAGCCCATGCCTAAACCTTCAGTTGTCAATACTCGCATTGCTTCTTGTAGGTATGTTTTACCTGCAATGTCAGCTAGCTTTTCTTGAATACCTTCAAATTGGCCAATTGATAAACCAAACTGTTCACGCACTGCTGCATATTCAGAAGCTGACTTTAACGCCACTTGCGCGGTACTTACACCTAACGCTGGTAATGAAATACCACGACCTGCGCCTAAACAGCTAACTAGCATTTGCCAACCGCGGCCGATATTTTTCTGACCACCGATAACAAAATCCATTGGTACAAATACTTTGTTACCACGTGTAGTACCGTTGTAAAAACGAATACCCATAGGATCATGACGATTACCAAGTTCTACACCTGGGTGCTCTTTTGGAATAAGTGCACAAGTAATACCTAGGTTTTCTTTACCACCTAGTAGACCATCTGGGTCAACTACTTTAAATGCTAAACCAAGTACAGTGGCAATTGGCGCGAGTGTAATGTAGCGCTTGTCCCACGTAATTTCTAGGCCAAGTACTTCTTCGCCGTTGTACATACCTTTAGTAACAGTACCTACATCAGGAATACCGCCTGCATCAGAACCTGCTTCTGGGCTGGTTAATGCAAAACATGGAATGTCTGTACCATTTGCTAAACGTGGTAAGTAATGTGCCTGTTGCTCCTCTGTACCAAAGTGAAGTAGTAACTCACCTGGGCCTAACGAGTTTGGTACCATTACAGTTACCGCAACCGCTGAACTCTTAGTCGCAATAGTACCTACAATTGTTGAGTTAGCGTATGGGCTGAACTCTAAACCGCCAAACGATTTAGGGATGATCAGCGAGAAGAAGCGCTCTTTTTTCAAAAACTCTAAAATGTCGTTTGGTAAATGAATACCATTTTGAATGACTGAATCATCAATCATGCCTAGTAGTTCTTGTACTGGACCGTCTAGAAACGCTTGTTCGTCTGCGGTTAATTTTGCCGCAGGTACATCGCGTAGCGCGCTAAAATCTGGTTTACCTTGGTAGATAGACCCTTCTAGCCATACATCGCCAGCGTCTAGCGCTTCTTGCTCAGTAACTGAAATACTTGGTAATACTTTTTTTAATTTTGTACGTAAACTCATAACGAACTCATCCGACCAGATAAATAATACCTACATTACGTCATAAAAATCGGTTTAGATCAATTACTCTATTCAATTAATTAACAGTTTTTGCAATTTATTTTCTTTACCTGAACGTAAACTGTTGAAATAAAAAGGCTTACACTTGTACGCTGAATTATTATTTTTTTTGTAAAAAATTTAATAATTCAGACTTATATCGGCGTAAATACAGATTTGGTAATAAAGTAGAAACAAAAAAGCGCAGCCTAAAATTAGGCTGCGCTTTTTAAATATGGGAATGTGAGTAAACCTAGCTTATTTTAACCACTTGTTTACCTGTAAAACCACCTGCAAGCTGTTTATTTAATGCGCTAGAAACAGCCTTTGCGTTAAAATCAACAGCTAATACTTCTGGAGGAATTATTTCGCCATTAGAGACCGTTTCAAGCAACAAATTACCCATAAAACTCATGCGCTGCTGCGCGCATAGGCTATTGGCTAACCACGCACCACCTAAGGATACAATACTAATATTGGGTGCCCTACGGTACATTAGCTGCTGTTCAAAATTAGGCAGTGGGTTTAAACAAGCAATACGACCGCAAAAACGCATTAGCTCGATATTTTGAATGGTCGATTCCCCACCCATAATATCAATAACGGCATCAAATCCTTGTGGGCCAAGCTCTCGGCGAATTTTGTCACATAAGGCTTTGTCATTGTAATCAAAGACTACATCAGCCCCTAGCTGCTTAACCAATTTGTGGTTACGCTTGGAGGCGGTTGTAAATACATCGGCACCACGCTGCTTTGCAAATTGAATAGCAAATTGACCTACTGCACCTGCGCCCCCTTCAACAAAGAGGGTGTCGCCTTCCGTTACAGCTAATTTATCTAAGCTGATAAGCGCTGCCATTCCGGCACAGGGTAATGTAGCAGCCTTGTCACTGGCTAATTGCTGCGGAATGATAGACACTGCATAATTAGGCACTTTTGCGTATTTGCTCAATACCCCTTGCTCACCAATACTGGCGTGCCACATTACACGCTCACCCACGCCAGGAAATACGCCTTTACCCGCTTTAACCACTACACCCACTGCATCCAAGCCTAAAACATGCGGATACTGCCATAAACAAAAGCCAGATTTAGCAAATTGCGCATCCACCGGATTTAAACCAACATACTCCACTTTTACTAACAGCTCATTACCTGTGCATTGAGGCACAGGTAATTGCATATCCGTTAAGTTAATATCCTCATTAGGCTCTATTAAGGCAATAGCCTGCATAGATGAAGGAATAGTATTTGGGTTTGTAACTACAGTATTAGGCATCAAAAACTCTACTAGTTAGTATTACTTAACGCGTAACTCCATCGTCCATTAAATGACTGGTAAGCATTTACCTTAGCCAATAACGATGAAATAGTTGAATCAACGGCATTTTCTTGTGCTATTAAAACATCCTGACGTGCATCTAACAACTCTAAGTAAGGAATTTGCCCTTCTTCATACATTGCTTGCGCTTGTAAAAATGCATTATTAGCAAACTGATACCGCTGCTCAGCAAAACGCGATTGCTGTGCTTGATTGACCAAGTATTGCAATGAAAGTTCACTCTCGTTAATCGCTTTTAACACCACTTGTTGATAGTCAGTATAAGCAGCTTGACTTAAAAATTGCTGCGCATCACGCTGAGCCAACAAAGCAGGATAACTTAATAAAGACCATTGTACTTGCGGTGCAACTTGCCACTGCTGCTGGGTGTCGCTAAAACCATTACTGCCCAGACTTAGTACGCCCGCAAAACCACTTAAGCTGATATCGGGTAATAGAGCTTTACTGGCTGCCACACTTAAACTATTTGCTTGGCTAAAGTCATATAATGCTCGGCTAATATCAGGCCTTAGTGCAATAGCCTGATTTGGCTTTGCTAGTGACACTTGAAATGCCTTGCTCAATACAGCACGTTCATCTTTAATACTCAGTGATTGCGTTGGTTGTGCACTTAATACCGCCAGCGTAGATAAGTCACGAAACTTAGCATATTCAATCGCCGGAATGAGCGCTTGTTGCTGCCTAAGTTGCGCCATGGTGCGGTTTAAATCAAGCTCATTTGCCACACCTTCATCTACTTGCGCCTGCAGCACTTGAATGCTTTGTTCAAGTGCTTCTATTTGCATTTCAATAATTTGTTGCTTTTGCAGGTTGCCCTGATAGCTGGCAAACCCTTTAACCACAGATGACACAATTTCAATTTGTAATAGCCTAACTTGCTCTGCTTGGCTCATAGCTTGTGAATTTGCGGCATCAACCAGTGCAGTTATTCGACCAAATAAGTCGAGCTGCCAATCAAGTGCAACATTTGCACTTGATTGTCGGCTATTGGTATCGCCTAGTCCACTTCGTTTAGCGCCAACCTCAACACCGCCTTGCGGTAAGTATTGTGCTTGTTGTTCACCAATACGTGCCAACGCACTTTTAAGCACTAACTGACTCGTTTGTAAGTCGTAGTTATTAGCCAAAGCATTACTAACAAGCTGGTTTAATTGCGCTGAACCTAGCTTGTACCACCAGTTTTGCTCATCTTCACCAACATACTGCTCTGCTGATATTGCTTGAGCAACAAACTCGTTTACTTGTTGTTGCTCAGCTGCTGTATCTATTTTGCTCGCACAGCCAGATAACACTGCAATCGCTAACACAGAACCTAAAAATGCCGGCATCTTAAATTGATTTAAATGTAATTTAGTCATTTGAAGACTCCTCAGCGCGCTGCTGTTTTACCACCAGCATGTAAAACACTGGCGTAAATAATAGCCCAAATACAGTCACACCAATCATACCTGAGAATACTGCGTTACCCATTGCATGACGCATTTCAGCACCGGCACCGGTTGCCAACACTAACGGAATAACACCCGCGGTAAAGGCAATTGAGGTCATTAAAATAGGACGTAAACGCATGCGACACGCTGCCAACATAGCCTCAAGGTGCGATAATCCGGTGTCGTGTTTATCTTTGGCAAATTCCACCATTAAAATGGCGTTTTTAGAGGCCAGTGCCACCAGTACAATTAACGCTATTTGGGTAAATATATTGTTATCTGAGCCTACAAACCACACCCCTAATAACGCAGAGAATATAGTCATAGGTACAATTAAAATAATGGCCAATGGTAAACGTAGGCTTTCATACTGTGCAGCCAGTACCATAAACACAAGCAATACCACCAGTGGGAACACGTACACCATAGTATTGCCGGCAAGTACTTGCTGATACGTTACCTCAGTCCATTCATATTCAATACCAGTAGGTAGCGTTTTCGCCAGTACATTTTCAATCGCTGTTTGCGCTTGGTCTGAGCTATAACCTGGCGCTGGGCTGCCGTTAAGTTCAGCACTTGGGTAACCGTTGTAGTGCATAACACGATCTGGGCCTATAGTTGGCGTTACCGTAAGCACTGAGCCTAGTGGCACCATGTTACCTGCACGATTACGTACTTTTAGGTTTAGTATTTGCTCTGGGTCTACCCTAAATTCGGCATCTGCTTGGGCATTAACTTGGTAAGTACGACCAAACATATTAAAGTCGTTTACATACACTGAGCCTAAATAAATCTGCAATGAGTTAAATACTTCATCAAGTGCAATACCTTGGATAAGTGCTTGCTCGCGGTCAATATCAATATCCATTTGCGGCACTTGTATTCTAAAGCTTGAATACAGCCCCATTAATGCCGGATCTTTTTGCGCCGCGGCAATCACTGATTGCAAGCTATTAAATAATGCTTCAAAGCCTTTGTTAGCTCTATCCTCAATTTGCAGTTTAAAACCACCTGTAGTGCCTAAGCCTTGAATTGGTGGTGGCGGAAATACAGCCACAAACGCTTCATCAATTGCCGCAAAACGTTGGTTTAACTGAGCCGCAATAGCCGAAGCTGACATACTCGGATCGGTTCGCTCTGCAAAAGGCGCCAATGGTGTAAACACAATGCCGCTGTTAGGGCTATTAGTAAACCCATTTACAGATAGGCCAGGGAACGCCACGGTGTTTGCAACACCAGGAACCTCGAGCGCTATTTGCTGCATTTGTTTTACTACCGCTTCAGTTCTGTCTAAGCTTGCTGCATCTGGTAGTTGCGCAATGGCAACTAAGTATTGCTTATCTTGCTGTGGTATAAAGCCACCAGGCACCGCGTCAAACAGCTTAATCGTACCGCCAACTAAAGCAACATAGGCAACCATTACCACCACGCTCATACGAATAAGCTTTTGTACTAGCTTTTCATACCCTGTTGCACCACGGTTAAACAGTCGATTAAATGGCTTGAATAACCAGCGACCAAATAACTTATCTAATAAGCGGGTAAACGCATCTGGTTTTGCGTCGTGCGATTTTAACAATAAGGCTGCTAGCGCCGGTGACAATGTCAGTGAGTTAAACGCTGAAATAACTGTTGAAATAGTTATGGTTAAAGCAAATTGCTTATAAAACTGTCCAGAAAGTCCAGTAATAAAGGCCGTTGGAATAAATACCGCACACAATACCAATGCAATCGCAATAATTGGGCCGGTTACCTCTGTCATTGCAACGCGTGTTGCTTCAAGCGGCGATAAGCCGTTTTCTATATTTCGTTCAACATTTTCGACCACTACAATCGCATCATCAACCACAATACCTATAGCCAGTACTAAACCAAATAGCGATAAGGTATTAATAGAAACACCAAGCCACTGCATTACAGCAAAAGTACCAATGAGTGAAACTGGCACAGCTATAAGCGGAATAATAGATGCGCGCCACGTCTGTAAGAATACAATGACTACAATAACAACCAATGCGATTGCTTCAAGCAATGTCGCTATTACCGCATCAATAGAGCCGCGAACAAACACAGTTGGATCATAAACAATGTCGTATTCAACACCTTCAGGAAAGTCTTTCGATAAACGTGCCATGGTTTCACGCACCTGATCTGAAAGCTCAATGGCATTTGAACCCGGGCGTTGAAATATTGGCATTGCCAATGCAGGTTGATTATCAAGTTCAGCACGCAGTGAGTAAGAGTCTTGGCCTAAGTCAACACGCGCCACATCTGACAAACGCGTAAGTTGCCCTTGCTCACCGACTTTAATAATGACCTGCTTAAACTCTTCAATGCTGTTTAGGCGGCCTTTCACGTTTAATAAAATTTGAAATTGGCTATCGTTAGAGATTGGCTGAGCACCTAAGCTACCCGCTGCAACTTGCTGATTTTGCGAGCGCAAAGCAGCCACAACATCGGTTGCTGTAAGCTCACGTGCTGCTAATGCATCTGGATTTAACCACACACGCATAGCATATTTACCACCACCAAATAACTGAATATCACCCACGCCAGGTAAACGTGCTATTTCATCTTTAATGTTTAAATCGGCATAATTTGATAAATACGCCGTATCATGGCTATTCTGGGGTGAATATAAATGCACCACCATGGTTAAATCGGGTGATGACTTTTCAGCAACTACCCCTAAACGCTGTACCTCTTGTGGTAAGCGCGGTAATGCACTATTTACTCGGTTTTGCACTTGTACTTGAGCACGGTCTAAATCCGTCCCTAAGGCAAATGTTACGGTTAAAGTCATGCGCCCGTCACTGGTCGCTTGTGAAAACATATACAACATGTTTTCAGTGCCGTTTATTTCTTGTTCAAGCGGTGTTGCCACTGTTTGTGCAATAACCGTTGGGTTTGCGCCCGGGTAACTGGCTGTTACTACCACTGTAGGTGGTACAACTTCTGGGTATTCACTCACTGGCAACTGAAATAAAGAAATGCCACCTGCAATCAAAATAATCAGCGACAGCATAGCCGCAAAAATCGGTCGCTGGATAAAAAAGTGTGAAAATTTCATTTAATAACCTTATTGCTTAGCAACTAAATCGGCAGGGTTAGCAGTGAGTGTAAATGCCACACCTTGGGTATTAATTGTCACTTTATTTGGTGATATTGGCATGCCCGGCCCTACGCGAGCTGGCCCATTCACGGCAATCACATCACCCTGTTCAAGGCCAGAGGTAATGGCACGTAATGCGCCATAGCGCTCACCGACAGTAACCAATTTATATTGCAGTACATTATTTTCGCCCACAGTAAGAACAAAACGATTTTTTAAATCAGTACCAATAGCTCTATCTGGAATAATGACGGCTTCGCGTATTGCATTGGCAGCCAATTTAATCCGTGCAAAAGAGCCTGAGCGTAACTCGTTACTACGATCTTCAAATACCGCTCGTACACGTAATGTGCCAGTAGAAGCATTAATTTGGTTATCTATAAAGTTGATGTGGCCGTTGTAATTAAAATCACTCTGCCCTACTTTTTGCATAACGACAGGTTGCTTGCTTGATGCAGTAACATCATCAAATGCATTGTTCCAAGTACGTTCGTCGACATCAAAGTAAGCATACATTTTGTCATTTGAAACAATTGAAGTGAGCACGCTTTGCCCGGCAAGGACGTTGTTACCTTTAGTGATGTTTGCGCGAGAGATAATTCCATCAATAGGTGAAACCACAGAGGTAAACTCTAAATCAAGTTCTGCGGCTTTAAGCTGCGCTTTAAGTGCAGCAAGTTGTGCTTCACGCTGACGCAACGTTGAGGTACGAGCTTGCGCTTGTTCTGTAGAAATTGCTTTACGCTCAGTTAGACGCACTGCACGTGATGCTTCACTTTTTGCTTGTTCAAGAGCCGCTTGTGCACTTTTAACCTGAGCTTGTAAACTAGCTACCGTGGCTCTAAATGAACGATCATCAAGGCGAAATAACACATCACCTTGTTTAACAGCATCCCCTTCTTTAAATTCAATTTGCTCAATAATGCCTGATACACGCGGCATTAATGCCACTTTTTGCGGTGACTCTAAGCGCGTTGTATAGGTATGCCAACTTTGTACAGGCTTGACCAGGACTTGGGCTACATCAATAGCTTGATATTGTTGTGCGGGTGCTGATTGCGCTGTGCTTTCTTCAGCACAACCGGTCAGAGTAATTAATGCAACAGATAAGGCTGTAGCAACTAAGTGTTTGTTCATAACGACGCTCCTGTTAATTAGGCGATACATAATACGGAACATACTTGTTGACAAAAACAATAGATTTTTAAATTCATTAGTGCCAAAATGGCATCAAAGTGACACAATGGTGCAATAATGGATACAACAAGCCGACTCTTAATGCTGCTTGAAGTGGTTGAGCAGGGATCATTTGCTAAAGCTGCTGAAATACGCAACATTGATCGTTCCGTGATTTCTAAACAAATTAGTCGTTTAGAAGATGAGCTAGGCGTGAGGCTATTAAATCGAACCACCCGTTCGTTTTCACTTACCGCAGCAGGCGCTGAAATGATAAAAAAAGCGGACGAGTTACGAAGCCTACTCGGCGATACCCTGCGTATGGCAGAGAATTATCACTTAGAACCTCGTGGCGTATTAAAAATTACCTCATCTACTTTAATCGGTCGGCGTTATTTACAGCCTGTTATTAACGATTTTCAAAAGCGTTTTCCGCAAGTTGAAGTAGAACTTCGTTTAGATGATCGGCTTGTGGATATTGTCTCAGAAGGATTTGATTTGGCATTTAGAGTGGGTGAGCCAAAAGACTCCTCTTTAATTGCTCGAAAGATTGCGCGTAATCGTTTATTACTTTTAGCTTCCCCTGCATTTATCGAAACCTATGGAATGCCGAAAAACATAACTGATTTAGCACAATTACCCGCCGCTAGTTACGCAAGTAGTTCACTGCGAGTTGATGGAGTAAGTTACTACAACCACCTTGGTGAACAATGCGAACAAAAAATTAAAAGTGTATTTAGAGCCAATGATGCTGAAGCACTATTAATGAAAACACTCTCCGGAACCACTTACGTTTTAGCCCCCGCGTTTATATTAGATAAAGAAGTGATTGATGGACAACTGGTGCCTTTATTGACGGATCTTAAATTAATGGAGCACAGTGCTATGTATGCGGTATACCCACATCGTGATTTACCGGTAAGAACCCGGTTATTTTTTGATGCCGTACGCGAATATATTGGTAAAGAAAGACCGATTTGGGAAAACAGTATTCCAGACTTTGAACAAATGTATTAGCCGCTATAAAACTTAAGCCAGCGCTAAAATATCAGTGCAGACCCCATTACGACCAGTCTCTTTAGCTTTATAAAGCTGCTTATCGGCCAAGTCGATTAGTTCACTTAGGCTTTGTTGCTGGTATTGTACAACGCCTAAACTGGCGGTTAAATTAATGGTTTCACCATTAGCGACTATGTGCTTATTTTGTATTGCGAGTCTTAACTTTTCTGCCATTGCTAAAGCTGCTTGCGGACTATCAAAGTTGCTCATTAGTGAAAACTCTTCACCTCCGACTCTAAACACATACCCTTTTGCAAAAGTGCCGCGCAATAATGTAGCTAGCTCAACCAGCACTTTATCGCCAACATCGTGCCCATACTGATCATTAATTTGTTTAAAGTAGTCTAAATCAAGTAAAAATAAGTAAAGCTGTGATTTATCTTTAATCTCTACCTCAAAAAACTGGTTCATTGATAAACGGTTACCAGCCCCAGTAAGGGGATCGAGTAACGCTAAATTTTTCAAACGCTTCGAAAAATCAGCTCTATTACCTTCAAAAACATGAGATATAGCCCATATGCTTATGTATACAAATAATAAGTTAAGTCCTATGTTAAATGCTGAAAACGATGAATGTGGCAGTTTTTGAGATAACACCACCAGCTGTAAAACAAGTAATGCCGCAGACAAAAATAACCCGTAACGTCTACCAAGCAGTAAGTAGTAAAGAATAGGTAAAATAAATGTCCACAAAAACAGGCCGTTTTTAGGGGGGGCTAAGTAGGTGCCACATAACACAATTAAAGAGATAGTTAAGCACATGGTAATGGCATGCCAGCGCTTAGGGTAATGTTTTTGCGAGTGCTTAAATATATATAAGCATAACAAGGAAAAGCCGACTTCGAGACCACCAACAAGGGGTAAATTATTTACCAATAAATTAAAACCGGCAAACACCAATGACAAAAAACCAAAACAAATACACATCCACTTAAGAACGTGCTTACGTAGCGTTTTTGTACTATTAAGTGCAGCTATATCCATAGATATCTTAAAATATTTTTGATAGCTTATGTTAACAATGAAATGCAAAAATCACAATTTTAAGCTTAAACGATTCAGAAAAAACAAGCCAAAAGAATTAGTGAAACGTTTATTCCATAATCAATTCATTAACAGTACCCACTAAATCTGCAAATTCTTCATCAACATGCGATAACTGTTTAGCGCTCAGCGTTTTGTTTAACTTGAGTAGCAAATGCGCATAAGCTTTTAAGTTTTGCTCATTTAGCTCACGCAGCTCATTACTCATATATTGCTCACGATCAGTGATAATGGTGTGTAATTGCTGGGTAAACTCTGCCTCGCTAAGTGTTTGCTGGCTAAAAAGGGCTTCAAGTGCGGCTAAACGAGTTAATTTATAGTCGTACCATAAATCACTGGTAGGGGTATGCTCACTATTGGCTTGTGATATGAGCGTTTGCTGCTCAGAAGTGAGTTTGCCAAGCCACTGCTTGTAGTAATCTAGTTGTCTCTCTAAGCGTTGCTGTTGGTGCTCCTTTTTAGTTAATGAAGCGTGCTCTTGGATTTCATCATTAATTTGCTCGCGAATATTTTCTACCATTTCACTGCGCTGTGATGGGGTTAAGGTCAGCGCTAACTTAATTAAAGGGGCACTAGTATGCAACAGCAAGTTTCGCCAATGCTGCTTCACTTGGGTTATTTTATCCATCAACTGCGCAGTATCGGCTTCATTGTTTAGCAATTGTCTTAGGTCGAGTAAATCGGCTTTATATTTTGGTAATTCAACTTCACGATGCCAATCTCGGGTATCGTTAATAATCGCTTTTAACTGCTTAGATTGGCTTTTATTCAGATCAACGTAATCATCAATCCAAAATGACGATAACCAACCTAGGTTGTTATAGGCAAATGACGTTGAACAGCTGGCAATAAATAACAAACTGGTTATAAAAATAATTTTACTTAGTTTTATATTTTTTAAATTATTTAACATGAAAAGACCCCGTTGTATGATGCTTTAGTTGCCAAAAATCATCATAAGTAATTATGTAAGCTACTGCTTGCTTTTATTTTTTTTATTTTTCTATAGAATCGCAAGCTAACGCAATTTATATCATAGCTATGTGCTTAAGTTTAGAATTTTTGAGCTATAGTTAAAACTACTTGTTAATACGTTTGTATATCTAATTTATAAACGTTGGCGTTATTGATTTAGCTCATAATTTATTACCTACTCGAGTAATAAGTAAATGATTAACCGTTATGATGCTTACCGACAACGATAACTAATTTGGAGACATGCATATGTCACAGTCTAATTTAAAAGCAATGTTCTTTGCGGGCATTATACTTGCTACACCTTATGCTTATGCAGGGCTTGAGGAAGGCATAATAGCAGCAAACGCAGGTCAATTTGAGGAAGCACTAAAAGAGTTTAATTACCTTGCAGACAAAGGCTATGCCCCAGGTATTTACGAACTAGGTAAGTTATACGAAGGCGGACATGGAGTTACTCGCGACTACTACAAAGCTGCAGAGCTTTACCAACAAGCAGTTAAAAAAAATCATGTAGATTCAATGTTTGCACTTGCGGTTTTGTATGATGAAGGCAACGGCGTAAAGTTAGACAAACAAATGGCTATTAGCTTATTTGAGAAAGCAGCCAATAAAAACCTCCCTGCAGCACAGTATAACTTAGGGGTAATGTACGCCAACGGCGATGGCGTGAGCCAAGATTATAAAGCTGCCAGAACATGGTATGAAAAAGCCGCCGCTAATAATTACACGCTTGCACAATTTAATTTAGCCTTGATGTATTTTGAAGGCTTAGGAATGCCAAAAAACCTTGAAATGTCGTATGTGTGGAATACCATCGCTGAGTACAACGGTAACATGCAAGCTAGCCACAGTCGTAAACTTGATGAACGCACTATGCTCCCTAAAGAAGTCGCTGAAGCTAAAGAAAAAGCCGATGCTATTTATAATAAAATTTTAGCGGGTACTTATGCAGGTGAAGGGCGAATGTTTTAAGCAAATAAAATAACTAAAAAAAGCTGAATGAAGTGATTCATTCAGCTTTTTTGTTTTAAGTACTACAGGCTATTTTACATAAAGCCACTTTAGCACTTTGATCAGTAATTTATTTTGTTTGAGTAATAAACCTATACGCGGATTAAACGAACCTGATACTAAGGTATTTTTTGCATGGCTAAAGGTTAAAAAGCCTTCTTTGCCATGATAATGCCCCATTCCTGAATAACCCACCCCGCCAAATGGTACATCATCGGCAGCTACTTGTATTAATGTATCGTTAACGGCAACGGTTCCGCTAAGTGTTTGCTTAATAATGTACTGTTGCGCTTGCTTGTCTTGGCCCAAAATATAAACCGCTAATGGATGATCGCGTAGTCGAATATAATTAAGCGCATCATCTAATTTGTCATAACTCATAATCGGTAAAATAGGCCCAAATAACTCTTCTTGCATTAATTGCATCTCGTCGGTGACGTGCGTCACAATATGCAGACCCATCCGGTGTTTTTCAGCATCTTGTTGATTTTGCTCAAGCGGCTTTGTTATTTTAGCGCCTTGCTGTTGCGCTTGCTCTAAATAACCTAGCAGACGTTGATAGTGAGCAGGACTAATAATAGAGGTCAGGTTTTTACCTTCAACACCTTGTTTAAAATGCTTTTTATAAAGTGTACACAAAGCTTTAATAAACTGATGTTCTAATGCTTTAGGAACAAATACGTAGTCAGGAGCCACACATATTTGCCCTGCATTGGCCATTTTTCCAAATAATAAAGCACTCGCGGCTTTATTTACGTCCGCATTTTCTAAAACAATGACTGGCGATTTTCCGCCTAGTTCTAAAGTGACTGGTGTTAAATTTTTACTCGCTGCGCCCATCACCAACTTACCGACCGCTGTTGAGCCAGTAAATAATAAATGTGCAAAGGGTAATGATGAGAACTCACTTGCCACCTCGCTGCCACCTTGAATAATGGTGCAGTGTTGGCTTAATTCACCTATAAATATTTTTTCAAGAACCGCATTGGTATTAGGCGTAAATTCACTGAGCTTTAGCATAACCCTGTTGCCCGCTGCAATCGCGGTGATAACCGGCACCAATGCCAATTGAATAGGATAGTTCCACGGTGCAATCACACCCACCACGCCAATAGGCTGATAGGTTACACTTACTTTTGAGGGCCATAAGCTCAAACCAGGGCTGCGGTGACTAGGCTTAGACCAGCGAGGTAACTTTTTAATAATATGTGCAAGCCCCTGCATGGTAGGCAAAATATCACCTACTAAGGTATCAAAGGCCGTTCGGTAACCAAAATCTTTGGATACCGCTGCAATCAAGTCTTGCTCTAGCGTTACAATGTTAGCGCGTACTTGCTTAAGTAAAGCAAGGCGTTGCTCAATAGGTAAATAAGGGGTGTCTTCAAAAGAGTGCTTTAGTTCATTAAATTGTGAACGCAAAGACCCTGTAGATAATGTGTCAGTGATCAAAATAGGCTACTCGATTTATAACGTTTTCAAGACTATAACCTTGATCTGTCACACGAGCAATAAAGAGTGGTTTTGCAACATAATGAAAAGCGTTGCAAAAACACTCATAAGGTTGGTTGGAACTCATACCGATGCACAGCTTTTATGTGCATCGGTTATCTGTTTTGTTAGTTGATTAAAGTGGGTTATTAAAAGCCAAAAACCTGGGCTGCTATGGTCATTGTTACTAAGGTAATTAAAACTATAGCGACAATATTTAACACAAAGCCAGCACGGATCATGTCTTTCATTTTAATTTCACCCGAGCCAAACACAATCGCATTGGGTGGTGTGGCTACTGGCATCATAAACGCACAACTACACGCAATCGCAGCTGGAATAACCCACACTAACGGGCTGCCAGTTACAGACTCAGCAACAGGCCCCAATAATGGTAAAAAGCCTGCGGCTGTTGCCGTATTACTGGTAATTTCCGTTAAGAAAGTAATGAGTGCCACCACCACAAGAATGCTCATAACTAAAGGAATTGCACTGGCACCCTCAATCATGTTGGCAATGTAATCGGCTAATCCTGATGATTTAATTTGCGAGGCTAGTGTCAAGCCCCCCCCAAATAAAAGCAACACACCCCAAGGTACTTTAGCTGCACTTTCCCAATCTAAAATTCGCTCATCACTGCCTTTATTTGCAGGTAGTACAAATAATAATAATGCGGCTGCAATTGCAATACCCGTATCTGAAATTTTAAGGCCGGTCACATCACCTAGTAATGGTCTAAATATCCAACAAATAGCCGCAAACATAAACACAAACAACACGCCCTTTTCAGCACGTTGCATGAGTCCTAGGTCTTTTAGCTGCGAAGAAAATACCGCTTTAGTGTCAATTCGCTTGTTTGCTTGCACATTCGCATCAACCTTGTAGGTAAATTTAGTTAGCCAAATCCAGCTGATGATTAACATGCCAAGTGCTAATGGCACACCAACTATCATCCACTGGGCAAAGCCAATTTCAATCTGGTAGCTATCTGATAGGTACGCAGCCATTAATGCATTTGGAGGAGTACCAATTAAAGTAGCAATACCACCAATACTCGCGCCATAAGCAATAGATAGTAAAAGTGCTTTACCAAACCCCTCATTACTAGGATCTGAGCTTTTAACTAAATGAGTGATAGATAAGGCAATAGGCAACATCATTACTGCGGTAGCGGTATTAGACATCCACATTGATAAAAATGCAGTCACTAACATCATGGCTAAAATTTGTAAGCTTGGTTTTTTACCGGCATAAAGCATAGTTCTTAATGCAATTCGTTTGTGTAATCCCCAACGTTCCATAGCAATTGAGATTAAAAAACCGCCTAAAAATAAAAAGATCAGCGGATGCGCATAAGGAGCTGCAACACTTTTTATAGCCGCTATATCTACTATAGGTGAAATCACTAACGGAAGTAATGCAGTAGCAGGAATGGGCACAACTTCACTTACCCACCACGATGCCATCCAAAATGCTAAGCCTGCAGTTTTAAATGCAGCAGCCGACATTCCTACTGGCGGCTCAACTAAGCAGGTCAATAACATTACACACGGACCAAGTAACAATAACAGCCATTGCATAAACGGCTTTTTATTGGCGTTATTTTCTAAAATACGTTTTGTCATTTTAACAGCCTTTAAAATTTATATTTAAGACCAAGTGCAACACTGTTATCAGCATTTTCTTCTAGGTCGAGGTCAGTATATAAAAGGTAAGCGGTAGTTTGCTTGTCAAAAATGTAGTCTACACCAGTAGTCCACTGAGTTGCGTCTGATGCTTGACGTAGCTTTGAATCATCTTTTGCAAATTGAACTTTAGGTACCCATTTGTCGAGCTTGTAGCTTGCACTTAACACGTAACCATTCCCTGATTTACTACCATCAATTGATTCTGAGTGCTGGTATAACGCACCTAATTGTAGTTTTTCAAATTTATACACGCCTGCGATACGACTTGCTTTAATGTTATTAAGCGAGTCAACATGGCTTATTGAAATAGAGTAAGGAGTTTTATTTAAACTACGATCACCATAAATAAGGGTTGCAGCAAATCCCGCTTCATTGTCTTTGTTGTCATCTTTTGGCGCATAGGTAAATGAAAACTGTGCATTGTGCCAGTACTTAGAGGTATAGGTAATGGTATCGCCTAAGCGATCTTGTCCGGCAATAACTTGTGAAATATCAGCTTGGGTTTCGTTAAAGTTATCGAGTTTACCTTCAGAGTATTTAAAACGCGTGTCATTTCGCCCTACGACTACTTCACCAAACGCACCTTTTAGGCCAAGGTAAGTATTACGTGCTGCAAAAGGCTCATTGGTATCATCATGTTCAAAGCCTTTTACTTGAACCTCGTATTTAAATACGGCAGTAAAATATTCATTTAATTTATGGTCACCTTTAATACCAATACGCGAAAAAGGGGCATCTATTTGTGTGCCTTCATCTGCGTAACGCATAATGCCAGTATCGGTGTTGGCAATTTGTACTTCGGCTTTACCATACACAGTGTAATCTGCAGCAAACGCTGTTACAGGTAGTGTGGCAGCACTGCATAACGCAGCAAGTACTGAACCTTGGAATAGATTATTTTTCATTATGTATCCTAATTATGTGATGTTACTTGTTGTCTACAACTGTAGAGCAAGAACATGACCAACTAGATAATAACAATAAATTTCAGTGACTTAAAAAATAAGACCATGATAAAAAGCTTTAAAATGTGCGGATTTCCACACACTTTAAATACCTACTATCACCATTTCCACCCACTAATCGGTAAACATATCTCGATTAAGGTTATATTTACTCATTTTATCGTAGAGGGTTTTGCGCGCGATTTGCAACGTTGCCATGGTGTCTTTAATACTGCCATGATTAAGTTCTAAGGCTTCTTCAATTAAAGACTGCTCATAAAAGCTGACCTTTTCTACAAGGCTTAAATCCAATGATAACGACGAGCCACTACTGCTTGAGTCACTCTGTGCAAAAGCCAGATCGGGGCCAAGTAATACCGCTCGTTCAGCCTGATTTCTTAATTCACGAACATTACCTGGCCAGTCGTGCGCAAGTAGGCGCTGTTGTAACTCAATATTAAGCGCACCCAAAGGTTTATGAAAACGAGTGGCCGCAATAGAGCTAAAATGCTTAAACAACAAAGGAATATCGGCTTTTCTGTCTCTTAATGCGGGAATACTGACTTTAACTAAACTCAATCGATAATATAAATCGGCTCTAAACTCACCTTTTTCTACCAACGAAAGTAAATCGACCTTGGTGGCCGCGACAATTCGAATATCAAGCTCGATGGCTTTATTTGCACCCACGGGGGTAACTTTTCGCTCTTCAAGCACCCGAAGTAATTTAACTTGTAGTGACAAGGGAGTGCTTTCAATTTCATCTAAAAAAACGGTGCCGCCTTGCGCAAACTCAAACTTGCCTTTGCGATCTTGTGTTGCGCCAGTATATGCACCACTAACAGCACCAAACAATTCGCTTTCTATTAGTTGCTCAGGCACCGCACCACAGTTAATAGCCACAAACTGACAGCTGGAACGGTTACTATGATCGTGTAAATAACGGGCAACCAATTCTTTACCTGTACCAGTTTCACCTTCAATTAATACATCTGCAGGTGTATCAATCACTGTATTGAGTAAGTTCATCATGTGCTGCATTTTAAGGGTCTCGCCTAAAATACGCACACCGGGTGCGGAGGTCTTTTCAACTGCACGCTTCAGAGCTCTGTTTTCCATAACTAAAGCACGTTTGTCTAAAGCTCTGGCAATGCAATCTAATAAATTTTCGTTCAGGGGTTTTTCAAATAAATCATACGCGCCTAATTGCATCGCTTTTACCGCCACAGACACATCGGCATAACCTGTTAAAAATATTACCGGAAGTTCACTGTCGAATGCTTTTACCTGCTCAATAAAAGTTAAACCATCCATAGTCGGCATATTTATATCACTGAGGACAACGCCATAAAAGTCGCGACTTAAACGGCTTAAAGCAATACTCGCATCACTAAAGCACTGCACCTCATACCCTTCGAGGGTTAAAAGCTGATTTAACGAATCACGGATCATCGCCTCATCATCAATAACAACCACTTGCTTACAAACAACGGCTTCAATCATTTTTTGGGGCCTCTATGCTTGATAAACTAATAATAAACTGTGCACCGCCTTGAGGGCGATTGTGTGCCGTTAAGTAACCATTAAATGAATCAATAATTTGCTTTGATATTGATAAGCCCAGCCCTAAGCCATTACTTGACTTGGTACTGTAAAAGGGTTCAAAAATAGAGCCCAGCACATGGTGTTCAATACCTGGACCAGTATCTAAAATAGAAAGCTTAACGCGCTCCTCAAAACACTCCACATCGAAACTTAGCTCCCGTTTAGGCTCACCTTTCATTGCTTGAGACGCATTGGTGATCACATTAACCAGTACTTGTTCAAATTTTAATGCATCAACCCACACTGTGATCTCTTGCGAAAACTGCGGTGCACTAACGTTTACATCATCTTGCTTAAGTTGCGGGTGGGTGATCATCAACGCATTGTTTAATAACGCCGACAGTGGATGTGGTCGCAATTGCATTGTCGCCGGCTTACTAAAGTGTTTAAGCTGCGCCACAATTTTATGCACCCGCTCTACCAAATTCTCAATAATAATTAAATTTTCACTTAATGCATTGAGTTTCCCTTTTTTGAGGAAAATTTTAGCGCTGGCCAAATAGGTGTTCATGGCGCTCAGTGGCTGGTTAATTTCATGATTAATACCCGCACTTAGTTGCCCTATTGTGGCTAATTTTGCCGACTGTACTAGTGCAGTTTGCGCTTTTTCAAGCGCTTGAGTGCGCTCTAATACTTCAAGTTCTAAACTGTGGCGCGAGTACAGTAATTTTTTATATCCGGCAAAGCGTGCCAATAAGCTATATCCGACAAAAATAAATACCCAATAAAACAACACCAGCCATAACAATCTGGGCACCTGTAATGCATTTATGCTTGAAATATCAACCAATACCGTCATCGTTGCATTTAGGTGTGTCAGTGGTCTTGAAGCGGCAACATATTCATCTTTAGCAATTTTAAATTGCTCAATGCCCTGACTTTTGTAGCGCTGCTGCTTTATTTGTAACGGTTGATGATCTAAGTAAGCACGGCGCTGTTTAATATCGCGACGTGTAGTAATATCAAGCTCTGTAAACGTGTTTAAACGCCATGCAGGCTCATCTGACATAGCAATAATTTTATCCGCAAGCTGCAAATAAAAATGACTGCCTTTTGAAGTATTTAATAACGAACGATCGTTTTCAAATTTAGCGACATTAATTTTTAGTGCCACAACGCCAATGGCTTTGCCATCTTGGTAAATAGCCTGCGAGAAGTATATTCCGCGTTCTTTCGAGCGTTGTCCAAGAGCAAAGTAGGCGACCTTCTCTCCGGCAAAAGCTTGTTTAAAGTAAGGTCTAAATGCAAAATTACTCCCTAAAAACGTATAGTCGGTTTGCCAGTTGCTACTGGCAATAACGTCGCCAAGGGGATCTAGTATGTATACATCTGAGGCACCGCTGGCTTGTTGAATATCAGCCAAGTAATTATTAATAGCATTAAAGTGTTGTGATTCATTATTAGTAAAACGAATCAATAAATTATTTTCTGTGAGGAGCTGAGGAATAGCTGCAAAGCGCGCGAGTTCATTATCAATATAATTATTTAATTGAATGACCTGTTGGTCAGCTTGAATTTTAGCTTGGCCTAAATCATAAGCGCGGCCAAATGAAAATGTAACCACCAACAACAGCACTAACAGAATACAAGCAAAAATAATTTTTTTAGGAATGGAGAACATAAACGCCTGTAACACCAAGGTGCTAATAATAACTAATAGCCACTATTGTATCGATTTATAGGCCTTTGCAGAAGAAACTTTTTGTTAACAAGTGTACTGAAACTAAAAAACCGTGAAACAAAAAATATTTCACGGTTCAATTCCCTGCAAAAGGGATGCTGTTTTAGCTTAGTCTACGCTTTTGCAAGCGCTGGTTTGTCTTTAAAGTACTTATACAAACCAATTAATGAGGCTGCGATCCAGAATATTTCAATCACAAAGCTCGCTAAGTTAAAGTTATAACAAAGACTGATAAGCAACAAAATAGCGCCGCTTAGATTCATTAAATTATACGTCAAACTTTTTGGCGATACTTTATTTAGTTGCAGTAAAAAAAACGAACCAACCACTAAAAAAGTGCCACTCATACCAACAATATCAAATAAAAGTGCAATCACACGTCTATCCTTTTCCATTTAAAACCCAACTGACTGGCCCAATCCATGGGGAGGGTTTTTTTCAATCATTGAAACAGCAAAACCAGCGAAGTTTACCAGTGAAAAAAAAGCACACAAGGGCTTATGTCCGCCTCTTAATAGTTCAGGTTAAATAGCTACTTTATTTAAAAGTGACTTTACCACCTATCATTTTATAAGCGGCAGTCCCTCTTATGATCGCCGGACGTGCAAAAGGTCGTTCGCAGCCAGGGCATACACATTCAGTATGAGTGTGATCTTGGGTTATTCGTTCTATAAAACATTTTACCAACGCCCCTTTGCCCCCTTTACGATATTTAAATAAAGGCGCTTTGCACGCAGAACAAAATATATCGACCGTTTTTGTAGGCCCTTTTTTATTGGGCTTAGCCATACTACCTCAATGGTTATTTTACGTTTACTAAGGCGTACATGCTATCACATGATAGAAAAGAAATTGATGGGAGTAAGCATTACTGATCAGAGTTATTATTGATTAGGTAATTATGTTAAAAAATATTGTGTTATTAAACTTTATTAGCTAAACGTGTTAATTGAGCCGACAGTACATTCATACAGAAAGGCTTTATAATAAACCCTGACACCTTTGAATTAATTATCTTTTTTACGGTCTCAGAGTTGTCTTCACAGGTCACCATAAGTACCGGAAGCTGAGCATGCTCAGTATCGTTTCTAATCGCATCAAGTAAGTTTAGACCATCCATTTTTGGCATATGTAAATCTGTTATAACCAAATCTATGAGTTGATTTTGCAGTATAGTTAATGCTTGCTGACCGTCGGTTGCTTCAACAATGTCTTTATAATCTAACTGCCTCAACATATTAATGAGCACATGGCGCATTAATGGCATGTCATCAACAACTAATACTCTCATATGAATGTTTAACCAAAGTAGGTGCAAACAAATTTTTATCAAACTGAATTAACAAAAACTGTTATAGGTAGTATCTACATTAGTTAACTATAGTTGTTGAAGCAAATAATCAGTTTTATTTACACTTTGCAAGTTTGATAATAGAGCATTTAAAAATTACCAAACGAAGCCTGAATAAGCTCAGCTAAGCATGCTGGGCTGAGTGTAATTTCAAGCCCTCGCTTACCTGCACTCACATAAATAGTATCAAAGTCTAATGCGCTTGAGTGTATGTAGGTTTTTAAGCGCTTTTTTTGTCCAAGCGGGCTAACGCCTCCCAAAATATACCCTGTACTTGCCTGTACTTTTTGCGGCTCTGCCAGCATTACTTTTTTAACTGCGCAGAGCCTAGCCAATTGCTTCAAATTAATCTGCTGAGTAACTGGCGTCACAGCAACAATTAGTTGTTGTTCTGAGGTTTCTAACACCAATGTTTTAAATACTTGAGCGCTATTAAGATTTAGCTTTTCAACTGCTTCAAGGCCGTAATTAGTATTGTTTACATCGTGCTCATAGCTAAGTACGTCAAATTTAATTCGGGATTTTTTTAGCTGTTCTATCGCTGGGGTCATCTGATAAAATCCTCAATAAATTTCTGCTAACTTACCATACTAAACAAAAAACGGCGCTTGAAGAAGCGCCGTTTTTACCTAAGTTCTGTTGACCCTAATAATTACTTAGTTAGGTCATCAAAAAACTTTTTAACACCATCAAAAAAGCCTTGCTCTTTTGGACGGTTCTTTGAGCTATCTTTGCCCATGCTTTCTTCAAGTTCAGTAAGCAGCTCGCGTTGACGCTCGTTAAGGTTCACTGGTGTCTCAATCACCACTTTACAAATTAAGTCACCTTGAGCACCACTGCGTACAGACTTAACACCTTTACCACGCATACGAAACATTTTACCCGTTTGTGTTTCTGACGGTATTTTAAGTTTCGCACGGCCATCTAATGTTGGCACTTCAATTTCACCGCCAAGGCCTGCTGTAGTAAAGCTAATAGGCACTTCACAGTATAAATTGTTCGCTTCACGAACAAATATCTTATGTTCACGAACCGACACTTGCACATACAAATCACCTGCTGGTGCGCCATGCATACCAGCTTCACCTTCGCCAGATAAACGAATACGGTCACCTGTATCAACACCTGCTGGAATTTTTACCGATAGTGTTTTGGTCTTCTCTACGCGGCCTTGACCATGACATTTGTTACAAGGATCTGAAATAATTTGACCCTGTCCATGACATGTTGGACATGTTTGTTGTACGGCAAAAAAACCTTGGCGCATTTGTATCTGGCCAGCTCCGTGACAGGTTGTACATGTTTTTGGTTTAGAGCCCGCTTTAGCCCCACTGCCATCACACGGATCACAACTTACCCAAGTCGGCACTTTAATTTCAACGTCTTTACCACGAACCGCTTCTTCTAAGCTTAAGTCCATGTTGTAACGTAAATCTGAACCACGTTGCTGGCGAGATTGACGTCGACCACCGCCGCCACCAAAAATATCACCAAATACGTCACCAAAAATATCACCAAAATCACCTTGGCCGCCGCCAAAGCCACCGTGACCACCGCCACCGCCTTGTTCGAAGGCAGCATGGCCGTATTGGTCATACATTTGACGCTTTTGCGAATCTGTTAGTATTTCGTAAGCTTCCTTTACTTCCTTAAACTTGGTTTCAAGGTCTTTATCACCGGCGGTACGATCTGGATGATATTTCATCGCTAAGCGTTTATACGCTTTTTTTATGTCTCGCTCACTCGCATCTTTGCTTACGCCGAGGACTTCGTAATAATCGCGTTTTGACATATCTATCACACTACTCTTTTCTATGTGCAGCGCTAGCTGCTGGACAAACCGATAAATCATATCGATTTATCATTGAATTTTTAAAGCACTTTACTTACATCTCTTACATACAAAAGGCGCGTTAAGCTTTAGCCTACGCGCCTCAGGTGTTCATCCTAACTTAAACACGCAATGTAGTCATGGTGTTTTCGGTTAGCGAGAAGCGTTAGTAACAATTACTTGTCGTCTTTAACTTCTTCGAACTCTGCATCAACAACATCGTCGTCTTGCTTAGCAGACTGTTGTTGCTCTGCACCGGCATCACCACCTGCTTGTTGTGCTTTAGCTTGGGCAATTTCCATTAGTTTTTGAGACTTTTCAGCAAGTGCTTGTGTTTTAGCTTCAATTTCTGCTTTGTCGTCGCTCTTAATTGCTCCTTCAAGGTCAACAACAGCCGCTTCAATTGCTTCTTTGACTTCGCTTGGTAGTGCATCACCCGCTTCTTCAATTTGTTTACGTGTACCGTGAACAAGTGCGTCAGCTTGGTTACGTGCAGCCACTAACTCTTCAAACTTTTTATCGTCTTCAGCATGTGCTTCTGCATCGCGAACCATTTTTTCAACTTCTTCATCACTTAAACCTGAAGACGCTTGAATGGTGATTTTTTGCTCTTTACCTGTGTCTTTATCTTTAGCAGATACATGTAAGATACCATCCGCATCCACATCGAATGTTACTTCGATTTGTGGTGTACCACGTTGTGCTGGGCGAATACCTTCTAGGTTAAATTGACCTAGAGATTTATTGTCGCTTGAACGTTTACGCTCACCTTGTAGCACATGAATGGTTACCGCAGATTGGTTATCTTCTGCTGTTGAGAATGTTTGCGATTTCTTAGTAGGAATCGTCGTGTTTTTCTCAATCAGTGCCGTCATTACTGAACCCATCGTCTCAATACCTAGAGATAATGGTGATACGTCTAGTAACAGTACGTCTTTCACGTCGCCTGCAAGTACACCACCTTGAATCGCTGCACCTACTGCAACTGCTTCATCAGGATTAACGTCTTTACGTGGCTCTTTACCGAAGAACTCTGCTACTGTTTTTTGAACAAGTGGCATACGAGTTTGACCACCCACTAGAATGATATCGTTGATATCGTTCACAGATAGGTCTGCATCAGCAAGTGCACGCTTAAGCGGTTCAATTGACTTAGTCACTAAGTCTTCAACTAATGACTCAAGCTTAGCACGTGTTAATTTCACGTTCATATGCTTAGGACCAGACGCATCAGCGGTTACATACGGAAGGTTTACTTCTGTAGATTGTGCTGATGAAAGCTCAATTTTTGCTTTCTCTGCTGCTTCTTTAACACGTTGCATAGCAAGTGGGTCAGTTTGTAAATCGATACCTTGATCTTTCTTAAATTCAGCTACTAGGTAGTTGATAACACGGTTATCGAAATCTTCTCCACCTAGGTGGGTGTCACCGTTAGTCGCTAGAACTTCAAATGTGTGCTCGCCTTCAACTTCATCAATTTCAATAATTGATAAATCGAAAGTACCACCACCTAAGTCATATACCGCTACTACGTTTTCGCCACGGTTTTTATCCATACCGTATGCAAGTGCAGCTGCCGTTGGCTCATTAATGATACGTTTAACTTCAAGACCCGCAATACGGCCAGCATCTTTGGTTGCTTGACGTTGTGAATCGTTAAAGTATGCCGGTACTGTGATTACCGCTTCAGTTACTTCTTCACCTAAGAAGTCTTCAGCTGTTTTCTTCATTTTTTTCAGTACTTCAGCAGAAATTTGTGGTGCAGCGCGTTTTTCGCCGCCCGCTTCAACCCATGCGTCGCCATTATCAGCTTTGATAATTTTGAAAGGCATGATGCCGATATCACGTTGTACTTCTTCGTCTTCAAAACGACGACCAATTAAACGCTTAATTGCGAACAATGTGTTTGTTGGGTTAGTTACCGCTTGACGTTTTGCAGGTTGACCTACTAAAGTCTCACCGTCTTGCGTGTAAGCAATAATAGACGGGGTTGTGCGATCGCCTTCCGCATTTTCAATAACACGTGCTTTGTCACCATCAAGTACTGCAACACAAGAGTTAGTAGTACCTAAATCGATTCCAATAATTCTACCCATGAATCTTCTCCAACTTCTAAATTCGTTAATACGTTCGATGACTAGTTAATAGGGATGCCACAAACTTAATTCAACTGTAAAAATGAAAAAAAATTCATTTTTTTTAATTTATTTACTAAATAACCCTAAAAAGAGTAAGGATTGCTCATTTTTTGTTATTTAAGAGGACCTTTATTGTCTGGTCTGATGAGTTTGTGTGTGATATAAATTTAGTAAATAACATCAAAAGGACATTATTTGTGCACTTTGAACAATTATTACAACTCGCCTCTCAAGTAAGTCAGGAAACAGGCCCAGAAACCAATACTATGCAGTTCCCTGCTAATTGGTGCCAAGGTCGAACCGCTTTTGGCGGACTTTCTGCGGCGCTTCTTTATCAAGCAATGCGCAATAACGTTGATTCATCAAGACGACTGCTTTCTTTAAGTACAAACTTTGTAGGCCCTTTGTTGGCTGAAAAGCCATTTTCTTTGTCGGTAGAAATATTACGTGAAGGGAAAAGTAGTACCCAAGTGCTAGCCAAAGCCATTCAAGATGACGCAGTATGCGTTATTGTACAGGCCTGTTTTGCTAAAAACCGTAATTCATCAATTAATGTACCGGTATCAAAGTCGCTAAGCTTACACCCTGTGAACGAACGTCACTGTTTAGGATTTGTACCTGGGCAAATGCCAGAGTTTTTCCAACATGTTGATTTATGCCCTCAACAAGGAGCCATGCCGTTTAGCAGTGCTGAAACCTCTCATTTAGGTGGTTGGATGCGCTTTAAACATACGCCAGAAGCAATTACAGAAGCCCATGTTATTGCACTTACTGACGCATGGCCGCCAACATTGCTGCAAATGTTTAAACAACCAGCACCGGCAAGTAGTATGTCGTGGTATTTAGAATTTGTACAAGCACCTAACTTAGTCCCGGGTGAATGGTTAGGCTTTGAAGCAATTACTCATCACTCAAAAGATGGCTACGGACTTGAAGATGGCTGTATTTGGTCGCAATCGGGCGAGCTTATTGCGCTCACCCGCCAAACCGTGGCTTTATTTGATTAACAATTAAAAACGAGTGAAGTCGCGCTGGGTATATTGTTTATCTAAATTAAGCATTATGGTGCGATATTCACCGCTTTGAATTATGTTAGCTAAGCCTTTGTCAAACTGCTGTCTCAGCAAATCATTATTAAAGTACGCAGGCCTTGCCGCAGATGGAAAAATAGCATGGATAACAAAATCTTTTGTGGCATTGGTTTTTTGATATTCCTTTAAGTAGTAAAGGAATATGCGTCTATCGAGAATAATCGTATCAACCCAGCCTGCCATTAAATGATGAATCTGCGCTTGTTGATTAAGTACTTCTTCGTACCCTCTCAAGTTCTCTAAGTTGTGGCCAAACTCTTTTGGTAAATAAGCGGGGGCGTTTTGAAATGCTAAAACGCTTTTAGTGGCCAAATCGTAAATCGTATTAATAGTGAAGTTACTCTTTTTAAGACTCACCACTACATTCTCATAACTGACAACAGATTGGCTTCGATATATGCCAGTAATTAAAATACCCGAATAATTTAATGCAATATCGACATGCCCTCGGTTCAATAAAGCATCGGCACGCTGATTTGACATATATTGCACATCAACCTTATTTATATTTTGGTTACTAAGTGCTGCTTTTACAATCTCGAGCTGAATACCTGAATCATTTTCACTTATTACATAAGGTGCAACTGTAGGGTTAGCAGCAATAGTAACTCGCTGCTGATTAATACCTTTAACAAATGCCAAGCTATCGCCACATAAGCACACTAAGGCTAATAAAAATACCACTTTCACACTATCACCTAATACGTTTTTATTTTCAGTTGTTGGGGTTACTTTTCTTATTATATTGTTAGTAATTTAGCCGCAGTGTTTGTATTTAGCTATTAATTATAGCAATATTTAAATTATTGAATTAACTATAAGCTAACATTTTGCAAACTGCCTGCCCAAGCTGTGATCTTATCATTGATATTCCCGACATTAATGCCAAACAGGTTGCGGTGTGTCCTCGCTGTAACCACAAAATTCGCGGTGTTAATGTTAACCATGATACCGAAATAGTCGCATTAAGCTTCAGCGCACTGCTGATGTTACTCAGCAGTATGTTTTATCCGTTTATTTCTTTTAGTAGCAACGGTATTACCCAAACAATTACCCTACCTGACGCTGCTCGCATTCTATTTAATTATGATAGTGACCTGCTCGGCCTGTTTATTGATATCAGCATTATTATTCTGCCTATGAGTTTGCTCATAATATTGATCCCTTTACATTTAGGGGTACTCAAAGCGCTGCCACAAGCGCTCGCCAGAAGGCTATTAAAGTTTACCTTAACCCTTGAGCCTTGGATCATGTCAGAAATCTTTTTGATTGGTGTTTTGGTCAGTATGGTTAAAATAATGTCATTAGCTGAGGTTAGTTTTGGTACCAGCTTTTTTGCCTATGTGGGATTTGTAATTTTTTATGTTAGTGCGTTAACACGGCTAAATCGTGCAAGGTTGTGGTCGCAGGTAAGCCCGGCAACTCGGCTTCAAAGTAGTGCAGGCGCAGAACGTGCAATAGACGATAATATAAAAGCCTGCCATGTTTGCCACCAATTGAGTGTTGATTTAACCTGCCCTCGTTGCCATAGTAAAACCTACTTAAGAAACCCCTACAGCGTTCAAAAAGCAGCAGCTTGGCTAGTTACCTCCGTAATTTGTTATATCCCCGCGAATTTACTGCCCATTATGTACACTATTAGCCTAGGGGATGAAACCCCTGCCACGCTTATTTCTGGTGTTATTACTTTATGGAATAGTGGCTCGTACCCAATTGCGCTGATTATCTTTTTTGCAAGTGTGGTGGTGCCATTAGCGAAAGCGCTCATTTTAAGTTTTTTATGTTTTATGGTTACAAAACCCGCCAACCTGCATACAAAAGGTTACACAAAAGTGTATCAACTTACTGAATTTATAGGAAAATGGTCTATGATTGATGTGTTTGTTGTGGCTATATTAGTTGCATTAGTGCAGCTAGGTAATTTGATGTCGATTATACCGGGTTTAGGCATCGTCTTTTTTACTGTTATGGTATTATGCCAAATGATGGCAGCACACGCATTTGACCCTCGTTTACTGTGGGATTCACCTAAAAATAAAAACGCAGAGAATAAAGCATGACTAAAACAGCCAACGTAGCACAAAAAACACGTATTTCTGCGATTTGGATTATTCCCGTGGTTGCCTTATTGGTAGGTATTTGGATGCTTTATCAATACCAATTAAATAAAGGTCAAACAATCTATATTTCTATGCCGCAAGCCGAGGGCATTGTTGCCGGTAAAACAGAAATTAAAGTACGTAGTGTTAAAATAGGACAAATTGATCATATACGCCTTTCCGACAGCCAAGACAGTGTTATTGCACGGGCACAAATAGATAAAAACTACGATAACTTGCTTACTGAAGATGCCCGTATTTGGGTGGTAAAACCTCGTATAGATGAAACAGGCATTAGTGGCATGAGCACTTTGCTCTCAGGCGTTTATTTAGAGTTTTCGCCAGGCGAAAGTAAACAACTAAAGAAGCAGTTTAAACTTCAAGAGGAACCCGCATTAATAGGCAAAGATGTTCAAGGTGGCCGTTTTAAGTTACTCAGTTACAATGCAGAAGTACTTGATGTCAGTACTGGCATATTTTTTAAAAACTATAAAATAGGCCAAATAGAAACCGCTACTTTTGATTGGAAAAACCAAGCAATGCAATACGGTATTTTTATTAAAGCCCCCTATGAGAACTTGATCACCTTAAACTCTATTTTTTGGGTTAACTCAGGTATAGAAATAGATCTTTCCGCAGATGGTATCAACATTAACACTGGTTCTTTAAGCAAATTATTGAAAGGGGGGATCTCTGTTGGTTTACCTGACCAGCAAGCTCCCGGCGATTTGGCAAAAGACGGTCATAGCTTTTCTTTAAGTCAAAGTTACAAACAAGCTCTAGAAGAACGCTTTTATGACTTTGATTATTACCTTATCGAATTTGAACAATCCATTCGTGGGTTACGTGTAGGTGCGCCAGTAGAATATCGCGGTACACGCATAGGTACTGTAGTTGAAGCTCCCGCGAACGTAATAATAGATGGCAAACCCGCTCACTTTCGTGCTAAAAACACCGCTGTCCCTGTATTGATCAAAGTCGAATATGGACGTTTATACCACAACAACGCCTTAGCTAAAGAGTATTGGAAATCAAGCATAATCGAGTGGATAAAAAATGGTATGAGGGCATCATTAAAGCCAGGGAATTTGTTAACCGGTGCAGTTTATGTTGATTTTGACTTTTATACCGACACCCCTAAAAGCGAACTTAAAAAGCTTGCTCAATATGATGTATTTCCTAGTGTATCGAGCGGTATAACCGTGCTTGCTGACCAAGTGTCTGATGTATTGAATAAAGTAAATAATTTAAAAATTGAAGACAGCTTGGCAAAAATGCAAACAACCTTTAGCGAGTATCAGGCATTGGCCAGTGAAATGCGCATATTATTAAGTAAACCTGATACCCAAAATTTACCCGGTGACTTTAATCGTAATCTCGAAAAAATAACCAAAAGCATGGAACAGTTTGAAATAACCATGCGTCAATTTGATAAAACAATGGCAAGCTACCAAGCAGGATCTCAAATGCACCACCAGCTTGAACAAACACTGCTACAAATTAAACGTTTATCTGAAGAATTCCAACCACTTACTCGTGGTTTAAACGAACAGCCTAACATGCTCATTTTTGATAAGTCACTGCCTAGTGACCCGCAACCGAGGAAACAATAATGAAAGCACTATTTTTACTTTTAACAAGTGTGCTCTTTATCAGTGGTTGTAGTTCGGCTATTCAAACTGCAACTCAATATTACCAGTTTGAGCAACCCATTAATGACTCTTCTCGTAATGTGCAAGATACACAGGCACAACTCAGAGTGCAAACAGTTACCTTAAGAGGGGCATTGAATAATCGGGGTATTGCGATGAAAGTAGATAGTAATCAAATTCATGCTGCTAATTATCATCTATGGGGGGAATCACCAGATGTTATGCTGAGTGCCAGCGCGCAGCAAACATTATTTAATACCATGACCAACTGGATGGTTATTAAAGGATTGCCGGTCATTACCGACCAACAGCAACAAACATTTTACGAATTAGAATACGAACTACACCACTTTAACGGTGATCTGCAAGGTAATGCAGATATTTCAGGGCTATGGCGTTTATACTACACTCACCCAGAATCAGGTAGACGTTTACTAAGCATCCATAATTTTTCATCTGTTATGCCAATCGATGATGATGGCTATGATTCATTGGTGGCGACTCTTGAAAAAATGTGGCAACAAATCAACATTCTTGCGGCAAAAGAAATTGAAAAAACAAGACTCAATCATAAATAAACACTTTGATGGTGGTTTTATCAGCATTGATGAATGCCTTGCCCACCTCAGTAAAACCTAGTTTATATAGTACATTTTGAGATCCTAAATTAGCCGTTGAAGTAATTGCGCATACATCTTTTATACCTAATTTATGTCTGTTATTTAAAAGTATTGTAGCTGCTTCAAAAATATAACCTTGTTTTTCAAAGCCGTCTTTTAACGCAAACCCTAAATCGGGATGTTGCATAGTCGCTCGCTGATAAAAACCAACAATACCAATAACTGTTTCATCATGAAGTGTGATTATATAAGGCCCAAAACCGTGTTCTTTGTGGGCAGATATAAAACTGTCTTTGATGTATTTTTTAGCGTCGTCTAAAGTATAAATACCTTTATCACCAATGTATTTAATAAAGTTGGCCTGATTAACTAACTTAAGTAACTCCGCCGCATCTGCTATTTGTGCGAAGCGTAAGAGTAAACGTTCAGTTCTAAAAGCAATAATCAAAATAACTCCTTGGAGTTCAATACTATAATTTAACGACATTAAAACAAAACCCAATCAACAATGACTGGGTTTTTTGGTTTTAGAGTAATTTCAAACTTACTTTTGCAATTTTATATCGCTGTAGTAATCATCTAAACTCGTCACTTTAGTCTGATTTGGCAAATCAGCAAACTCGCTATCACTAAACTTAGTGCCGCGTAGCTGCACATTTAAACGTGCTGCTTTTGGGTTTAACATTGTTTGCTGGTAGTAATCTTTAATATCAGCAAGGGTGACTTTTTCCACCTCTGCAATTAATTTTTGTCTTGAATCAAAATCAAAGTTTTCACGATACCAATCGTTAATCAATGGACTCATTTCGTCGCTTAAATTCTTTGGCTGTTCTTTTAACGAAACCAAAGTTGCATTTTTAAGCTGTGCAAATGTTTCCTCACTCATGGCATTAAGCTCAGAAGCGTACTCTTTTTTAAACTTGTCAAAGCGCACTTGAATGTCTTTAGGCCCTTTCACCGGTGTTTGGATAAATAAACCAATACCTGAGTAATCTTTAATGGGACGCGCTAATGCGCCTACTGCATAAGCAAGTTGCTCTTCAGTACGCATTTTATCAAAGGCGATTGTTCTAAAGTGACCTTGCAATACTGCTGCCTGAGCTTTTTGTTTGTAACCAGGTATTGGGTGAATGGTCATATCGACCACCGCTACATCGGCTACATCAATATCTTTGTGCAACACACGCGCTTCTCTCGGTTGCGGTAACCACGCTTTACTGCGTGCAAACTCCGTTTGAGTATGTGTGCTTGGTAAGATAGCCGCTAACTCAGCAGCAATAGCATCAATGTCTTTTTGGTTGTAGTTACCGTAGCTAAATACACGTAAGTTATTATTTGCTAAGGTGCTTTGCTTTAAAGCGTGTAAATCAGCAAGCGTTAATGTTTTTGCAGCCTTAATTAGCGCTTCTGTATCAAAACTACCAGTACGAGTCAGCTTAGAATACTCACCAAATGCTTGTGCATACGGGAACTGTTTTTGTTGATTCAGTAAATCTCGCTGATAACGGTCAATCGCTTGATTAAACGCTTGTGCTGAAATTTCAGCATCAAACCCAGCTAACGCTTGTTTAAGTAAAATATCTTGTTTATCGGTAAAACCACTTAACGATAGCACCAACCCATTACTTGAGCTTAAATTAACGCTCATACCAGCAACGGCAGCTTCAGTTCGTAACTGACTTAATTGAGTGTTATACAGATCAGCCCAAACAGAATAAAGTACGGTTGAGTTAATATCATGCAAACCTGTTTGCGTATTGATATACACCTCAACTAATCCCTTGGGTTGCTCTGCAAACTGCTGACTTGCTTGGCGCCAAATTTTTACGCCGTTTTTATCGTAGCTAAGCTCAGGATGCTCCTGCTCTTTAAAGGCTTGCGTTTTAATTGCAAAACTCTCTGGCAGTAAATTGTTAACACTTGGCAATGCTAAATTAAAATCACTTGGTTTTTCCCAGCTGGCAATTTCTGCATCGCTAATATCATTAATTTTATATTTGCCATCGTAAAAATGCAGCTCAGAATCTGTATCTTCCTGTTGAGAAATATACCAGATACGAAGTGTATCGGCATTAAGTTGCTTAAGTACATTGTTCACCGCATCAGCATCAAATTGAGCATAGTAGTACGGTGCGTTTATCGCATGATTTAACGGGTAATCTTGCATGCTTTGAGTCAACGCACTAACGTAGTTAAACTCATCGCCCTTTTCTAAAAATTTAAACTGATTGTTTAAAGAGGTGCGAATTTCATTAAAGTATTTACTATTAACGCCCTCACGCTTAATCAAGTCAATGTATTGCATAATTGTCGCAACAATTGACTCGCGGTTTTTCATACCTTCATCAGTCAACTCTATATTAACGCTCAAAGAACCGTAGTTGCCATATTGATTTGGAGAGGCCGAAGCGGATAACTGCGATACCCACCCTTTATCACGTAATAATTGTGCTGGACTACCTGGCATTTCATTACTTAGTAAATAAGCAACAAAGCGATTAGGTTTTACTGCAAATTCAGTTTGATTATTAGCAATTGTGAAATCGAGCTGTAGTTGTTTAACGTCTTCATTTGGTGAGTAAAAAACACGTTTTCCACCGGCATTATCAAAATCTAAGCTCGCAGTAACGCGAGGTTTTTCAATATTTTTATTTTCAATGTCAGCAAAGTATTTTTGTGCTTTTTTCTGCATTTCTGCAATCGGTAAATTAGAAATCAGCGCCACTTTCATAATATTTGATGAATAATATTTATTATAAAAATCAACCGTTTCTTTGTGTAAAGAACTATCCGCTTTGTCACCTAGTGTTTCAAGGTTACCAATTAAGAATCGGTTAGCTGGGTGTTCCCCCATCATTTTACGTGCTAATTTAAATTGGCCAAAAAAGTCCATTTCACGACGCATTGACCACTCAGCATTCACTGCGTTTTTTTCTTTTTCTGTGTATTCTGGGTAAAGCTTAGGGGCTTTAAAAAAGTCTGAAAAGCGGTCTAAGCCTTCTTCAAACGCATCGTTATTAATTTTAAACATGTAGTTGGTAATATCGAGCCAAGTATAAGCATTATGCGCACCACCATTTTTAGTCATAAAATCGGAGTACCCTTTGGTATCAGGGTATCGTTCAGTGCCTAGGAACAACATATGTTCTAGGTAATGCGCCATACCTTGTTGGCTCATTGGGTCATGTAACAGACCTACACCTACACTCAGTGAAGCAGCAGATTTTTCAGCGCTTGGATCAGAGACTAAAATCACTTCAATATCGTTAGCAAGTTTCAAGGTTTTATATTCACGGTTATCGTTAGGGCTAACAACGAGCGTTGGTGACAACAGTGATGTTTGTGAAGATTGAGAAAGAGTGGCGGTATTCGAACAACCGCTTAATATTGCCAGTGCAATTGCACTTAAGCCGATGACGTGTCTCATTTTAATTATATCCATTGCTGTTAAATACGTGTTTAGTGTTACAAAAATACTAAATCAGGAATAAACTACCATCATCAAGTAATACTATGCTACTAATTAGTACTTAATTGTGTAACACATTGTGAATAGTAATCAAATAATCAATAAGGTAAGTTATGGAAAAGATAATAATAATGGCCATGTTTGTGCAGGTAACACTTTCATTAGTTGTTATGGTGATTATGGGAAAACGTCGTTTTGCAGCGGCCAAAAATAAACAGATACAGTTAAATGATTTTGCCGCTATGCGCCTTGATAATGCGGGCGATTATGTCAGAGTTGCTGATCGTAACTTTAGCAACCAATTCGAAATACCTGTGCTTTTTTATGCGGGATGTTTACTTGCTTTACAGCTTAATATGGCGAGTGTCAGTATTGCAGTACTTGCCTGTTTATTTGTCGCTACGCGAATTATTCACAGCATCATTCACCTGGGTAGTAATCATTTAAGAGCCCGTTTTAGAGTGTTTTTACTAGGCTGCTTATCTGTGTTTGTAATGTGGATTTTGCTAGTGCTGGGTGTACTTTACCACTAAAAAATAACGGCGAATTTAACAATTCGCCGTTATTATTTATAAGTTTATTTTGTACGTTTTAATCGAGGTGCTACTAGCAGTAGTGCACCTAATAACCACGCTACACTACCACTAGAGTCTGAAGTTTTTGGTGGTGTAACTTCTACGTTATCAATTAATGTATTTTCTTTGGGTGTCAAGTTTTGTGCTGAATTAGGATCATCATCAAGCACAACCACAC
The DNA here is from genome assembly GCF_056173165.1 of Pseudoalteromonas sp. QJM3NY_12. The sequence goes on from NZ_JBWBUF010000002.1 coordinate 252,521, forward strand.
TTTGAATTGATACCAAGTTTTGATTACTAATAACTAAATTTTCATCTGAACATTGGGCTTGAGTAATACCAACTAATGGTACCTCTGAACAATGGACTAAGGCAGCAATTTTATTTAAGGTTTCTTGACTTTGCGCAGTGACTTGTCCAAACACGGTAAAACCACCATTTTGTAAATCTAAGTTTTGGCTGTTATCACTCATGTTAAAAAACCATTGGCTGGTAGCGCTGTTTTCATTACCGCCCTGTTTTGCCATAGCAATGGTGCCTTTAACATTTGAATAAATAGGTTCGTTAATAACCGAAGGTTTGGTTGTAATTGGATCCATTTTATCAGAAAAGGTAAAGCCCCCTCCTTGAATGATAAACTTATCAATAGAGCGATGTATTACCGTTTGATTATATGCAGCATCATCAACATAACTTAGGAAATTTTCTACTGTTTTAGGAGTTTGTTGATCAAACAAGTTAATTTGTATCGTTCCCTGGCTCGTTTGCATTTCGACTATAGTTGCAGTGCTTGAAAAACTTGTTGCAGTTAAAATTGAGGCTAAGATAAGCTTCTTCATTATTTTTCCTATTTTTATTGTCATTAGAATTAATATTTTATGCATCATAGAATAGTGCTATTTATTTTGTAAATCGATATATAAGTACTTAACGCTACAATTCATAGCAAGTTAATTACATCGAAGTTACAACTGTTTACATTTTTATTTTAAACACGTTATGGATAATTAATTGCCTGTGTGCCTTGGTGTACATTACGGTTACTCTTTTTAATTAATTTTAAACCTTGCAAGGTATTTAAAAAGCCCCTTATCAATCACTCTTTTTTTGTTATTATCAATCAGGGACTGTTGCCATTTAAAGGTCATTAGGCCCTAACACATTGATAGGAGTACATAAAATGACTAATAACACGACTATTTGTGATTTTGGATTACATAAAGGTGAGCCATACACCCAATTGCCCGTGAGCTTTTTGAAATGGATGATTGATGTTAATCATCAAAAATCTCAATATGCACGAGATGAACTAGCACGAAGAAACAGAGTTGTAGAACAACAGCGAGAAGCCTCACTGGCTGAAAAAACATAAAGAAGTGCGTTTTTTTAATCTCGAACTAGTTTAAACTAGCCACCTACTAGATTGAGCTTTTATTCATCGATAGGTATCTTATGCGTACTCTTATTTTTCTTGTTTTTTTCCTTGGTTTATCTGGCTGTGCCAGCGACTCTGTCAATAAACCTGCAGCACAATATTTAACAGTTCTTCATACCAATGATAACCATGGTCGCTTTTGGCATAATGAAAAAGGCGAATATGGCATGGCAGCCCGTAAGACCCTAATTGACCAGTTAAGAGCAGAAGCAAAGACACAGGGACATCAGGTGTTATTGTTATCAGGCGGTGATATAAACACTGGTATTCCGGAGTCAGACCTACAATTTGCTGAGCCCGATTTTAAAGGTATGTCGAAAATCGGCTATGACGCAATGGCATTAGGTAACCACGAGTTTGATAATCCATTAAGTGTATTAAAACAACAACAAAAATGGGCTAACTTTCCTCTTTTATCGGCCAACATTTTCGATAAACAAACTAACGAAACAGTTTTTGAGCGCTATAAAATATTTAATAAAGGGAACTTAACCATTGCCGTTATTGGCTTAACAACAACGGATACCGCAAAAATTGGTAACCCACAATACATTGGCCATTTGGATTTTAAAGATCCGGTTAAAGTAACTGCCTCACTCACCCAAAAGCTAAGAGCAAAATATAACCCGGACATTACCATTGCAGTAACACATATGGGCCACTATGCAGATGCTAAAAATGGGATCAATGCCCCTGGTGATGTCACACTTGCTCGCTCTTTAGATAAAAATGCCCTTGATATGATTATTGGTGGACACTCTCAAGAGCCAGTGTGTATGGCTGCTAAAAATGTTACTGATGAGAACTTTAAACCGGGTTTAGCCTGTAAACCAGATCAGCAAAATGGGACATGGATAATGCAAGCCCACGAATGGGGTAAGTATGTGGGCAAAGCAGAATTTAAATTAGAAAACGGCCAATTATCTCTACTGAGTTACCAATTATTACCCGTTAATTTATATGTCGATAAAAAGCAACCAGACGGCAGCATAAAAGCCGTTCTAGCTGCAGATTACATTAAACCTGACTCTGCATTACAGACCTTTTTGGCAGCATACCAACAAAAGGGGGCTAAGCAAATTGAGGGGAAAATTGGCTTCGTCAATGACAGACTTGAGGGAGATCGTAACAAAGTACGCTTTGAGCAAACAAACCTTGCGCGCGTTATTATCCAAGCACAAATGAACACCGTAGGTGCCGATTTTGGTATTATCAGTGGTGGCGGTGTTCGCGATAGTATTAATGCGGGTGACGTGAGTTATAAAGATATACTTAAAGTACAACCTTTCAAAAACCGTGTCGCCTATATCGACTTTCAAGGCAGTGAAATCTTAACCTATTTAAATGTCGTGACACGCTTCCCACCAGACTCTGGTGCTTACATGCAATATCATAACTTAGCATTTGAATTAAAAGCTGGGCAGGTAACTAACGTATTTATCGCCGGCAAGCCACTTGATATAAACAAAACATACCGCATGAGTATTAATGAATATAACGCCTCAGGTGGCGATAATTATCCAAAAATCACAAAAATGGCCGGGTTTGTAAGCACTGATGAAACTGACTCGCAAGCTTTAAAACGGTTTTTTACTGAGCATAGCCCTGTTGATGCACGTGAATTTGCACCTAAATAATCTAATGTGAACAGCGAAGAGTGTCATTAAAATGCTAATGACACTCTTCATTAAACTCTATGTGAGAGCAAAGCTAGTTAATCAAACATTTCAGCCCACAAATCACTCACCCTAAACGATAAAACTAAATTACTTTCCTATTATTTCTATATTGCCTTGGTTAACATTTACTAAGCCATAGCTATGCATCCGTGATCGAGAGCCCTCTCCAAATGCCTTTGGCGGATAATACAGCTCCTTCTGCTCTGGGCAATCATTCAATACATCATCTAACGCCGCACGAATTTCACTCAGGGTTTTTTCTAAACTGTTATTAAAGTTTGGTCGTTTTCTGATGGTATGCCCGAGTTCAACTAAACGATAAAAGTACTTATTGGCAAGTTCTAACAGCTCCTCGGGTACATTTTTATTATGGTTAAGTTTAATCTCTGGATTATTAGTACAAAACTCAACAAGCGCTAGATAAAAACACAACGGCTTATTTGCTAACGCCACTTCTTGCTCGGGATAATAACTACTGGATAAAGTTTTACTTTTTAAATTAATCACGAGTATTAATGGCTTTGATTCTAGTGTACTTGGCTCCTGCTCAGTAATGAGTTTTTTATTTCTTTGATAAATTTCAGCCTGTTTTATCATGACCATAAATAATGCACTGACAACAAAAAGCAGTATATAAACAGTCACTCTAGTATGCGAAAAATGAGGCTGCTTTAAGGATAAAGCTATAAAAACTACACTATTATTACTATTTAGTTTTCGAATAAACTCATCAGTTTTTAAGGATGAAATAAACTCGTGCTCTGGCACTATCGAAATTACCTCTATACCCGTGCCTTGGATATGAGTATTTACTGTTTGTATGTAATGTTGTATTGCAACTTTATTACCAGAGTGTTTAAGAAGCTCATTTGATAAATCGAGCAGAGGTAAGTCTAAAGCGATTTGTTTTTCTATTTGAGCTATTTGTAACTTGTTTAGCTGTTGCTGCTTATGTGTTGTTGAAATATAAAACACCAATGAAAATACAATGAATAATATAAAAACACCTAATGACGATACAAGCTTTCTCATTACGACTCCCCTATAAAGGTAACGGGGTAATTATTACATTGCCAATATGGCTCAACATCTTGATAGTATTGAAACGATTGTTCTTTAGACATACTTAGCAAGTGAGATTGTACAGCGCAGAGCAAGTCGGTATTGTTATGCTGCATTTTTAAGTACCAACGAGTACCTGCAACATTACTGCTTATGGGCGTAATATAATTCTTTGAGAAGCGCTTACTATCATTTTCTCTCCAAAAAGAGGCAATCAGGTCAACCTGACCGTTCGCCAGTAATTCCCGCAATTCATTATGTGAGCTGGCATAGGTTATTTTTAGTTGAGCAATATTAAGTCCTAATTGCTTAAACGTTTGTTTTGGCAAAATATGTCCAGATCGGCTAGTTGGATAATCTAGCAGGCCTATTTTTTTGTCTAAAAAATACTGTTTAGTGATCAGAGGCTTCTCTTTTGAAGATATAAAAAACGCGGTGTAATCTGAAAAGCCGACCACTGGCTGATAATTGTAAGTAGTCTCGGCTCTAAACGCTTCCATAATATTATTTTTAGCTAAAATTAAATCCGCAATGCCTTTACCAACAAACTCTAAGCTATCTACGGTTCTGTAGCCCCAATAGCCAATAACAGACCCATATTGCTTTGCCACAACTTTATCATCACACAAGTTTTTAGTGAGCAATTGAGCAACATACTTTGAGGGTGTAAATACTATAAGCTGATTTTGATTAGCCGTTGCCGTGGTTTGACATGTCGTTGATGTTTCTATCATCACTGGGAAAGCTATTTCTTTTTCATCTACAGCCATTTGACCAGCAAACCAACTAAGCAACAACACTATAAACATAAATGTAACAATTGCTGTTTTATGCAACATTAACTTTTTAATATCCAAAAAACACCGATCTAAAATGAAGTAATAATACATTTGAACAATTTTAATTACTTATTACAATAGGTAATTTTACCCATCAAACATAATATATTGATAAAAAACAACTTTAAATAAGAAAATATGAATTTTATTGAGTCCTTTCTATCAACATGAAAAATACGGACAATTGACCTTATAAGGTTTTATAAATTAAATTTCACACTTACTAGGATGCCTCGATGCAGATAAATGTAAAACATTCGCTTTCATTAACACTTTTAATTAGTGCAATATTTGCAAGCACAGACTGTAATGCATGGGGGCAAAACGGCCACCGCGTTGTTGGTAAAATTGCAGAGGCTCATGTAAGTGAAACCACCAAGGCCGCACTTATTCCTTATCTCAATGGTGAATCTTTAGCACAAATTTCAACATGGCCAGATGAAATGCGCTCTGCGCCAGGTGATTTTTGGCAAAAAAAATCATCTCGCTGGCACTATATTAATGCAGATGACAATGCAAAATTTAGCTTTAACCACGAACACACTGAACATAAAGAATCAGTAACAAACATATTAGAAGGCATTCACTATTCAATTAAAGTATTGAAGGATGATAAATCAAGCCTTGCAGCAAAACAGTTTAGTTTGCGTTTTTTAGTGCACTTAGTCGGCGACAGCCATCAACCATTTCATGCAGGTAGAGCTGAAGATAGAGGCGGGAATCGCATTAAGGTTTCTTTCTTTAACCAACAAACCAATCTTCATAGCTTATGGGATACTAAGCTGGTAGAAAATGAAAATTTATCTTTTACTGAATACGCTCAATTTATAGATACTAATAACAGCGAGTTAATTAACGAGTATTTAAACAGTACCCCAACAAGCTGGCTTGAAGAGTCACACAACCTTGCTTTACAAATATATAAATCAACAGAAGAAAATATTAGCTACGACTATATTTACAACCACACCCCTATTGTAAAAACGCGCTTACAACAAGCGGGCATTCGCTTGGCTGGACTGTTAAATACATTATTTGATCCAGCGAGTAAACGTTCAAAAAAAGCTTTAACACTAAAAGCAACAAAATAAATTCAGTTTCTAACTTAAATAACCTAAACGGGAAATCAACACTATGACAAAGCTTCGCCTTTCGAAATTAACTGGGGCAGTAATTCTTGCTCTAGGAGTTTCAACAAGCGCTATGGCTGCTGACACTTCATCTGCAATGCGTGGTAAAATCACCACACCTTCAGGTGCGAACGCTGCAAACGTTAAAATTAAGGTTGTTCATCAACCTACTGGCACAATCAGTGAGTTAACAACCAATGAAAGTGGTACTTTTATAGCCAATGGTTTGCGTGTTGGTGGACCATACATCGTGATTATCGACTCTGATACATTTAACGACACCACCGTTGAAAACATCTTTTTAAACCTTGGTGAAACTTATCGCTTGAAGTCGCAATTAGCACCACTAAATATTGAAAAGATTGAAGTCTCTGGATATAAAATCATCCAACAATCAGGCGGTTCTAGCAGTACGTTTGGTGAAGATACCATTAATAACATGCCTAGCTTTAATCGTGACATTAAAGACATTGCGCGTTTAAACCCACTTGCAAGTATTAATGGTAGCGGTCAACTAACTTTTGCCGGTAGTAACCCACGCACGAATGGTTTAACTGTAGATGGCATTGGCCAAAATGATGACTTTGGTTTAAATTTTGGTGGCTACCCAACCTCACAACCCCCTGTAGCACTAGATGCGATTGAACAAGTATCTGTAGATGTTTCGCCTTTTTCGGCTTCTAAAGGAAACTTTGGTGGCGGTACTATTAATGCGGTAACAAAGTCTGGTACAAATGAGTTTAAATTTTCTGGCTTTTATGAAATATCTACCCCTGATATATCAGGAGATCTTCTTAATATCGTTGAAGAAGATGACCTAGATGCGATTGGTCAAAAAACTTTTTCTACTAATAAAGTAGAGCCTATTCAAACAGAAGAAAGGTTTGGCTTTAATGTTGGTGGAGCACTAATAGAAGATGAGCTGTTTTATTTTGTAAACTATGCAGAATGGTCAAGTGAATCGGATCTTGATTATGGTTTTAGCGGATCAGGTGCTGCAAATGAATTTAATACCACTGAAGCTAATTACAACCGTTTCATTTCAATCTTAAATGATGAGTACGGACTCACTGATTCACTAGCGGGTGCTCCAGAAGATACAAATAAAAACTTATTAGTTAAGCTTAGCTGGAATGCAAGTGATGATCATCGCCTAGATTTTACTTACCAATGGCAAGACGATCAAGATGAGCGTAATTCAAGCTACGGTGGTGATAACATCGTTCTTCAGTCAAATACTTATGCGTATGTTACTAAGTTCAATAATTTTGCCACTAAACTCTACTCAGATTGGACTGAAGACTTTTCAACTGAAATTGGTATTTCTTATAAAGATGTCATTTCAGACAGCGCGACACGTTCTAATTTAGGAAGTATATCGGTAGACGAAGATGGACGTAATGGCCCATCTTACAGCTTTGGTACAGATCAATACCGCCATGCAAATCGCTCTGAAACACAAAATTTAACGTTAACATTCGATGCTACTTACTTAACTGATGAGCATGAAATAAATTTTGGAGCTCAGTACGAGTCACTTCGTTTATACAATTTATTTGCTCAAAACTCATTGGGCTCATGGAAGTTTGATAGCTTAGAAGACTTTGCGAACCGCAATGTAGGCTTTTATGATTTCTCTTATCAAAATGCCTACACGAATAATTCGGCTGATACCGCTTATGATGTAAGACGTAATCAACTTGCACTTTACATTGAAGATACTTTCTATGTTGGTGACGACTTAGAGGTTACTGCGGGTGTTCGTTATGAACGTTTATCATCAGATGACAAACCTACTCTAAACGAAAATTTTGCCAGTACTTATGGGTTCACAAATCAAGAAAATCTTGACGGCTTAGATATCATTTTACCGCGTATTGGCTTTAAATATTATGCGACAGAAGCGCTTACAATTAGCGGTGGTATCGGTCGTTTCCAAGGCGGCATTCCTAATGTTTGGTATAATAACTCATTCCAAAGTGATGGCATCACGCTTGTATCGGCACCTAATGATGTAATAAATGATTACTACGCTAATAACACTGCTGATATTACCCAAGTGCCTGATGAAATTAAAAACTCTTTGCAGCAAGGCGCTGGTAGTGTTGCATATATAGACCCAGATTTTAAACTTCCTTCAAGTATTCGTACCCAAGTTGGTTTTGAGTATGATTTTGACTCTGAGCTATTCGGCGACGGCTTTAAGTGGCAAGCCGAAATCGCTTACCATAAAAAAGAAAATGAAGCCGTATGGCACAATTCTTCAATTACACCTGTTGGCTTAGCTGCTGATGGTGAACGCGTGATTAATCAAACTATATATTCAGGTTCACTTACTGATAACGTTGATATTGAAATGACGAACTCATCTGATGATGGTCGCTCAATCATCTTATCAACGGGTATTGCCAAAGAGTGGGATAATGGTTTATTTATTTCTGCAAGTTATGCGCATCAAGATGTTAAAGAGTCTTCAGCAGGTTCGGCATCACAGGCAGAAGGTAACTATAAGCACAATATCACTGTAAACCGCAATGAAGATATTGCTGCTCGCGGGTTTTATGAAATAGAACATAGCTTTAAAGTTAACCTAGGTTATACCGCTGAGTTGTTTAGTGGTTATGCAACTAAATTTAACGTCTACTTTGAACGTCGCTCTGGACGCCCATTCAGCTACACAATGGGAATGTATAAAGATGGTGATTTAGGGGATACTAGTTCACTGTTTACAAACGGTGCTTACTTACCTTACATACCAACCGGTGCTGACGATCCAAATGTAAACTGGGGCGAGTCAAAAATTTCTTGGGCTGAGTTAGAGCCTCTACTGCAAAGTGCTGGTATTTCTCAACGTGGCGGTATTTTAGCTAAAAACACAGCTACACAACCATGGGTTACAACCATGGATGTAAGTATAAAGCAGGAAATTCCTGGTTTTGCTCAAGGTCATAGTGGTGAGGTGTACTTTATGATTGATAACTTCGCTAACCTTTTAAATAGTGACTGGGGCATCGAGAAAAGTCTAAGCTATTCAAATCAAACAATTTATGATTTTGGTGGGCTTGACGACCAAGGTAGATATAAACTTGATAATACCTATGGCGGCGCTGATGTAAGGAACTACTCGCGAATTAGTAGCTCATCTGCTTGGCAAGCTAAAATCGGTGTTAGCTATAAGTTTTAATCTATAACTTACCCCGCAAAAGCTTATAAATATTAAAAAGTCATTACATTTATGTAATGGCTTTTTTTTTGAAAAAGTCACTTTTCATCTGTTTGTCATAAAAACTACTTACTATCTCACAGTAAAATATTGAAACATTAATAAAACGCTAAAGTTCACACGAAAAGTGTTTTATAATAAAAAAGTTACAGTTGTATTTTATTTGTAACAATCAAATGAGGTACACTATGTAAACATTTTGGGTTAGGTGTGTTACTCAGCCTCCTAATCCAAAATTAAAATAAAAAAGCTATTAAAAGTTTATTTAACTACACGGGAAAATAAAATGAAAATTCAACTTCGCAAAACGGCTCTATCACTTGCTATAGCGGCATGTGTTGGTGTGAGTGGTGCTGCAATTGCAAACGAAACAACCTCAGCAATTAAAGGTCAAATAAAAGGTCCTAACGGTAACCCTGCTGCAGGAACTAAAATTACTATCCTACACGTTCCTTCAGGCTCAGTTAAAACAACTGAGACTAACGACGCTGGTTACTTCACAGCAAAAGGCCTTCGTGTTGGTGGTCCATATAAAGTAGTTGTAGATTCTGACACTTATGCAGATCAAGAGTTCAATAATATTATCTTGAACATTGGTAGCGACTACCCTGTTAATACTTCACTTGAAAATATCTCTGATATTGAGCAAATTGTAGTAACTGGCCGACCAATCAGCACTATGTCTGGTGGTACGGGTCCTGCTTCAACATTCACGTTAAGCGATCTTGAAAATCAACCAGCTATTAACCGTGATTTAAAAGATATTATTCGTATTGACCCTCGTGTTGCTATTGATGATAGCCGTGGTTCAATCAACTGTGGTGGTGGTAACCCACGCTTTAACAGCTTAACCCTTGATGGCGTTCGCATGAACGATAACTTTGGCTTAAGCTCAAACGGTTATCCTACTATTCGCGCTCCGTTCTCTTTTGATTCAATCGAGCAAGTAGCAGTAGAATTAGCACCATTTGATGTTCAATATGGTGGTTTCACATCATGTAACATTAATGCGGTTACTAAATCTGGCGGCAACGACATTCACGGTGGTGTATTCTACGATTACACTAACGATTCAATGAAAGGCGATAAGATTGAAGGTGATGACGTTGATAACGGTGATTACAGTGAAAAACGTTATGGCTTTAACGTTGGTTTACCGCTAATCAATGATACACTTTTCTTGTTCACTTCTTACGAAAAACTTGAAGGTGTTAAACAGTTTAACTATTCATCGTTAGTATCGTCAGCTGACATCGAGCGTATTAAACAAATTACACGTGATGTTTATGGTTACGAAGCCGGTGCAACACCAGCAAGCTCACCGGTAGAAGATGAAAAAATCTTAGTGAAGTTAGACTGGAACATCAATGATGATCATCGTGCTAACCTAATTTATAACTACAATGATGGCTTTACCTTATCGCAATCAGATGCTGATGGTGATGAGCTCGCATTTGACAGCCACTTTTATGAGCAAGGTGCTGAGTTTACTTCAATCGTTGCATCACTTTACTCTGATTGGAATGACGATTTTTCAACTGAAGTTCGCCTAGGTAAATCAGAGCTTGACGCTCGTGTTGAATCTTTAGACGCGGCAAGTGGCTTTGGTGAGTTCCAAATCAATACTACAGCTGCCACTGTGTACGTTGGTCCTGATGATTCTCGTCAATCAAATGATTTAAACTACGACACTACAACAGCTAAATTTTCAGGTACTTACTACCTTGATCAGCACACTATTACCGCTGGTTTTGAGTATGAAAAGTTAGAAGTATTTAACCAATTCGTACAACACACTGAAGGTGAATGGCGCTTTGCATCTATCGATGATTACGAGCAAGGTATAGCAAGTGCTGTGTATTATAATAATGCAGCTGGCACAAATGACCCAACAGATGCGGCTGCTAGCTTCGCTTATTCACAAAATACATTCTATGTACAAGATGAATACAGTTTTTCAGATATCGATGCATCATTAACATTTGGTCTTCGTTACGATAGTTATTCAAGCGATGATAAACCTACTTTCAACCAAAACTTTACTGATCGTTACGGTTTTAGCAATCAGTCAACGTTTGATGGTATTGATCTAATTCAACCACGTGTAGGCTTTGAGTGGTTTGCAACAGATGAACTAGAAGTGCGTGCAGGGGTTGGCTTGTTCTCAGGCGGTAACCCAAATGTATGGCTATCTAACTCTTACTCAAATGATGGTATTACTAATATTAGTGCTCATCAATTTGGTAGTGTGGATTTATTCGCTCCTGAAAATGTTACAGTTACGGGTGCGGGCCCAGGTTTTGATATTCCGAAATCTCAGTTTGATAAAGTCGCTAACACACCAATCGGTTCAGGTGACGGAACAGTGAATGCTGTTGATCCTAACTTTGAAATCCCATCAGAATGGAAATATTCATTAGGTGCAACATATACAACTGAAAACGATTATGTAATTGCTCTAGATTACCTTTACACTGATAAGCGCGATGCAGCGACATTACGAGATATCGCACTTCGCTCTGCTGGTGAAGTAAGTTTTGACGGTCGTCCTTTGTATGAATCAATTGAAGGTCGTAATGGCGAGCTGTTATTGACTAATGTTAACGGTGATAGCGGTTCATCATCAATTATTTCAGCTGCAGTAAGCAAAGCATTCGATAACGGCATAAGTATGCAGTTCTCTTACGCTTATACCGATGCTGATGATGTAAACCCAATGACTAGTTCTGTAGCCAGCTCAAACTACGGTAACCTAGCAACATCAAACCCGGGTAATCCTGGCGTAGCATCATCTGATTACGAAATCCCACATCGCTTTACATTAAACCTAGGTTATAAGCACGAGTTCTTTGATGGTTATAATACTCGCTTCAACCTATTTGGTGAAGCATACAAAGGTTTACCATATAGCTTTACATTCAACGGAAGTGATAGCAAATTTGGTGACGCAAACTCTAATCGCTCGCGTCAATTATTGTATGTACCACTTGAAAACGACCCTAATGTTGTTTACAACATGAGTGCTGATGAAATCAATGAGTTTAACGACTTTATTGCATCTGAAGGTCTTAAACGTGGTGAAATCACTGGTCGTAACCAACAGAACTCTGATTGGTTCGTTAAATTTAACTTTAAAATTACTCAAGAGTTACCTGGCTTTATGGATGGCCATAAAGGTGAAGCATTCTTCGTAATCGATAACTTAACGAATATGTTAAACGATGACTGGGGTGTATTAAGAAAAGGCTCTTTCGTTGGTAATAGAATGCTTAAAATTGACGTAAATGATCAAGGTCAATACGTTTACTCAGACTTCAGTGCACGTAGTGCTGAGCAATCTGTACAACGCGATGCCTCTTTATGGGAAATGCGTGTAGGTGTTCGTTACACGTTCTAATTTGATTAATTAAATTAGTGTATTTAAAAGCCCACTTTGTGGGCTTTTTTATGCCTGTAATTTATTTTTTAATTTTTCAAAAATGGCGATTAACTGATGTCGTTCATCATCCGACAAGCAGCTTAATAATGCACGCTCCCACTGCAATGCCTGTGGTGTTATTTTTTCGTACAAAGCTATGCCCTTATCACTTAACATCAAAAATGCAGCGCGCTTATCATACTTATTTAACTCGCTATAAATAAGCCCTTCATCTATTAGCGCTTTTACCGCTCTTGATACTGTCGACTTATCCATATCCGCTTGAGTACATAACTGCTTTGCTGTGCTTTGACCTAATTGCGCTAAATTAGCAATTATTCGCCACTGAGGAATTGTTAAATCAAACTCTTTTTTATAAATGCTCGAGAAATCATTACTTACCTGAGTTGCTAAGTGTGTTAATTGATAGGGCAAAAATGTCGTTAAATCTATTTTCATGTTAAATCACTTGTTTATTTACATACGACTTTTATCTGTTCACTTTTATTTACAATGGTCATAATCAGTGCATTTGATATTAGTCTCACTTGAGAGTATCTTAGCGTAAATAACAAAAATATAACACTCCCCCATTTTTACAGGAGTCAGTAATGGCGACACAATTAAACTACATGACCGGCTTTGGCAATGAATTTGAAACCGAAGCGCTGCCTGGTGCATTACCGATTGGGCAATTCAGTCCGCAAAAAGTAAAATATGATTTATACGCAGAGCAATTCAGTACCACTGCATTTACCGCTCCTCGGGCCGATAACCGCCGCACTTGGATGTATCGTATTCGCCCATCGGTTGTGCAGGGCGATTATACAGCCATAGACAATGGCTTAATTAGAACCGCTCCCATTACTGAAGTACCGACTCCACCAACCATGCTGCGTTGGGATCCCATTGATATACCAGCAGAACCCATTGACTTTATCGATGGCTTAATCACTATGGCTGCAAATGGCAGCGCCAATGGGCAAGCCGGTATTGGTATTCATGTTTATGTTGCCAATAAATCAATGGACAAGCGCTTTTTTTATAACGCCGATGGCGAAATGTTATTTGTACCGCAACAAGGTGAACTACTACTTAAAACAGAACTTGGGCATTTAACTATTAAAGCAGGCGAAATTGCCGTTATTCCGCGTGGTATTAAATTTCAAGTAATGTTACTAACCGATACTGCGCGTGGCTATATTTGTGAAAACTACGGCCATGCCTATGTCCTTGCTGAGCGCGGCCCTGTGGGCGCCAACGGTTATGCGAATGATCGTGACTTTCAATATCCAGTAGCGGCTTTTGAAGATATTGAAGGTGATTTCGAACTAATTGCTAAATTTAATGGCAATATGTTCCGTTGTGATATTGGTCACTCTCCCCTTGATGTTGTTGCTTGGACAGGCAACAGTGCGCCTTATAAATACGACTTAGCTCGCTTTAATGTCATGAATACCGTTAGCTTTGATCACCCCGACCCTTCAATTTTTACCGTACTCACTTCACCATCGGGTACTGAGGGCGTTGCGAATATCGATTTTGCTATTTTCCCACCGCGTTGGATGGTGGCTGAAAACACCTTCCGCCCACCTTACTATCACCGTAATATTATGAGTGAGTTTATGGGCTTAATAGAAGGGGTATATGATGCAAAAGAGCATGGCTTTGTGCCAGGTGGCATGAGCTTACATAACTGTATGTCGCCGCATGGTCCTGAAGCAGACGTATTTGAAAAAGCGTCAAACGCCGATTTAGAGCCACAACGCTACGATAATACGTTGGCGTTTATGTTTGAGTCACGTTATGTAATATCGCCGACTAAATACGCATTAGAAGGTAAAGAGCGCCAAGCTAATTACACTGATTGCTGGCGCACAATCAAAAAACACTTTAATGGCAATCAAGGATAATTAGATTATGAAGCTTTATACTTATTTTCGCTCATCTGCAGCGTATCGTGTTCGAATCGCATTAAATCTAAAAAATATTGATCATCAATTGGTACCTGTTAACTTATTAAAATCAGAACAGCAAAGCACAGATTACTTACAAAAAAACCCACAAGGGCTGTTACCGACTTTAGAAACAGAAGACGGCGTATTAGGTCAATCTCTAGCAATTTTAGAGTACCTTGAAGAGCAATACCCTGAAACACCATTACTACAAGGTAATGCTTGGCAAAAAGCACACATTCGCAATTTAAGTTATGCAATTGCCTGTGATATCCATCCTATTGATAATTTGCGAGTGCTTAAATATTTAAGTAGTGAACTTAATGTTGATGATGAAGCAAAAAATAAGTGGTACCGACACTGGGTTGAAGTTGGTTTTGAAAAAATTGAACAAATGCTCGATAGCAAAAATACATTTTGCGCAGGCGACTCGCCAAGCTTAGCCGATGTATGTTTAGTGCCACAGGTATTTAATGCCATTCGCTTTAAAGTAGATATGGCTGCCTACCCTAAAATAGCAGCCATTTATCAGCGTTGTAATGAATTGGCCGCCTTTATTGATGCAGCCCCAGAAAATCAACCCGACGCAAACTAACTTTTTAACGCACTGTGTATTACAGTGACGTGCTCAATTAAGTCTAAGCCCAGATCAGTTAAATAACCGCCATCTGGGCTATCAATAACTCCTTTATCAAACAAACGTTGTGCTGCACTCAGTAAAGCGGGTTCAGCATCTGAATGGAGTTTAATGCCCTGCATTTTGCTTTCGCGTGGGAATTTGGCAAGTAGTGTAAATTCGTCAATCATCGTTTGATTAAATAGCATATGTGTTCACCTTTTTATTGTTCTGTGTTTTACTGAAGTTGTCTTACTTACCCTAGCATGTTTTTTTGCTAAGTGTAGTTATTTTAAACACCTTGAGGTTATTCATGCGTTATTATTTTACTTTTATTATTGCTGTTTTATGCTTGTGTTTTTCAGCTTTAAGCTACGCTAACACAACAAGAACGCTTCCTATTGTTGATGCTACCCAGCTTATAAACACTAACACTGAGTGCTGGTATGATAATAAACGCTATAGCGAAGGTGCCATACTGCAAGTTCATTCTGTTACCCTTATTTGTGCTGCTAAATACCCCCAACATAACAACAGTCAGTTAATTTGGCTAAAACTCGATAAACAAGGAAACCTTATTTATCCCAAGAAGCCTTCTACGATTACTGTAAATTAATCAAGATTAACAATCTGAAATTTGCCAGCCATCTCCAAACTATTAAGATGCGGTGGGATACGTTACAATACATGCAGTTTAAAAAAGCAGTGTGACTATGAATAATCAACCAAAAAACCCGCTTCATGGGGTAACTTTAGAGCAAATCCTTGTTGAACTAGAACAACGTTTAGGCTTCAAAGCAATGGGCGAACAAGTAAATATCAAATGTTTTACAGATTCGCCAAGTATAAAATCAAGCTTAAAATTTTTACGTAAAACGCCTTGGGCAAGAGATAAAGTAGAAGCGCTTTATATCCATACCATTAATAACAAGCCGTTACGTAAGCCTAGAAATAAACCGACTAAGCAGTCAGAATCCTCACAACCTGATACATCAGGTTTTGTATGGCCTTCTATTAAAAAATAAAAGGCTCAAAAATAGCAATGGCGTAATACATACGCCTTTCTAATCAGGTGTTTGCTCTTGGCATATTACATTTAGCGACGCAGGGTTAATGCTCACCACCACTTTATCTGCAGATTTAACCTCGCCATCAATCACGTAATTTAGCGTTTCATCTGCGCTTATTTCTACACGTTTTGCATTGGTATAATGCGAGTTAATAGCAAGATGCGTTTGCGTAATACTGCTAAACATCAGCTCAGCAATACTTAATACCGTGGTTTCATTATCTTTGTTTGGCGTTAACCAATTTACATCCAATAACCCATCGCGGTGATCGGGTTGCCCGCCCCCTTGTGCTAATAACGTAGTAAATGGCGCAGCATTTGCCACAATAAAACTATTTGTATTAATAGTCTCAGGCTCATTATCATCTAATTTAACTATCAGCTGTTGCGCTTTATTTTCGCCAAATGAGTGTAAAAAACCATTTAAATAAGCCAGTTGACCTGATTTATTTTTAGACTCTCGATCTGCTTTTTCAATCATTGCATGCTCAAAGCCAATACCAATTAATAATAGCATCAGCTCATCATTACAATACGCGGTATCAATAAGGTTAGCTTGACCATCAATGATTAAATCACATGCTTGCTCAACAGGAATAAATTTAGATTTTATCCCCATTAATACATGAGCGAGCGCATTTGCTGTGCCCAGTGGTATTATTCCTAATCGACAAGACGTACCCACCAACACACTAGCAACCTCAGTTACAGTTCCATCGCCACCACAAGCAATAATAATATCGGGGTTGCTTTCTATAGCCTGTTTAGCCAATGTAATGCCATTTTGTTCTGGCGAAGTTTTTAAAATGGTTAAATCGTAATACGCAGATAAACGCGCAATAATTAAATGCTCTTTTTCAGACCACAACTTAGTACCTGATACCGGGTTAGCAATTAAGTACGCTTTGTTTTTTATCAGTAGCTCCCCCTTACGGTGGCGCTTAACTAAATGGCGTAATTGGCGTTTATTAAGATTGGCAGTTTCACGTGTTTCTTTTATTTGTGCAAGAATATCATGTACATCCGCGTCCTTATTTTGACTCAATAAATATGCCGCCATAACAAACACCGAGCGTCCACGCCCTAATGCACAATGCACCACAACACGACGGTCTTTTTTAATTTGATGATGTATCCAGTTAATGGCTTGGTTTAACTGTGAGTGTGTAGGCACACTGTGATCAAGAACAGGAATATTTAAATAATCGATATTTTCTTGGGTAGATGTCCATTCAAGGCCATCAAATTCACAGGTAACGTCCAAAATAGCGGTGATGCCATTTTCTTTCAATGTGTCTATATCCGATGGGAATAAACGACATGCTAAAAATAGGTTATCGTTTATTTGCTGAATAGGGGGTACTTTGTCACGCTTACGTGACCACGCATTATAAATTTGCGCACCTAATAAAAAAGGCACAAAGGCCCAGCGAATGTAAAAAGGGATAACGCCATTTTCGCGTTTTCTAAATACTTTCCCTGCGTTAAAAAAATAAGCACCGCTGACTAATAGTAGCGAAAGTGCGGTCCAAAAAAACGCAACTGCAAAGTAAATGGAGTTAACCGTTAATCCCAATACTATAAATACCAATGCTGTTACAAGATAACTTACTGCAGCCCACATGTGCTCTCCTTAAAGTTGTTAGCGCAAAATTAACGCTTTTAATATAGCTCGAAGATTGCAAGTAGCACGCCAAAAAGCAACTATTCTTATTTACTGTGTTTAGCTCTTTAGCGCAAGCTCACATAAAACCAGCTAAAAAACATTAAGTTATTGATAATAAATAACTATATCTTTATTTTTGTTTTCCTGTTTTAGCAACTCAATGCTAGTCTTTATTTATGATATTGGCCATAAACTATTTGTATATAAGGCTAGCCCTTTCTTTTTTACAATAGTAAGGGTCAAATATTCATAGTAACTTAATAACTCAGTGTATTAATTATCAAATGGCATAAGTAATGTTTTCATTGCTGGACGTAGTGCAATAAGCACGGTCTCTTCTGTTAACTCAGGAAACAGCATTTTTCGTAATAACAATCCGGCCATCACTGAGAAAATCACATTAATACGGCTTTCTAATTCTTGCTCAGAATGTGATTTTATTAAGCTACTTTCACTCACTAATAGATCCCGCATTCTGTTACGCGCTTGCGTGTCAGCATCACGTAGTAGCAAAGCAACTTTTTTATTTCTACTAGCCTCTGCCATCATATCTAGGTCAATAACGCTGGCTCCGGTGTCCATATGACGCTGTACGCCATGATGTAGACCATCAAGTAACACCGTTAAAATGTCACCGGGTTGTTCTTCAAACTCTTGAAATATAGAAAACATTTCTTCCATATCTTTTTCAATAATACGCTCGATTATTGCTTCTTTACTATCAAAATAGTTATAAATATGGCCTGCACTCATACCTGCTGTTCTTGCTATTTCAGCCATACCGGCGCCATGGTAGCCTTTGCGACGAAAACAATCCGCAGCAGCTGTTAATACCTGTTCACGACGCGCTTGTGCTTGCACCGGATCAAGGTGTTTTTTATTTTTAGAATTCATTCGACACTCCATTATCGAGTCACTAGACTCGAAATGTTTAACGTTTATCCCTAAAAAATATAGAGATAAGCGTTAAACAGTATTACTTTACTACGGATAAATCTGCCATAACTAATTAGTTTTATGCATATTAGTTATTTTGAGGAGTAGTTACTTCCCATCCACCGCCAACAGCTTTGTACAAGTTAATTTGACTTGCAAGCAGCGCTTGTTGACCGGTGATCAGTTGTTGCTTTGCGCTATACCATGTTCGCTGAGCGTCGAGCACTTGCAAAAAGCTATCGACCCCTTTATCGTATCGCGCCTGTGATAGGTCATAGGTTATTTTTCGGCTTTGTAGTAGCTGTTCAAGCGCATTTAATTGGGCATTGAAACCTTCTCTATCAGCAAGCACATCAGCAACTTCGCGAAACGCTTGCTGAATTTTTTGCTGATACGTTGCTACAGCAACTTGCTGCTCTGCATTAGCGACATCTAAATTAGCTTGGTTACGTCCCATATTAAAAATAGGTAAATTTACCGAAGGCATAAAGCTCCATGTGCCTGACCCAGCATCAAATAAATTACTTAAATCACGTGATGCACTCCCTGCATTGGCTGTTAAACTAATACTTGGGTAAAACGCCGCACGCGCAATACCTATATTGGCATTTGCAGCAAATAATTGGTGCTCAGCCGCTTTTATATCAGGGCGCTGTGTTAGTAAATCAGATGGAAGACCGACAGGAACAGCGGGTAAATCAAGTAATGTGTTCAACTCTTTAGTCGGTAGTAAGTCCTGACTCACCGGTTTACCTACTAATAAATCAAGCGCATTTTTATCACGTTTTAATAAACGCTTATACGTTGCAATATCAACCTTTGCAGTAGCTACGGTACTTTTTAATTGCTCTAGCGTAATTTCAGATGCTGCACCTAAATCAACACTTTTTTGCGTTAAAGATAAAGACGCTTGCTGCGATGACAATGTCTCTTGAGCCAAAGCAAGTAATTGCTGATCGGTCGCATAATTAAGCCACGCATTTGCCAGTTCAGAAATTAACGACACCTGCATGCCATATTCACTAAGCTGCGTAGAGTAAAGCGTTTGAAGTGCTTGCTCTGATTGATTACGCACTTTGCCCCATAAATCTAACTCATAAGCGGTCATACCCACAGTTGCACTGTATTGGGAGCTAATTTGAGGCTGACTGCTGGCTGATAAATCAGCAGGTAAACGCTGACGACTTCCCGTCGCGTTTAAATCAAGTGACGGATACAAAGCCGAGTCTTGAATTTGGTATAAACCACGTACTCGCTCTACATTAAGCGCTGCTATTTGCAGATCTTTATTGTGCTCAAGGCTTTGTGATATCAGTGCTTTGAGCTTTTCATCATTAAAAAACTGCTGCCATTTTAATGATGAAACTTGCCCTTTGCCTGCCTCTGATGCATACGCATCAGGGACAGGTAAATTAAGCGCTTCTTGCTGAGGAGCTAACTGACATCCAGATAAAATGGCTAAAGTTAAAGCATTAAAACTGATTGCTCTTACACTCATTATGCTTCCTCCTGCGAGGTAGTTTTAACTTTTCCTGAAAATAGTCTACGCACTAAAACAAAAAATAAGGGTACAAAAATCACCACCAATGATGAAGCCGCTAGTGTTCCACCAATGATTGAGATACCTAAGGCGTTTTGTGCACCAGAGCCTGCACTGGAGGCTATTGCAAGCGGTAGTACACCACAGATGAATGCCATTGAGGTCATTAAAATAGGGCGTAAACGAAGTCGTACGGCTGCAATGGCTGAATCAACTAAGCTCAGGCCTTCATCCATTTTATGATTAGCAAATTCAACAATTAATATCGCATTTTTAGAGGCAAGCCCTATGGTGGTTAATAAACCAACTTGTAGGTAAATATCATTTGATAAATTACCTAAAAAAGCAGCCATAACAGCCCCCAATATACCCAGAGGTACAATCATCATTACTGCAAATGGGATAGACCAACTTTCATAAAGTGCTGCTAAACACAAAAATACAAATAATAGTGAAAGGCCATAAAGAAGCGGCGCTTGACCACCACTTGAACGTTCTTGGTATGAAATAGCAGTCCATTCAGAGGCAATACCATTAGGTAATTGCTTTACTAAGCGCTCCATTTCATCCATAGCTTCACCTGTACTGTAACCTGGCGCAGCACTACCTTGAATTTCCATAGCTGAAAAACCATTATAGCGCTCTAAACGAGGTGAGCCATAAGACCAATACGAACTAGCAAACGCTGAGAATGGCACCATGTCTCCGTTTTTATTTCGTACATACCACTTATTTAGATCCTCAGGTACCATGCGAGCATCAGCCTTACTTTGCAAATATACCTTTTTAACGCGGCCACGGTCGATAAAATCGTTCACATAACTACTACCCCAAGCAGTCGAAAGTGTACTGTTAATATCACCTTGTGATAAACCAAGCGCTTCAGCTTTTGCAAGGTCAATATCCAGTTGTAATTCAGGCATATCTTCTTGGCCATTAGGACGAACACCTGCCAGGATTGGGCTTTGACTTGCCATACCCAATAACTGATTACGCGCTTTTAATAATTCATCGTGTCCTAAACCAACTCGGTCTTGTAAAAACATATTAAAACCATTCGCAGTGCCAAGTTCAATAATAGCCGGAGGTGGGAATGCAAACACAAACGCCTCTTTTATCGTTGAAAAATAGCCCATGCCTTTTCCTGCAACCGCTCCCACTGATAAGTCGTCACGTTGGCGCTCATCCCAGTGCTTTAAGCTCACAAAACCAATGGCTGAGTTTTGTCCTGAGCCTGCAAAACTAAAACCGGTAACCGTGAAAATTGAGGCAACAGCTTCAGATTGTTCTTCTAAATAATGGTTTTCTACTTTTTTAACCACTTCAAGCGTTTGCTCTGTTGTAGAACCTGCTGGCAGCATCACTTGGCTAAACAGAATACCTTGGTCTTCGTCCGGTAAAAACGCAGTGGGTAAGCTTGAAAAAATAGTGACCATACCACCGACAATCAAAACATAACTAAGCAAATAACGTTTAGAGTGCTTGATCATTCGCCCAACAAAGCTTTGTGCACCTCTATTAGTTTTATCAAAACCACGGTTGAAGCCTGAGAAAAAACGGCCAATAAAGGTACCATCAGTATGCACATGACTCGGTTTTAATAACGTAGCACACAATGCAGGTGTTAAAATAAGCGCCACTAATACCGACAATCCCATTGCTGTTACCAGCGTTATAGAAAACTGACGATAAATAACCCCTGTAGAGCCACTAAAAAATGCCATAGGAATAAATACCGCCGACAGCACCATGGCAATACCCACGAGCGCGCCCTTAATTTCATCCATAGACTTTCGCGTTGCTTCGACCGCAGAGAGCTTTTCTTCTGTCATTAAACGTTCTACGTTTTCAACTACCACTATCGCGTCATCGACCAACAGACCAATGGCCAGTACCATGGCAAACATAGTGAGCGTATTAATTGAATACCCAAAGGTAAATAGAACGCCAAATGTACCTAGCAGTACTACAGGCACGGCAATTGTTGGGATAATAGTTGCTCTAAAGTTTTGTAAAAATAAGTACATCACAACAAATACCAAAACAACGGCTTCTATTAATGTATGAACTACTTTTTCAATTGAAAGTGCAACAAAGGGAGTAGTGTCATAAGGCACAACCGCTTCAAGCCCTTGTGGGAAAAAAGGCTTAAGCTCTTCAAGCGCATCCTTTACTCCTTGCGCGGTATCAAGTGCATTAGCGCCACTGGCTAACTTTACACCGAGTCCCGATGCTGGTTTACCATTAAAACGAGCAACCACACCGTAGCTTTCACCGCCAAGTTCAACTTCGGCAACATCTTGTAAGCGAACAACCGAACCATCGCTGTTAGTTTTTACTAAAATATCTCTGAACTGCTCTGGTTTTTGTAATCGACTTTGCGCAGTGACAGTCGCATTAAGCTGCTGCCCAGCAAGTGACGGCATACCACCTAGCTGACCTGCTGACACCTGTGCATTTTGTGCTTTAATTGCTGCTGATACATCGCTGGGGGTTAGCTTATAGTTTTGTAATTTAGCCGGATCGAGCCAAATACGCATTGCATATTGAGAGCCAAACAGCTCCACTTCACCTACACCGTCTACACGCGACACAATGTCTTGCACGTTCGACGATACATAGTCTCCAATATCAATATTAGTCATACTGCCATCTTGCGACACAAAACCAACAACCAGTAAAAAGCTTGATGATGATTTAGCCACTACCACACCTTGGCGCTGTACTTCTTCCGGCAATAATGGCGTAGCGGTCGCTAATTTATTTTGTACTTGAACTTGGGCAATGTCTGGATCGGTCTCGGCATCAAATGTTAATGTCAGCGTTGCTGAACCGCTGGACTGTGAGGTTGATGACATGTATAACAAGCCATCTAAGCCTTTCATTTTTTGCTCAATAACCTGAGTTACCGAGTCTTCTAATGTACGTGCAGATGCACCTGGGTAGTTAGCCGTAATGGTAATCGCTGGCGGCGCAATAGACGGATACTGAGCAACAGGTAGGCTTTTAACGGCAATAATACCCGCAAGCATAACCACAATCGCCAATACCCAAGCAAAAATAGGCCTATCGATAAAAAATCGTGACATAAAACTCTCCGTTATTGGCTGTTATTTGCAGAAGGCTTCACAGCAGTTGCCGTAACAGGTGCACCTGGGCGAATCTTTTGTAGCCCTTCCACAATCAATTGGTCGCCATCGGCTAAGCCTTCGCTCACCAACCAATTAGCGCCTAAAGTTCGCTCTACTTTTAACACACGGCTTTCAACTGTATTGTTTTTGCTAACAACCATAGCTGTAGGTTCACCTTTGGTATTACGGCTCACACCACGTTGTGGGGCTAATATTGCGTCTGACTTAACACCTTCAACCACCTCAGCACGCACATACATACCTGGTAGTAATAGCTTTTCAGGGTTTGGAAACTTAGCACGTAAAGTCACTGACCCAGTACTTGGATCAACGGTCACTTCTGAGAACTGTAATGTACCTTTATGAGGATATACTGAGCCATCTTCCATTATTAGTTCTACATCGGTTTGTGTTGTAGAGTCGACACCTAAAGCACCTGATGCTAGCGCTCTTTTGTGTTTAGTTAGCTCATTACTTGATTGGGTTAAATCAACATAAATGGGGTCAAGTTGCGTAACCGTTGCCAGTGCGCTTGTTTGGCCTGCGCTAACTAATGCGCCTACCGTCACGCTTGATTTACTAATCTGGCCGCTAATTGGCGAAGAAACATGGCTATAATCAAGGTTAATTTGCGCACTTTTTAACTGCGCTTGTGCCGTTAATAATTCTGCAGAGGCTTGCTTAGAAGCAGCATCAGCTTCGTCAAAATCTTGCTGGCTTACGGCTTTAATTGCTAATAACTCTTTATAACGAGACGCTTTAGATTTACTGCTAGCAATACTCGCTTCTGCGCGAGCAACCGCCGCTTTACTGGCGGCTAATTCTGCTTCAAAAATATCAGGGTTGATTTGGTAAAGCGCTTGATCTTTTTCAACCTGAGTACCCTCTTCAAATAAGCGTGATTGCACAATTCCACTTACCTGAGGACGAATTTCAGCAATTTGAAACGCACTTACACGCCCTGGTAATTCTTTTTTAAGTGTTATTGCTTGGCTTTTTAATGTGACAACTCCAACAGGAGTCGCTGCAGGGGCAGAAGCACTGGGTTGCTCAGCTACCTGATCGCAGCCACTTAAAGCAACAGAACCAACGAGGGCTGAAAATACAAAAAAAGCGATGCGGGAGCGCTGCATGTTAAATACCTTTTAGTTTAGAATGAACGATCATTCTAAACTATAGTACAACAATTAAAAATAGCCACTGAGCAACATTTACACATTTTTACAATTGACTATAGTTGTCAGCAAATAAACTCAAACAATAGTTTTGCTATATCAGTAACACCCATAAAAAAGGCAGCCAATGCATTGGCTGCCGTTAATCAATAATTTAATTTTAGCGGCTCTTATTCACTATCAGGATTCACCCTAGAGACAAGTAATTGCTCTATACGAATACCTTCTACATCCACTACTTCAAATTTAAAGCCAGAAAATAAAACAAATTCTGCACGTTTGGGAATATGCTTCATGGTATAAATTAAATACCCGGCAACCGTTTCATAATGGTTTTGCTCAGGGAATTCATCAATTTCTAATACCTTAGCTAATTCAACAATAGGTGTTAAACCATCGACCAACCAAGAATTAGCGTCGCGTTCAATGATTAACTCCTCACTTTGATGCGTGATTAAATCACCCATAAAGCCTTTCATTAAATCTTTAACTGTCACTATCCCAACCACTAGCGCATATTCATTGACCACCACAGCAAAAGGATGAACGGCAGTTTTAAACGCATTTAGCGACTCAGATAAGCTCAGTGTTTCTGGTAAGTAAAAAATATCTTTATCAAGCATATCCGCATTAATATTTGCCGCCTCACCTTTAAGCACTTGGCGTAAAATATCTTTTGACTCAACCGAGCCAATTAATTTATCAAGGTTGCCTTTACACACTAAAAAGTGATTATGTGGATGCTCTATAATTTTATTGGCTATATCTTCACTCGACTCATCAATATCAAAGTAAACTATTTGCTCTCGTGGCGACATCACGCTTGATAAAAAGCGCGCTTCTAAATCAAATACATTACCAATTAAGTCATATTCCTGCTGTTGAAGGCTGCCATATTCGGCACCCGCATCCATCATGGCAACAATATCTTCAGTAGTCACTATATCCTCACGCTCACTCGGTACTTTGAATACTCGTAATACTATATTGGTTAAGCCGTTAAAAAATAATACCAGCGGTGTGAGCGCGAAAGTGACCCAACGCATAATTGTAACTACACGCACAGCAACAGCCTCAGGTAAAATCATTGCTAAACGCTTTGGAAGCAAATCAGCAAATAATATGAATAATGAGGTAATAATTAAAAACGACAGTAAAAAGCTAATTTGGCCAAGCAACGGCCCCTGATAAAATAACTGCAGTATTTCTTGCACGTAAGGCGATAATGCCTGCTCACCAACAATCCCACCTAATATGGCAATCGCATTAAGCGTAATTTGGATCATGGCAAAAAAAGCCCCTGGCTGCTCTTGCAGTTTTAAAACCGCCAGAGCTTGCACATTTCCTTCGTCGGCCATAACCCTTAATTTTATTTTGCGTGAAGCGGCGATCGAAATTTCTGACATCGCAAATAACGCACTCATCAAGATTAATAATGCAATCCCGATTAAATCACCCATTTATAACTCCAAAATAATCGCTTTTATTAGCAAAAGCAGCTGGATTATAGCCGCTTTTATAAACAGGGCAATTGATATTTAAAGTTGTGACTCATACAAGGCAAAGGCAGTGCTAAGTTGCTGCTGTAATTCATTCGGTAGGTTTTTGTTACACGCAAAATATAAGGGGGCTTGGTTGGCGTTAATAGGCATCAATGACTCGAGTTGAAGTTCACTTAATAAGTGAGATTGTTCGTGGCTTATTCTCTGCGCAGGTATAACAACCAAATCAATGCTTGAACTTCGTGCTTGAATTATTTTAAAAATATTATCAAAACTATTAAACAGCATTAAGTTTTCGTTTTCTTTAAATCCTTGGGAGAGTAAATAGTGGTGGCTATAGTTATCTTTTAACACTGCAATTCTGTATTGTTTTGCCTGCTCTAGACTTGTTAAAACAATGCCTTTACTTTTAAAAGAATAAAAGTTTGTGTCGAATTGGGCAAGTTTAGCAAACCAAACAAAGCGACTCTCACGCTCAGGTGAGCGTGAAATTGAGAAAATACAGGTTTCGGGATCCCTCAATGCAATATTATAAGTCATACTCCAATCGTGAACTGAAATTGAATAATCAATCCCTGCACTATCAAGCACTAATCGTACTATATCGGCAGCATCTCCAACTAAATTGTTGTTAGCATCAAGATACTGCGCAGGTGCAAAATTCTCTGTTACAACAGTGAGTTTTGCCGCACAGTGTTGGCTTACAATGAGTAATAATACAAAACACCATTTAATCACAATAACCCGCTCTATTAGATTTAAGACGTCACTTTTTTAATAAAAGCCAATTAAATATAGCGGGTTATTTGCAAATAGCCAATTTTTAGCTTTTGAAATTAGCGATTCATTGCATTAATTAAAAACGCCGAAATTTTAGCGCCTTCTCTCAGAGTTGTCTCAGAGCTTGATTGGCCCACTAAAGAGCTGTCAGTAAACGGAGCTATTTCCATCATATCAGCCCCCGTTATAGGGAACTCATCTGCAATCGCTGACAAAATATCAAGCGCGTGCTGTGGCGTTAACCCATTTTCTTCAGGCGTGCCTGTTGCTGATGCAAATTCTGCATCGAGGGCATCAATATCAAAGCTCACATACACTTCATCAACCTTGTCTGCTTTTAATTGCGCAATCGCATCTGCAGCAACCGCAGCTGCACCGCGCTCTATAATTTCAGCAGCCCAGTGTTGTTTAACGCCAAAAGTACTTTCCCAATGTGATTTAGGTTTGCCACTTGAGCGAATACCAAATTGGATTAAATGATGCGGCGCTGGTAAGAACTCTAAAATATGAGTACACCAAGAGCCAAAACATAAGTCGATACCTAAACGCTCTACGAGTAAGTCGGTGTGAGCATCGAAATGAATAATTGCCGTACGTTTGCCTTGCTCACGTTTAGCTTTTAAGTACGCTTTTGTTAACGGGTAGCTAATTGAGTGGTCGCCACCAATACCAAAAATACCTTTGTCTTGGAATGTCGCATAAAAGCTGTCACACACATCTTCAGTAATTGACAATGGGCTCACATAATGATCATTATTGTCAGTACCGTACAGCGCTTTTTGGCAGTTGGTAATAGTGGCCTCATTTAAATACTTATCATGTAATAAATGCGGTATTACGCGTACATCACCTAAATCAAACGAACGACATTGTGTTTGTTGATCTATCAGTGCTGAGCGTAAAAATAAAGGCCCCCAATTAGCGCCACGTAAAATTCCACCACCGCAATCAGAGCTAATGCCTAACATTACTGCTTTGTGTGGTGAATTAGGCAGATCGTTAAGTGAGTCACGCCATAAAACATCGACATTTTCAGTTTGTCCATATAATTTATTTCTTAGCGCTGCTTTGCGTTCTTTAGCCGTATTGACCGTAAAAACACCGTCGCCAGGCGCACATAGACAGTGCTCAACTTTATTTTTAAATGCTTGAAATTGTGTGCTCATTGTAAACCCTTTTTCAATCTGAATATCTTGTCTATTATTGAGTAGTTATGCAAAACATCACACGCTGAATTAATTCCAGATTATTCGCATAGTGTGCTAAAAATTACAGTGAACTTTATTTTGCTCGCTTAGGTTAGTGGTAAATAAAAACTAAGCTTTCTTACTAACCCAATGAATATAAACAATTTAAAATACAGCTATCGGCTCTTTAGCCTAGCTATTGGTTTGCTATGAGGTATGAATATAGTGTCTGAGCAAACAAGTCAACTGGCTCATTTTGTTCGTAATTTTAGTCATTGATTGAATATTCAGAGTTGGTGAATAAATCAAATTAAGTCGATACGGACATCCGTCCTGTACTTAATTTTCATTTCTCGTAATCATGGTAAATTGACAACAATTTTTATTAAAAAGGCTTAGTTATGGAAAAGGTATTTCACTTAGGACTGTGTATTGATGACTTAAAAGGTGCAAAACTAGCTATAGTTCCAGGCGATCCAGATCGTGCAGCACGTATTTCACAGTTCTTAGATAATCCTACCTGCCTTGCTCAAACGCGTGAGTTTCACATTTATTTAGGCCAATTAAACGGTCACTCTGTAGTAATATGTTCGACTGGTATCGGCGGCCCTTCAACGTCAATTGCCGTTGAAGAACTGGCACAACTTGGCGTACGAAGCTTTCTTCGCATTGGCACAACAGGTGCTATTCAACCGCACATTAATGAAGGCGATATTCTAATTAGCCAAGCTTCGGTTCGCTTAGATGGTGCGAGTCAGCATTTTGCCCCGCTATGCTACCCTGCCGTATCTGATTTTTTTGCCACTCAAGCCATGGTAAAAGCCTGTGAAAACCTTAATATCGATTTCCATATTGGTATAACCGCTTCGAGCGACACCTTCTACCCAGGTCAAGAGCGCTACGATACACACTCTGGCTACGTACCTAAGTCACTACAAGGTAGCTGTGAAGAATGGCAAAAATTGGGCGTAATGAACTACGAAATGGAATCGGCCACTTTATTTACCATGTGTGCCGCGCTTGGTTTACAAGCTGCTTGTGTTGCTGGTGTATTAGTAAATAGAACACGTCAAGAAATACCTAACGTGGACCACGGCGAGATTGAGAAAAAATCTGTTGCCGTGGTACTTGAAGCCGCTAAAGTATTACTTGGTTAATGTTGCGCTAATAACCTCAAGTGTTGGCAAGCCAGTAAAGCTTGCTAACACGGCTTTTGCTACCCCTGATTGGTTTTCGTGACCAGTAGTTTCTAACAAAGTAATTGATTTTACTGTTTGTTTATCAAAGCTTAATCCTGCTAAAAATAGCTGACTCACTGCGCTTTGCAGTGGCGATAAACTTGGGCTATACGCTGCATTTTCAGCATAACTGCCATAAAAGTCACCATTTTCAAAGGTGCTTATTTTTACCGCACTGTAATTTTGACTGTATGGAACATAAGCCGCTAAAGCAAAACTCAGCAGCTTGTCATCAAGCTTTGTCTCTTCAAAGCGCTTAGTTTGCTCTACTGGGTTAAATAAGCTGTGCTCATTGCCTAAATCTGTTGGCCCAAATGAATACGGTAACAGCTCTGCTAATTTAAAATTTTGTGCTGGCAGTAAAATATCAAGCTCTCTGGCATCCGCCAGTTCATTCATAAACTGACGGCAATACCCACATGGTGCATCACTAATGGCTATTTTTAGCACTTTCTTAGCGCCATTTAACCACGCATTATTAATTGCTGATTGCTCACCATGCACCACTAAACTAAGTGCTTGATGATCAAACTCAGCATTGGCACCAAAGTAAAAAGTAGTATGTCCTTGTGAGTCGAGCCCTTTTACAATTGCGCCGACATGAAACTTGGAAATAGGTGCAACCGAAAACTCAGAAGCCAACGGCACCAAGCCTTGCAATAATGTATATTCGCTGACATTAAGTTCGGTGCAAAGCGCTTTAATATCGCTTGAATGTAAAATACCGCGTTGAGTTTTTAATTGACTACGTAGTGCTTGCGTTTGCGCTACGTTTAATGAGATGTGTGAATTGCTAAGTGCTGTATTATGTTGCACTTTAAAAGTTGCTGAAGCCATAATAGTTTTTATTTGTTCAATGGCTAAGTAGTGTAAAAGGTTGGCAAACTAAATACCAGCCTATTCAACGTAAAAAAAGGGAACACGTCGCGTGTTCCCTTTTTTGTTTTACTAAAATAAAAATTAACCTGTATTTCGCATACCCGCTGCAATCCCCGTCATGGTGATCATTAAGGCATTATCTATATCGCTTTCATTACCTTTATCATCGTCACGAGAGCGACGTAATAACTCAACCTGTAACACGTTCAGTGGGTCGGTGTACGGATTTCTAAGCCCAATAGACTCTTTGATCCAAGGTTGATCGGCTAATAGACTTTTTTGCGGGCTCAATGATTGCACTAAGGTTATCGCCTCAGCTAATTCCTCACGTAAGGCAACACCTAAAGGTTTATACATGTCTTCCACCAGCGCATTATCGTAGTGCTCACTTAACCAGCTATCCGCTTTACTAAATACCATTTCTAGCATTTCTAAACGAGCTCGAAAGAAAGGCCATTGCAAACTCATTTCGCTTAGGGTTTCAATCCCATATTTTTCAAGCGCTGCTTTAAGTCCGCTTAATGCGCCTAACCATGCAGGTAACATTAAACGATTTTGACTCCACGCAAATATCCACGGAATTGCGCGTAAGCTCTCTACCCCACCATTAGGATTACGTTTAGCTGGCCTTGAACCTAATGGCAATTTAGATAGCTCCAATTCTGGTGTTGCCATTCTGAAGTAAGGTACAAAGTTTTCATCGTGGCGTACAACATTGCGGTAGTGCTCACACGATACATCACTAATTAATGCCATAACTTCGCGCCATTCATCTTTGGGCTCTGGCGGTGGTAATAAGTTACTTTGCAGCACCGCACCCGCGTATATATTTAAGCTTTGCAATGCCACATTGGGTAAGCCAAATTTAAAGCGGATCATTTCGCCTTGCTCTGTCACCCTAAGGCCCCCTTTGAGTGAACCCGGTGGCTGCGAATGCAAGGCTTGTGCAGCAGGTGCACCGCCTCGACCAACCGTGCCTCCACGACCATGAAATAAAACCAGCTCAATACCGCGTTCATCCGCCAGTTGCACTAACTTGTCCATTGCCTCATATTGTGCCCAGCCAGCAGCCATCATACCCGCATCTTTGGCTGAGTCTGAATAACCAATCATCACATTTTGAGTATTTTTAATATGACCTCGGTACCACTCATTATTAAGCAATGTAGTAATAACATTATGACCATCGTTTAAATCATCCAAGGTCTCGAATAATGGCGCCACGGGTAGTTCAAAACCGCAGCCTGACTCTTTAAGTAATAACTGCACCGCTAAAATATCAGAAGCTGTTCGGGCCATAGAAATAATATATAAACCAAAGGTTTTTGCATCTTGCTGCGCAATAACATCAAAGGTGTCGAGCACCTCTTGCACTTCAGGGCTAGGTTGCCAATGCTTAGGAATAAGCGGACGACGAGAATTAAGCTCAGCAAGTAAAAAAGCCTGCTTATCTTGCTCTTGCCATTGGTTGTAGTCGCCAATACCTAAGTAACGAGTTAGCTCAGAAAATACATCACTGTGTCTCGACGAATCTTGGCGCACGTCTAGTTTTGCCAAACGCAGTCCAAAGCTATTTACTCGGTGAATCATATCCAGTAGTAAGCCATTGGCCACTACTTGCATGTTGCACTTTAATAAAGAGCGATAACATGCCTCAATAGGGTGCTTAATTTGATTAATATCGGTGATTAAATCTTGAGATTCAGTGCGCTTATTTTTAATTTTAGCGCTTAAATGCATCACCGTTTCTGCAACTTGGTTTTTAACATCTTTCAAAACAGCACGGTACGGTTCAAACTCTTGCCCAGCCAATTTAATGAGCTCATCGCTGGCATCCGACATAGAAAGTTCAGCACAGAGCGTTTCTAAATCACGCTGGTATAAATCCAGTGCCATCCAACGGCCATGGTCGAGCACTTGCTTGGTTACTTCGGCGGTTACAAACGGGTTACCATCACGATCTCCCCCCATCCAAGAAGTAAATTCTATCGGGCTGTAATCTGCTGGCAACTCTAAGCTTAAATGCTGTTTTACATGCTGGCTAAACTCACGTAGAAAACGTGGCACAGCTTCCCATAAACTGTTTTCAATGACTGCGTAGCCCCATTTAGCCTCATCTACAGGGCTTGGGCGTGAACGACGAATATCGTCCGTATGCCATGCTTGGCTAATTAACTGCGCAATACGGTTTAATATTGCTTCGCGTTCTTGCGCAAGATTGTCGGTACGCTCAAGCGATGCTAAACAATCGCTAAGTTCAACATGTTTATTAATAATAGTACGACGAGTCACCTCGGTTGGGTGTGCTGTTAGTACTAAGTTTATGTGGAGTTTTGAGAGGGTATCAGCTAAATGATTATGATTAAGCTGACCTTGTTCGGCCTTTGCTGCTAACGTTTTTAATGTTTGAGTGAGAGGGTTTAGTTGGCAAAAACCAACATCATTAAAACGTGATACAGTGTGAAACTGCTCTGCAACATTCGCTAAGTTTAAAAAATGATTAAATGAACGGGCAACCGGTAAAAGCTCTTCATCACTAAGCGCATGTAGTACATCTATAAGCGCTTTACGATCAGCTTCATTACCACTGCGAGATGATTTTGATAAAGCCCGAATCTCTTCTACTTTATCTAAAATATCTTGTCCTTGAGCATCTTTAATAGTTTGTCCTAATAATTGCCCAAGTAAATTTACATTACCTCGCAAGGCGGCATATTGTTCACTCATTTTTAGCTCTCCTTTGTTTCTTTGAGACCTATTAATATCATTATGTTTACTTATTTAATAGATCCATTTGCACCTGCATGTCGTAAAAAAGCATATGTAAAATAAACACAAAGCGATGACATGATCATTTTTTACGATGGTAATTGCCCCCTTTGCAATGCAGAGATGCAGCATTTAAAACGTGCCGATGTTGATCATAAAGTTACACTTGAAGATTTAAATGCTGATAACTTTAATGCGCGTTTTCCCGCAATCAATAAGCAATACGCCATGAATATACTGCATGCCCAAACTGATAATGGGCAGATGATTTACGGCTTAGATGTGACTTATCAAGCTTGGCGTACTGTTGGCAAATATCCTTGGCTTAAAATTATTCGTTTGCCCGTCATTCGTTTTTTTGCCGATCATGCTTATACTTTCTTTGCAAAATACCGTCATCAAATTAGTCGTTTTTTAATGCCTAATGCACAGTGCAACTCAGGTCAATGTAATATCAAAAGCAAAGGTGAAAAATGAAAACAGTGATTTTATTTGGTGCCAGTAGCGCCATTGCCCAATCTTACGTTAATCACTTAAACCAACAAGCAACACAATTTAATATTATTTGTGTCAGCTCATCGAACATTAATCACAGCGATATAAACGTAACCTATTTTCAGAGCGACTATTCAGCGCAAAGCCTAAACGAGCTAACCGAGTCGTTAAAATCCCAGCAAGTAGATATAGCTCAAGTGATTATATTTAATGGTCAATTACACAACGACCAGCACATGCCAGAAAAAAAGCTTGAAGAAATCAACAGTGATTATTTTATGCAGCTTATGCACTCTAATACGCTTGTACCCCTGCTATGTTTACAAAGTATAGTGCCGCTGCTTAACCACAAAACTCACTGCACAATTACCGCTCTGAGCGCTCGTGTAGGTAGTATTAACGACAATAAATTAGGTGGTTGGTATACCTATCGCGCATCAAAATCAGCACTTAATATGTTATTTAAAACAGCCGCCATTGAGCTTGCTCGTCGCGCTAAAAATACTAAACTGATTTTATTTCACCCAGGTACTACAGATACACAGCTTTCTAAGCCATTTCAGAAAAATGTTCCTGCAGATAAACTGTTTACCCCTGAGTTTGTTGCCCAGCAATTATTTAAATTTACTTACGAAAATCCACAATTAGAACTTAACAACGAACCTGTCTACCTAGATTGGCAAGGAAACACCATAAAATGGTAAGGAATTAACACATGCATTTTTCCAAAGACCGCATAGCCGCGCTTGAAAAGCACACACGTACGCATTTTATAAATTCATTGTCAGGGTTTAAAAGTGCTAACTTAATTGGCACACAGGATGAGCAAGGTAATACCAATCTAGCCATCGTTAGTTCGGTTATTCATTTAGGCGCCCACCCGCCCCTTGTAGGCATGATAATGCGCCCACACAGTGTACCAAGGCATACATTTGAAAATATTATAGAAACAGGCGTTTACACTATTAATCAAGTAAATAGTGACATTTACCAGCAAGCGCACCAAACCTCGGCACGTTACGCTAAAGATGAATCTGAGTTTGATGCAACGGGGTTAAAAACAGAATACTTAAATGAGTTTAACGCTCCCTTTGTTGCACAAAGTCGACTTAAATACGCGGTAAAATTTGTAGAGAATCAACATTTAGCTGTTAATGGCACCGAGCTGGTTATTGGTGAAATAATGGATGTATATGTGGATGAATCAGCACTCCAAAGTGATGGTTTTTTAGATTTACAAGCCATTGATACAGTTGCAGTAACCGGTTTAGATAGTTACCACACGGCAAATAAGCTCACTCGCTTACCCTATGCAAAAAAATAGCCCGAGGTTATCAAGTCCTCCAAATAAGCGACTTGATAACTCCCCCCCTTTTTTTGAGCCCCTTGTTCACTAATCGCAATTAGTTTGAATTTAAACTGTTAAACCTACACACTATGCAAAATTTTGTAGGAGAAATATATGACGACAGTTGGTATTGGTACTCACACACCCGAGCAAGCACTTGCTAGTTTAAGTAATATGACTCACTCAGTAACGCCAATTCAGGCCGATGAGTATTTAGCGCGTATGGCCAAAGCACAAGCCTATATGCAAGCGCACAACATTGATGCCATTTATTTAAACGCAGGTACCAACTTAACTTATTTCACCGGAATGAAATGGTATGCCAGTGAACGACTTGTTGGCGCTATTTTACCTGCCGTAGGTGATGTGCAATACATTGCTCCACATTTTGAAATTGGCTCTTTAAATGGCTTTAAGGTTATTGATGGCCCAATACACGGCTGGCAAGAGCATGAAAACCCATTTGAGCTATGTGTTAAAGTGCTTAAGCAGCTCAATATTAGCGACACCGCTACCGTTGGTATTGATGAAAGCGCACAGTTTTTTATTTTTGATGGCATCAATAAAGCCAGTTCAGGGTTAAAACTAGTTAACGCACAACCTGTAACCGCACATTGTCGAATGCATAAATCAGTCAATGAATTAGCATTAATGCAATGTGCCATGGATATGACTTTGGCGGTTCATAAGGCTACAGCGAGCATGCTTTATGAAGGAATTAGCACCGTAGAAGTCGAAGAATTTATAAAAAAAGCCCATCAAAAAGTAGGAGCCCCAGGTGATTACTTCTGTATTGTATTGTTTGGCCTTGCCACCTCATTCCCACATGGCGTAAAAGACCCACAAATTTTGAAAAAAGGCGACATGGTGCTCATCGATACTGGATGTAAAGTGCACGATTACCTTTCTGATATTACGCGTACTTATGTGTTTGGTGAAGCAACCAGCCGACAACGACTGTTTTGGGATTTTGAAAAAGCGGCACAGTTAGCAGCTTTTAATCAAGCAGCCCTTGGCGAAACCTGTGAATCGGTTGACGAAGCAGCTCGCAGCTACTTAGCAGCACAAAATTTAGGACCTGAGTATCAAACACCAGGTTGCCCACATCGTACAGGCCATGGTATTGGTTTAGACATTCACGAATGGCCATATTTAGTTGGCGGTGATAAAACCCCGCTTGCCACTGGCATGTGTTTTAGTAACGAACCCATGCTAGTTATTCCAGATGAGTTTGGGGTGAGATTAGAAGATCACTTTTACATGACAGATGATGGTCCGCGCTGGTTTACTCAACCGAGTCATAGCATTGATGACCCATTTGGCTTAAACAGCTAATATATGAATCATTTAATAAAAAGAGCTGCACCTTGGCTGCTCTTTTTATGTCCAATGATTGATAAAGTAGACTTCATCCCAATATCCATTGTTATTACTAAGCAATCCTTCAAGGATCCCTATGAAAAACTTTAAAATTGATATCGTCTCAGATGTAATGTGCCCGTGGTGTATTATCGGTTACAAGAACTTAGAGACCGCATTGGCAGAATTAAAAGAAGAAATGAGTGCGGATATTACATGGCACCCTTTTGAGCTTAATCCAGATATGCCACTTGAAGGGCAAGACTTAAACGAGCACTTGCAGCAAAAATACAGTTTAACCGAAGAAGAAAGCGCGCGAAATCGTCAAAACATGGCGGATGCGGGTGAACGAGCTGGGTTTACCTTTAATTTTGACGGTAAACGCATCATGATCAACAGCTTTGATCTACACCGCTTGCTAATGTGGGCTCGTGAAGAGGGCAAGCAAACTGAGCTGAAATTGGCGTTTTTTGAAGCACACTTCACCGATTTAAAATATTTAAATCAAGAAGATGCATTACTGGATGTGGTAGAAAAAGTCGGCCTTAACAAAGACACAGCCCGTGATATTTTACACTCAGATAAATACGTACAAGCGGTTCGCGAAGAGCAAAATAACTTTAAGCAAATGGGTATTACTTCAGTGCCTACTTTCATTATAAATGATAAGTATGCGCTTACCGGTGGGCAGCCGAGTGAGTCATTTATTCAAGCGCTTAAGCAAATAAATGAAGAAGAAGCCAAGCAAGACACTTAAAAAATAAAGTTTAAAACCAAAAAAGGCTGCACATCGCAGCCCTTATTTATCTCAGTTAGTATTTTTTAAGAAGCGTTTAAACAACGTGCATAATATTTAAGAATTTAATCTGACACTGAACTTTGAACGCCTTCTCTATAGGTACCTAACAGTTAGATACTTCAAAATTAAATCTGCTTATGGTGCAAATTAAATAATGCTGCCTTTTAACGGACTCGTTCTTTTTCTGGATATACTAAATTTTTTATCTGTATTTTTAGCGTAATGATAGAAATTCAAGCTAGTCTGCGTGACATCTTCAATAAACCATCCAGGTATCTTAACTAAAGAATAGCCATGTTTAGAAAAGTGTATCTCAATTGATTTAATCACGGGCTTTTCAACAATCGTGATATGGTCTGCTTTAATTAAATCTATAACCTTTTCACCTTGAATCAATGTCTGCTCATTTAAATCGACAATAATCGGTTTATTTTTAAAAAAATCAACGAGAAAATAGGTAATAAATACCGGTATGAGAATAATTGATAATTGGCGCAGTGTTACAGCTCTAAAGTAGGTCTCTTGATGAGACCAAGTATCAGGCGTGGTGAACCATATTATGAAGATATAAACCGCTACCGCTAAAGTCCAGCGGTGTAAGCGAAAAAGCTTTTTAAGGTCAAAAGTCAATGTCATTCTTTTTAGCATTAATTTAATCTCACTTTCATTCGTATGCTATAAGCGTTCCCCACATGTGTAAGTGACTTAAATTTAAATCTTTGGTCGATTTCACTATCGAGTTTAAAGTTTATAGTATTTTTTATGTTCTTTTCAGTAAAATACAAGTTAGTTCCAAGGCTATAGCTATTAATCTCATGATATGTCTGCAACCTATCTTCGTTCTCATATTCCAAATAAATAACTTTAAACAAATGGGTATTACTTCAGTACCTACTTTTATTATAAACGATAAGTATGCTCCTACCGGTGGGCAGCCGAGTGAGTCATTTATTCAAGCACTTAAGCAAATAAATGAAGAAGAAGCCAAGCAAGATTAGCAAACAGTTTTACAGCGATAATAACCTTATCGCTGTTTCAGTTTAAACACTGTTCGCTGACTTAAACCAAGCCCATCCTCAACATCATGGTAAAATTGCGTATAGAGTGCATCAAGCTCCCCTTTTTTGGCTAGCTTTGTTAAGCCCTGCTGTAGTAAGTCGATAATTGCTTTATTTTTTTCATTTGCATAAAAGTAATAAAAGTTATCATACTGCAGCATAATATGCGGCTCAACGACAAAGTTATACTGTGGGCTTTTTTGTATTTCAGCTCTAATCGCAGTTACTGAACGAGGAAAGTAATCGCCAAGCCCTTCATCTAACGCTTTTAACATGCTTTCATAACTCAAATCACCATTAACTGTTAAGCCATTGTTCTTTAATACATAATAATCAGACCAACTTTGCTTTTGTAAGGCTATAAACGGCTTTAGTTGTTCAAGGGTTTTTATATCTGAAAATTCGCCCAGCCGGCTTTGTTTTATCATTAGTAAACGTTTTGAGTGCAAGCCGTTGTATATTGGAAAGGTTGTGTGTACGAGGCTATTTGCTTGCTCTTTTGACATACTTAACCAAGCAAAATTAATAGCCCCATCGTGCTTTAGCTCTTCTAATACTCGTTTGGTATTCATCGGCTCAACACTATAACTAATATTGAGTTTTACATTCATCTGCGCAAAGCTTTTTTCTAATAAGCTCAAAACATAGTGGTTTCTTGGCATATTAGGTGTGCTTGGTTTTCCTATTTTTAGCGTCACAGTTTGCTCGCTGCCCAAAGCAAAAGATGACAGGGTGATAAGGATAACACTGCAGCATAAATTAAATAACTTCATAGTCATTCCAAGTTACTTTGCATTTATAAAATGGGGAATAGTAAGTATAGCGGGAACTTAGAATTACGCTTTTAGGTGCGATAAAGTACTTTAATCACATGCCAACCAAATTTTGTTTTTACCAAATGTGGCTCTAAAATCTCGCCTTTAAACGCAATTTTATCAAACTGTGGAACCATTTGACCGCGTCTAAATTCGCCTAAATCTCCGCCCTTTTTGCCCGACGGACAAGACGAATATTTTTTAGCTAAGGTTTGAAACTTTGCGCCTTTGCCTAATTGCTTAATGATGTCTTCTGCAATCTCTTTGTGCTTAACCAAAATGTGAAGTGCGTGTGCTGTATTTGCCATGAAAATACCTTTTATACCGTTTGCTAAAATTAAACGCAGCAATTTTAACACAGCCCCATACACCTAGCATCTACTTATGCTATAGCTATAGTTACTAAACGCCTTGTAACAATTTATAGATTTGCCCTGTTAAAAACTAACCTGAGTTCAGGTTAACTAGACCCTATATATCCAATCAAAAATGCCATTTTTACTTTTTAATAAAATAAAAATGACATTTTAGCTAACTTAGATTTTTATGGCTTAAAAAAGCTTAATACAATCAAATTAAATAATCGTTTTACGTGACCTCAGGTGGTTAGCAGGGTCACGCGAATACCTTTCTTTTACCTTCATAAGATCCTCATAACTGCCAAGAAAATAGTCTTTTGTAGGAATTGCACTGTCTTTAAAGCTAATAAATGCGCCTTCAGTCCCTTCAATTTGGGTCTCTCGGCTTACCTCAATCCAATCCATTGCTCTATTAATGTAATTGTAGACTTCATTATTTTGACCTTGTTCTTTTAACTCAACAGACTCATTCCACCATGTTTGGTACTGAATAGTGTAATGCGATTTTGAATAAGGAAATGAAACGCGGGCGTTTGCTTCTTTTTCGCTTATTTCATTATAAAAAGGACCTGCAATTGCACCAAGTGTAACGTAGCTGAATAAACCTAAATCACTACTCTTAGCATTAATCAGATCTGACGTTAAACTTTTAATTAACTGCTCTTTTCCGTTTTTTGTTAAACCGCTACCTTTTACAACCTTAGAGGTTAATTTATGGGGTGCTGGTGCATCAAAATCAGGCGTAAATGGCGTGCCATCGGCATTAGCTAAACTACCTAAACGCTTTTGCTTTTTTAATACATCGAAAAGGGAGTTTCGTGACCAATTTCCCATTAATGCACTATTATAGTTCGCTTTAGTATCTGTACCTTGATGTATTGGCGTACTATTTGGAAAGTGGTTTGAGACAAATTGTTCTAACTCTTGCCAACTTCCCTGCCAATAGCCGTACATGGTACTTGGGTGGCACAAAGGCTTGTTTTGACTGTTAGCCGCAATAGCATTAATTTTTAAATTAGTGCCTACCAGCTTGTCGGTACTTGCATTATTTATAACGTCTTCCCATTGCGATAAAAGCTCAAGCGTAGAGAAAGCTTGCGCATGCTCGTCATTAGTATTCCAGTTTATTACAAAGCGATGGATCTCGTCTGGGATCTCAAATGCTTTTACTTTAAAGTGGGTAACAATACCGTAGCTTAATGCCCCGCCACCACGTAGTGCCCATAATAGTTTTTTATGGGATGGGTCGTTTGCATCAACAATATCGTCCTCAGCATTTACTTCGATAACTTCACCGTTGCCTAATACAACCGTAGCCCCCACCAGCGATTCACAACACATTCCTTTACTGCGAGTCCATGGCCCCCAGCCTCCGCCTTGAATGAAACCCGCCAAACCGACTGTTGCGCATGTACCATGCGGTATTGTCAATGGCGGGTTATTGTCAGCAAGCTTTGGTACCACCTGAAAAAAGCGATAACCGGAGCCTATATTTGCAATATAGTCACCGTTCACTTTCTTAACGTTAAACTCTTTTAATCGGCTCAAATCTAATAAAATCACATCGGTGCCGGTACACTCCCCTTCGTGATCGTGCCCACCAGAACGAACGCGGATTGGTAAGTTTAAGCTAATTGCTTGCTTGTAAGCCTGTGCTACATTTTCTGTTGATTCACACATTACGATAACTGCAGGATTGAATCGCAAACGAGTATTAAATATAAGAGTCTGTGCTTGATACCCTGTTAAACCTGGAGTTTCAGACACCGAGGGTGATGCTTGAGTTAGCAGCTGATCATCCTTAAAACCCGAAGATTTAAGTGCTTGAACAAATTTAAGCGTATTGTTCCAATAGTTTAACATCAGGCTCTGTGCGCTTTTAAGTTGCTCGTGCGGCAGCTGCGAAACTTCATGAACTGTATTTGGGTTATTCATCGTATATCCTCTTTATTATCCTTGTGACATATACACTCGTCACGTTTTTGACCTGTTACTGATTCTGCAAGCGTTTGGATTGCTGGCGCTAAATCATCACGTGCAATATCAACTTTAATGAGGTAAGGCGTTGACGTATCTTCATATAAGATATTAAGTGCATTTTGCAGATCCGCCACCGAATTGACATTTAAATATTTAACACCGTAAGCTTGAGCTAATGCTTCGTAGTTCCAAGAAGGTAATTCATCAAAAGGAGCAAATTTCCCCTCAGGTGTAAATGCGCAAATATCTACAAATGATTGCTCAATGGCATACACCTCGTTACTCATTACAAATACAGCGGTATTACAGTGATTACGACTCAGTGTTGAGAGTGTCTGACACATCATCATAAAACCACCATCACCTGCAATAACTATACTGCGATTATCATTAGCAAGTGACACACCCAAAGAGCATCCGGTTTCATGGCCCAATGATCCCCACGCGGCATCACTAACAAAGTGGCTTTTTTCTATGCCAATCAATCTTGCAGCCATATAAAGTGATGAACTTTCACCTAAAATAAGGTTGTAACCTTTTAAGCTACGAGATCCGTTTAACTCTTGTTGATAAAGAGTAAAGAAGCTTTCGTAGCTTATTTGGCTGTGAAAATCAGCAAGCTCAGTGTTTAATGGTGTATTTAACTTAAAAGAGACTGAGTTCAAAGACGAAGTTGATCGCTCAAAATATGCCGTCAATTCGCTAATAAACACAGTTAAGCTGGTATGGATGAAGTGATCACTATTGCCAACAAGCGCACCATCCATATTAACTCTTATTAGATCAGAGCCTTGCTTAGTTAGCATAGTGAGGTAATCATCAGTAAAAATAGCGCCAAGCGCTAAAATTGCATCGCACTGCGACACATAATCGAACGTTGCAGGTAATGAGGCTTCACCTGCATAGGTGCCTACAAATAAATCGTGACCGACTCCACTTCGCTCGCTGATCACCGATTTAGCTAACGTGGTAGTGGTATACGCAATATTAAGCGAAGTTAAAAGCTTCTCTACTTTATCTTGTAAACCTAATCTCGCTATTTCTATGCCAAGCATGATTACTGGCTGTTGTGCAGTTTCTAGCTTTTGTATAGCCGCGTGTAGTAATGCATTTTGCATATTTAAATCAACGGACGTATCGGTAATAACAAGCGGGTACGCTGGAGTCGGGCATTCTGCTCCCCACACATTTTGCCAAGCTTCTAAGTAAATTGGCCTTTTTTCTTTTATTGCACACGCCAACGCTGCATCGATAATTTGAGGAGCCGTTTCAGGATCTGACAGTATTTCGCTTGCCACGGTAACACTTTCAAATATAGTTTGGTTTGATTTATAGTTACCCGTTGAATGATGAAATAATGCGCCGGTATCTGCGATAATTTTTCGATCATCAATTGATGGGCTGGCCGTTATCACCACCATAGGATTTCTTTCAACATAAGCCCCTGCAATTGCGTTTATAACACTTAATGTACCGACTCCATATTGTACAGACACTGCGCCAATCCCTTTGTAACGAGCATAACCTTCGGCCGCATAACCTGCACCTAACTCCGTTATGTCGCCAACCGCATCAATACCATCAAACTTATCAAGTGCGCTCATAAACTCCTGTACATAGTC
Source organism: Pseudoalteromonas sp. QJM3NY_12 (assembly GCF_056173165.1). The sequence goes on from NZ_JBWBUF010000002.1 coordinate 295,314, forward strand.
ACCCGGTACTTGGAATATTTTATCTAGGCCTTGCTCTTTTAAGCGCGTTAATAAATAGTCAGCAACTGTAAATTTATTGGTACTCATGGTTAATCCCTTCGTATGCAAATTTTGTTACTTCGTCTAGCGTTTTACTGCATGCATTAGGCTGTTTTTTTTCAATTTTATCGTTACAGGCTTTATTACAATCAACGGGTAAATAGTTATGTTGTTGCTTTAGCCAGCATGGTGTGGGTAAATCAAAAAATTCCTCGAGTGTTGATTCTGCGGTATTTAAAGCACCTTCAACCCAACCTTGCTCGTATGAGTACGCCTCACCAATAATATAAATCTTTTCTTTCTCAACAGGGTGGCGCATACGACACATAATTTCATCTAAACGGTAATTTGCTTTCCATTCATGCCATCCTCCGCCATATGGGGCGTCTCCCCAATCTTGGTAAATGGCAGAATACGGCATCGCCAATTCTTTTTGCTCATGAAGCGCTTCAATTTGTCTATGCGCGGCTTCCACCATACCTGTGGTTATTTGGCATTGGCTTTTAGGGACTATTTCTTGTGGGGTATAGCCTTCACATCCATAGCTGGGTGTGTAACCAGAATATAACTCACCCGATTCTAAGCCTTTCCAATAGGGGATAGAGCCTATGTCATTATATGACGCCATCAATAACGAGTTTGTATTTGGTAAACCGCCTGCTTGGTCGCACTCTGTTCCCATATAATATGTTTGCCTAATTGGTAAGTCGGTCACTGAACGACCTGCAACTAGGCCTAAGCTTCGCCACCAAGGCTGCTCGTAAGCCATAAACATTTTTAGCGCTTTTTGTATAAGTACTGAAGGGATATTTTCTTTTAACCACGGATCAGCAAAAAACTCCGACTCGATAAGCTCTAATGAACGTCGTGGCATTGCCAAAATTAGTTGTTTCGCTTTTACAATTTCCTGCTCAGTGACGGTTACGTCATCAATTGTTTTGCCGAATTGATCTGTACACGTTGATTGAAATATTAATTCATATCGATAATCAGGATCATTCAGGTAGTTAATTTTTACTAGTCGTTTATTCATTTGTACTTTTTCGTCTTCGGCTAAACAACTTTTTAATGCTTTAAACTGCGCACACAGCGTTAATGGCAGTGCCTGAAATCCATCTGTGAGAGTGAGAAACTCAGTGTCATCACTGTATTCTGTTGCTGGGAGCTGAGTAACCGCACTTGCGTTAGCAACATTAGCATCGTACCCGCCCGCCTCTTTCATGAATAAATAGGCTTCGTTACTTAATACTCGCTCAAGTAGATTCCAAAAACCATACTTCCAGATCTCTTTGCCAAATACTTTAACTTTCATTTGCTCGCACAAGCTCATGTCAGCAAAACCAGGACAAATTAAGTTCATCACCTTAACTTGTAAATCCTCGGGCCCATAGCCGCGTTCAGATGCGTTTAACTTATAAGGTATTTTGTCAGGGCACTGCGCAAAATCTCGGTAACGAAAATACTGACCGCGCAAATAAAAGAGATTATTTTCACTGCCCGCTTTTATATCTTTCACAGCGGGATCTTTTGAATCAGGGTACATGGGTAAGGAAGAACCCATTGGGAAGTTTTGCGTTTTCAGGTTCAAATCATTAACTAATGCATTAACCATAACGTGATCTGAAGGAATAAAGCGCATTCCCCCCAACTCGGCAACTACATTTGGTAACCCTGGTAACTTTTTACTATATAAACGCCCGCCTATGCGGTCACTGTATTCAAATAGCGCAATACGCTTTTCTTTGCCTTCATGCTGTTGTAGCCTCCACGCGCTGTAAACACCAGACACACCGCCACCAACAATTGCTATATCAAGTTCGTTTTTCATAGTCGTCTTTTCCTTAGCTAGATTAAGCTAAAGTTACCCATAAAGACTACAAAGTTCTATTACGCTTTATTACACTCGATGGCAAATATCTGTCCAACCACATCTAGCAACGACGGTTCTTGTATTAGAAAATGAGATAAGCTGTGAAATAAACTAGACACTCGCTGTAATTTATCTGACAAAAGTTAAGATAAATATCAACGTTATTCTATTCTTAGCGGCAGCGCCAATAACAACCAAGTTACAAATAATGCGCAGCGTCGCTTGGTGCGGGAATTCTACAATACTGATACTTTCCAAATAATGTATAACGATTTAAAGCGATTTTATCGTATGACCAATTATTAAACCTATTTGGTAAAACACTAAATATATTTGCGAGCTTGTACGGATCACCAAGTTGCTTAACTACTTCAAAAAAAAGCATGACTTTGTGTATACGCTTTACCATTTTCTATAAACACCATTGAGGCGTATTCATTCGTCAAAAAACCAAAGTGCATTAACAACAACTCACCTTTAGGCGATTGCACGCTGCACAATTTAAATTTAATTCTCGGATCGTGAGCTATAATAAAATTACACCAAGCACTGCAAAGCTTACATTGCGCATCAAATAAAATAATTTTTTGATTTTGCATTAATGTCGCGGAATCATCGCGCATAAAACTTTCCACAAATTAAGTACTAAACTACTGCTGCACTGGCTTTTTTTGTAGCTTACGCTGCAAGGTGCGCCTATGCATATTTAACTGCCTAGCGGTCATTGATACATTACCGTTATTACTGTGTAAAACATGTTGAATATGCTCCCACTCTAAACGCTCGGGCGACATAACCCCCTCAGAAATTTCAGTTACTGCCGTACTTGCCACCTCAACTTTAAGTGCTTTTAATAAACTTGCCATATCAACAGGCTTAGTTAAATAGTCATTAGCACCTAAACGCATCGCCTCTACGGCTGTAGCTATACTTGCAAAGCCAGTCAGCAATACAATATGTGCATGAGTTAGTAAATGCCGCAGCGGTGCAATAAGCGACAGTCCATTCTCATCAGCCAGTTTCATGTCTAATAAAATACAATCAGGCTGTTGCTGGCGAGCCCTTAGAAGTGCATCAGTGTGATTATGTGCGATCTCGCAATTAAAACCGTGCTTAGTTAGCCGCCGTGCCAACGTTGTCGCTAAATTAATATCATCCTCAATAATAAGTAGCTTCATGCTTTTGTCTCTGCTGTTAATAGTGGCATCGTTATCTTTGCAACCGCTCCGCCTTCGGGGTGATTATATACCGTTAACGAGCCATTTAACCGCTCAAATGTCACATTTGATAACATAGCTGCGATCCCCATGCCTTGCTCACTAGGCATTAACTGCCCACCTAACTCTGCTAACTCTGAGGATGAAAAGCCAGCACCAAAATCACGAATAATTAACGCAATGTTTTGTGCGTCAGGTTGCTGCCAACTTAGTTCAAGTTGCACTTGGGCGTGTTTTTGATTAGCAAGTACTGCATTTTGTAATAAATTTAAAATTGCAGGTAACAGCATAGCGTCACTTTGTAATGTGGCTTCAGGTGCCTCGTTAAGCCAGTTTATTTGTTGATTTGGGTATTGTAATAGTAACGTATCATGAATTTGATTTTGCAACTGCTCTGCTTTAATGGGTGATTGCGTGTTTTTATCTCGTAACTGCATTGAGAGGTTTCTAAAGTCGTTAAGCTGAGTGCGGCATTGTAATAGCGGCGTTTGCATTTGCTGAATAACTTCATTGTTGGGATGCTCTTCTAAAAGCTCCTCAAACAATAATTGTAAATTAGCAATCGGGGTTGCTAATTGATGAGTAATTTGCGCGGCTGCGCCATCAAGTGTAACTAGTTGTTCATTGCGCAACTGTTTTTCTCTAACTTTGGCAATAGTGCGTTCACGCTGTTGCAAAGCGCGGTTCATAGCCCCTATCACTAACGCAATTACGCAAGCACTTATAACAAAATTAACCCACATACCAATAAAATGACCATTCATATTCATTTGGTGCATACTGTGTTCGGGCATTTTAATTAATAATAAGCTATAGGCGGCAATGGCCAATACAGCAATATAGGCAAGCCCTCGAGCGCTTAATGTGATTGCAGCTATCATAATGGGCAGCAACAATAACGACACAAATGCGTTAGTTGCACCGCCACTTAAAGACAACAAAATAGTTAAAAAAAGCACATCGGCGGTCAGTTGCATTAACATGCCAATTGGCTTCGCTTGGCTTACATGCCGGTAGGCAAATACACTGGCTAACTGAAAAACCGCCTCAACAGCAATAACCCCTAACAACGGCATAAGTGCAATTTGATGTTCTAGTAAAAAATACACACTGAGTACCGCAATAAGCTGGACAACAATGGCACCACTGCGCAGCATTAATAATCGGCTAATAGCTGGGTCGGTTTTAATTAACACAATAGGATTCCTGGATACACTGGGTTTCATTATTCATGATTAACATGCTTTTTTTATTGCACCTATTATACACTAAACCGCCTTATAGTATCCGCTCGCATAGCTGCACTCAAGCATACGTCACTAGTGCTTTAAGCAAGTGTTGAAGGTGGTGGACTAGCTTATAAAAAGCACCTAAGCTAAACACTCATTTAATTTACAAAGTAAAAACTTACAATTAACCTTTCACTAAAAATACAACAAACAATTGGTAAAATAGCAGTAATTACAGCTCTATAGCTGCTATAAACTAGAGTTAATAGCTAATTTTTGTTATAACGTATTCATTAGACGAACACGTCATACCACTTTTAAGAGAACACACTATGCCTTACGCACATATCACTGGTTGGGGCAAATGCATTCCACCAGCCAGCATCAGTAACGACGAAATAAGTGAAATTGTAGATACCACCGATGAGTGGATCACCACGCGTACCGGTATCAAAGCCCGTAGAGTTAGCCATGTAAGTACTGCCGAGCTTGCTAGTGTGGCTGCAAAACATGCTATTGCTTGCGCTGGCGTAGATGCAAAAGATATCGATTTAGTTATTTTAGCAACGTGCACCCCCTCAACAGTAGTTGCAAACACTGCCTCATTAGTACAAAAAAATATTGGCGCCACTGGCGCTGCAGCCATGGACACCAATGCAGCATGTTCTGGTTTTTTATATGCTTTACAAGCTGCGACAGCGCAAATTCAAGCCGGTATGATCAAAAAAGCCGTAGTTATTGCCGCTGAGCGCATGACGTGGTACGTAAACTGGGCACGACGCGATAGCGCAGTATTATTTGGTGATGGTGCCGGTGCCGTTGTGCTTGAAGCAGCAGAAACACCTGCAGGCTTATTAGGAACTAAAACCGGCTGTGACAGCGAAGATCGTGATATTTTACACATTACTAATTTTGGCAGTGATTTAAATAAATATGAGCCAATTGGCCCATCAGACCTTTTATTTGAAGGCCGTGAAATATTTAAACGTGCCGTTAAAGGCATGAGTGAAGCCTGTGACGACGTGCTTGAACAAGCCAACCTTAAGTTAGACGATATCGATGTACTAGTTCCGCATCAAGCTAACTTACGCATTATTCAAGCAATTCAAAACCGTTTAAAGGTTGAAGACAGTAAAGTAATGGTTAACATTGGCGAATACGGTAATACCTCTGCTGCAACGATTGCCATTGCGCTGTGTGAGGCCGTTGAGCAAGGTTTAATTAAGCCGCATGCAAATATTATGTCGGCTGCATTTGGAGCAGGCCTAACGTGGGCGGCAAGCTATATCAAATGGGGCGAGCGAGTAACCCCCATTGCTGTTAGCGATGCTAAACTTCCACCGTGTGATAAAACAGGTTTAGAGCTTGTTGCACCGGCTGTAAAAGCGTGTAAAGACGCAGAGCCTAGCTAAAAGCTAATATTACACCAAGCAAATATGTATTGATAAACAGCGCACTGCTTTCAGTGCGCTTTTTGCTTTTTAAGGAAAGTATATGCAACTACTAGGCATTCATCATGTAGCCATCATTTGTAGCAACTACCCACGCTCTAAACATTTTTATAGTGAAATATTAAAGCTCTCAATTATTAATGAGCATTATCGAGCAGAGCGAAAGTCTTATAAGCTCGATTTAGCTTTACCTGATGGCAGTCAGTTAGAATTATTTTCGTTTAATGATGCGCCAAGTAGACCAAGCTATCCCGAAGCACAAGGACTTAGACATTTAGCATTTAAAGTTGGGTGTATTAATACTGCTAAACATTATTTAGAGTCACACAATGTGATCGTCGAAGAAATAAGAATGGACAAAAACACCGGCAAAAAATTCACCTTTTTTGCCGATCCAGATGGTTTACCCCTTGAGTTATATGCGCTTTAACATCAAATAACTCAAGGCAAGGTATGTTTGATTTAGTTAACCCAAGCTAGGTTAGTTAAATCGATTTTGTAGGTAAGTAAATACTGCACGAATGCCCAGAGCTTCACCACCTGCAGGGCGCCCTGGTAATGCTCGTAAGTTCCATGCCATTACATCAAAATGAACCCATGGTGTATTTGGCTCTACAAACTCTTTCAAATAAAGCGCAGCGGTAATTGCGCCACCAAATGGCGTACTTGAACAGTTAGTCATATCAGCCACATCGCTTTTCAAAAATGGGGTGTATTGCTCGAATAACGGCAATTGCCAAACAGGGTCGTTAACTTGCATACCCGAGTCCATAATCGCATTAGCTACATCACGTTCCGTTGAGAAAAAGCCTGGCAGTTCTGTTCCTAAAGCAACACGACATGCACCGGTTAAAGTAGCGAAATCAATAATTAATTCAGGATCATCGTTTTGTGCTTCGCTTAGTGCATCACACAGAACTAGTCGCCCTTCTGCATCAGTATTATCTATTTCGACCATAATACCTTTACGTGTTTTTATTACATCGCCTGGGCGAAATGCATTACGCGAAACGGCATTCTCAACCGCAGGGACTAACACCCGAAGACGTATTGGTAAGTTAGCGGCCATAATTAATTGAGCTAAGGCAATAACATGTGCGGCCCCACCCATGTCTTTTTTCATGTTACGCATGCCTGAACTTGGTTTTAAATCCAGTCCACCTGAGTCAAAACATACACCTTTACCTACTAATGTAATTTGTGGCGCATCAACCGCCCCCCACTTCAAATCGAGTAAACGCGGTTTGTTTTCACTTGCACGGCCTACCATATGAATAGTTGGATAATTTTGTTCTAATAGCTCATCGCCTACCCATTGGGTAAACTCGCCGTCGAATGTATCAGCTAAATCGCTCATTACTTGTGATAAGTGCTGCGGCATCATATCGGCAGCGGGGGTATTTACTAAATCACGGGCTAGATTAATTGCATCTGCTTGTTGTTTTACTTGTTCATATAATGTTTTATCAGCAATGCCAAGCTGAGCTTTAGCTGTGGCTTTTTGTTTATACTCACTGAACTCATAACCACCTAACACAAACCCTAAAGCAAGTTGAGAAACTAACGATTCATCACCTTGAATTTGATAGCAGCCTTTAGGTAATTTACTTGCAAGCTCGCCAGCGGCCCAAAAATCATCAGCTCGTTGCATAATACAAAATACTTGGCTTAGTTCACCCGTTTCTGCGTTTGGTATTAACGCCAGTCCTGACTTTTCAAAGTCGGTATTTGCAAGCCACTGCTGCACAAAGCTCGGTTGCTGAGTAAGCCAGTCTGTTAATTCATTTTTAACAATAAAAGATAGAGGGATACCTGAAGAGGTATGACAAAGTAAAGCGCTCATTAATGACTCACATAATAGAAATTGATGCCCTAGCATAACAATAAGCACTATTAAAAGGTATAGCTAATTATACCCTAACTAGCTTACTTCTTTTCGGGAGGAGTTGAGTCTTGCTGTTGGTTTTGTTGAGTAATTTCTTGATCAATTTCTTTCATAGTCTTATTCATACTAAAAGAGCTCGGCAATACATCAACACCCACAAACTGCCCTAGCTTAACAACCAATGGAATAGTTAATGGTGCAAAGGGTAATAACGCAAAAATGCCTAGCCCCAACCCTTTTAATATATCAACAAACTGCTCATTGGCGCGTTTTAGCTCTGCTTTGTTTGTTTGCCCTTGAGTATAACGCTTGTAGGTTATTAGCATCTCTTTGGTTTCTTGCCTTTCTTGAGCAAGGGCTATTTTAAGCGCCACCATAGCACGGCGAAAACGCAGTTGCTGTCGCTTTTTACTAATTTTAGCAACCCGCCAAGGGGCACGATGAATGACTTTATATAATCGCATAGCCTGTATTCTCACACAGCGCTCTAAGTTCACAAAGAATAATTTACACGCTTTGTTCAATCATTTATTCTAAGTGTCCTTTTTTCCACTTTTGTAATAAAAAATGCAAAAAAATCGCCCCGACACTAAACCCGAAAGACCAAAATCTGATGAATGCTGTGGCGGAGGCAGTTGCTGCCCTTGTGTGTGGGATGAATATAAAGAAAAGCTGGCAGCGTGGAAAAAACATCATGGTGAAAATATCAACAGCAAATCAATTTAATTCAATAATATAAAATGACTAAATTAACTTATTTAGTTAGTCATTATGTATCAATATCTGTTTTTTCCTCCTTTTCTAGCCCTAGCTGCAATTAACTCTGCGTTATTTTTAGATAAACCATTTGTTTCAACTTGTTAAATAGTGGTTAATTACCCATTGCCCTCTTTAGTTTTTTTATCTATAGTCTATTCGAGGACTCACAGGAGGTGCGCTTAATTAATTAAGCTTTTAGGAGTGAGTTAGCTATATTTGCTCCCCATTGAACGTGAAATGTCCACAATAATAAGTCAGTAATAGACTATACAAATTAATTCTAACTGGGGATATTTAGAATGAAATTAAAAAGCAATACGCTTCAACAGGCGATCAAATTTGCTCTAGCAACAACAGCCGCAGGCTTGTTTGTTTCTGGTTCAGCAATTGCTCAAGAAGAGCAAACCGAAGTTAAAGTAAACAAAAACGTAGAAAAAATTGCCGTAGTTGGTACGCGCTCTGCGCCTCGATCTATTGGTGACTCACCTGTTCCTATCGACATTATCGGTGGTGAAGAGCTTAGCAAATCAGGTAATACTGATATGCTAGAGCTGTTAAAAGGGGCTATTCCTTCTTTAAACGTTCACTCAATGCCAATTAGTGATGCCGCTTCACTAGTGCGCCCTGCAAACCTACGCGGACTACCTTCAGATAGCACATTAATTTTACTTAACGGCAAACGTCGTCATCGCGCTTCAGTTATTGCCTTTTTAGGTGGTGGTATTAATGATGGTGCGCAAGGTGCCGACATTTCAGTTATTCCAAGTATTGCATTGAAACAAGTAGAAGTACTTCGCGATGGTGCCGCTGCACAATATGGTTCTGATGCGATTGCTGGGGTTTTAAATTTCCAACTTAAAGATGCCTCGGAAGGCGGGTCATTTGAAGTTCGTAAAGGCCAATATTACGAGGGCGACGGTGATACAACCCAAATTTCAGGTAATGTGGGTTTACCGTTTACCGATAGCGGTTTTGCAAATTTAAGCTTTCAGTACAAAACAGCCGATGCGACCAGCCGTTCAGTTCAACGCTACGATGCAACTCAACTTATCAAGGCTGGAGTACCAGACATTGCTCCGATCACTCAAGTATGGGGTGCACCAGAGGTAGATGACGACATCTCTATCTTTGGTAATGTTGGCTTAGAGCTTACTAATGACTCACAATTTTATATGTTTGGTAACTATTCTGAGCGTGATGTACGTGGTGGTTTTTATTACCGTAACCCGCATACTCGCCCTGGTGCATACTCAAACGATGGTGGCGAAACACTCCTTGTTGGTGATTTAACCGGCGACATGAGCGGTAATTGTCCAACAATCATGATTGATGACAACGTTCTTGATAACCCTGACTACATTAATGGCGTAGCAAACAACCCTGATTGTTTCGCATTTAACGAAATGCTTCCGGGCGGTTTTACACCAAACTTTGGTGGTAATATCACAGATACGTCACTCACTATTGGTACTAAAGGTGAGTTTACTGGCGGCTTTTTAGAAGGCGCTTACTATGACCTAAGCGGTACTGTAGGGTATAACGAATCTCGCTACTTTATATACGACACAATCAATGCATCGTTGGGTCCAGATAGCCCGCGTGATTTTAGCCCAGGTAAATATGAACAATTAGAGAAAAACTTTAATTTTGATATTTCAAAGGGTTTTGACTTTGACTTAGCTTACGATGTAAACATTGCCGGTGGTTTAGAGTGGCATGAAGAAACCTTTACCGTGGTATCAGGCGATGAAGCTTCGTTTATAGCTGGCCCACTAACTGATCAAGGTTTTGGTATTGGTTCTAACGGTTTCCCTGGATTTAAACCATCAGATGCAGGCGAATACGACCGTCGAAACTATGCAGCTTACATTGATATTGAAGCGCCATTCACTGAAGAGTTCTTAATGGGCTTAGCGCTTCGCTACGAAGATTACGATACCTTTGGTTCAACCACTAACTATAAGTTAATGGGTCAATACCACCTTACTGATGATCTGAATATTCGTGGTTCAATTAGTACTGGTTTTCGTGCACCTACCGTAGGCCAAGCGAATGTTAGTAACGTACAAACTAACTTAAGCAGCGGTGTATTAGTAGACTCAGCGCTATTACCACCAACTAACCCAATTGCTATTCAACTTGGTGGTACTGAACTTGAGCCAGAAGAGTCTCAAAGTTATACCTTTGGTGCGGTATACACCATGGGCGATTTATTCTTAACAGTTGATTACTACAACATCCAAGTAGATGATCGTATTAGCCAATCAGATAAAATTGAACTTAGTCAAGCTGATAAAGACACGCTCGAAGCTGCCGGTGTACCTAACGTACAAAACTTAGCGCAAGTTAGTTTCTTTACCAATGACTTTGATACCACTACTCAAGGTGTTGACTTAGTGGCTAACTACTCAGCTGAATTATTCAATGGTAGTTCTACATTTAGCTTAGCGTACAACTGGAATGAAACAGAAGTAACACGCTCAAGTGATATCACAGGTGCGTTTAAAGTAAGTCGTCTTGAAAATGACTTACCTAATCACCGCGCAACACTGAGCTGGGCACAGCAATGGGAAAGCTTTTCAGCATTTTCTCGTCTTAACTACTTTGGTGAGTACCAAGGTGTTCACGTAGATTATGATGAAACCGCTAAAATAGCTGATGCAGCAGTAACATTAGATGTTGAAGTAACTTACTTTATGAATGACTCAATCAGTTTCTCAGTCGGTGCACAAAACCTACTGGACCAAGAAGCAGAGAAACTTGATTTTACCGTAGCACCTAATAACAATTGGGGTGGTAAGTACTACGAAACTTCTCCATACGGTATTAATGGTGGTTTTTACTACGCTAAAGCAACCTATACTTTCTAAAATGTGTTAACAACAAAAAAGGCGAAATGTGTAATGCATTTCGCCTTTTTATTGGCTCTAAGATGCCTATTTACTCGCATTTTTTATGGCGTTAGGGTTATAGTAAATAAAAAGAATATTAGTTGTATTATGCTACTAAAAAAAGCAAATGAGTTATTATCACAAAACAAGCTTAGAGAAGCTGAGTTTCATTTCAAAACGCTTTTACAATCAGAGCCAGACAATGGTGACGCCCTATTTGGTCTAGGTAAGGTCGCATTGCGTTTAGAACAATTTGATGCCGCTGTGTATATACTACAACGGGCGTGTCAGCATCTACCCTATGAATTAGAACCCTTATATGCACTAAGTGATGCATTTAATGCGGTCAACTCCCCTGAAGATGCGCAAAAAGTACTCGAATACGCAACCAGTATTGCTACAGAAAACCCAGACACTCATTATTATTTAGCTCAGCACTATTTAAACTTTGGCGAGCTTGATAAAGCGCAGGCCACATTTGAGGAGGCATTAAAGCTTGGGATAGCACCGGTTACAGCTTATGTTTTATTTGAATTGGTACAATTAGGGCGCTTTAATAAAGCAAATAATTACATTGATCAGTTACACCATTTTTTAACGCAAACAAATAACCTACGCTTAAAAATGGTCTGTTATTATGCTTTAGCTAAAAGTTACGACAAGTTAGATGATACTGATCAAGCATTTAATTACTTTGTTATTGCCAATCAGCAACAACGTAAACTCAGTGAATTTAATACTGAGAATTTAATTGAGTTTTATGATCAACTTATTGAATATAACAATGAAAGTGTGCTCAATTTAGCAAAACTAAATAAACAGTACCCTGTCACACCCGTGTTTATTATTGGCATGCCACGCAGCGGTTCAACCCTACTTGAGCAAATGTTATCAGGGCACAGTCAATGGGCAACGCTTGGAGAAGACACGAGTATTAGTAGTAAGGTAGTTGCTTTTTTAGAACATAAAACAAGATTACGCTACCCTCAATGCTTAACTAAACTAACAACGCCTTTAATTAACCAAGCCAGAGATATTTATTTAGAAACGTTAAGCTCTTTTGGGGGCAACTGCCCATTTGTGATCAATAAACTGCCGAGCAACTACCAAAACTTAGGGCTAATTTATATTTTATTCCCAGATGCTAAGTTTATTAACCTGACCCGTAACTTTCACGCAACCGCCTTTTCAGTGTTTACTAATTACTTTGCTGAAAACGAACCCTATTTTTGTGATTTAAATGAGTTTACTTTGTATCATCAGCTTTATGAAAAACTAATGAGCCATTGGCAGCAGTTTAACCGCTTAGCTATTTATAATTTAAGTTATGAGCAGCTAATTGAAAATCAAAAGGAACAATTAACCGCACTATTGAGTTTTACGGGCTGCGAATTTGAACACACTTGTTTAGACTTTTACAAAAATAAAAGCGCAGTTACAACGCTTAGTAAACATGCCATCAGGCAACCTGTAAATAACAAAAGCCTTGATAAGTGGCAGCGTTATGAAGCACCTTTACTTAGTTTGCTCTCGTTGCCTCAAACCAATTAAGCACATCCATAAACTGCTCTTGGCGTGCCTGTGGGTGAGTAAGCATATTAATATGGTCGTAATCTACTTTGTGCCCAAAGCGGCGGCCATATATTTGCATTTTTTGCACCCCAGTACCTGACTCATCAATAAACTTTTGAATATCGATAGGCTGTGCCAATGCTTTATCTTTTACTGCCGCAATATGTAACGTTGGAGGAAGCGTGAGGTTTGCTAATGTTTTAGCGTAATCAAAGCCGTCATCACTGTCTACCCATGGCTTTTGCTTAGCCCACTGCATACTTTGATAATGCGACTTTTGAGTTTCATCGTCACTGCCCCACTTTAAGCGTTTTGCCGGTAAATAACCATGTTTTTTCGCTAAAATTGGTGCCATAAAATACCAAATCAAATTGGCCTGAAATAACTTTTTGGGGTGGTTATTAAATAGCGAACGCTTTGAACCAAAATAGGCACACGCTTTTACATCGTTTATCAGCTCAGGAAAGCGAGCAAACACGCTATTAAGCAACACCCCCCCCCAAGAATGAGCAACTAAAAAGTCAGGTTTTTTACTCTCTAACTGTTCAATTTTTTCAATGAATGCCGGAATATCCTCAACAATCGCCTCAGTTTGTCCATAACGTGCTTGTTTACAAATGGCAGGCTTACTTTCACCACGGCCACGTAAATCAGCAACGTAGCAACAATACCCTTGTTCAGCTAAAAAAGGCGCTAACCCTTTATTGCTATGAGTGTAAAATATTTTGCCATTTTCTACCGCGCCATGAATTAATAGCACCACAGGCCCACTTGGCTGCTGGTTTGCGATACGGCGCAAATGCAGTGTTTGATGGTCACCTAATTTAATAAAAACAGACTCTTGAGTAACTGCCAAAGCGAATTCCTTATAATTGCTAACAACTCATCCTACCAGTAATAACTGGTAAGCCAAAGGGAAAATTATGCACTTTTTCTGTCTGTATTTGTTACTATTGGCTTTTATTCCTGTTGTTAAAAAAGCCTCATGAAAGCAAAATCAGCTCGTTCTAAATTACATCCGCGCAATCAACACAAAAATGGTTACGATTTTAATTTGCTTACCTCGCAAACCCCTTCGTTAACTGCTTTTTTAATTACGACTCCAGCAGGCAATCAAAGTATTGATTTTAGTAATAATTTAGCTATTAAAACCTTGAATCAGGCGCTATTAAAAAGTCATTACAACATTAACTTTTGGGACATTCCTGAGCATAACTTATGCCCACCTATTCCAGGTAGAGTAGATTATATTCATTACTTAGCTGACTTACTCAGCGAAGATAATCAGCAGGTTATTCCCACTGGTCGACAAATTAAAGTGCTTGATATAGGCACTGGCGCTAACTTAGTTTACCCGCTAACGGGTAATAGCGAATACCAATGGCACTTTACTGGCAGCGACATAGACTCTGCAGCAATAAAAATAGCCAAGCAGCTCGCTCAGTTCAATAATCTAAAAATAACGCTTAAACAACAAAAAAATCCCGAGCATATTTTTAAAGGGGTGGTTAATGCGAAAGATTTGTATCATTTAACGATGTGTAACCCGCCATTTCACGCCAGTGCAGAAGAAGCCAATAAAGGCAGTGAACGTAAATGGAAAAACTTAGGCAAAGCGCCTTCGCAAGCACTTAATTTTGGCGGACAAAGTAATGAGCTGTGGTGTGAAGGTGGTGAATTAGCATTCATTTCAAACATGATCAAAGAAAGCCGTGATTACAGTGACCAAGTAATTTGGTTTACCTCGTTGGTTTCTAAAAAAGAAACTCTAGCAGCCTTACAAGCACAGCTAAAACAACAGCCTATTAGTGAATTTAAAATTGTTGAAATGGCACAAGGGCAAAAAGTCAGTCGCTTTATTGCATGGAGCTATTTTGATAAAGCCACCCGAGAACAAATTTGTGAAGAATTAGTATAAAAGCCATATAAGGACACCTCATGATAGATTTTCGCTCAGATACAGTAACAAAACCGTGCAGCAAAATGCGGGATATTATGTATCATGCCCCCGTTGGCGATGATGTGTATGGTGATGATGAAAGTGTAAACCAATTAGAAGGCTATGCTCGACTGCGCTTTAATGTGCAAGATGCACTTTTTTGTAGCTCAGGCACACAAACAAATCTGCTTGCATTAATGGCCCATTGTGAACGTGGCGATGAGTATATATGTGGCCAAAGTGCTCATAACTACAAGTTTGAAGGCGGTGGTGCTGCTGTTTTAGGCTCTATTCAGCCACAGCCTATTGAAAATGAAGCCGATGGTAGTCTATGTTTTACTAAAATTGCTGCAGCAATTAAACCCGATGATAGCCACTTTGCAAAAACCCGCCTGTTAAGCCTTGAAAACACCATAGGTGGTAAAGTACTCGGTATTGATTATTTACTCAAAGCACGCGAATTTGTTAACCAACATAACTTAGCACTGCATTTAGATGGCGCTCGCGCTTTTAATGCCGCTGCCGAGCTTAACGTTGATATTAAAGAAATAACCCAACATTTTGACTCTGTATCTATTTGCTTATCAAAAGGATTAGGTGCACCTGTTGGTTCATTATTGCTTGGTTCAACAGCATTGATAGCCAAAGCTAGACGCTGGCGAAAAGTGCTTGGCGGCGGTATGCGCCAAGCGGGTATATTAGCTGCTGCGGGGCAATATGCTTTAGAAAATAACACTCAACGTTTAGTCGATGACCACGCTAATGCACGTTATTTAGCAAAGCAGTTAAATAACGTGGCAGGTTTTAATGTAAACATGAGTAATACCACAAACATGGTTTACGCTACGTTTGATAACAGCATAAACATCACAAAACTAGCAGCCGATTTAAAAGCACAGGACATTGTGTTTAGCCCAAGTAAGCAACTTAGGCTAGTAACCCATTTAGGTATTACCAAAGCGAATATAGATACCTTTATTAAAGCCTTAACGGCACATATTTAACGCGGCTTTATAATGTTTGCGGCACACCGATTCATAACGGTCGTTGCCGCCAATTTCTACTTGGTTGCCATCGGCAATAGCCTCGCCATTTTCATCGGTACGTAATACGTGATTTGCTTTACGCCCACAATGACACACCGTTTTAAGTTCTATTAACTTATCAGCCCAAGCAAGTAAATATTGCGAGCCGCTAAATAACTCACCTCTAAAGTCGTTTCTTAAGCCATAACACAATACGGGAATACCTAACTCATCGACTACATCGGTTAACTGCATAACTTGATCTTTAGATAAAAACTGACATTCATCCACGAGTACACAATGGCGTTTTTTATCACTATTGAGCGATTTAATTAGCTCGTATACGTCTTTATCCGCATCATAAATATGTGCATCTGCTTGAAGGCCTATACGTGAGGATACTTTGCCCACTCCTGCTCTATCGTCAATGGCTGCGGTGAGGATCACCGGCTCCATACCGCGCTCTTTATAATTAAACGCTGATTGTAATAAAGTGGTTGATTTACCTGCATTCATTGCAGAGTAGTAAAAGTATAATTGCGCCATGGCCGTGCCTTCAAATAAAAAGTGCGCTTATGCTACCCTAAAGTGCAGAGAATACAAATTTGGAAACGCTATTTTATTTATTTTGCTTCGTGCTCTAGTAACCATTGCTTACGCTCTAGGCCACCAGCATAACCAGTTAGCTTTTTATTTGCACCAATGATGCGGTGACACGGCACAATAATACTGATTGGGTTTTTGCCATTTGCAGCCCCCACCGCCCTCACTGCTTTAGGATTATTTAATTGTATGGCAATATCTTTATAGGTTGCCACTTTAGCAAACGGTACGCTTTGTAATGCCTGCCATACGCTTTGCTGAAATGGCGTGCCGCCAGTATCAAGCTCTAAATCAAACTCAGTACGCGTATGAGCAAAATACTCATTAAGCTGCGCCACACAAGATAAAACATGTGAATTAGTCACCTTATTTAAAGGCGTACTGACATAACTGGTCGGTGGATAAAACCCCACATAACTAATACCGTTTTCAGTTGCCTGAATAATAATATCGTCAATCGGGCTGGGTAAACTGGTTTGCACTATCATAATTGCTGCCAAAGTTGAAAAGTTAAGTAAGATCGAAATGGTGCACAGTTCGCAGATTCAAACGAGCTTGCTGCCGCTTGGGCTTTTTTAACCCCTAAATCGCCATCAAGTAAAATATCGGGTTGGCTTTGACCGCGCAGTTTTGCGTAATTAACCGTCCAAGGGCCAATTCCTTTTAAAGTAAGCCATTGGTCTAAATCATCCTCCTTGGGGTGAATAGCACAAAATTCAGCGAGATTATGCAGTGCATTTTTACGTGCCTGCGGCATTGTAAAAAAAGCAAAATCACTACCTGCCACTACTTCAGGTGTTGGAAAGTACACCTTTCCCTCTTGTTGCTCCGAAAGCTGTTGCACTAATTGAGTCACTAAATTATGCGCCGCAGTTACACTCACCTGCTGACCTAACACAGCGCGAATACCCGCTTCAAAGGTTGACCAAATACCCGGTAACCTTAAGCCTTTAGTAAGTGGGAATGCATTATTAATGTGTTCGCTTAAATGCGCCTCAATAAAATAAGTATCTGCATCTAAATCAAGTACACGGCGAATGTTGTTAATAACTGGCTGTAAATATTGCGTATTATCTATATCAATTTGCACCCGAAAATGATGTTTATCTGCAATAAATTCAGCATTAAAGCGGCCTCTAGACGATTTATAAGTAAAAGTACGCCCATAACTGGTTGGCGTTAACCACTCTATTGGCTCTATAAGTCGTTTTGCTAAAAACCCATGCAATGCTTGCCAATTATATGGCGGACGAAAAGGCAAAGTTAAGGTGAGCCCAAGATCAGTTGAGTGCTTGGCGGTTCTGAGCGCTGAGGGCGCGATATTAAGTTGTTTTAAAAAAGCATCATTGAATCGTCGCACACTTTTAAAGCCGGAAGCAAACGCTATCTCGGTAAGCGGTAAGCGGTAAGCTGGTTTCTTGAATCAATTTTTTTGCAAAATGGCATTGATTAAATAACCGATATTGAGTTACTGAAAGACCAAAATATTGAGAAAAAAGCCGCCTTAAATAGCGGCTGCTTATTCCTAAACGCGCAGCAAGCACTTCACAATCGCACTCGTGATATTGATCAATTAACTGCTTAGCACGCAATGCTGTGGTTTTTGATCCCAGCCAAGCAGCACTACCTGGTGCGCTATCGGGCCTGCAACGAATACAAGGCCTAAACCCTGCTTGCGCAGCAGAGTGCGCAAACTGATAGTAGGTTACATTTTTTTCATGCGCAGTGGGCGCGGGGCAAATTGGCCGACAATAAATACCTGTGGTTTTTACCGCTACATAAAAAAGCCCATCAAAACGCGCATCGCGGCTCTGACGCGCTTTTTGCCAATGCTGATTAACCATAAATTGCTCTTATAAATTATGTAGCGCTTAGCTTAACAAAAACTAGGTATATTACTGGCCATATTCGGTACTAATCTTTGTTTGCAAAATCAATCAATGCTTGGCCCGTTAAACGATATATAATCCATTCATTCTGTGGCTCAGCACCCATGCTATTATAAAAATCAATCGCGGGTTTATTCCAATCAAGCACTACCCACTCAAAGCGGCCACAGTCTTTGCTTATTACTCTGTTTGCCAGCTCTTTCATGATAGCTTTACCGGCACCATTTCCACGGCTATCTGGGCTAACATATAAATCTTCTAAATAGAGACCATTTTTACCTAACCAAGTAGAGTAGTTGTAAAAATACACCGCAAAACCAATCGGTTCATCATCTTGTAAACAAATTAAACTGTGCGCTGTTGCGCCGTCGCAAAACAGTGTATCTAAAATTGCTTGTTCATTGGTTTTAACTGCATCTGGCTCTTTTTCGTAAATGGCAAGCTCATTAATAAAATGCAAAATTGTTTTTGCATCACTTGGCTGTGCATCGCGAATTTCTATTGCTGTGTTCATTGTTATTAACCCTTCAAAACGACTTTTATGCCTATTAAATTCAAAATAAAAAAGTGCCTAAATAATTATGATAACTTAAGCCATTAATACAATTATTTATACCCTAGCATATCGTTTTTATATTCAATACGTAACTATCACGGGGTTATTTAAATTTAGCCATTACGATATCTAAAAAACAAATTAAAACAGCGCTTTTATAAATGGTAAAAAGTTGTCATTATGGGTAAAAAGTAAAGCAATAAGGGAGTTTAACTAAAATGGGTCATGGTCACTCACACAGTCACGTTGATGATAACCAAAGTGATAAACAGCTCACTCTTGCCGTATTTATAAATGTTTTACTGACTGCAGTGCAAGTTGTTGGCGGCGTATTTTCTGGCAGCCTTTCATTAATTGCCGATGCATTACATAACCTAAGTGATGCGGCCTCTATTTTTATTGCCCTCGTTGCTCGAAAAATTGGCAATAAACAGGCTGATACAACCCATCATTTTGGCTACAAACGCGCAGAGATACTAGCAACCCTTTTTAATAGCACTACGTTAATAGTCATCGGTGGTTATTTAATTTTTGAAGCCATAAATAGTTATTTAAACCCCCAACCTATCAATGGCTGGATCATTGTATGGGTTGCGGCAGTAGCACTACTCATTGATTTAGTCACTGCGTTATTAACTTATAAAGCTGGCGCTAAAAACAACATGAATATAAAGGCGGCGTTTATTCATAATGTGTCTGATGCAATGGCATCAATAGTCGTTATTATTGCGGGTACTTTAATTATTTTATACCAGTGGTATGTAGTTGATTTAATAGCGACCATTTTAATATCACTGTACGTTATTTATCATGGTGTATTATTACTTAAAGCCAGCTGCAGCATTTTAATGCAGGCAGCCCCCATTGGTTTTGACCAGCAACTTATCAGCAATAAATTACTGCAACAGTTTGCTATTACGCAAATAAAATCAATAAAAGCGTGGCAACTGGACGATACTACCACTCACTGTGAAATTGTGATGCAAACAGATACCCCTATTGAGCTTAATGCCATAAAACACTATTTACATGATGAATTTGCAATTGAACACTGCGTAATTGAGTGTTGTTCACCTTAGTTTGATTATACAAATTACTTTGTAATTAAAGCTAATCGCATCTTTATTTTTATGCCTTGTGCAACAAAACGTAGAAGACCTGCTAACAATAATCAACTGCCGTTACGAGCATCTATTTTTAACACAATGTCATATCTGACCCCCTATAGTTTGCAATAGCATACATGCAAATAAAAACAATTATCATTAACCTTGCGTTTACTTTAAATTACTCTTAATATTGCGCCCATCATTAATACAACTAAAACCATTCAAACGAAGGACCCGCATGTTTAAAACATCTCTGAGCTTAATAGCATTAATAGTCAGTGGCGCCAGTATTGCAGACGAATCAACGATCCAAAGAAATTTAAATCAAACAGAAATGGAGCACGTTATTGTTTCGGGTAGTCGTGTTTTTGAAAGTATTGATGAAGTCCCTGCTTCCATAACTATTATTAGTCAAAAGCAAATAGAAGCGCATTTAAAAGTTAATCCAGAATTACAAAGCCTTTTAGCACAAATGGTTCCCGGCCTTGCTCCAGATACTGGAAGCTCAAGTAATTCAGGACAAACTTTACGCGGGCGTGCCCCACTGATCATGATTGATGGCGTGCCACAGTCAACGCCACTGCGTAACGGATCATTAGGGGTAAAAACCTTAGATCCAAGCGCAATAGGTCGAATAGAGGTCATTAAAGGGGCAACGTCAATTTATGGTAACGGCGCATCAGGCGGAATTATTAACTATATTACCAAACAAGCGCAAAGTGATGGGCAAACCCAAGGTGAAATAAGCTTATCGAGTCGTTTTAGTGCGGTAAAACTTGAAGAAAGCGCAGGCGCAAGGTTATCTGCAGCATTGAATGGTCGTGCCGATAAGTTTAGCTACTTAGTAACTGCAAGTTATGAAGAAAACGGTGTACAACGCGATTCGCAAGGCGATATTCTCGGTTTACAATATGGTTTATCTGATGCCGTTACACAAAATTACTTCACTAAGCTTGGCTATGACTTTGATGATGAAAAGCAACTCCAATTTAGTTATAACTACTTCAGTTCACAACAAAAAACCGACTTAGGCGATGTTGTTGGTGATATGAGCCTAGGAGAAAAAACCTACGCCATTCATGTGCCGTCAGAATTACAAAAGCAAGGTAAACCACAAGGGCCAGAAGGCAACGAAAATATAACCTTAAAATACACCGACTACGCACTGCTTGAAAACACACAAATGACGTTAGACCTCTATACGCAAGATATAGAAAATGTGTTTTTCTTCTCTCCAAATCTTGCCAATCCTGATGAGAATTATCAAGGTGGTCAATCAGTTATAAGTTCAGAAAAAAAAGGCGCCAGAGCAACTTTTAATACCCAGGTAGACTTTGACTCAGTTGAAGCGTCATTTATTTACGGAATTGATGCGT
The DNA here is from genome assembly GCF_056173165.1 of Pseudoalteromonas sp. QJM3NY_12. The sequence goes on from NZ_JBWBUF010000002.1 coordinate 316,724, forward strand.
TAAATGATGTAACTGCACAACCGCTGGTTGATGGGCGTGTTTGGGTGCCAGAAATGGACATGAAAAGTGTCGCGGGCTTTTTACAAACTAAGTGGGTTATTGCTAATGACTTAATAATAAAGGCCGGTGTACGCAAAGAAAATATCGACCTTAGCGTAGATGATTATCGCACGCTTAAATTATGTAAAACGGCCACGCAATGCTCTGTGCCAATTAGCGTAAAAGGCGACACGGTTGATTACAATGCTACGACCTATAACGTGGGCATTAAATACAATCTAGATGAAAAATTCAGCCCCTTTTTAAACTACTCACAGGGATCTGATATATCAGATATTGGCCGCCTGCTTCGCTCTGCCACAGTAAATGATATAGGCCTTATTCAAACACAAGCTTCAATTATCGATAATTATGAAATTGGTTTTAATTCTCAATTTGATGCTGTTCGTTTAGAAGTCGCAGCATATCGAAGCACCTCTGAGCTTGGTACTACAAACAAATTTAATGAAGTAACCGGTGTTTATGAACCGGTTAGAGCACCTCAAGAAATTTGGGGTTATGAAGCCTTAGTAGACTACACCATAAGCCCATCTCTTAAATTACTGGCAACGTATAGTTATGTAGAAGGTAAAAATACTGAAGCAGATATATATTTAGGCTCTAAGCAAATCAGCCCACCAAAAGCCACAGCCAATCTTAACTGGCAACCTACGGATGCCCTATCATTAACATTAAGTTACTTGTATGTGGGTGATAGAAAGCGCTTTGAGCCTAATGATAATGGTAAATATGTTGGCGATCAGGGGCCTGTCGATAACTACACTGTGTTTAATTTAAGTGGTCAGTATCAGTTTGCAGATAGTTGGCAAGGTTTTATCGGGGTAGAAAACTTATTTAACCAAGACTACTTCCCTGCCCGTGCGCAATCTTACACCTATGGTGGATACAACATTAAAGGTTTAGGTACAACGGCCACAGTGGGTGTTACTTATCAATTTTAATCACTTACGCGTTCATACTTTTACGGTATGAACGCGCTTATACCCTCAACTAACTTGCTGATCTAAAATACAAATAACAACCTGTCCGTTTATTAACCAGCAATGCAAACTTAAACGAGAATCAAACTCAATATTAACCATATGATTTATAAGTAAATTACTTGCAATTCTGTGCCTATATACTAGACTAGCCACAATTAGAATTTTTAGGATAAGCGCTATGAAAGGTAATCAAAAAGTAATCGACGCCTTCAATACATTGTTAGCTAACGAATTAGCTGCTATTGACCAGTATTTTATTCATTCTCGTATGTACGACGATTGGGGCTTAAACAAACTTTATGAGCGTCTTAACCATGAAATGGAAGAAGAAAAAGACCACGCTGATTGGCTAATTAAGCGTATTCTTTTTTTAGAAGGCGTACCAAACATGACCAAACGTCGTGACCTGTTAATTGGTAACGATGTAAAAAGCATGATGCAAAACGACTTAACCTTAGAACTTGAAGTGGTTGAGTGTGTTAAAGAAGTTATTGCTATCTGTGAACAACAGCAAGATTATCAATCTCGTGAAATTCTAGAAAAGCTATTATTTGATACCGAAGAAGATCACGTCTACTGGTTAGAGCAACAACTGGGTCTGATTGATAAAATTGGCACTCAAAACTATCACCAAGCTCAAATGGGCGAATAAGGACTTACATTATGAAAGGCGATAAAGACGTTATTGCAGCACTAAATAAAGTACTTGCTAATGAGCTTGTGGGTATTAACCAATACTTTTTACATGCACGTATGTTTAAAGATTTTGGTTTTAGTAAACTAGACAAAGCTGATTACAAAGTATCGATACAAAAAATGAAAAACGCAGATCGTTTAATTGAGCGTATTTTATTTTTAGAAGGCCTGCCGAACCTTCAAGATTTAGGACGTTTACGTATAGGCGAAAACAGCGAAGAAATGATTGCTGCTAACATGAGCTTTGAACTTGATACAGTAGATGAGCTTCGTGCTGCGATTAAACTAGCTGAGAGTAAAAAAGATTACATTAGCCGTGAAGCGCTCGATAACATTTTAAATGAGCAAGAAGAACAAATTGATTGGCTAGAAACACAGCAACTACTGATCAAAAACACTGGGCTTGAAAACTACTTACAATCGCAACTGTAAGTTAAAGTTATAAATACAAAAAAAAGCAGCTAAGGCTGCTTTTTTTATGTTTAATTTTTAAATGTTATACCAATTCGTTTAGGTAGGCCTATTTATGTAGATTACTATTAAGCCACTTGATCGGTTATATCTGCAATTTGAATCAGTTTACGATTGAGGATCTTTTTTGTACAGCAACAACACTTACCGCACTGGGTGCCCACTTTAAGCTCTTTAGTTAGCTCGCGCATGGTAGTAGCACCATCGTCGATGGTTTGCTCAATTTTTTTATCGGTCACACCGTGACAAAGACAAACATACATGAATACAAACAACTCTCAATTTCATTTAGTAGGTTTATATTAATCTAAACGAAAATAGTTATCAATTGGTTTTTTATAAAATTTGAATTTTTTGCATTTTTTTTAGCCAGCGCCACTTAAGTTGAGAATTCGCGGCAGCTTGAGAATTGTTTGAATTTCATTCGAAGTATGGCACTTAAATTGAGATTTATTAACTAAAGTCTCGCCTTAAATTTAAGTATGATTAGGTAAATAGTTGAATGATTAAAATGAATTACATTAAGTCTGAAGAAGCCTTAATGTATAAATACAGGGTTAGTGCGTGGGCTATTTCCGGTTTGTGCCAGAAGCGGACTGTCGTAACCTTAGACCCTTGTTATGAGCCATTTTTATAAACGCCATAATAAGTTACACCCGCCTGTACAAGCCCTACGATGATTAATGCAAAAGTTAACCACTTTGTAGCGCTGGATTGAGACAAATTATCTCTGTGTCTTTTTTGATCTTCTTCATATTCAGATATAGTCACCAGAGCTTTAGGTGATAATTTAAAGCCGTATTGGACTGAAGCTAACTCCCCGCTATCGGCGAGAGACTTTAGTAACAAATCGTTGTACGCAAGTTGCCTAGATTTGTCAGGGTGAAAGACCCACTTTTGTGTATATAGAAGACCAGATAGAGAAACTGAACTTACAGTGAAATTTCTATTTTCAATGGTTTCTTCAAGAATTAATTTGAGAGTTTCTATCCTTTCAGAGCGCACCAACTCCTTGCGATTAAATAGGAATTGTTGAACTTTACCAAGAAAAATTTTCAATCTATCCCAAGGTAATATGCCTTCCAAAATATACTGTGCAATTGAAGAGTAACGTAAGTCGTATATTCCGTAAAAGTGCGTTATATCTAAATCGTAGTCAATGAGCCAAGCCCAAGGAATTGATAGTTCTCCATAATCTTCTCCATTAAGCCAATATTTACCAGTAACTCCTTTCGAATCAATTTCGTTACAGAAAATAGTCCATGACTCGTCTTTTGCTCGAATATAGACAACATTACAATCAACCTTCTTAGCTTTACCTCCAGATCTAGGAATCCTATCTGGGGCTGGTTTCTTGAGAAGTGATTTAATTATCCATCTTTTGAAGAAATTCACGAGGCTATCCCTAATGGCTAATAACGCCTGAATAATGTGTGAGTTTAGTTTGGCAATTTTATTGCGTTGTTTGCAACTAAAAATGCCAAACTATTGCGAATCACGATTAATTCTCTTGTTAGCATGCAACTTGTGCCAGACTATTTAGTTTATTTCCTATTCTTATGATTGATTCACTTTGATAATTATACATATTGTTTAAAAACGGTTTAACTAACTTAGAACCATAAGAAACATCACCGTAGTCGAACTCTTGGAATGAAAATTTATATGCATCAACGCCAGTTTTCGCTAATTCATAAGACAAGTTAGGTGCGATATTAGATCTGTGTTTCGAATGATTCACTAGACTGTTTAAATATATGCTGTCTTCGTGAGAAGTTAACGCATTGAGATCATTAACTAAATCACTAGCGCCATTAATACTGCCTAATTTAGCCATTACTTTTTTGAGGTTTAAATATTTTGGATTGATTTGAGTTTGTGCTTTCAAGTTTAAACCTAAAGCAAAATAAATAGCATGGGCTAGCAAGTCAGGTATGCTGTGCAGGTTTTTAAGCAACGCCATAATATTAGCTTTATAAGCTATTCCATAATCGTGTTCTTTATTTCTTACATCAACATCGTTTGTTAAAATTAATTTTAAGTAATCTTGTTTATCGTCTAATCCATCAAAATGCTCTTCAACCAAACGATTAAGTTCTGAGTAGTGATAACGTGCAAAGTCTTGGTTTTGGAAAATTGATTCTAATGAAGGAGAAATCAATTTAACTTGTTCTCTACCATACAGATCAGAGATGGTATTTTTTAAATCTACAAGTGACCACTGCACCATATTCTCCTTTGCATGCTAACAAATTTATCAGGGGACACTTTCCCTATTTTAGCGTGAAAACGTCCTTATTTAGTTAACTTATATTAGTAACAAATAATCTAAGCTATTGCCAGTTATAAATATTATGCTTTTTGTAGCTTATATAAATATGTAAAAAAGAGGAAAGTGTCCTCTTACTCTTACTAAGTTAATGACAAGTCACTTGATTGACGGCTTATCGCTCTAAGCCGAACTTTGCAAAAGTGCCATGAGCGGACAGTTTTAGAAAATTAATTGCTTGTATCCACTATAAGCCACCAGCTAGGTCCAAGAAATTTCCTGTCGAGAATGACGACTTTTCTGAAGCTAGCCAATAGATAGCTTCGGCAACCTCTTCAGGTTTCCCGCCTCTTTTAAGTGGAATGATATTTTTTAATCTTTCGATACGTTCAGGCTCCCCACCATCGGTATGCATATCAGTGTGAATTAATCCTGGTCGTACGCAATTCACACGAATACCTTCAGCTGCAACCTCTAAGGATAAACCTTTAGTTAACGTATCAATTGCTCCTTTCGATGCTGCATAATCAATATATTCATTGGGAGAACCAGAACGAGATGCTCCTGAAGACACATTAACAATAACACCGCCAAAACCACCATTGCGAGTAGACATGCGCTTTACAGCCTCTCGACTGCATAAAAAGTAACTAGTGACATTGTTTATGAGTATTGAATTTATTCTATCAGCAGTCATATCCTCTAAACGTGATTGCTTTTTTAAGATACCAGCATTATTTACTAATATTGTAAGCTTACCTAACTCTTTATCCACAGTTGAAAACATTCGAGTTACGTCATTTTCGCAAGAGACATCAGCTTGCACAGTAATGCACTTACCACCTTGTGCGATTATTGTTTCTGCTAGTTTATTAGCTGATTTTAAATTTGATTTATAGTTGATACATACAGCATAACCTTTACTAGCAAATAGTAGTGCTGTTGCAGCTCCAATTCCACGTCCAGCTCCTGTAATTATTGCTACTTTTTGAGAGCTCATAAATACCCTTGTTCACTTGAGTTAGGGCAATGCATAACGCCCGCTTCCACATAACACCGTTACCACCTAGAACCAACGTATGATAAACATACCAAGCATTGGCTGCCCCTACCGAGGCGTCTGTTATTCTACCTTTTCGCCATTGGATGGCTTGGGTTTAGTTGGAGCAGATCCCACAAGTTCCCATACAAGTCTTCAAAAACTGCTACCGTGCCATAGTCTTCTTCTGTTGGTTCGCGGACGAAGTTAATACCAATCGATTTCATACGATTAAAGTCACGCCAGAAGTCATCAGTATTTAGGAACAGGAATACTCGGCCGCCTGATTGATTACCAATGAAGTCATGCTGCTCTGGTTTCGATGCTTTAGCAAGCAACAGAGTAACACCATGAGAGTTAGGCGGGGCGACAACTACCCAACGTTTATCTTGCTCAGGTTGATAGGTATCTTCAATAAGCTCAAATTTGAGTTTGTTTACGTAAAAATCTATTGCTTCATCGTAGTCTTTTACAACCAAGGCTATATGGACAATGTTCTGTTTCATAGTATTCCTTATTGAAGATTTCGGGCCGGTAGCATAACGCCCACATTAAGCGGACTAAAATTGTTGGCTAAAATGGTAGCGAAGCGAAACTGAGCCAACTGTTTTAGTTCCATTTAAATTGCTTGTTAGCTGTGATTGTGGCCAGGTACATATTTCCACGTTGGGGAGTTAAACCAATTCCCAGGATCAATACTACTCTCTGGCTTTAACCAATGTACATCATCTTCTAGTGCATCTTCTAGTGCATCTTCTAGTGCATCTTCTAGTGCATCTTCTTGCAGAGTATACTTACCATCTATTAAGTCAGATGCAAACGACTCGATATATTCTTTCACCGAATCTGCAAGTTTTAATGCCACATTACAGTCATAATCAATTAATATCACTTGCCCATATGTACCATTACTCTCAGGATCTAAGTCAACACATATCAAACAAGTACCTGAATCATCTCCTATTGGAAGCCTTAACTTTCCGAAAGTGTAACTACCTTTTATACCCTCGTCGGAATGGGTTAACATCGCTCCATCATTAGGAGACTCAAGCTCAGTTACCTTTTCTATTATTTGTTCGATAGAAATAATTGGTATTCCATACGCGAAGTTTGCAAACAAATTTGGATTGATCCCATTGTGCGTTTTATATAGGGAGATTAAACTTTCTGGTAATTTACATCCAACTAATGATTCCAATTCTTCAAGTTTATTTGTTGATGCTGGACTTTGAAGTGCTTCAACAATTTTTGGAGCATTGACAGATAACCATTCAATTGCTTTTTCTAACATGGGGTACATTTCCTTATGAATAAATGAGTAACAGCTAACGCTTCAAATATGGGGCGCACGTTGTTTGTGCGTCCCTGCCATAATTTGTTTGTTATATTGCGACGTTGCCAACCCTTGATTTATTTTATGCTGCATATAAATCACATGAAATATTGACGTAATAAAAGGGTTTAACCAAAGCTTATCACCACGATTAGAGCCAGCGATTAAATTAATACGATTACGCACCAAAATTATCCAAGTAACGTCGAAAATACTTGAGACAACATGAATACCAATTGAGCTTCTTAAAATAGTAGGCTCATTAAGGTTAACTAAGCCATAAATTAAACTACCTAAAGATATAGTGAATAAGAAAATGGTTATTACGATGAAAACATTGGGTATTCTGTGTTCGGTCTTTTGATTAATGCTGTTTGAGAATTGATAAAGCTTAAATATTAAATATGCGCCAATAGTAAGCACACAAAGGGCTAGAGTCTTTGCTACTGAATCAACTTCAAATATATCTGCAAGTCCCTTTTTCATTTATTCTCCAAAGCTGAAAACACACTGAATTCATTTAGCAATATAACAATTTAATAGTGCGCTCATCGCGCATATTTCTGCCGACTTAACGCTCATTTATCTACTTTATATAGTTTTAACAAATTACCTAAGGCATTACTATCACTAAGTTTTCTAAATTTTTTAGGTAAAGTTAAATGAACCAATATGCGCTCAGCGCTCATTTTCATGAATATATGCGCAAAGAGCAGTTTAACCAATCAATTAACGACGATATTCAGCCAATCTCAATGACCGATTATCGCTCATACCCGAATTCTTTTGTAGCGAGCTAAGCTTAAACTCCCTAAACACCGGAGTACAACTAAGCGTTTGGCATTGGTTTCTAAAAAATATGTTAATCCGCGCTACTTAGTTCTCATAAAATTATAATGGAGCTGTATCAATATTGATTTGATAAGGCTTACTGACAAAGTCAGCCATTTTTATACACTCCTTAACTGCAAATCCTCGTCCTTTGTAGCTTGCGAAAGCAACATGAGTATTATCAGTTAACACTGCATATAATCTATAGTTATGTGTGTAGCCTTTTCTTGGTATAGCTTTAAAACCTTTAATATCTGATAATTGATAAACACGTTTAAAAATAGTATATAAACTACTCGACTTTAATTCCAAGGTTTGTTTCGCGAGATCAAAACGACATACATAGCCACCAAACGAGCCACTCCAACCTAGCCAGCATATAAACCCAGATACCCATATCGGTAATGATTTTGCTTCATCAGAATTAAACACATTAATTAGCCCGATAAATAAAAAGAAACCACACAACAAAACTAGCAATAATCTAGTTAACCTTGGTTGTCGATAAATAGCTAGCTCACTAGATAGTTCTTTAAAATACATTACAGCACTCCGTATTTAACTAAGCCGGCAATGGCTGTAAAAACAAAAAATGGCAGGGATAATTTTATTAGCGATTTGCGATCCCATATTTCAATGAAAACAAGATCCTCTCTATTAAAATCTACATCTTCCAGATGAGAGTTTGAATTAGCTTTTGTGCTATCATGAGCAATTTGTGGTGAAATATCTAATTCGCTTTGAGCAAACCTTATCGGCGTTTTATTTGGCCAATCTGATATGGTTTCAGCAGCAATAATATTATATTTTTTATATAAAAACGAAATGAACATTTTAGCATCTGTATACTGTTTAAATTCATATAACTGATCAACAAACTTAATTTGATAAGGGCCTTGCGCGCCTATACTACTTAATTCAATTGATAGTGTATCAAACGATGTAATAACTTTACTTCTTTGAAAGTAACCCCATAATGCGGTTTTTAAATTAAGCTGTTTTTCTGTCCCGTTAAACTCTAAGCGGCTCTTTCGACCAAAAAGCAATATAGATATACTTAAAAAGAAGCTTGCAGAAATCGCGAAGAAAATACTTTCCCCTCCTTCGCTTGTTACTGTCATCACAATGCTAGTAATTCCAGGAATAAGCATAATAAACGCAAAAATTTTGCTTGTCATTTCGCGTCTTGAGGGCATTGTTGTATTACCACTTTGATCTGTTTTGAGAACTTTTTTTACAAGCTTGGATAGATTGTTATATTCCATTACTTCAACCTTAAAAAGTTAATTATTATCTTATTTACATTAACATAAAGTAGCTAAGTAAACCTTATCTCACGATACTCATATCGTTCCTTATACAGGAGCCAAATTACTATTTACATCAAGTCAGGGAAATCTTAAATGCATTTGGTATAAAAAGGTGACCGTCCGGTTTTCGCTGTGAGTTCAGTCATTCAGGTATAACTCATTTCTGCCTAAAACGCTTTTGCGTAAATACTTTATAGGTGCCTTTGAGCTAATTTATACGTTCACTCATTTTAGAAAGACAATAGTTTTGTGCCACAATGCAACCGTTAAGCTAAAAGCTTATTACCATGGATTAATTAACTATCCCTGACGGATGAGTGTCATAGGATAGTTATTAAATCCGCTATATGCTTATTTAGTTGCTGTTGTTGGTAACTTTGTTGAGAAAAGCCCAGCCAATGCAATAAATACAAACGATATCGCTAAACAAGCCGCTAACCCATATAGCTGGAAAATCCAGCCTGACAATACTGTACCAATCAAACGCCCCATCGCATTAGCCATATAGTAAAAGCCAACATCGAGAGAGACACCGTCGGCATCTGCCATGCTAACAATCAAATAACTGTGTAGAGATGAATTAATGGCGAACAGTACACCAAACAACATTAAACCAGCGATGAGCACTGTTTTTACTTGCCAATTAAAATACAGGGATAAGGCTATACCTAATGTAACCAGTGCCAGTGAACTCGCCCATTTGGTTGTTTCTATAGCAGGCGAGAACCCTTCTTTGAGATTCATTACCTTAGGTGCGATAGATTGTACGAAACCGTAGCCAATCACCCATAGCGCCAAGAAGCCGCCTACAGTCCAGTGATCCCAATTAAAGGCTTGCGATAAAAATACGGGCAGTGCAACCACAAACCAGACATCACGTGCACCAAACAAGAATAGTCGTGCAGCCGACAAAAGGTTAATTGAACGACTTTTTGAGAATATATCGGTGAACTTAGGTTTGCTCTTCGCTTTTCCTAAATCACTTTTTAAAGCGTAAAGGCTATAACACCATACAAGTGCTAAACCACCTGTCATCAGCAGCATTGCACCTTTAAACGATAATAAGGTTAAGAGTAAACCACCTAAGAAAAAGCCAACGCCTTTTAAAGCATTTTTGGATCCTGTTAATATAGCTACCCATTTAAAAAGCGTGCCTTCTTGCCCATCGGTAACCAACGACTTGATAGCACTTTTAGCACTCATTTTATTTAAGTCTTTGGCAATACCAGAAAGCGCTTGGGCAATCATCACATATACAACTGTTAACCATTCAGGGGGAACAGCTAGCATTAGTAAGGCAACAATTTGAATAGCTAAACCAATGTTCATGGTTTTATTTAGCCCTAAACGAGCACCTAAGAAGCCGCCAATCAAGTTGGTTACAACGCCAAAGATTTCATAAAACAAAAACAGCATAGCAATACTAAGCGGGCTATAACCTAACGCATGGAAATGAAGCACTACTAACATACGTAGTGCGCCATCCGTTAAGGTAAATGCCCAATAGTTGCCTGTGACCACGAGGTATTGTTTAATATCGTCTGATAATGATGCCAAGCGCTTCATAGTGTCACATTACCCTTTTATTGATAGACCAACTTTACGAGTAAGCTCAGCTGTTCTATTCGCGTATCCCCACTCGTTGTCATACCATGTATACAGCTTCACCTGAGTGGTGTTGACGACCATTGTTGATAGCGCATCGATAATGCTTGAACGCGGGTCAGTTTTATAATCAATTGACACTAGCGGCTTTTCTTCATAGCCCAAAATACCTTTTAACTCGCCTTCAGCCGCTTCTTTCAGCCAAGCGTTAATTTCAGCTTCAGTTGTTGGACGCTCAACTTCAAATACACAATCAGTTATTGATGCATTTGCCAGTGGCACACGAACGGCGTGACCATTTAATTTGCCTTTTAATTCAGGGAAAATATGGGTAATAGCCGTTGCTGAGCCTGTAGTGGTTGGAATAAGACTCATGCCACAGGCACGCGCTCTACGCAAATCTTTATGCGGTGCATCTAAAATGGTTTGAGTATTAGTTATATCGTGGATGGTTGTCATTGAACCATGTTTGATACCGATTTTATCCTGTAATACTTTTATCACTGGTGCTAAGCAATTTGTGGTGCAAGACGCTGCCGTTACGATTGAGTGTTGTTCAGCATTATAAAGGTGGTCGTTAACCCCCATCACCACATTGAGTACGCCTTCTTCTTTCACTGGTGCAGTGACCACTACTTTCTTAACACCCTGATCTAAGTAGGCTTGCAGTAGAACGGTTTTTTTCATTTTACCTGATGCTTCAATGACGACATCACATTCAGACCAATCCGTATCGTTAATTGCTTGATTTTGAGTGACCCGAATAGCTTGACCGTTGATTATCACATTATTGTCATCATTAGATACATCCTGTGACCAAGTGCCATGCACTGAATCGTACTTTAATAGGTGTGCCAGTGTTTCTGCGTTGCCAGCAGGATCGTTGATTTGCACAAACTCAATATTTTGCCAACCAAAGGCTGCTCTAAGCGTTAATCGGCCCATGCGGCCAAAGCCGTTAATACCAATTTTAATTGTCATAGTTAAACTCCTACTTTTTGATATTCATTAAAAAATGAAAGTTGCACAGGATTAGAAAGCGCCTTAGGGCGTACTTTCTGCACTTGGTTAATAATGCTTGTCTTGTTGTAACCTAACTCATACATCAGTATGCCAATCACTAAGCCCGTGCGACCTGAACCGCCTTTACAGTGCACAGCCATCGTGCCCTGATTACGCAAAATAGCTAACACGTCATTAAGGTAAGATTTGAACGCCGTTGCAAAGTCATCATTAGGCGCATCATCATCTAAAATAGGTAACTGAAACCATTTTATACCTTGTTCGTTACAAACTTGAGGAAGTGTTTCGGCCTCGTTTTTCTTTATTTCTGCGTCATACATCAGAGTGACAATCGCTTGTGCTCCCGCATCTTTGAGTTGCTTTACCGATGTTGTTAAATCAACCTCTTTCGTTCCTGGGCATGGCGTAAATATAAAACTGGCGCCATTATCAAGTGTAAGTTTGTCATAAGGGTGAGTTTGCATAAGAGTCCTCTTAATTATTCGTTAAAGCAATGTTTTGTTCTGTTTACAATCGCGACGAGAGATAGCATCACAGGCACCTCTACAAGAACGCCAACCACGGTTGCTAGCGCTGCACCTGAATGCAAGCCAAAAAGAGAAATTGCTACAGCTACAGCCAACTCAAAGAAATTTGATGTACCAATTAAGCACGATGGAGCTGCAATGTTATGTTTAAGCTTGATTTTTAGCGCAATAAAATAGGCAATGATGAAAATGCCATACGTTTGAATAACCAGCGGAATCGCGATTAGCAAAATATTGAGTGGTTGGTCTAAAATAGTGTTAGCTTGAAAGCCAAACAACAGCATAACTGTGGCTAATAAACCAATGACAGAAAATGGTTTTAACTTTTCTAACAAGGTTGTGATAGTTGCTTCATCGCGACCTGAGGCATTTAAATGCTTTCTGGTCAATATCCCTGCAATTAAAGGCAATAGCACATACAACACAACCGAGGTAAACAAAGTTCCCCATGGCACATGAATATCCGATACCCCCAGCAGTAATCCTGCAAGTGGGGCGAAAGCAAAAATCATGATAATGTCGTTAACCGACACTTGAACTAACGTATAGTTTGCATCGCCTTTAGTAAGTTGTGACCAGACAAATACCATTGCCGTACATGGCGCTACGCCAAGTAAAATCATTCCTGCGATATATTCTTGTGCAGTTTCTGGTGAAACAAAATCGGCAAACAATCCTTCAAAGAAAAGCCAACCCAATGCAGCCATAGAAAATGGTTTGATAAGCCAGTTAACCACTAAAGTTAACACAAGTCCCTGTGGATTTTTACCCACTTCTTTAATTGTTGAGAAATCTATTTGTACCATCATGGGGTAGATCATTACCCAAATGAAGATGGCAACGACGATGTTAACATGCGTCACTTCGAGCTCTGCGATTGCTTCAAAAAGCGGCGGATAAATAACCCCCAATGAGACACCTGTAGCAATAGATATCGCGACCCAAAAAGATAAATAGCGTTCAAAAAATCCCATAATGATCCTCCCTAGTTACAGCAGCTTGCTACACGCGTGGGACGATCACCCATCGCATTTAATCTGCCTAACTCTTGTTCAATGAAAATGGGATCATTCACTACCGTTGATGTAATAGTTTGCTTCATCCACTCTGGTAGTGTTGGATTGATCGAATAAAAAACCCATTGCTGGTGTTTTCTATCGGATAAAATGCCCGTTTTTCTGAGTTGTGCTAAGTGACGAGAAACTTTAGGTTGACTCTCTTCACTCAGAGCAGTCATTAGCTCACAAACACATGCTTCACCTTCAACAGCAATAATTAATAGACTTTTCAAACGAATATCATCAGCTAGCGCTTTGTAAAAAGTAGTTGGTGTGATTGGCGCTGGTTTTTGCTTTTCTTTTGTTAGCAAAAACATTTTGAGCCGTTCATTTAGCTCTTGTAGTGTTTTTTCAAACGGGTTGGCTTCTTTGCGGGAACGAGGCTCAGGAAAATCCCATGCAAGGCAATTAGTGCCATTAACTCGACTATCGCATTCTTTGGCCGCTTTATCACACAGGGTAATAACAAAATCAAAATGGATATTGCTAACTTCATCAAGGTGTTTTGAGCGTAAACCATCGGTACGCAACCCAAAGTGTTCAATAGCTGATAGCGTTCGGCTGTCCACATTATTTGGCTCAGTACCGGCGCTGTAAACCTCATACTCACCTTTACTATGATGTTTTAACAACGCCTCGGCCATGATAGATCTAGCCGAGTTTTCAGTGCACAAAAATAGAATTTTCATAACCACTCGCATAACAAATTTGTTATATAATAAATTTGTTATGCGAGTGGTGCAATAGTAATCGTTGAAAAAGAAATAAATAGGAATATTGTTTGAACGATACTGTCAGTCTTTACTCAATCATTTATTTACATCACAGTTTAATGAACGCCTTTTTTAGAGTTAGTTTTCCATTATGAAATTGATGCTTAGAAACTCTGTTGGGTGGCGCCTTCGGCTTAACCAACCTACCTTTTGACGTAGGTCGAATAAGTGGCGAAGCCATGCGTTCCACAATCACCTTGGCAATGAGAGTCCGCGAAAAACATTAGAATACGAAACACCTACGGAACGATTTAAGCTGTATGTTGCATAGAATGGTTGAACCCACAGCGCTAAGCGGAACTCCAATCAAAACATAAGAATTATTAAACCTAAATATTTTATTGTAAAAATTCAGTAAAATTTTTTATTCATATTATACTTTTTTATTATTGCTGTAATTTTGGATAACTATGTTAAACAATTATTCTGTGCGTACCCGTTTAGCCGTGCTTGCATTGCTGCCAATTATGATTTTTTTAATTACATCGTTTTTTTCAATAAACACAATGGGAAGGTTAGTAGCAGGGATTGATAGTTTATACGACGACCGTGTCGTACCACTTAAGCAAATTAAGCATGTGTCAGATAATTACGCCGTAAATATTGTTGATTTACTTCACAAGTATCGTGCTGACTCTATTACCAAGTCAGAACTCTTAGCAAATATTAATGATGCTAGAAATACGGCTGATAATGAATGGAAAGCTTACTTGAGCACAAAGCTAACAGTTGAAGAAAAGCGCTTGGTAGATAACGTTGAAAAGAAACTAAAGCCTGTGCTTATGCATTTGAATAATTTAATTGTAAGCATTAATAATGGTGAGTTTTTATCACTACCACAAAATAAATTTGTTTATGAGCTTTACCAACTCTTTGATCCGCTTAGTGCCAGTTACCAGGCTTTAATTGATTTACAACTTAAAGAAGCGAGTGACTTTAGAGTCAAAGCTGATGAAAATTATAAATTAGTAAAGTTAATAATGAGTGCCACGATCGCAATATTGATTTTACTATTACTGATTGTTGCCTACTTTATTTACTGCTCGATACAAAATCCATTAATGTCATTACGCGATACTATAACGAATATTGCAACCAATGCCGATTTAACAGCTCGTGCTAAGGTTCAGGGTAAAGACGAAATTGCAGATACCGCATCTAACTTTAATGATATGTTACTTCGGATCCAAGATTTAGTAAAAGATATGGCAGGAGCAACACTAACACTTGCTTCAGCAGCTGAAGAAATGAACTCAATTAGTATTCAAGTAGCCAGTACAGCAACCCAGCAAGAGCAACAATCAGCTATGATTGCAACTGCAATTACCCAAATGAGTAGTGCAATAGAGCAAGTTGCTCAAAACGCTCAAGTAACCTCTGACAAAGCAACAAATGCCGACATAAAGGCAGGTCAAGGACAACAAGCTGTTGCTGATAATATCGAGTCAATAAATACGCTTTCAACTTTGGTTAATACAAATACGCAGCTTATTGCAGACCTAAATACTCAAACCAATGATATAAACCAAGTTGTGATGATGATTCAAGGTGTGGCTGAGCAAACAAACTTGTTAGCTTTAAATGCAGCCATTGAAGCAGCAAGAGCTGGAGACTCTGGTCGTGGATTTGCCGTTGTAGCCGATGAAGTAAGGCAACTTGCCCACAACACTCAAAAAGCAACCGCTAGCATTAATGAAATGATCACAAAACTACAAGGTATGGCTCAGCAAGCAGTTAGTGCTATGAGTAACGCTGAAAGCAGTGCTAAAGAAAGTGTTGACCACGCTAATTTTTCTTCACAGGTGCTCAGCGAAATTAACCAAGAAGTCACCGAAATTGCAGATATGAATACTCAAATATCAACCGCAACTCAGGAGCAAAAAATGGTCGCAAATGAGCTAAGCAGCAATATTAATGAATTTAGTTCTAGTATTACTTCGGTTAGCGAAAGCTCACAACAAAATGCTCAAGCATCGCAAGAACTCGCACAGCTTGCGGCAATGCTACAAGGACAAGTTAATGTATTTAAAGTTTAGGTGCTTTAATTTTGAGGCATATTAGCGCTTATACTTTAAATAAAAACCTTATATGCCATCATTTAAATGATTAAATGATGGCATATTGGTTATTTTAAGCGCGAGTTTGATTAGATAATATACTTATCCAATCATGGGGGTTTGAGAGTATAAACTGATACGAACTGCCATCTTGCGTGAAAACCTCTATCGCATCAGCTGTTATTGGCACAAGGCCTGCGCCCTTGCCTTTACATTCAACCACTTTTAAAATTGTATCGCGGGCAATTGTGTATTGTTCTAACCCCAATTTTTCATTAAAAGGTTCAAAATTTAAGTCGGTTTGCGTGATCCAAAACTTTCCGTCCGCTTTCATAACTCCATTTTGAATGGTTGCCATTGTTGATTTAACGATTGTTCCTTGCATATTTTAATCCCTTCACACATGTATATAATTTCAAATTGCTCAACTTCCTTCTGTTTATTATTACAGCTGACTTGATAGCTCAAAGCAAGTTTATTTGTGCACTAACACCACAAAGAGACCTATTAAATTTAAAAGTTACACGCATATATTTACCTGCTTTAAACTTTGTGGAATAATCGCCCTCCTCTTAGGGGAGTAGCCCGCTCAGTAATGAGTAAACTTATCAACATAATTGCACCTTAAGTGCATGGTAAGTTTGTAATGTTGTAGCAAGCGTTATCGGCGAGACCTAGGTAGACACTATCCTCATGGCGGGAGATAGCTGTTTGCCTTGGTTTAGTATTCCCGCCTGAAGATTATATTAATGGATATTTTTTTAACCTCTACCGTCACTATTGCCCTTGCCGAAATTGGCGATAAAACTCAACTTCTATCGCTATTACTTGCGGCACGTTTTCATAATAAAATAGCGCTTATTTTAGGTATTCTTGCCGCTACTATAATCAATCATGGTTTATCTGCGTGGTTTGGTGATTGGTTAAGTGGTAATTTTGCTGTTGAATACTTACCTTGGGTAGTCAATATAAGCTTTATTGTTGTTGGCTTATGGCTGCTTATTCCCGATAAAGACGAAGACGTTAGCCACAAGTACGATCGTTATGGGGCATTTTTAGTGGCTTTAATTTTATTTTTTATCGCTGAAATTGGCGACAAAACTCAAATAGCGACTGTATTATTGGGTGCACAATATCAATCCGTTTTGTGGGTAACAATTGGTACAACTCTTGGTATGCTGATCGCAAATGTACCCGTTATTTATGCCGGTAAGACGTTACTAAAAAGAATTCCATTAAATACAGTAAGAGCTATTGCCGCCACCGTATTTGTATTATTAGGTGTTTATGGCTTAATAACCATGGTGTGATTAAGTAACCTACAACAAAAAACCGCTTACCTAAAGTAGGTAGGCGGTTCAAGGAAGTATAAGCAGTTATCGTAGAATAAAAATGAGCCTCTTTTACACTCGGTTAATACAATAGCACCCTTTTGTGTTGGCAATTAACAATGATGAGTTAAAACCAGCCTGTAAATTACTTATCACGGTCTCTACAAACCCGCTACCTTGTGAACAAGCCAACCCTTCTGATAAAGGGCCGGCATAAACAAACTCACCATTTTTATCAATTAAAACTGCGGCTGGCGTTGCCGGAACCACTGACTTTAGTTGGCTATTGAGTTTAAATGTTTGCACCTCGACGCCCTGATTTTTCGCAAAACGCTGTAAGGCTGATAAGTGCGGTTTAGCTTGTATTGTACAGCCACAATTATCTTCAGTGATAATAAGTAGTTGCGCACTATCTTTGTTTTGCCAAACAACGTGTTCTTTAAATTGCGAAAACCAGTTATGACGCTCAAGCATTTTATTCTCATCAAAAGGCTTTAATTGACCAAGTTGAAAATACACTAAGCCCGACACAACAACCACAAACCACACACCAATCAATGCAAAAGTAAAATAGCGCTTATTAGTTAAATTTTGCAATACTTTGCTCTAATACATCGATACTTACATCAATCATTTGTACCTTAGCGGTAAGTTGATCAACAATTTTTCCGTCTTCATATTGGCGTTGACGCATTTGATCTGTGCTTGTTGCAATCTGCTCAGTATTGCCAGCTTGTTCAGCAACAACTTGCGCAACTGAGTCAGAACTTGTGGATACGGCCTGTATTTGCTCGCTCATGGAAGAGATATTCTCTTTCATGGTGGCACTAATTTTCGTAAGATCTACAACAAACTCAACACACTGATTCATGGATTGTGTTGAAGTACGGCTGTTATCCACTAAATCTGTTAATGTAGATGCTATTTTAGCTGTTGTTTTCTGGCTGTTATTCGCTAAAGAACGAACCTCATCTGCAACTACAGCAAAACCACGACCATGCTCACCGGCTCTAGCAGCTTCAATTGCGGCATTTAACGCTAACAAATTAGTTTGATCAGCTATCCCTGATATCTCATTCAATAAGCTTGTAATTACATCTCCAGCAGCCACTAAATGACTTAATTGCTCTTCGGTATTAGTTAATAACGTGAGCAACTCTTTACTCTTACTGTCTGTTTGTAACACTTCTTGCAAAGCAACATGGGCAGAGTCGGTAATATTGCTCACTTGCTGCTTTAAAATATCGCTTTCTTGCTCAACCAGTTTAAAACCATGAGCAACTTGTGAACCTGAATTAGCTATATCATCAGTTTGTGCATTTCGGTGCTTAGCACTGTCTGCCAGCTCATCATGGACATTTATTAACTCTTGGGAGTTATTTTTCAATGAATCAGATTGCGTTTGCACCTGCTTAATAACATCCGACAAGTATTCTAGTAGCGTGTTAAAACCTACCACTGCACTGCTATCTGTATCATCTGCTCGCATTGAAAGTTTTATTTGATTTGGGTCTTGCATTATTTGCTCTGTGGTATGACTTAACGACAAACCAGCTTGGCGTTCACGCTTTAATGTCACTGCAATAAAGCCAGCAACAAGCGCTTCAACTATGGCATAGGCAGCGTGAATAAGCACAGTTGAAAAAGCTAAACGATCAGGGTCGAAAACATAAAACCCAGTATTTTGAGTCTGCAGGTAGTAAAAAGATAAATGATGAATAGCAACAAACACAATAGCCGTAATAAACACTCGCCATTCAACAAACATTATCAACATGGCTAAGAAAATAAATATTTCGAAATGGACCTCAATAAGCCCATACGCTTGCTGAATATGCAAAAATGAAAACATCATGATTGCAGCAGCAACAACATGAGGTGTAACTTTACTTTCGGGTTGGGTTTTTAATAACCAAATAGGAAGCAAGCACAAGGGCAAGCCGACCAGAAACGCCTCTGTTAGTGTATCGAAATAAAGGCCGATACCAATAGATTCGACAAACAAAAAACAGAATATGATTGTAAACAACCGACTCACACTAGACATAAAAACCTTAATTAATTTTGAATAAATTAAACACGCAAGTTGTTAGTATAGCCCTTAACAACTGGCAATTTTTTTATTTTAAATCAAGCCGGACATTATCAATTAGGTTGATTTAAAATTTTTTAGTGCGCTACTTAACAATTGATAGTATTTGTTTAAAAGTAGACGTCCCTGCTTTTTTTGTCCATTGGAATATTATTGTTTCAGCACATGATATTACTGCCCCTGCTTGACGAAGCTGCTCAACTGCAATGGCTTTGTGCTCTGCATTTCTTGAGGCTATTGCATCTGTAGCAACAGTCACTGCATAACCATGTTGTAGTAAATCTAAACAAGTTTGTAATACACAAACATGCGCTTCTGTACCAATAACTACTACATGAGGGCGCTGCAATAGCGAAATAGTATCTAAGAACCCTTCTTCGGCGCAGGCACTAAAGCTTAATTTTTCAATATACTGCGCGCTAGGTAAAGCTTGCTTTATTTTCTCATCACTTTCACCTAGCCCTTTTTTATAATGCTCTGTAATGATTGAAGGAATTTGATGAATAGCACTTGCATTTGCAAGTTGTAAAGCACACTCTAGAGTCGTATTAAATGAAGCGATGGCCGGTGCCAGTTTGCTTTGCAAATCGATGACTAAAAGCACGCTGTGCTCTGAGTTAATATTTTCTCTAAAATTCATATGGAGTCCTTTGACTTTTGCTAAACTGACTTTTAACACCCACAAAAAAGCAACAATTAATTCACACCTATGGTGCTTTTTGTAATTTTTAAATTAAACTCATGCTATATTACACCATTACTAAATACCAACCTTGTCGGCCAAAAAGGGTAAGTGCTTTTGAGTAAGTTTTTCTTCGTTGTTTACATATTTTTATTAGTTTGGATGCAACAGAGCTTTGCTTCACAAACTTACTCTGAACAACTACAACGTATTTCTATCAATGAACAACTTTCGCAAAGCTTTGTAGTAAAATCTGTACAAGATGATATTGGTTATGTGTGGGTAGCCACTACACAAGGCCTGTTTCGGTTCGACGGTTACCAGGTTACCCTTTACGAAAGCCCTACAGGTTTAAAAAATAATTATATAGTTAATATCTACAAAGCTAATAACGGTAAATTATTAGTTAGCACACAGCTCGCTGGAAGTTATTTAATTGACCCAAACACATTAAATGCTGAACAAATATATTCAGGTCATTTGAATCAAAATGAAGAAAAATACTCTCCGGTTGTTGCAGTTGCTGAGCAACTTACACATTTTTATTTTTCTATTGATGCGCACGTATATCGGTTTGATAAAAAAACAAAAAAGTTATCTCTTGTCATATCTTTGCCCAATGAAAATATGTTTATCCGTGCGTTGTCACTTTACCAAAACACCTTATATATTGGTTCCGATCAGGGCCTATACACTTATAACTCTGAAAGTAGCGAACGCCAACAAATAAAACTTAACGACACGAAAAAAGTTACTAATGATGGTAACAACGTAAAATTTCTATCTATAGACGAGAAACTTGGATTGTTGGTTGGTACGGTTGAAGGAATGTATCGGATTGCTTTTGATGAAAATAAACATATAGATCCTACAGCATTATCAACACTTATTAGTGATTATAATATTTGGGATTATGTAAACACACCCTATGGCGAATTTATTGCTACAGAAAGTGGTTTATTTGAGTTTGACAGAGCAACCTCAGAGCTCACTCATATTTTAAATTTCAAAGATAGTAGCTATAACATTACTGAAAACACAATCAACGATATTATGTTTGATGAATCTGGTTTGTTGTGGCTTGGTTCAAGAACTCATGGTGTATTAACATGGGCCGCACAAACAAAGAAATTCCAAAAAATCACACTACCTGAAAATAATATTGTAAATGTTATATATCAAGATACACCGCAACTGCTCTGGATAGGCACTGACGACGGACTTGTTCGTTATAACTCAAAAACAAAAACGAGTGATTTATTTTTACAATCTAAAGATAAGAAAGCAGCTTATGGTTTATCGGCTATCGGAGATATTTACTCTGCCAAAAGTATAGGCAACAACTACCTTTGGTTAGTGACTTTTTTTGGGCTTGAGCTTTTTAACAAAGAAACAGGCGCATTTGAACAAAACAAATTTATTACCGAGCATAATCTAAACACTGACTATTTATTTGGCCTTGCGCAGGTAGCACCCAATACATTTGCTTATATTAATAATGATAACTTCTATATTTTTGACGGTTACTCTGGTGAAAATAGAGTTATAAAAGGTCTAAAAGAGCAAATATCTCCTTTACAGGCATACGCATTTCATACCCCTTCAAAAGCTTACCCCGATGAATTGCTATTAAGTACATCTGACTCGCTTTATCGATATAATGAAGCAACGGGCACTTTAACTACTATTTTTAAATCTAAAACAGCAAAAAATAATCTTTTTCATACCGTAGAAAACTATTACTTAGATTCAAAACGTGAATTACTTTGGTTAGCAACCACACAAGAGGGCTTAATTGCCGTTAACACTAAAACTTACGAGCAAGTTCATACTTTTGATAAAAACAATTCATTAAACACTAACTCTATTTTCGAACTTATTGCTGATGATAATGATTTTTTATGGGTTAGTTCCGATAATGGGCTATATCGACTTAATTTAAATACGTTAAACATAACCACCTATACAATAAAAGACGGTTTAAGCAACAACCACTTTACTGCAATTGCTGCACTAAAATTACAAAATAATGAGCTCGTGTTCGGTAATCGTAGCGGTGTACTGCAGTTTGACCCTTATCAATTTAAAAGTGGCCAAAAAAACACCCAAAGTAAATTAGCGATCACAAATATTAATTTGTTTTCAGAGACGCTCAACTACTCGCCTGAAAAATACCGTAATGAACCGTT
The DNA here is from genome assembly GCF_056173165.1 of Pseudoalteromonas sp. QJM3NY_12. The sequence goes on from NZ_JBWBUF010000002.1 coordinate 339,053, forward strand.
AAAACTAAAGCATGATGATATGGGGTTGACGGTTAGATTTTCTAATTTTGATTATAACAATATAGGTAAAACCTACTACAAAGTAGAGCTGAATGGTCCGTCATCTTTAAGTTATAACGACTTAAAATCTAATCAGGTGTTTTTTACTAAATTACAACCAGGTGACTATGAGCTATCAGTGTCCACACAACAACGAAATGGGGTTATTACCAGCGAGCCCGTAATGCTTAAGTTTAGTGTTGCATATGCTCCTTGGCAGTCTCCTATTGCCTACGCATGCTATTTCCTCGCAGTGACCATAATTCTGTTTTTATTTTTTTGGCAATACCGTAGCCGTAAAATGGCGATTGAACGCGCCCACCGTGCAGCTATTCACTCTAAAACTCAAACTGAATTAGCATTAAAGAGTAACAAGAGTGGCGTTTGGAACTACAGTTTTATAGACAATACTGTTAATACAGCCAGAGGAACTGAATTAGGTTACGAGAATATATCGAAACGTATTGATATAAGCAGATTTTTTAATATTATGCATCCTGATGAGCGCCGCAGAATACAAAGTAAGTGGGATGCATTTATAAAACAAACTCAACCACAAGACTGGCAAGCGACTTACCGATTACGGCACAAAGATGGTCATTGGTTATGGTTTCATGACCTTGGGCAAATTATTTATAATCAAGACAGCAAAAAGCCTGAATATGTATCTGGTATTTTTACTAATATTACCGAGCAGTTAGCAAACGAACAGCAAGCTAAAATACTTGGCGAAGCTTTTAGCCAAATCAATGACTTTTTACTTATTCTAGATGAAAACCTTGTACCTTTCTCAGCTAATAATAGCTTTATGGAGGTATTCTCTGATGATGGTGAAGAGGGAGCTGTTACTACTGAGCTATTTATAAAGGCGATTGGTCAAACTAAATGCAAAGAATTTGCAACCACGTTAAAGGCACTGCAACCCAAAGAAAATTGGCGAACAAATGCCTATGTTAATACTACAAAAGCACAGCAACACCCTATTCATATAAGTGCCACTGCAGTCGCTAATGAAGAAGGTAAAGTTGGTTATTATGTAATTGTAATTACAGACTTAACCGAGCAAAAACGTGCTGAAAATGAGTTACGTTATTTGGCCAACTATGATGCGTTAACCGGGCTACCTAATCGTAGCTTAATGAATCAAAAAATTGAAAATGCCATTACAAAGGCCGCTAAAAACGACTTGCAATGTGCAGTTATATTTATAGATTTAGATAAATTCAAACCTGTGAATGATTCGTTTGGGCATGCAGTAGGCGACAAGTTACTGTGTAACATTACTGAACGAGTTGCCTTATACCTAGGTGACCACGCGACTTTTGGACGCCAAAGTGGTGATGAGTTTTTAGTCTTAATCGAGAACATTACTTCTATGTCTTCTCTGCAACACACGCTTAACGAAATGAGTAATGAGCTCGCAAGCAAAGTTATTATTGAAGACTTTTCTATTAATATATCTGCCAGTATTGGTATTGCTTTATATCCCCATGATGCATGCTCAACTGATGCTTTGATCCGCAATGCAGATATCGCTATGATGCATGCAAAACAAGCAGGTCGAAATGGATTTCAGTTTTTTAATGAAAAAATGAATGAGCAAATTAAACAAAAACTTATTCTTGAAAATGACTTAAAAGATGCCGCAAAAGATAACCAATTATTTAATCATTACCAACCCGTGGTTAATACAAAAGATAAAACAATAAGTGGCGTTGAGTTATTGATGCGTTGGGAAAACCAAGGAAAACTTATCTCTCCGGCTTTATTTATACCGGTGGCAGAAGAAACTGGCCTAATTGATATGCTTACTGAGCAAGCATTGCAACGTGCAATCACAGAGCTTGCGCCTATCCTTAGCGTAAACCCACTGTTTTATATTTCGTTAAATGTATCACCAAAACATATTTTAAAGGCCAATATAACCGAGCGACTGAGCGCTATACTTGAGAAAGCCAGTATTAAACCACAGCAAATACGCCTAGAAATCACAGAAAACACGCTGTTAGAAGATAAGTACAAAGCAGCAAAACAACTTAAAAGCCTTCAAGCTGCAGGGTTTAAACTATTTCTTGATGATTTTGGTACTGGCTATTCATCACTCACTTATTTGAGCCAATTTCCAATTAATGTAATAAAAATTGACCAAAGCTTTGTTAATAGTATTGGCACAGACAAAGGTGACGAGTCGATTATTAAAACTATTTACTCGCTTGCTGAAAACTTAGAGTTATATTGTATTGCTGAAGGGGTAGAGACGCGGGAGCAACTAGACTTTTTAACAAACATAGGTTGCTATAAACTTCAGGGATACTATTTTGCTCGCCCTATGAGTGCCAGCGATTTAATGAGCCCTGCATGCTTTGAGAAGATTATTGATTCAATCTAAACCTAAAAGCGACTTAACCAAGTCGCTTTTAGGTTAAACTTTTTAATGGATGTGCTTGCATTCATAGCTTTCGATTTGTAGCACACTGTTACGAACATTAAATTTATCTGCAAGTAGTTTGATTACTTTTAAACGACATTCTTCATCATGCTTTTCTATAGTGCAATGTTGCTTTAACACTACGTGAGCACCTACTATCACTTTTTTATTTTTACGAACAACGGTAACGTTATGCACATTTGCAACATGCTCCATACTGGTTATTTCTGTTTCGATATCTTGGACTTCTGGCAACTTTGCTTTATTTGAGCGGAGCCCTTTAATGCAACTAATTATCACCTTAATTCCCGTAAACAGTACAAATGATGCAATTAACATACTCGATAAAATATCAATCACATTCCAGCCTGTAATATAAATAAGAACACCGGCAACAAAAGTGGAAACAGTCGAGATTAAATCAAAAAACGAATGTAAAAATACCGCATACACATTAATACTGGCTTTACGACCTTTATATAATACCCACGCTGCCGCACCATGAAATAAAAAACCGATAGCTGCAATCACCGACATTAAATAACTATTTATGATCAGCTCATGTCCACCTTTGTGGTCCAAAAAGCGCTCAGCTCCCTCAAATAAAATAAGTAAACTGATAGTAAGATATAAAATGCCGTTGATCAGACCGCCGATTAATTCAGCTTTTTGATGGCCGTCGTTATAAGTTTTAGCCAAATGAATAGCAAAGCTTGAGGCAATAAGTGCTATAAATAGTGAGCTGTTATGAACAAATAAGTGACCGGCATCAGCAAGAACAGCCAGTGAATTAGCATAATAAGCACCTATAAGCTGAATCACCATAAACGAACAGGTAATTGCAAGTGCAATTAATAGACGGCGACGGGAGGCGTGATGTGTAGTTATTTCTGTCATGAAATATAAAAGGCCTTTACTGAAAACAAAGTAAGCTAATGAAATAAAGCAAAATTAGAAAGTGCGAAATGATATACAGTCACAATTGTAATACGAAGACCAATTAAACGCACTAAAAACTTAGTAAAATGCAAAGAACTGTACTAAATATAAAGAGACATATATTATTAATAATTAAAAGATTTGGCGAGTTCTGCCTGTATAATTGCGGAGAAATCAGTGAGTCATGACTCAGACAAAACAATTTGGCAGGTTTTTAATCTTATTAATTTAGCCGTGATTGTTTATGATGATAAAAACCAAAACTACACATTAAATCAGCATGCCAAAACGTTACTCAAAATAGAGGATGAAAGTGCTGTTAAAAAAGGTGCTTTTAGCAATGTTGTGCTGCGCGACTTTAGTAATGATGAAGTTGTCAGTATTGAGCAATTATTTTCTTCTAATATAACAACCGTTTTATTAGATTCTGAATCCACTTTACAACTGTTAAATATTGATCATTCTATAATTGATGGCTCAATATCTATGCTCACTTTAGAGCAAGATCATACACTCACAGAGCAATACAACTTTGATCATATTATCTCTAAAATCTCTACCAAACTTATTGATATACAAAACGATAATATAGACCAACAAATTAACTTTGCCCTCAAAGCCATTGGCACCGTATTAAAGGCTGACCGTAGTTATTTATTTGAATTTAACACTGACAATGAAACTATTACTAATACTCACGAGTGGGTCAATAAGGGTATTGTTGCTTGCAAAGACAGACTGCAAAACATACCAAAGGTTGAACTCCCCTATTTTTTTGAAGTGATGAATGAGAACCATCTATTTCAAGTAAATGATATTGAGCTATTACCTACTAAAGCTGACGCTGAAAAAGCAGAGTTTAAAGAGCAAAGCATTCAGTCGGTTTTATGCATAGGCCTTCGTTTCGATGAGGAACTGGTAGGCTTCATCGGCTGTGATTGCGTTAAAACTAAGCGCAATTGGAGCAAAATTGATTTGATTAGAATAAAGCTCGTAGGTGAAATCATCAATAATGCCCTCAAGAATATTAACTATAAAAAAAAGCTGCAGTTAACCCAAAAGCAATTAATTAACGCCAACACTAAGCTCAATAAATTAGCGAATACCGATGCACTTACTGATATTGCAAACCGTCGCTTTTTCGATAGCACTCTCAACAGTGAAATTAAGCGTTGTGCAAGACATAATCAGCCTATTAGTTTGATTATGTGTGACATCGATTTCTTTAAACGCTATAACGATAACTATGGTCACCAAAAAGGTGATGACACATTAAAACAAGTGGCGCGCGCTTTAAAAAGCGTATGTAAACGTGAGGGTGATATAGTAGCTCGGTATGGAGGCGAAGAATTTACAATTATTTTGCCGGCCTCTAATAAAGAACAATGCCAAAAGTTTACTGTACTGATACAGCAAAAAATTAAAGCGTTAAATATTCCCCATGAATTTTCTTCTGTTACTCCTCATATCACAATGAGCTTTGGGTATTTTACCACTTACCCAAACGCTAATACTAATATGCAAACGATAATAAAAAATGCCGACATTGCTTTATACAAAGCTAAAAAAGCAGGCAGAGATCAAATATGTTCTTTTGAATAACGTATATATTAATTTTTAAGAACAAGTTATCGCTTCTATTCCCTGCAACCTTTGATATTTTCTTATCCTAACTAATAATTAAAACAGGTCCCGAATCAAAGCAAAAAGTTGCTCGCACAGTTTGAGCACACTTGGTAGCATAAGTGTATTGTCAAAGGAAGGAAGTTAATATGAGCAATAGCCAACATGCATTAGTGGTAGAGGGTGGTGCCATGCGTGGTATTTTTGCAGCTGGCGTGCTAGATGAGTTTTTAGCACAACAATATCAACCTTTTACCAGCTATTTTGGTGTATCTGCTGGAGCAACGAACGTCGCGGCTTATCTATGTAAGCAAGCAACTCGAAACTACAAAGTGATTACTGATTATTCCTGTAGGCCTGAATTTATTAACCTTTCCCGATTTGTTAAAGGCGGCCATTTGTTTGATTTGGACTGGCTTTGGCAAGAGACCATACGTGAAATTCCTTTAAATACCGACGAATTCTCTCAATCCCCTCACGACTTTTATATTGTTGCAACGGCAATCGAGTCTGGGCAAGCTCATTATTTACAAGCAACAGGCAGCGAAATGGTAGAGCAATTAAAAGCCTCTTGCGCTATACCAATAGCTTATCGGGATTATCCAACAATAAACGGGATCGCCATGACCGATGGCGGCGTTGCAGATTCTATTCCGGTAAAAAAAGCTTATGAAATGGGGGCATCAGAAATAACAGTTATCCTTTCTCAACCTTTAGGCTATCGTAAAAAAGATAACAAAGTCCCTTGGTTAACCAAACAACTCTATAAAGATACCCCAGCGCTTGCAGAGGCGGCCATACTGCGTTCTAAAAAATATAATGACAGTATTGATTTTTTGCATAATGCTCCACCGGATTGCAAAATAAATATTATTGCTCCACCAGCAGGGTTTAAAGTCGGCCGCACCACTAAAAATCTAGCTATACTCAATTCAGGCTATCAAATGGGCATAAGTGAAGCTAAAACTTACCTAGGTAGCCCTAGGTTGCGTGAGAAATGAACATAAGCTATAAAATCAAACTATACAGTGATATAACCTTTGAATTTACAGCTTACTCCAGCTATTAATTTTTAAACCAACGGGGTAATGTAATAAAGAACGATGTGTTCGCCGTCGTATTGCAAAAAACAGATTAAATTTAGGCGTGTTTTTTGCATTAAATTTTGTGTACACACCAAATAAATTAAGGGTTTTTGTGAATTTTCTTCGATGCTTTCATAATATAGTCTCAGATCAGCAGCTAAGCTTTGATCAAAAAATTGCAGACTTACTTGCTTTTGGGCTCGATGTTTTTCAACTCGACTTAGCTATTATCAGCCGCGTAAAAAATGATTCTTACATTGTTTTACATGCCATCACCCCTGACAATTCTCTTGCAATTGGTACAGAGTTTGAATTAAACGGCACCTATTGCACGCATACCTTGTCGGCCAACTCTGCACTTGCATTTCATAATGCGTCGCAAAGTAGTATTGCAAATCATCCATGCTATATTAATTTCCAATTAGAAGCGTACATTGGTGCGCCTATACGAATAGGCAAAGACGTATTTGGAACTGTTAACTTTTCATCAGCTCAAGAATGCGCTCCTTTTAGCGATGAAGCCTATGATTATATTGAATTATTAGCGCAGTGGTTAGGCTCGGAATTGGCGCGCAATCAGGATAAAGCCAATCTCACTAAAAATAGTGACACTTTATTAAAGCTTGAAAACGTAGCAAATATAGGTACATGGGAGGTCGACCTAGTAGAAAATACTATTTTTTGGAGCCAACAAACTCGACGTATTCATCAAGCCGAAGAACACTATACTCCAGATATAGAAAAAGCCATTGAATTTTATAAAGCAGGTAAAAGCCGAGACAGTATTAATAAAGCGGTAGAAAAGGCAATATCTACGGGTGATAAATGGCATTTAGAGCTGGAAATAGTTACCGCTAAGCAACAGAATATTTGGGTTTCAACCTTTGGTGAAGCTGAGTTCAACAACGGCCAATGTGTGCGGTTATTTGGTACTTTTCAAGATATAACTGAAGCCGTAAAGCTCCGCGAAGAGTTAAAACAAAAAAAAGCGCTTGCTGAACAGCTATTAAAAGATAGAAGTATGCTGTTTGCAAAAATTAGTCATGAGCTACGCACTCCGCTAAATGGCATTACGGGTATGTTAGCGACACTCATTGATGAACACGATTATGACAAGCGGGCGGAAAAAATTAAAGTCGCCTTGCGAAGTGCTGATATTTTATTGAATATTATCAATGAAGTGCTCGACTTTTCAAAAATAAATCATGGTGAATTAAAACTGGAACCTCACCACTCCCTACTTAAAACGGTATTTACCGATTTGGTTTCTTTATATTCGGTATTGTTTAGCAATAAAAATATTGAACTACGAGCTACTAACCTCATTCCTAATGATGTTTGGGTATACTGCGACACCTCTCGATTAAGCCAAATTGTCTCTAATTTACTGAGTAACGCATTAAAATTTACAGAGCATGGTTCTGTTTCTCTCGATTCACAGTTAGCATTAGATACAAAGCGCCCTTTACTTACAATTAAAATAACCGATACGGGTCGCGGCATGAGTAAAACGTATTTAAACTCATTATTTAAGCCTTTTACACAAGAGGTTGATGCTAACAACAATAAAGGTGGCACCGGGTTAGGCTTAGCCATAGTTAAAGAGCTCGTTGGTTTTATGAATGGCAAAATTGAGGTAACCAGTGAGGTTAACGTGGGCACATGTTTTACCTTAACTATCCCAATTGAGCGTGGTAAACAACAAACACAAGAACCTAGCCTTAAATTTATTAATAACCATAGCAATAAGCTCTCGGTTTTGGTGGTTGATGATAACGAAATAAATCGCCTGGTATTAGAATCAGCACTGGATAAATTTAATATAAAATCAGACTTTGCTATTGACGGCCAAGATGCCCTGTTAAAATGCAAACAAAAGCATTTTGACCTTATTTTTATGGATTGCATTATGCCTATCATGGATGGTTTTGAAGCCACCAAGCAACTAAAGGCACAAGGTATCTGTGACTCGCAAGAAACTTATATTGTGGCGTTAACTGCTAATGCATCCTCACAAGATAAACTAAACTGTAAGCAAGCAGGCATGGATATGTTTATAGCCAAACCGTTTAAACTGCCAGCGATAGAAGAAGCAATTACAAATACACTAAAAAGACTGGGCGTAGCCACATTATAACAACGAGTGTCGCCCAGATTAATTTGCACTAAAAACACAAAGGATCATTATGACAAATAAAATCATTGGTATTGTACTTATTGTTATTGGCGTAGCACTTGGTATGTGGGGTTATGATGTTTACGATTCTGCAGCCTCACAAGTTACTCGTGCATTCAATGGCGAAACCCCAGTAGAAGCATGGCTTGGCTTTATTGGTGGCGCAGTTTGTATTTTAGTAGGCCTTACCCGACTTAAATAACACACAAAAAAGCCGCCTTTGGAGAGGGCGGCTTGGGTGAACAAACAGCTATGGGTGAGAGCTGTTTTATCAAGAGGCTTACGCTAAAACGCTATTAAGCAGCATTTTGCTCTGCATCGGGTGTTTGGCGAATTAAGTAGTCAAAAGCTCCTAAGCTAGCAGTTGCTCCGGCGCCCATAGCAATAATAATTTGCTTAAATGGCGTATTGGTCGCATCGCCCGCCCCGTATATACCTGGTAACGACGTTGCACCTTTAGCATCAATGAGTATTTCACCAAATTGACTAAGCTCAAGGTCACTGTCTTTTAGCCATTCGGTGTTTGGTATCAAACCAATTTGTACAAATATACCGGCTAAAGCTAGCTCCTTACTTTCTCCAGAAACACGATCGGTATAATTCAGGCCTATTACTTTATTACCATCACCGAGTACTTCAGTAGTTTGTGCATTTTTAATAATAGTAATGTTTTTTAAGCTATTTGCTTTACGAATAAGCACTTCGTCAGCACGTAACGTATCGGCAAATTCAAGCACCGTTACATGCTCTACAATGTTAGCTAAATCAATAGCCGCTTCAATACCTGAGTTACCGCCACCTATTACAGCAACAGGTTTGCCTTTAAATAATGGGCCATCACAATGCGGGCAGTATGCAACGCCGTGGCCTTTATATTGTTGCTCGCCAGGTACATTCATTTCACGCCAGCGTGCACCGGTTGCTAGCACAAGTGATTTAGCTTGTAATACAGCGCCATTTTCTAAAGTAATGTCATATCCATTACTGCCTTTTTGCAGATTTGCCGCGCGTTGGTTGTGCATTACATCAACATCATATTCTTTAACATGCTCTTCAAGCTGAGCCACCATTTTTGGCCCTTCGGTTGCTTTTACCGAAATAAAGTTTTCAATGGCCAATGTGTCAGCTACCTGGCCACCAAATCGATCGGCAACCACCCCCGTATTTAGCCCTTTACGTGCAGAATAAATAGCTGCCGAAGCACCTGCTGGCCCACCACCGACGACAAGAACATCAAACACTGATTTTTCATTCAATGCTTTGGCTTGGCGCTGTGCACCTTTGCTATCAACTTTATTTAAAATATCGGTTAGGCTCATTGCCCCTTGGCTAAAAGGCTCTCCGTTTAAGTACACAGCGGGTACAGCCAATATATTTCGTTGTTCTACTTCATCTTGAAACAGAGCACCATCAATCATGGTGGCTTTAATATTGCTATTTGTAGCAGCCATTGTATTTAGCGCTTGAACCACTTGCGGGCAGGTTTGGCAGCTCAAACTAATATACACTTCAAAATTGAGTGTTTGCTCAAGTGTTTGTATTTGTTCAATATCTTCTTGGCTGGCTTTACTAGGGTGCCCCCCCGTATGTAATAGCGCTAACACTAAACTAGTAAATTCATGACCCATAGGTACCCCTGCAAAGGTAATATGAGTATTTTTTTGTGGCGAATGCACCACCATTGAAGGTCTGCGTGCCGAAGTATCTGGATTGTTACTTACACTAAACTTATCGCTTAGTGATGCTAAATCATTCGCTAAACTTTCTACTTCTGTTGATTTTTTGCTGTCATCCAAGGCGATAAGCAGCTCAACAGGCTGAGTCAGCGATTCAAAATGGCTTTTTAATTGGTTCTTTATGTTGTTGTCTAACATGGCTTAGCCCCTTACGGAAAAATAAAACAGCAGAACCCCCATGCCATCAGTGCATGTGCGAATTTTAGAAAAGAGTGATGGCGTGGGAGAGTGTCCAGTGAGCTAAGTAGGCTCACTGGTAATAGAGTCATGTTCTACTCTAAATTTAGTGAAGGTAAAGTTTAAATCTTACCAACTAGGTCTAGTGAAGGTGCTAATGTGTCTTCACCTGGCTGCCAAGATGCAGGACATACTTCACCGTCATGCGTGGCAATGTATTGTGCGGCTTGTACTTTACGAACAAGTTCTTTAGCACTACGACCAATACCTAAATCATGCGTTTCAACAACTTTGATTTCACCCTCTGGGTTCATTACAAATGTACCGCGAAGTGCTAAACCATCATCTTCAATCATTACACCAAAGTTACGTGTAATGCGTCCTGTTGGGTCGCCAATCATTGGGTAAGTAATTTTACCGATAGTGTCTGACGTGTCATGCCAAGCTTTGTGCGTAAAGTGTGTATCAGTTGATACTGAATAAACTTCAACGCCCATTTCTTGTAACTGTGCATAATGATCTGCAAGGTCACCTAGCTCTGTAGGGCATACAAATGTGAAATCTGCTGGGTAAAAGAAAAAGATAGACCACTTACCTAATACGTCTTTTTCAGTGAGTTCTACAAAGTCACCATTATGGTAAGCTGTTGCATTGAAAGGTTGTAGTTTTGTGTTAATCAATGAAGTGCTCATAGTATTCCTCATTTATGTTTAGTGTATTTAAAAAGTTAACGCCTCGTGCGTTGGCTTGATTAATACAATAAGGCCATTGAGAAATTAAATAAAATTGATTGTTTAGATTAAAACAATCGATTTTTAAGATTGATGGAGATAAGAAGTTACAATAATTGAATGTGAGCTATCTTAAACTTAAAAATATTAGTTACACCATCAGAAAATGAGATTTTCAAATTCGTTTTCAGGTAAAGCTTTGCTAAACAAAAATCCTTGCCCTTCTTCACACTCAAGCGAAATAAGTGTATCGAGCTGTGCTTGAGTTTCAATGCCTTCACCAACAATCTTTAAATTAAGTGAGTGTGCTAAATGGGTAATTGCTTTCACTATATCTAGGCTTTGCTTATCATCAACCATATCTTTAACAAATGACTGGTCAATCTTTAATACATCAACAGGGAATAGTTTTAAATACGATAGACTCGAATAGCCCGTTCCAAAGTCATCTATCGCTATGCTCAAACCAAGGTTTGAAAGCCCGTTTAATATTCTACTTGTTTCATCAAAATCACTCATTAAAGCGCTTTCTGTCACTTCTAACTCAAGGTAACCACTAGGAAGCTCAGTATCCTCAAGTATTTGCGCTACGCTTTCTATAAATTTAGGATCTGTAAATTGTTTAGCCGCCACATTAACAGCAACTTTAATTGGATGACCTTTACCTAGCCAGCGTTTAGCAGCTCTGCAGCTTTGTTTTAAAACGCTATGACCCAACTTATTTATTAAGCCTGTCTCTTCGGCTAGTGGAATAAAGTGTAACGGCGATATAAAACCGCCCTCCTCATCTCTTAACCTTACTAACGCCTCAGCGCCTATAATTAATTTATTTTTTAGGCAAAGCTTGGGCTGAAAGTGAACTTCCAACGTGTCTTTTTCAAGTGCATTTCTCAAAAGCTTATCTATATTTTGACGTTGATGAAACTCATGTTCTAAGTCATCTGAAAAATAACAAAATCTATCTCTACCGTGCTCTTTGGCTTTATACATTGCTGCATCAGCATGCGACATCATTAATTCGGCAGAATCAGAATCAGTTGGATTAATACTAATTCCAACGCTTATAGTTAAATTAAACTCTCTTCCATCGACACGAAAAGGTTGATGCATTGCATACAAAATATCAGATGCAACAGCATCGACATGACACGTTGATTTAATATCGGGGAGCAATAATACAAATTCATCCCCGCCAACTCGGGCTAAGGTCGTATTTAAATCAACAATAGATTCAAGGCGTTTAGCAACCAGTTTTATGATTTGGTCGCCAACATGGTGTCCCTCGGTATCATTTAAATATTTAAAATGATCAATATCAATTAACATTAATGCCACAAAAAAACCATTACGCACAGATACCTGACAGGCATGCGCAACGCGATCATGTAATAAAATTCGGTTGGGTAAATCGGTTAATTGGTCATGGTTTGCTAAATGACTCATTTTAACGGCCATCGCAATTGACTCGCTCACATCATGAAAAACTATAATCGCGCCAATAATATTACCTTTTTCATCCCTAATAGGAGAGGCAGAATCCTCAACCCGATGAATTCTGCCATTTAAGCTCGTTAATTGGCAATTAAGCGCCATAGCTACTCTTCGCTGCTCCTTTAAAGCAATAGAAATTGGATTAAGACTTTTATGCTTTGTGGTTGCATCCCGTAGTTGCATAACCTCTGAAATATAATTACCGACAGCTTCATGCATCACCCAGCCGGTCATCATTTCTGCAATCGGGTTCATAAACGTTATTTTTTCGTCTTTGTCAGTTGCTATAACAGCGTCGCCAATCGAGTTGAGCGTTACGCGCAATCTCTCTGATTCAATAGCAAGTAACCGCTGAGAATGCTTTAATTGTTGCTCTTGTGTTTTTAGTTTTAAATGGTTGCCAACGCGCAAACGGCAGACCTTAAGATCGACTGGCTTTTGTATGTAGTCAATCCCACCCAACTCTAAAGACAAATGCTCAAACTTACTTTCATTATGAGAGGTAATAAATATTACCGTTACACCACTGGTTTTGGGATTGTTTTTTAAGCGTTTACACACTTCTAACCCGCTAATATCTGGTAATTCTATATCTAATAAAATAATTTCAGGTAAAAACTGCTGTGCTTTTTCAATTGCACCAAAACCAGTATCGCTGCATATAACTTCTGCGATATCTGATAAAGCCCCCTCTAGAATCATTAAACTAGAAGGTTCATCATCAACAATAAGCACTCGATGCGCAAAGCTTTGATCTACAGTGGTTAACACAATAAAGTCCCATAAAAAAATTAAACAAACGCGATTAAAGTCTAGCTGAGTTAACCTAAACGTCCATTAATTACCTAAAATAAGTACTAACAATATTAAATTGATTGTGTTAGCTACAAGAGGTCTATAATCATCTGCAGTAAATGTAAGCCAATAAAAGCAAAACTCCTTTTTAATAGTAAAAACTTTTTTCTTATTTTTTTATTATTAAGCTCAAACTTGATAAATTACCTATAGTTCTCTAGGTTTAATTATAATTAAATAATGGCTAGTTTTTAATTGGAGTAATGGATGCCAATAAATCTTAAAAAAAGGATAATTCGTCAGGTAAGTAATTACACCCTTTTATTCCCTATTTCTTTATCCGCCATAATTACCTTAATTGTTTTAGCCATTATTATTAATGAAGCAAGTTTATCGCGCTCAGTACTTGGCTCTGTAGAACTAGAAATAATAGACAAAAACCAATCTATTAATTCACAAACACAAGAGGTTATTGAAAACTACCGTCGAGATATTCGTTTTTTACACGCAACCCCTCCAATCAAAGGCTTAGCCAGGGCATCAAATAACAAAGGTGTAGACCCACTAGAGAACACCACCTATGCTCAATGGAAAACAAGGCTTGAAATTATATTTGCAGCGTTTTTAAAAAATAACCCAGATTACGAGCAGCTAAGAATCATCAGTACCAACAAAAAAGGACAAGAACTGGTAAGGGTTGATCGCGTTCAGGGCGCTGTAGAGGTTATAGATTTAAATAGGCTCCAAAATAAAGGAGCGCAAGAGTACTTTACGGCCAGTAGTAACCTCTCTGATGGCGAAATGTATCTGTCTGAAATTTCGTTGAATAGAGAGTACGGTAAAATAGAGTTTCCTTATCGCCCGATGTTGAGGCTGTCTATGCCAATTTTTGATGAAAATCAAAATAGATTTGGCTTTATCATAATTAACGTGAATGCTAACAACTTATTAACTCTTTTAAAAAACAGTATTAATACACCATTTCAACTCGCTTTAACTGACAGTAACGGCTATTTTTTATCACACCCAAATAAAGATTTCACCTTTGGTAAAGACCTAGGTAGTGATATTAGCATCAATAATAATTACACTTTCAACCCCGTTGCTAATAGCTCATTGTCGCTTATAAAACCAAAAAGCATTGCGCAAACAAGTTATTACACTGCAAGAAAACAAATCACTTTAGCGCTGGGTGAAAAACAAAACTTTTTATCTAGCCACGTTTTAGCGCCTGTTGAGCATATTAAAAATATTGAAATGGAACGCAGAACAAAGCTCTACGCCTTTTTGCTTATTTTGGTTATTGTATTAACTATCATTCTCGCATTTTTCAATCGTAGTCTTCGCAAAAGCCAAGAGCTTGCAAATGCGCGCGCACAATCTGAGGCAATTATAACCGGCTCATCTGATGCGGTAATTGGCATTACCAATAACGGTATTGTCTCTAGTTGGAATAATGCCGCAACTCTGATGTTTAAGCTTGGAGAGTTAGAAGCAATTGGAAAACCAATTAATGATTTAAAAATAATAGATCAGCTAAATTTTAACGAGATAATTGAAAAATTCACTGATGGTACTCGTCAATTTAAGCAAGACGCTAGTATCAGTAACGGCTCTACTAAACGCTACTTTTCACTCTCTTTATCAGCCATTATCGATCAATTTGGAATGTTTATTGGTATTGCAATAATAGCCAGAGATGTAACCAAAGAGCGCACCATTGAGAATGAAATAATAAAAGTAAATCATGAGCTTGAAAATAAAGTAGCCATTCGCACTAAAGAGCTCAAACAAGCCAGTGAAGTAAAAAGCGCGTTTATTTCTAATATAAGCCATGAAATGCGTACTCCACTTAATGGCATAGTGGGTACTTTAAACTTAATAAAAAAAGAGCCATTAAGTGAAACACAAAAAAACTATTTAGAAATGACAGAAGTAAGTGTGAGTGCTTTATCTGTATTAATAAATGATATTTTGGATTTATCTAAAATAGAAGCAGGTAAACTTGAGTTGAACTTTAAAGAGTTTAATTTAATAAAATTAATCGAAAGCGTTTGTGGCAGTATGGCTGTTAAAGCTCAGGAAAAAGGCCTCGAATTTGTTTTAGATGTTGTTAATTTAAAATGTAAAACGATTAAAACTGACCCCCATCGTTTTTCACAAATCCTAACTAACTTAGTAAATAATGCGATTAAATTTACTGAAACCGGGTTTATAAAGGTCACCGCTTATTGCGAGCAAACAAGCAATGATACTGTGACTGTTCATGTAAAAGTTACCGATAGCGGTGTGGGCATTGCACAAGAAAACCAGAGCAAATTATTTACCGCCTTTTCCCAAGAAGACAAAAGCGTGGCATCTAAATTTGGTGGAACAGGGCTAGGGCTTTCTATATGCAGACAGCTTTGTAGCCTTCTAGGCGGAGAAATTAGCTTTGAGTCAGAAAAGTCACTAGGTAGTAGTTTTCACATAAAACTAACACTGAGCAATGATGATACAACTCATTATAGTTTTACCCCACGATTAAAAAACAAAAGCTTTGCTATTGTGACTAAAAATAACGAGTTAACCGACAGCATAAATAATTTAATAGCTGCTTTTTCTGGAAACAGTTTTTCACCTGAACAATTACAACAATCTCTTGTTTCAGATGATATAAAAAACGTACCTTTACCTGACTTTATACTTATTGAACAAGACGACATATTGTTAAAACGTTTAGATGAAATGTGGCCATCTATTGCTAATCATCATGCACTTAAAGTTATTTTATTAGCAAATCGCGGTTATCCTCAAATTAAAACAAGACACGTGCAAGCCAGCTTACTTTCTAAACCAATACTTATTTCAGAGTTTTTAAAAACAGTCGCCGATGAACGCAGCCTTGAAGATAAAATAAGTGCTGGTAGCAGTAATATTAATATTAACAAACGCCGTGAATCAGACTCAGTTAAAACTGATAATTCTGACTTTAAAGGAGCACATGTTCTTATCGTTGATGATAACGAAATAAATATAGAAGTAGCCGCGGGTATATTGTCATGTTTATCTTTAGAGATAGATACCGCGTCAAATGGCCAACAAGCAGTAGAAAAACTTGTTAACTCGGTGGCCAATAATCATCAATACCACTGTGTATTTATGGACTGCCAAATGCCTATATTGAATGGTTATGATGCAGCAAAACAAATAAGAGCTGGTGAAGCAGCGCCTCAAAATATTGATATTCCCATAGTCGCTATGACTGCTAATGCAATGATGGGTGAAAGACAAAAATGCCTAGATGCAGGAATGAATGATTACATCACTAAACCAATCTCTGCAGAGGTATTAGTTGCAACGGCTACAAAGTGGTTGTCTTCAACTTTTATAAAAGAAGCTCCATTGGAAAATAATCAGCTTAACGAAATTAATAAACCAATTTCTGATACTTTGGATAGTCAAAGTTTACCTGATTGGGATAAAGATAACGCGCTATCTCGGTTATTAAATAATGAAGAGCTTCTTATAAAAGTATGTGAATTATACCTTCAGAGTACACCAATGAAGCTAGAAGAACTTGAGGATGCAATAAATAACAATAATTTATCGCAAATATCAAAATTAAGTCATGGCTTGAAAGGCTCATCGGGTGATGTAGGTGCGGCTAACTTGCATAAATTATTTGATGAATTAGAAGTAATGGCCAGTGAAAATGCCATGGGCAGTATGAAGAATAAATTAGAGCTCATTCAAACTAGCTACAAAAAACTCGAATCAACCATTAACAGCTACTTAGAGATACAACCCAGTAGTTAGCATTTTGTGGGTAATAATGAATAAACCACTGAAAATATGTATTGCTAATTAAAGTTAAAAGCGCCTAAAGGCGCTTTTAATTTTTGAGTGTATTGCTAACCAATACCACCAAAAAATATAAAAGCACATAGGATATTTATTCTTACTCGCTATACTGGTCAATTATAACTTTTAAACTATTGAATTCTATAGGCTTGTTTATAGTGTTAGTTATACCCGCTGCCACGTACTCAGGCTCGTCTTTTTCAGTGATGTTTGCAGTAACGGCAATAATGGGCACATCGTGGTAATTGGCTAGTTCCCTAATATATTTAGTTGCCAAAAGCCCGCCCATTACCGGCATTTGAATATCTATCATAATTAAATCAAATTGTTGTTTAGTACATAGCTCAAGCGCTATTTCACCATTATCTGCCATGGTTATATGTTTAATACCCATTGCTTTTAAAAAGCTTTCTAGCACGATTTGATTTACCGGATTATCTTCGGCAATTAATACTTGTATATCTTTATTTTTAATATTTACATCGGGTAATTGTGCTTGCTGTTTTTCAGCCACATTTGATGATGGAGTACTAAGCGTTAACTGAAAATAAAATCTCGAACCCTTATCCAATTCACTTTCTACTTGTAAATTACTGCCCATTAAGTTTAATATTTTACTAGAGATAGTTAATCCAAGCCCTGTACCACCAAAACGACGTGTTGTTGAAGTGTCAGCTTGTGTAAAAGCATCAAATAACGTTTTTATACTATGTTGTGAAATACCTATACCACTATCGATAACGCTAAATAGTAACATCACTTCACTGCTATTTTTCTCTTTTAGAGCAACAGATAATGTTACTGTTCCATACTCTGTAAATTTAAATGCATTCCCCAATAAATTCATTAGTACTTGTTTTAAACGGGTTTCGTCGCCTTGTACCAAATCAACAGAATCTACTTTTTCTTTTACTATTTTAAACTCTATATTTTTATGGTCGGCTTGCGATTTAAAAATTTGTTCCAGCTCATACAATAAAGCACTTAATTTAAACTCTCTATTTTCTAGTAGCATTTTATCGGCATCAAGCTTACTTAAATCAAGAATGTCATTAAGAATAACCAATAAACTGTTACCTGAAGAGCTAATAACCTCAATCATGCGTTTTTGTTTAGCATCAAGCTCTGTATTACTCACTAGCTGTACCATGCCTAAAATACCGTTCATGGGAGTGCGTATTTCATGGCTCATATTAGCTAAAAACTCAGATTTGATTCGGGATGTTTCTTCTGCCGCTTTTTTTGCTTCAACTAGGCGCTCGTTTAGCACTCTAAATTTATTTGCTGCTTGGGCTAAAAACCCTATTTCGTCTTCACGGTTAATATCAGCTATGTTTGCTGAGAAATCACCATTTAGAAATGATCTAAAACTAACTGTGAGCCTGTTAATCGCTTTAATAATATGAAAGTGAAAAAATAAAGCGAAAAGAATAAACAAGGTAACAGACAAAAATAACGACACTTGAATAACAGTTTGCGCAGCATCAATGCTCTCTTGACTGGTTTTCGAAATATCACTAAGCAACAACAATGCATCTTCTTGCAATTTTTTGGCAAGTGCTGAAAACTCGACCGAATCACCGGCAATAACAATATTACTTAAGGTTAAATAGTTTCTATTAGCTTGAATGGCCTGAGCAAATAAAGACTCGAATTTAGTTGTTAAACTATTTAGTTGCTCGACCTTGTTGTGGCCAATCATTTTGTTTGTAGCGCCACTGTTGGTTAATTGTTTAATTAATTGTAGCCGCTGTTTTACTTGACTACGTTTGGCGTAATCGCGTTGAGTTAAAAACAGGACTGAATTGCGATACAGATGATGCCAATGATCCTTTAGCTGAAACAATAATAAGTCCTTGCCCAGCCTGGCCGTTTCTCCATCCCTGCTTGCTAAGGTAGTTAATGCTAATTCGTAGGTATTTGGTAACTGTTGCTCAATAATTTTAGACTTTTCATCATATCGTTTTTTAAGACTATCGATACTTTTGCCATAATTTAAAACCAATGATTGCATGGCGTTTAATGAGTTTTTAATCTTGTGTTGCTGAATTCGCTGTTGTGCTTCAATTAACCGCGCTTGAATACTTTGCTGAGTGCTTTTTATTTTATCAAAAATAACCTCGCTACCCGACACACCATAAACCGAAATATCTCGTTGAATCTGTAAAATATCTTTGTTAATTTCAAATACAACAACTGACAGCCCATTAATATTCAATACATTTTTACTGGCTTGCTCTATTTTGTCGGTTCGCTCATTAATAACAACGTAAACTATTATTTGTATTAAAATAAAAATAGCCAACGAAGATAATACTTTAATAGATAAAGAACTAATTAACTGTTTCAGCATTCAATTCCCTTATGCGTTTAGTAGTTCAAACCATTTATCTAAACTGTAATCGTAGTTATCCATCACTGTATTCCACACCGCAATATTAGAAAAGCGCTTTTCATAGCTGCCGCCATCGCGAATTTGCCCTGGCATAATTATATTTTTGCCATCGGTACCCGCTAGTGGTTGAGTCGCTTCTTTGCCATCGTACCAATAATCCCATTCGGGGGTGGTAATTATTTCTTTACTACGTTCTGGATTAGAAATGTAATAACCTTGCTTGGAAATAAATGCACCAGGCCAGCCCGATAACCACCAGTTCATGTATTCATAAGCGGCGTCTTTTACATGCCCTACCGTATTAGCAGAGAGACACATCACTCCATGCCATGCTCGATACCCTTCTTTAGGAGATGCATTAACAACGGGTAAACCTTGGGCTCTACATGCAGTCACCCCCGGAGAAAATATACTTTGTATGTGCACACGCTTTTTAAGCATAAACTCAACCGATTGTGGCACCGACGTCCAAAACCCAGAAAAATGCCCTGCTTGCTTTTTATTAATTAAAATTGCAAACAGTTTATCTATTTCTGCAACACTCATATTGGCAATATTATTAAATGCCATAAGCCCTTGTGCTTGGGCCGCCAAAGCGGCATCAAAAATGCCTATGGTGGGGGCATTTACCAAACCAACAAAGCCTTTATTACTCTCCTCAAGCAACCAGCCCCATGACTCAGTCTCGTAAGCCACACCCTTAGGTATAAAATTAGTGTTATAGCCAAATGAATCCACATTGTGAACATAAGGCATAAAACTTATTTTATCAGTAGCTTGGCTTCCAAGTGAGCCATCGTGTTGAACATATAAAATTTTGTTGGGCGCATCACCTGCGCCCAATTTTGCTGTGGGAACTAACTTACCGGTTTTGGTTAGTGGGTTTATTTCCTGCCAATATTTTAGTCTTTCTACTTCAATTGGTTGAATAGCATTGGCTTGCCACAATATATTAATTGAGTCAGACCATTGTTCATATAAATCAAATGAAGAGGGATCAGCTGCTGCTTTTTGTAAAACGGCCGCACTCCCCATAGGGGTAAATTCAATATTAATACCGAGCTCTTGCATGGCGCGGACTCTAAGCTCTTCTTGTAAAGTTACATGCGTTCCCATGACTCTAAGCGTAACCGGTTTTTTTGCAAACACATACGGCGCTTTAAATGCGACAGCAGAGGTCGCAGCACCGACCGCTAGCGTACTTAAAAATTTACGTCGAGTGACATTGTTAGCCATACTAATCATCCATTTAGTGATTCCCACAATCAGTATAGGTAATAATCGAATAATCACTAACTTAGCGCTTCAAAAAACACTATTTTAATTAAAATGAGTGATCGTCATAAATAACATGGTCGTTTAATCATTGTATAAATTTTATAAGATAACTCTATCTATCCTTGTTACACTAGCAGTGTTGAAATACCTACTCGATTAAGGCGCTTACCCATGGAAAAATTTGTTAATCACATTCAACTAGGCTATTTAGGCTTACTGCCGTTTTTAGGCTGTGTGGGTTGGCCATTGATGTTTGGCAGTAACAGTGTCAATTTAGAGTTTTTTAGTTTTTACAGCATCGCTATTTTAGCTTTTATGGCAGGTAATTTATGGCATGCAGGGCAACAAAGCTTTGCCGATGCCATTAAAGCTGTGCTGCCGGTCATTCCTATTCCGTTTTTATCATTTTTGCCGATTGAGTGGATGCTTGCGTGGTTAGGCGCGAGTTTTTGGTTGGTTCTGATTTTCGAAAAAGCGTCGGTTAATTGGCAGAGTTACCACAAAGATTACCAAAAAATGCGCTTTGTGCTCACATCTGTGGTGTTTGTGTGTCATATCTTAATTATTGGTATGAGTATTTACCCTAAATAACACGCCATTACTTAACCATTGGTCTGTAATAGGGTAACATCCGCGCACTGTATTGAGAGGACACCCCATGATAGACCAATTGCGCCAACAGCTCACTGACCTTGGTGAGAATTTTGTAGAAAAAAACGCCGCTTTTAAAATAAAAGTGATCCCTTTTTTTTGTGCCATTAGCATAAAAAAAGATCATAAAAGCGAAGGTCGTCTTTCTTTTTATTCAAATCAACTCATTGAAATACTAATGGTTGTGTTGTTTGTATTGTTTGGCTTATCTATATTTGATCCTGACGCAGGATTTACCCATGGTCCTATCCACATTGTTTTTGCTATTTTGATTACCTTTAACCTAATTTTAAAACAGGTTGCTATTGAGGGTTTAAAAACACGTTTAGCTATGTATAGGTTGCATCAAGCACCTCAGCAAAATGATGAGCCCGAAAACCCAAACACATCTTCACGCTAATATGTATTTAAATCCAAACTGGAACATACTTACGGTAGGTGATGGCGATTTATCGTTTTCAAATGCGCTTTATCGTCATATTAAGCCAAAAAAGTTAGTGGCATCCACTTACGACGACCAATCAACTATTGAGCAAAAATACCCAGATAATGCGCTCGATGCTTTAAAGTCGCAAAAGGTAGAAGTACTTAATAGCTTTGATGTAACCAACCCACAATGTTGGCAAACGCTCGGCCAGCATTTACATAGTTTTGATGTGGTTATTTTTCAATTTCCGCTTATTCCTGCATTTGTTGGTCGCGATGCATTTGAACACAATACACGCCATACCAGCATGAACGTACTTAACCGCGCATTACTGCATCAATTTATAAAATACGCCAATAAGTTTGCTTTAAATCCACAAGGCGCGAGGCTGTGTTTCATCACTTCAAAAGATGTTAAACCGTACCGTGAATGGAATATTGAAGGCAGTTTAGGTACCCATTTGAACGTACAATATCAAGGGCAAATGCCATTTGATATTAGTCTCTTTAATGGTTATAAAATTCGCAATGTTGACCGTGATAAGCACGTTAAAGACACCAGCGGCATTACCTATGTATTTAGTGAAAAACCCTTACCTGAACTGGCTAGCTTGTTAACTTTGCCTGCTTACTTAACCGATAATTATTGCTCGCTATGTCGTGTAGGGCCGTTTTTAGCTGACGAGGATAAAAGCAAGCATTTTGCTGCTAAAAAACACCTGCAAATGATCAAACTAGAGCAAGACTGGCAGCAATGGTTAACAGCGTTTTATAAGTCAAGCTAGCTTAATGAAGTCAGCTGCTTTTTCGGCAATGACTATCACACCGGCATTGGTGTTGCCGGTAATTATATGCGGCATAATTGAGGCATCAACCACACGCAAATTTTTCACGCCATGTACTTGTAGTTGGCTATTCACTACCGCCATGGCATCTTGCCCCATTTTACAAGTGCCTACAGGGTGATATTCAGTCTCGGCCGTTTGCCTAATATACTCAATAAGCTGCTCATTATTGTTAATATCTAGCGGGTAAACCATATTACCTCTAATTACATCAAATGCTTCACTTTGCATAATCTGCAGTGTTTTTTTAAGCCCCGCTAACATCACGTTTAAATCATCGGGGTGGCTTAAATAATTAGGATCAATAAGTGGAGCACTCAAGGGGTTGGCATCGGCTAATCGAATCGTGCCACGGCTTTTAGGTTGCATAATACTACAGTGAATACTATAACCATGGCCTAGGTGCAGTTTACGGCTATGGTCATCCACCAGCCCAATTACAAATTCAAGCTGTACGTCGGGTACTTTTGAATCGGAAAATAGCTTTATAAAGGCATGTGATTCTGCAAAATTACTAGTAAGCTGCCCTTCACGTTTGGCAAACCAATCAACGCATCCTTTTGCAATATTAAACGCCCCACCCGCACTTATACCAAATGTGCCTTTACTGTATTTAGCTTTATACAATGGCACAACGGTTAAGTGGTCATGAAGGTTCTCTCCAACACCAGAAAGCTCGTTTACTATTTCAATATTATGCTGCTTTAGTTGCTCTTTAGGGCCAACTCCCGATAGCATTAAAATTTGCGGTGAGTTAATTGCGCCAGCGCTTAAAACCACCTCTTTTTTTGCATGCAATACAACGGCTTTATTGTTTATAGAAACAGAGACTCCGGTTGCGGTTTTATCGCAAAAAAGCACTTTATTAACGTGTACTTTGCTAAGCACGGTTAGGTTTTTTCGGTTTAAATGGGGGGTTATATACGCTTTTGCCGCGCTACAACGCTCCCCTTGATATTGAGTCACTTGTGATAACCTGGCTCCAACTTGCTGCCCTGCGTTTATATCGCAATTGTGCGGTACACCTTGTTGTTCGCAGGCGTTTAAAAACAGCTGATTTACAGGGCTTGGCTGGCTTAAATCCTGCACATGCAAAGGACCATAAACCCCGTGTATATCACTTTCAGTAAAGGTTTTATTATTTTCAGCTTTAATAAAATAAGGCAATAAACTCTCATAGTCCCAGCCCTCATTGCCCAGTGCAGCCCAACTATTATAATCGTGCTTATTACCTCGAATATAAACCATGGCATTAATGGAACTTGAACCGCCAAGCACTTTGCCACGAGGCATAAATCCGCAGCGGTTATTAAGTTCTTTTTGAGGTACCGTATTGTAATGCCAGCTATTAATGCCATAAGGCACGCTTGCAGCGACCCCTGCAGGCATTTGAACCATTGCACCTTTATCACTGCCGCCCGCTTCAATTAAGCACACACTCACATTTTTATTTTCAGATAATCGCGATGCGATAACGCAGCCTGCACTGCCTGCGCCAACAACAATGTAATCAAATGTAGTGATATGCATACTTATTCTCCAATTAAAAAACCAGTTTGCATGGAACATCGAATAAAAACTTGTTATTTTTAGACACCCTCACCAAAAGTATATTTTATGAGCCGCTTAATTAGAGCCACCTCTTTACAAGGAATAGACCATTTAATTGCAGAACTTGGGGGAGGTTTCGCTGCCATAATGCAGCAGTGCGCCATTAATGTGGACTTTAATAAACTAGAGCAAGAGACCCTTACTTACCGCGCGTATGCACAGCTATTAGAGCATTGCGCCAATACACTAAATTGTCCAAATTTTGGTTTAAAACTAGCAAGCCTGCAAAGCTTTGATATTTTAGGCCATATTGCAATAGCCGCTCAAACAGGCACTAATTTAGCCGAGGCGCTAGATTGGGTGATAAAATATTTGCACTTACATACGCCAGCGCTTAATTTAACCACTCACCCCTTTGATGATAATGAGCACGTGTTTTTATCATTCGCTATAAATCTCAGGCCATTACCGGCAATAAACCAAGTAATAGAGCTCACCATTGCATTGGCCATTGCCACTTTAAAAAATATAAGTAATGGCCGCTGTAAGCCACAAAGTGTATTTTTACCTCACACCCTAAGCACAAATAAGCTGACCTACCACCAGTATTTTGGCTGTAAGGTTATTACTCACAGAAATAGCGCCGGTGTATTAATTGCCAAACAAGACTTAGATTTAACACTTAACGTAACTAAGCAGCATAAAACCCAAGCAGCACTTAACTTTTTAGCTGAAAATAATGCTTATAGCCAATCTTTGCCTGCTCAGGTAAGCGCGCTTATTCGTATTATGCTGCCGATATTTCAAAGCGCTAATAATACCATTGCCGCTGCGCTTAATATTCACCCTCGCACCTTGCACCGAGAACTTAAAAAGCACGATACCAGTTTTGTAAAGCTCAAAGACGCTACTCGCCGCGCCTTATGTGAGCACTATTTATTACAAAACCAATTGTCGGTGACTCAAATTTCAGAGCTTTTAGGTTATCAGGAGCAAGCTACGTTATGTACTAGCATTAAACGTTGGTTTAATTGCTCTGCCCGCGCATTTAGAGCCAAACATTGTTAAACTGCGCCCTTGTTTAAAAACAGCAAAAGGCTAAACATGAATTTTGTAATTGTAGGTACTAATTTTATTAGCGACACGTTATTGGCAGCGGCTAATACACTCAGCAATTTTAATTTATACGGTATTTGCTCTCGCCAAATAAGCAGCGGCGAGCGCTTTTTAGCTAATCATCCAACAAATACCGATGCTAAAATTTTTACCTCTATTGATGCTGTGTGCCAAGATGAACAAGTAGACGTAGTTTATATAGCGGCGCCAAATAGCCTGCACAGTGCATATGCAATACAGTGTTTAAAAGCGGGCAAACACGTATTAGGCGAAAAGCCCTCAGCGGCTAATAGCAAGCAACTTGCGGCTATTTTAACTGCGGCAAAGCAACATCAGCGCCTTTACATGGAAGCGATGATGACAACGCACTTACCTAATTTTGCGCACTTACAAGCTGCCTTGAAAAAAATAGGCACACCACGTAAGTTTATTGGTCAATTTAGTCAGTATTCATCACGTTACGACAAGTATAAAAATGGTGAGCGCCCTAATACTTTTTTACCTGAATTTGCTAATGGTGCCTTACTAGATTTGGGTATTTACCCACTTTATCTCGTTATTGCATTATGGGGAGCACCACGCTCTGTTCACGCCAGCGGCGTATTACTTGAAAGTGGTGTGGATGGTGCAGGCGATGTGCTTTTAAATTATCCCGACAGACAAGCGGTGATCAGCTATTCGAAAATTTCACAAGGCGAAAATATCACTGAAATTCAGGGGGAATTAGGTCGAATTAGAATTGAAGCCGTGTCGCAGCTTAAAAAAGTAGAGTTTATTGCTAACAATGGTCATAAAGAGCTTATTAGCACGGAATTTGACGAGCACTTTATGAAGTACGAACTCGAGAACTTTATCAATACCATTGAGCAAAATCAGGGGGAGTCTAGCGTTAATACTCATCAGCTTTCTGTCGATGTAATGCAAGTACTTGATACCGCACGCGCACAACTTGGTGTTGTTTACCCAGCAGATTTATCCTCTGAATAAAACAAAAACTACCGGCTAAGCGATAAGCGTATTTTATCGCTTGGCCTTTGGGCACACTTTACTAAACACTGCTATTTTGAATTAAGCTTAAAAAGATCACAAAATTTGACTTACCTCTGAGATCAAAAGCAGGTAACATGCCGCCAAAATTCATCGCAATCTTTAAGGACATCCATGCAAAAATCAACCAAAGATCTATTACTGGCTATTTTATGCATATTGCTAGCAATGATGACGATTCAGTCAGGCGCGTCACTGGCTAAACAGCTTTTTCCTATTGTTGGACCTGAGGGCACAACAGCCTTACGTTTAGGGTTTTCGGCCGCTATTTTGTGTTTGATTTTTAAACCATGGAAACACTTCCCTGTTGCAAGCCAACGCTTACCCATATTAATTTATGGCTTAAGTTTAGGCGGCATGAATATTCTATTTTATTACGCGATAGAACGTATCCCATTAGGTATTGGGGTTGCGCTTGAATTTACAGGCCCATTAGCTGTCGCGTTATTTTCTTCTCGCAGAAAACGTGACTTATTTTGGGTTGCCTGTGCAGTGGCCGGTATTTTATTACTTTTACCTGATATGAAAGGTCAAGACAGCCTTGATCCAGTCGGTGTAGTGCTCGCACTTGCAGCGGGTGCCTGTTGGGCTGGCTATATTTTATTTGGTAAGAAAACAGGCAGCCAAAGCTCTGGTGGCGCAACGGTTGCGATGGGCATGACCATTTCAGCCATCGTGCTGGTGCCTTATGGCGGCATTTCACAAAGTGCTGCATTTACTTGGGATATTATTCCATTAGGTATTGCTATCGCCGTGCTTTCAAGCGCCCTGCCTTATACTCTTGAAATGATTACCTTACGTAATATGTCGCCACAAGGTTTTAGTATTGTAATGAGCCTAGAACCTGCAATTGCAGCACTCGCTGGCTTAGTTATTTTAGGTGAACTGCTAAGCATTTGGCAGTGGCTGGCTATTTTACTGGTGATTATTGCCTCGGTAGGCAGCTCCATGTCTAATGGTAAAAAGCAGCCTGCTGCTTAGAGTTTAATAATTTAATTGCGTCATGAACTATCATGGCGCAACTTCTCATCTCCTATTTTACAACTCCCTCTTAGTATAACTAAGCCTGCGTTTTATCTCTCCTTTCACACCATTCATTGTTGCACTTAAAACAATATATACCACTTACGGTGTGTGCATTATTTATACAAACACCTTGTTATATTTAAACTTTAAATTTAAGCAAAAAACCACAACTTAATTTTTATTCTAAAAAAGTGAATTAAAATTCATATTTTTATTTCCATCAACAAAACTCCCTGATATTATTAGCGCTCATTTATTAACGTACTAAATCTAACTGGGATCAATTTTTATGTTTAAACCAAGCCTGTTAACCTTGGCTGTATCAAGCGCACTGAGCGGTGTATTATTTAGCGGTAATGCAACAGCACAAGAGCAAATTATTGAAAAAAATAAATCGCTTGAAGTTATTGAGGTTACAGCAACACGCCGAAGTGGCTCTATTCAGGCTGCGCCTCTTAACATTACTGCGCTTGATGCCGATGTAATGAAAGACCAAAATATCAGCGAATTAGCCGATGTAGCGCGTTGGGTGCCAGGTTTAACAATTACTGATCAAGGTGGTCGCTCTGGCTCACCTATTATAGTTCGCGGTTTAAATACAAATTCATCAGGCCCTTCATCAGATGGCGGCACGGTAGCTACTTACATTAACGAAATTCCAGTATCGGTAGATATGCGCCTTGTTGATGTAGAACGAGTGGAAGTACTTATTGGGCCACAAGGCACACTATACGGGGCTGGTACATTAGGTGGCGCTATTCGCTACATGCTTAAAGAGCCAGAGCTTGATTTCATATCAGGTGAAGTATTTGGTGATGTTTTTCAAACTCAAGAAAGTGATTCAATCGGCGG
The DNA here is from genome assembly GCF_056173165.1 of Pseudoalteromonas sp. QJM3NY_12. The sequence goes on from NZ_JBWBUF010000002.1 coordinate 367,303, forward strand.
CGAAGCCGGTTTTATCTTCAATTTACCATTAATTGAAGACAAACTGGCTGTACGTACCAGCTTAAATATTTATGAAGACCCAGGGTTTATTGACTACGCCTACACCGTTCGTGAACCAGGTGTGTCGATCACCGACCCTGATTGGACAAACCTTGATGCAGTAAACAGCAATCTTAAAAATGTAAAAGACGCCAACGGTGAAACCACCACAACTGGGCGTATTTCATTACGTTACAAGGCAAACGAGTCATTCGAAGGCACATTAAACTACTTCTATCAAAAGCAAGACACCGAAGGTCGCTCAATTGTTCATCACAATAGCCTAAACGAAAATAATGGTTTAAATGATCGCATCGGCAAATACGAGTCAGCGTACCGTTTTGAAGAGCCACGGGAAAAAGAAGATCAATTACTCAGCCTTGAACTTAAAGCCGACTTAGGTTTTGCTGAGCTGGTATCAGCTACTGGTATTTCACACTTTGAAGCCGATGGTCAACGCGACCAAACTGACCTTTTAATTCGTTTAGACTATGGCTACGAAGAGTTTCCTTCGTTTTCGGCATTTACCCGTGAATTAGACGAAGTCGATACCTTCACTCAAGAGCTACGTTTGGTCTCACAAAGCGATAGCGACCTAAGCTGGATTGTTGGTGGTTTTTACAATAAAACCGATACCGACGCATCAAGCAGAGAGTTTACGCCAGGCTTTGATCAGTTCGCGGTTGATAATTTTGGTGGCGCACAACTTAGACCTGACTCTTTAGAGTATTTAGAAATTACTGGCATCAAAGTCACTGAGTCTGCACTTTTTGGTGAAGTGGGTTACCAGGTAACCGATAAACTCGACATTACCATTGGCGCGCGTTTTTACGAATACGACGTAGAATCAAAAGCGGCTTTTGATTTCCCATTAGCAAATACCTTGTATGAAGGTGCTGCACCTGATGCAATTTCAGTTAACTTTGAAGAGAACGAAGCCGGTGACAACGGTAATCTTTTCAAATTTAATGCTAAATACCAATTTACAGATTCAGTGATGGCGTATGCAACCATTAGTGAAGGCTTTAGAATTGGTGGCTCAAATGGCCTAGTACCTTGCCCAACCCCTCTACCTGAGGATCAACAAACAGGCTGTGGTACACCTGATGAAATGCTATACGATGCCGATACTACCACTAACTATGAGCTAGGCTTTAAAAGTACCTGGATGAGAAGCCAGCTACATTTTAATGCTGCACTATTCAATGTAGATTGGGATAACGCACAAATTGCCGGTGCAACAACAGTAGGCCAATTACCGTATTTATCAAATGCTGGTAGCGCAAATGCGAAAGGGATTGAAATTGCCACGCGTGCAATTTTATCAGACTCGTTTACTGCCTATGCAACTTATGCCTATACAAAAGCAGAACTAACCTCAGACGCTCCGTATTTATTTAATGCCGATGGCACTGATGGCGCAAAAGATGGCGACCGTTTACCGGGCTCACCTGAGCACCAGTTCTCTATGGGTATTAACTACCAAACAGACGTTTTAAATGATAAAACCCTCGATATAAACTACGGTTTAACTGCACAAAGTGATGTAATTTCAAAAGTAGGCCTACGTGACAACGGTGAAGCACTCCCGGGTTATAGCTTAAGTAATATTTCAGCTAAATTAACCGCCGATGCGTGGTCGACTACTTTATATGTAGATAACCTATTTAATAAATATGCGGTTACTTCTGTTCGTCGTTCAGATGCGGATATTACAACAGCCAATGGCGCAGACATACAACGTAACTATGGTTACTTTATTAATCGCCCGCTTACTATTGGCATTAAATTTAACTATCAGTTTGAAATATAATTAAGCGACAAGTTTGAAATATAATTAAACGATAAGTTTAAGTACAATCAAGAGGCTCAAATTAATTTGAGCCTCTTGATTTTGTAAGTATATTATTTATAAGAGTATTCATGCAGCCAAACTTAAAGCAACTACACCAAAGCGCTATCAACAACTTAAACCAAGGCAATATTCAGCAAGCGCATAAAGCACTGGTTGAGCTGGTAACACAAAAACCAGACTTTGCTGATGGCTACTTTTTGCTCGCTATGGTTAATTTACAGGTTGGCCAAATTTACAAAGCGATAAAGCTAATTGAAAAAGCATTAAGCTTTACCCAGTCTATTGAATATACAGCGCAACTTGCCAAGTGTTACGCTCTTACGGGCGACTTACAAAAAGCAAAAAACACCGCCCTCAGCGTTAAGATTGAACATATTAGTAAAGCACTTGATGCCGATACATTAGGCGTCGCGCTCACCCAAGCGGGTTTACATCAGCATGCTGCTGACTACTTTACATGCGCGTTAAATTTAGCTGAGGCGAGTAACAGCAGCCAACCGCAGTTTTATTATAACTATGGAGTATGCGCTAAGTTTTTAGGCCAGTTTGATAAAGCACAGCACGCGTTTGAAAATGCCATTGCACTGAACCCGCTTCATCATCAAAGTCATTTTGCCTTAGCCGATTTAACTAAAGTCACCGAACATAATAACCACATCACGCGATTAAAAAATGTATTCGAACAGGTCAATCATCCCGACGCTAAACTGCATATAGGTCATGCGCTCGCTAAAGAATATCAAGACTTAGGAGAGTTTTCAGCAGCCTTTACCGCGTTACAACAAGGTAAAGCAGCAAAACTCGCTAATAAGGCGTTTGATAATCAAGCGTCTGAGGCTTTATTCGCGCATATCAAACAGCTCAGTGATAAATACAAAAACCAACAAACGGCTGGCAACCAAAGCAGTGAGCCAATTTTTGTATTAGGCATGCCGCGCTCTGGCACCACATTAGTTGAACGCATTTTATCAAGCCACAGCGACGTACAATCGGCGGGCGAGCTGCAAGACTTTGGCCTAAGTGTAAAAAAACTTAGCCAAACGCACACGCCTCAAGTACTCGATATAGACACCTTAAGCCAAGCTTACCAGCTTGATTTTGCAAAACTTGGCAGTACTTACCTTGAAGCAACGCGCGTTGTAACCGGCAGCCATAAACACTTTATTGATAAACTACCGTTTAACTTTTTTTATATTGATTTAATTACCAAAGCCCTGCCAAACGCCAAAATAATTTGCCTACTTCGCGACCCCATGGATACCTGTATTGGTAACTATCGTCAGCTATTTACCATTAACAACCCCTACTACGCGTATTCGCTCGATTTACTAGACACCGCTAGATTCTACAGCCGCTTTTATAAACTGATGCTGCACTTTAGCGCCCTGCACAGCAATATTAAACTAGTAAAATACGAAGAGCTCATCGCCGCACCCGAGCAAAAGATAAAAGAGTTAGTGAGCTATTGCGACTTAGACTGGCAACCACAGTGCCTTGATTTTCACTTAAACACCGCACCAGTATCAACTGCCAGCAAAATACAAGTGCGCCAACCGCTTAACAACAAAGCCATAGGCCGCTGGAAGAATTTTAAGCCTTATACAGAAGAAATTGAAGATTACTTTTTAAAGCAAAATATCAGTTTTGAGTAAGGGTTTGTGGTTTGAAAGTTGAATGTATGAACTTAGAGTTAGCTTGATTAGTGCCAGAATAGCTCGAATAAGCAATGCGTCGCCCGACAAAGTAAAATACCTTACCAATTATTATCAATTGTAAGTGCTTTGCATACATTATCGCGACAATTTCATTCTATTGTACTTGATGTCTTATCTTCATAATGGCCTCAATTAATCAAGACGTGGAATCGCATTATGAAAAATTTAGCACTTATAATCTCGATACTTATTACTGCACTTGCATTGCAAGCTTGCGGTAGCAGTTCAAAAAAAACAACTGAACCGACAACGACAACGGGTCCAACAACACCTGTAACCCCAGAAGCAATACATCATATTCAACCAGAAAATGTTGCTGAATATATTGATACCTTTAAACGTCAATTTGACGCATTAGAACTGCAAATTGACGGTGTAAATTATGACATCTCATTCGTTGATATAGATCAAGATGATAATCTGATTTTTGCTAAATATGATAAAGGCTTTTTGTTTTTTGGCTTTGATTTTGAAGAGAATGACCCTGTGGCCTTTATCAGGGTAGTAGAGAGTGAACTGGAGGATATTAATGAGGCACTTGCCGATGCTAATAACTATTTCTTTGGCAAGGACATTTCGGTATCACAAGATGATAACGAGAATGCAATATATGAGGGTAGTATTAGCCACCCTGAAAAAGGTGATTTTCCAATAAGAATGACTATTAATGAGTCTTTGATAGAAGGTGGCACTAGTACAGTTGAAGTATCTGGTACTCAAGCTCTGATAAATGGTGATCTTGGCAGTCTAACATATGTACAGATCAGTGATTTAATTAATGACCATCCTGAAGTTGATACCTTGTTGCTTCAGGAAATTAGTGGCTCGGTAAATGATGCTATTAATATGCACACAGGTAGATTGGTACGCAATGCCATGTTAACCACAATGGTTGAAGCAACTTCTGATATTAACTCTGGTGGTGTTGATTTATATGCTGCTGGTTTTAGAAGAGTATATACTGAAGGTGCAAAGCTTGGTGTTCATTCTTGGTGTTGTACAGACGGTAAACCAGCTAATGAACTTGGTAGAGATCATGAAGGTCATGGTGCACAACTTACTTTCTTTCGAGAAATGTTAGGCAATGAGTTGGGTCCAGAGTTTTACTATTTTACTATTGAAGCGGCGCCTCATAATACGGTGCATGTGATGACAAAAGCTGAATTAGATAAATACTTGTTACCATAATTTATGGTATTTGAAGTGACTGAAAAGAGGCATTATTAGTGCCTCTTTTTTATTTTTTTGCTATATTTGTACTAGTAACCTACTAAGTGAGCTATCTATCTTAAATGTCGAATATCCAAACTATTATGCTGGTTGAAGATGATGATAAATTAGCATCTTTACTGCACGACTACCTCTCAAATTTTGGATTCGATGTTGTAGTTGTTCACTCGGGCATTGACGCTGTCGAAAAAATACTTTCTATTCAGCCCTCACTGGTCGTGCTTGATTTAATGCTACCAGGCCTTGATGGTTTATCTGTTTGTCGTAAGGTTAGAAGTCAATTTTCTGGTCGAATATTGATGCTGACTGCTAGTGGTGATGATATGGATCAGGTGGCGGCACTTGAAATCGGAGCCGATGATTTTGTTCAGAAGCCAATTCAGCCACGGGTACTGCTAGCACGAATAAAAAATTTATTACGACGAGATCAAGGCTCTACAGAAGCAACTACATCAGCTGAATTAAATCAAGCAAGTCGTTCAGATAAAGAAAAAGCTTTTGGCTCTTTGTGGTTGAATGAATCATTGCAACGCTGCAAATTAAATGATGAATTAGTACCCCTTACCCCATCTGAATTTTTACTGCTATGGCACTTAGTTAAGCATGCAGAACAAGTGTTAAGTCGTGAGGAACTGTTGCAATCGTTGAGAAATATTGAATATGACGGTTTAGATCGCTCGGTTGATAACAAAATAGCCCAAATAAGAAAAAAGCTTAAAGATGATGCTAATCGCCCACAAGGTGTAATAACGGTTAGGGGTAAAGGTTATATGTTTGTACCTGATTATTGGTAATTGATATTCATACAAACACATACAGAATAAGAGCATATTTCAGGCTAAACTACTTGCATAACATTTAATTGTGCGAACTTTATGACCAGATTATTTATTTCTTTGTATTTAGGGCTATTAGCGACACTCTATATTTTTATGATTGCTGCCCATTTAATTAATACCTATCTCTATGTTGACATAGAAAACATTATAAAAGCTGAAAACTTTGCTGCAGAAATAACATTACTTGAAGAACTTGATAGTCATATAACTTTGCAACACAGACAAGAGCTTATTGATGTTATTGCTGATAAAAACCAAATCATAATCAGCCCGGTTCCATTTGCTAATATTCCCACTCATATTCAAAAGGCATTAGAAAACCAGCCAACATGGTTTGATGACGAAGAGTATGATTACTTCAAAGTCTTTTCACCTGCGCAGTATTACCAAATTGAAGAAGATGAAACACATCATTTGTTAGAAGTTGACGAAGCTGTTGGCGATGCTATTTTCATCGCACTAATTTGTTTTGTTGCTTCGGGGTGTTTTATTTGGTTATTTGGTCTACACCGGAAATTAAAACGTGTTGAGTCTACCCTTGTTGATATTAGCCAAGGTAACTTGACTGCACGTGCGTCGACCAAAAAACGTTTTCAGGTTGGGAGACTTAATACCTGTTTAAATGATATGGCAAAGCAGATGGAAGGCATTTTAGGTAGCCACAAACAGCTTACCCATGTTATTGCTCATGAATTTCGTTCTCCTTTATTTCGTATGCAAATGATCTTGGAAATGCTAGTAACTGCCAAAAACGACAATATGATGGCTCATGTAAAAGGACTGGAGGATGAAATTTTCTGTTTAGAGGATTTAGTGAAGGAACTGTTAAGTTATGCGAAAATGGAAAGAGCAGAGCTTAATCTACAACTTGAAGAAGTTAATATTGCTGATTTTTCACAATATTTACAGGAAAAGTTATTGATTGAATGTAAGGCAAGTCTTCAATGGAATAATCAAATTTGTAATGAAATTAGCGTTTTACTTGATAAGTCGTTAACCGAACGCGCGATTACTAACCTTGTAAAAAATGCAGATAAATATGGTGAATCTGAAGTTTATGTTTGTATGGTTAAAATTGTTGACTCAATAGTCGTTTCTGTTGAAGATAATGGCAAAGGCATTCCACCTCAGCAGCAAGCCAATATTTTTGAACCTTTTTATCAAATCAATGATGGTAATCAGAAAGCTGGTTTTGGGCTTGGATTAGCTATTGTGAAAGAAATTGCGCAGTTGCATGGGGGAAGTGTTGTTGTCAGCGACAGTAAATATGGTGGCGCCAAGTTTGATCTAACTTTGCCAATTAAACACTAGTGAGCTATTGCGACTTAGATTGGCAACCACAGTGCCTTGATTTTCATTTAAGCACCGCACCGGTATCAACCGCCAGCAAAATGCAAGTGCGTCAGCCGCTTAACAACAAGGCCATAGGCCGCTGGAAGAATTTTAAGCCTTATACAGAGCAAGCGCAGACTTATCTTTTAAAGCAAAATATACCAATTGAATAAAGAGTTGAGGTGCAGGAAGTAACTATCATATTCTCAACCACTAAATACGGGGAATTTTAAAGTTTGAGATTAGTGTTTAATTTTCACCTAGGGTGGGCTGAGCGAAACGAACCAACTAAAATATTCCCAACAAAAAACGCTTTCCTATAAAGCGTATAAGCCTAGACAAAACATTTCAAAATTTATCTTAAACCTCTTTTGTAGCGTCACTTTCATTACGTACTCTGCCCAAACGAGTTGATATAATAATTAACACGCCACACACTATCCCCAAACCAATAGACTTACTTAATCCCAGTGATCCTAAAACAGGTTTTATCATAAAATAATTAAAAATAACCATAGGTAAAAGCGCAACGAAAAACACTTTTACATTAAAGGTTACTGCAAATGGTTTTTTGCATTGTGGGCACTCTCTTATCTTGCTCCAACTTTGTAGCGCTTTAGAAAAAAATCCAATTTTTTCTTCACAATGAGGACATTTATAAAATTGTGCATTCGCCTCAAAACCATCCTCTACTTCATGACTCGTTGTTGGGTTTTCAAGGCGATTATTTAACTCTTTTTTTAACTCATTTGTTCTTTCAGGATACGCTTCTTGATCGATAGCACGTAATGACTCTTCTAGCTCTGAAATTGAATATTCTGAGTAATTTGGTTCCATACCTGTGTTCTCCTTGTTTAATAAAGCCCACTGAGAAATAGTTTCGTTAAAGTATCACTCAAGAGGCGCTAGTCGACTGTTTATTATATAAATAAAATAAATGAAAAGTCGCTATAAAGGGTGCAATAATAATATATATAAAAATAAACTCTTTTGGTTTCATCGTACTAAATTCAGCCGTTGTTAAAACAACAGGACAAAAACTACAACCTAATAACAATCCAAGTTTCACAATGATAGGATGCTTTAATACCGTTAAATTTTTCATCGTTTTTATTAATGAATGTAGTGACCATAAACCATATGCACCACCCAGCAAAAAATAGCCCAAAATAGGGTTTAATGTAAGTGAAAATACAACCCAACCAAATATACTATAAATCAAATAAAGCAATAACGTAGGTATAAAAACAAAAGCAGTATAAAGAGATATTATTTTTTGTAATTGAGAATTACTCATACGTCTTATAAACATCCAATACTGTATTAAATAACAGATAATAGCTGGCTAAAGCATCGTGCGATTGCAATATGTCGCTTTTTCAAAATCACTAATATTCATTGCAATGTTAGAAATTTCAGGAAATAAAGCAACAAGCTTACTAACAATTGCTCGTGAGAGGTTCGCTTTTTGCTCTGTTGTTCTTCCTTGCATTATATGGGCAAACACATGAATAAAGTCTTCACGCTTATTCCCCACAGAGAAAGTATTAAATGGATTTATTCTGACTTTTATATCACCTTCGTCGAATAAACCTGTAGCGTGAGCTACAAAATGAATTTGTTCAATAATGTATTCCTCATCATGTTCCCCAAAAACACTTTCAGAACAGTCCATTATAAAATGAGGCATATACTCTCCTTGATATTAATCGCTGATGTAAATATTTATTCAATACAACTTATATAAACATTTCGTGAGGGTTTAAAAAAAACATTCTTTTCCAACCCTGAGTCTGTGTTGTAGCTAACCAAGGAATTGGAATTATTGATAAGATTGAATAATGAATATGCGGTTGTTTTCCCTGAGCATTACCTGAATCCCCCAAAACACCAATAACTGAGCCAGTCTTAACAACAGTACCCGTTGTAACAGAGTAACTGTCCATATGCGCGTAATAGTGAATACGCCATTTAGGCCCTAATACTGCCACTACATTCCCGCCTTTTCGTGTTGTGCCCGTATAAATGACTAAGCCTTTGCTAGAAGAAAGTGTGGCAGTCCCTTTTTTACCAAATATATCAATCCCTTTATGGACCACAGAGCTTCCCCATGGCTCATACCAAAAAGTATTATGGTTCCAATCATTGGGTGTTGCACCCTCAACAGGAATAACAATGTCATCTGGTATGATCATACCTATAAGGAAAACTGCTGTAAGTAGAACGAGTATAAATCTTAATTTTTTCAATGAGCTATCCTTGGCACATATTAACCGAAGTACTACCAGTTTGGGTGTCAGCGTGGGAACTATTCATACAATGGGCTTTAGTTTATAAAGGGAATGTTTTAATGCCCTAATTAGGCCACGTTAATAAAATGCGCTGCCCTAAGTCGTCCCTGCATTACTAAGCATATTTATTGCCTGATATTAAACCGAATTAAGCGCGTTAAATCAACACTCTAATTTCGACTATAAGTTAAGTTGAAGATGAGCGCCTCAATTAATACAAGGATAGCGTTGCATTCACCAGTTGAACTCACAGCCATGAGCGGACTGTCGTAACCTTAGACTCTTGTTAAGTGCCCTATTGCTCAACATATTTAAAGGTATCAGCACCATCGAAAAACCTAACATTAACAGACTTAAATAGCTCAGGAGTAGCCATTCTGGTGTTGATTGCGACCCTATTTGTACCGTCATCTCTTTTTTGTGTGTAGTGAGTCGTGCAACCACAAAAAGTGCAAGAATGATATGAGCGAACTTTGCTACCCCACAAATGAACAGTAGCCTCTGATTTTACTTTAATATCAACTTGATCGACTGTGTAATAAGCCCAAAGAGCACCCAGCCGGTAACACATTGAACAATTACAACTGGTAATAGATTCTAGTAGCATGTCTGCTGTTATAACGATATTACCGCAATGACAAGTAGCTTTGACCATGTTTCCCCCTTGAACACTTAACGCCTCAATCAGCCGACGCGTTAGCGGTCTGCTGGATTGATTTGTTAGCATTTTCCTCGGTTAGTAAACATATACCCAACCAAATAAACCAAACAATTTGTGATACGCCAAATATTTCAGTAAATAGTTTGTCAGGATAAACCGTTGCAATGCCCGCTATGCCTACAAAATATCCGAGATAGTTAAGTGACCGGGGTAATCTGCCCTCTTGTATTGCTGCTACGCTAATCAATAGAACCCAAAGTCCGCCAACTAATTCATTTCCACCACCTATACTTTCTGTTATCACTGAAACGATTATCCACATATCAAGGGCTTTTTCTGGATTTGCATCCATCAGATCGATTGCATGATCAAGCCCGATATTCGAAATCATTCCACTTGCGATCACCAGACCGACCCAAATGCCCCCGAATAGAGATCCAATAGTAATTAAGGGATTAACTTTATATTTAAGCCTCTTATACATACCAATAACGAGTATGGCCAGAAAAATGCCAAACACCACGTACATTAGAAAATAGATCATTGAAAATAGAAGTTGATTTTCTGCCATGTAAGTCATTTTTTCGACTGGACTACCATCAACCGGATATGACCAAAAAGCCCCAAAATACACAAAGGCTGCTATGTAAATAAGCCCTTGGAAAATTGCTGCGATACCAGCTAGTTTTTGTAGACCCTTCATTTGGCGAAACCCCGTTTGTTGTATTGCTAAAACGCCTCATTCAGAGGCAAAAAATTGTTGGCTAAAATAGCGACGCAGGAGCAAAGCCAACTGTTATTTGTCCTGCTGCAATGACTTGTTAGCTTGTTCTACTCTATAATCCCTCATTTCAATTATTGCTATACATTTAGAAATATCATCTGATAACTTCATGGCTTTAGCAGTATTTATTTCTACATCTTTTTGAGTCGCTGGCTCTGCATGTTTTGAAGAATGAAGGATAAATTGAGATTGTTCTCCTGCAACCATAGGCTTACTACAATCTAGGGCAAAAGAGCCGTGAGCGACTAGGTTTCTTTTATTACATAGTTCTAGCGCCATCTGCAGTAACTCTATAAGCCTATTATGAAAGTCGTCACTTTTCGATAAAGTGTTAATTTGGCTTTTTAATCTATCTGCAAGTGGCTTTTTTGACCATGTTTTACTTATATCTTTATTTAGAACTTTCTTCTGGATGATATTTGTCATCCAATCTATTTCGTTCATAGAAATTATTATATGCCCAATATACAGAGCCCAAATATTTTTATTCATTAGTTCACACTAAATTTAAAACGCCACTTTAGAAAACAAGCTAACAATTTAATAGTGCGCTCATCGCGCATATTTCTGCCGATATAACGCTCATTTACCTACTTTATGTAGTTTTAACAAATTCCCTAAGATATTACTATCACATTGTTTTCTATTATCTTAAAGCAAAGTTAAATGAACCAATATGCGCGCAGCGCTCATTTTCATGAATATATGCGCAAAGAGCAGCTTAACTAATCAATTAACGACCGATATTTAGTCAATCTCAATGACCGGTTATCGCTCTTTACCAAATTTTACATAAGCGCAGAAGACGTTGTAATCTTGCTAGTTATTTGTGATAACAAACTCGTGGTAGCCTTCTGTTTCAGGAGGATCAACTTTATCAACACGCATAACATTTAATTTAGCAAACAAACTATTCCAAAATTTTAACGCTAAACTATCGTTTAAATGAACAGCTACATGCCACTGATTTGTTTCAACAGGCATCAAGTTTTGAATAACAAATTTGGCAATGCCTTGTTTTCGATATTTGGGTAGAATAAAAATATCAGCCAACTCAGGTATTTCTTTGCCAACGATCTCAGTTGGTTCTACGGTAGCAAAACCAGCAATTTGGTTAGAAACGAGTACAAGATAAATAATGCAGTCTTCCTCACCACGCACTACACATTCTAAATATTCTTCATCAATATCATAGCAACCATCTGAACCAACATCTTCTAAATCAAATATACTCTGATGATATTGGTAAAACTGCCACAGCATTTTTATTGCAGCGATATCGGTTGATTCAGCTTTTCGTATTGTAGTGTCCATTTTATACCTATTTCCTTATGTGTGGTCCGACATTAGCTTTCATTAAAGAGATTAAGATTCGCTAGTAGTTATCTTTAAAAAACATCATGTTATTAAACGATAACTACTCGAAAATAACAACAAAAAAACTTTTAAGAATAGATTGAAAAAACCGCCAACAAGCTGATAGTCAAGCGAGCAAAACTTCACATCATACAGAAAAGCTCTGACTAACAGCTTCTCGCTCTTTGTCTAACTTCGCAAAAGTGTCAACTTTAGTTTATTCAGGACTCTCTCGTTTATGCTTAAAAAGTTGTCGAAAATACGACAAGGTGGGCTTTGTACGATACCATAATAACCTGGTCAAAAAGATTGGCAGGTAAACACAAGGGAATGGGCGAAGTGCATATTTTTTTCAGGCGCTTAAATGTAGAAATACCATTGTTAATTTAATAAGATAGGCCACAAATTTAGAACCTTAGTTTCTGTTAGCTTAAATTATTGAGTCGACCGTCACTTTTACCTCTGCGATCGAAGATGATATTTAAATTTACCAAAAACTGGCTCTCTCCAAATTTTGTTATGGTTGTTTTGTTCTCAATAATATCCATGATCTCTACCTATTACTTACATGAATCTGAGTCTGTAAAAATAAAGGCTGCTTTGTTTGTTTCTCCTTTTTTCTATTTAACAGGGCTCTATTACTTTTTGCATTTATTAACAACTCCCAATGAAATTACTTTAGGCAACAACAGTATCGAAATTGATGGGAAAGTTTATTCGTTAGGCTTAAATACTAAGTGTAGTGTTTTATTTAATAAAGCATCACAGGCTGAATTCGAAATAACCATAAATAATAAAAAGACCGTCACAACGTCTTTTTTTTATAAATGTGATTTTAATGAGGAAGAATTTATCAACTATTACACTGATAATGAAAATGTGTTTGCAGACTCAATGGCATTTAATTAATGGATAGTATCAAGCTGCTTTTAGTTAAATGCACACCTGTCGGTTCCCGTTGATAGTAATGACAGAACTAACTTAGATTTTGCAGTGACGAGCTAAACTCATCCCTTATGGCTCATACCTACATGCTAAGTTTTGATCTAATAGTTAAAACTATATAAAACTCAGCACGTAAATTAAGGGTTATTGCTCATCAGCGTCGCGAATGCGTTCTTTACGTTCTTGCTCTTCATCAAAGGCGGCTTGAATTTCGTCAAGTACTGAATCTACATCTGCAGCTTCGCTGTCGTCTTCAAATTCGCCACTGAGTTTTGAGTGCGGGGTTAAGTTAGCATCTTCAAACAGTGCCCACATTTCTTTGGCGTATTGCGTGTGTAATAACGCCGGTGCAAATTGACCATAATAGCGGCGCATATTATTTACATCACGGGCAAACATAGCTTCGGCGCTATTATTAGCAGAGGCATTAACCGCTTGGGGTAAATCAATAATTACTGGGCCGTTACTATCTACAAGTACGTTAAACTCCGATAAGTCACCGTGAATAATCCCAGCGCATAGCATTAGTTTAATGTAGTGCATCATTAATGTATGTTGCTCAATGGCTTGTTGCTCAGTTAAATCAACCGCGCCAAGTTGTGGTGCAACATCGCCTTCATCATCGCTTACAAGTTCCATTAGCAATACACCGTCAATGCAGCCGTAAGTTTGCGGTACCCGAACACCTGCTGAGGATAAACGCGACAGTGCGTCAACCTCGGCATTTTGCCAAATTTCTTCTTCTAATTGACGGCCGTAACTTGAACGTTTACCCATAGCACGGGCTTGGCGCCCGCCTCGCACTTTTCGCCCTTCTTGGTACTGTGCAGCTTTTTTAAAACTGCGCTTACTGGCATCTTTGTATACTTTAGCGCAGCGAATGTCATCGCCACAGGCGACGACAAATACATCGGCCTCTTTACCACTCATTAAACGGCTGATCACTTCATCAATAAAACCATCATCAACTAATGGCTGTAGGCGTTTAGGTATTTTCAAACGACACCTTCTAAAAATACAGAGTTGGCTTTTTGTTTTGCTATGTGGTTCAAACGAGGCATACCTTTGGGGATTGAAGAAAGTTATAAATTATTAGTAAACTTTAAAGTTACATTTAATGACTAAATACGCTGCTAGAATAAGCGACTACACAGAAAAAGCCAACCGCCTTTTTTGCTTTTTAAGTATTATTGAGCCCATATTTAATTAAAACAGCATAAAAATGCTAACAAATAAAAAAAACAATAAATACATAACTAAAATGTTAACTTATTCCAACCTAACCAAACTTCTACCTACATCATTTAACTCCCCGCAATACGCTTCAGTCAATTAATATTATTGTCTTTGGTTAAAGTTTATACTAGCAGTTTTTCTGTTATGTAAACGCAAAACTAGCATATAGCTAAGCGTTCATTCAGTAAGACTGCATTATTATTAATACTTTATAGAACATTAATAAACACAGGATTATTACACAGGAGTATATATTACATGGCAACCACACCTAAAAAGTCACATGAGGTTAATAATGTACAATCGGCCTTATTAAACCCAGATCACAGCATTCAAGTAAGAGGCGCACGTGTTCATAACTTAAAAGATGTGGATGTAAACCTGCCTCGTAATTCACTTGTGGTGTTTACCGGTATATCGGGCTCGGGTAAATCATCGCTCGCCTTTGGGACATTATTTGCCGAATCGCAACATCGTTATCTTGACTCAGTTTCGCCTTATGCACGCAGGTTAATCGATCAGGTAGACGAGCCTGATGTAGATTCGATTGAAGGGCTGCCACCAGCGGTAGCATTACAACAACAGCGTGGTGCACCCTCGGTACGTTCATCGGTGGGTAGTGTAACCACTATATCTAACGCGCTGCGAATGCTCTACTCACGCGTAGGCGAATACCCCAAAGGGCAAGGCATACTTTACGCCGATGCGTTTTCGCCCAATACGCCACAAGGCGCCTGCCCAGAGTGCCATGGTATTGGCCGCGTTTTTAACGTCACCGAAGAGCTACTAGTGCCCGATCCCACTAAATCAATTAAAGAGCGCGCCATTGCAGCATGGCCGCCTGCTTGGCAAGGTAAAAACCTAAGCCGTATTCTTACCTCTTTAGGCTACGATATTAATAAACCGTGGAATACCCTGCCTAAAAAAGCCCGTGATTGGATTTTATTTACCGACGAAACACCTACGGTGCCCGTGTTTCCTGAGTACACACTTGAGCAAACACAAGCGGCAATTAAAAATGGAGAAAGCCCTAGCTACATGGGTACATTTACAAGTGCTAAACGTTTTGTTTTACAGTCGTTTGCAAGCACTCAAAGCCCACGTACTAAAAAGCGCGTATCGCAGTATATGCAAATATCACAGTGCCCGCAGTGTGAAGGAAAAAAGCTTAAAAAAGAGTCATTATCGGTTAAAGTAGCTGGTCTTGATATAGGCGAAATTTCGCAGCTAACACTCAATGAGCTAGCAGATAAGCTAAGGTTTGCTGCTAGTAACCCCGCTAAAAGTAATGCTGCAAATCCCGAAAAAGCCATAGTTGCAAAGCGTATAGCAGGCGACATTCTTAAACGCGTTGAAGCACTCACCAAACTTGGTTTAGGGTATTTATCGCTTGAACGCACCACCCCATCGTTATCGCCTGGTGAATTACAGCGCTTGCGGCTTGCAACGCAAATTCGATCAAAATTATTTGGTGTAGTGTATGTGTTAGATGAACCCTCAGCAGGTTTACACCCTGCCGATACACAAGCCTTATTAGCCGCACTAGATGAGCTAATTGCCGCTGGTAACTCAGTGTTTGTGGTTGAGCACGACGTAAGTGTTATTCGCCATGCCGATTGGGTGGTTGATGTAGGACCAAATGCGGGCTCCCGTGGCGGTAATATTGTTTATAGCGGCCCTGTTGCAGGCTTAAAGCAAATTAGTAACTCACACACGAGCCAGTATTTATTTAAAAATGACGAATCTCAGCAAGCTCAAATACAAAGTAAACAACGCCCAGCAAAAGCATGGCTAACGCTTAAAAATGTTGAGCGTAATAACTTACAAAAACTTAATGTAGAATTTCCGCTTGGGGTTATTACAAGTGTTACAGGGGTATCAGGCTCAGGTAAATCAAGCTTAGTAAGCCAAGCGCTTGTTGAATTGGTTTACGATGCACTAGGGCAAAAATCGCAGCCACAAATACCTACAGATGAAGCCGAGCTACTCGAGCAAGAGCTCGATATAACAACTGGCGGGCAAATAACTCACGGCATTGAACACATAAAGCGCCTGGTAACGGTTGATCAAAAAGCCATTGGCCGCACACCTCGTTCAAACCTTGCAACTTACACGGGCTTATTCGATCACGTACGTAAACTGTTTGCCAATACCAAAGAGGCAAAAGCGCGTAAGTACGATGCCGGTCGCTTTTCGTTTAACGTTAAAAAGGGTCGCTGTGAAAATTGCGAAGGCGTAGGCTTTGTAAGCGTGGAGCTGTTATTTTTGCCTAGCGTGTATTCGCCCTGCCCTGTGTGTAACGCCAAGCGCTACAACCAAAAAACACTCGACATTACCTATAAAGATAAAACTATTGCCGATGTGCTTAATTTAACCGTTGAATCAGCGCATACATTTTTTGCCGACGAACCTATTATTTTGCGCGCGCTAAATGCGCTGCTACAAGTAGGTCTTGGCTATTTACGTTTAGGCCAACCTGCTACTGAGCTTTCGGGTGGCGAAGCCCAACGTATTAAACTTGCCACTGAACTACAGCGTACTCAGCGCGGCGACACACTTTATATTTTAGATGAACCAACCACAGGCCTACACCCTAAAGATGTAGATATGCTAATGGCGCAGTTAAATGGCTTAGTTGATGCTGGGAACACCGTCATTATGGTTGAGCACGATATGCAAGTTGCCAGTAACAGTGATTGGGTTATTGATATTGGCCCAGGAGCCGGCGACGAAGGCGGGATAATAGTTGCACAAGGTAAACCAAACGAGGTTGCGCAATCTACAAAAAGCCGTACTGCGCCGTTTTTAAAAGCGCAGTAAAGTCAAGCATACTCAGATTAAAAGGTTAGCAGTTTTGTATGCGCCAAATAAAAAAAGAGCCTCGGGCTCTTTTTTAACCCAAAGCTAACCAAACTCCCACTAGCACCATTAAACTCCCCGCAATACGATTCATCCACTTAATATTATTGCCTTTGGTTAAAAATAGCCGCAGGCTTTTGCCACCTGTTGCGTAAATCATCATACAGATAAGCTCTGAGAGCAAAATAATGGCCACCAGCACCGCTAACTGTGGCGCAACATTGTATTGTACGTTAATAAAAGGAGGTAATAAGGAAATCATAAACGCCCATCCCTTAGGGTTGGCAATGGCGGTTACAAACCCCTGTGAAAATAATGAATATCGGCTCACGGCTGTTGTGTTATGCGTATCAACCGACATCTTTCCTTTCGCACGCCACATATTAATGCCAATGTAGATTAAATAAGCGCCACCTAGCCATTTTAAAATATCAAATGCACTGGGGTAATTAAGCATAACGCTGGCTACACCAAGCACCGCGGCTACCGCAACGCTAGCGACACCTAATAGCTCGCCAATCATCATCCATAAAGTTCGGCGCACGCCTATACTCATGCCTAAAGTCATGGCCAGTGTCATGCACATACCAGGAGTAATAGACACAAAAAAGAACGTAGGAACAAATACCGCAAGTGCAGCTACATCAATCATTTAAAGCTCGCAATAGGTTAAAAAAGTAGTGTTAATTTTGAATGAAAGGGTAAAGGAAAAATAGCTATCGGTAAATTAGAAATAACAGCATCGAGAGTCGGGCTAAGAGCACCGAGCTTAGCCCGAGGCCCGAGACACGTAGCTCGAAACTCTTAGCAAATTAATTTACTGTTGTTTCAGTGTCTACTTCGTTATCACTTAGCAAGTACTTATCAAGCCACTGCTCTTGCTCCCACAGTACATGTAATAAGCTTTTACGGGCACGGTAGCCATGAGCCTCATAAGGAAGCATCACTAAACGCGCTTCTTTACCCAAGCCTTTAAGTGCAGCATACATACGCTCACTTTGCATTGGGAAAGTGCCGTGAGATTAAGAGTGGATCTTCTTGATCTCACGGCACAATACACTATTGAATCGGTTGTTCTACCATATCAACTGGTTCAACGTTATCACTTAATAAATACTTATCAAGCCACTGCTCTTGCTCCCACAGTACATGTAATAAGCTTTTACGGGCACGATAGCCGTGGGCTTCGTAAGGAAGCATCACTAAACGCGCTTCTTTACCCAAGCCTTTAAGTGCAGCATACATACGTTCACTTTGCATTGGGAAAGTTCCCGAATTAGGATCCTCTTGACCGTGGATCATTAACATAGGTTCGTTAATCTTCTCAGCATGGAAAAACGGCGACATGTTTGCGTACACACTTTGTGCTTGCCAAAAGTCACGTTCTTCACCTTGAAAACCAAACGGTGTTAATGTGCGGTTATACGCACCACTTCGGGCAATACCAGCCTTAAACAAGTCGCTATGCGCTAATAAGTTAGCCACCATAAATGCACCGTAAGAATGCCCTGCAATGGCAATATTGTCTTTATCAGCAATGCCCTTTTCAACCAGTACATCAACCGCTGCTTTGGCGCTAGAAACCAACTGTTTTCTAAAGTGATCATTTGGCTCACTGCCATCAACACCTACAATCGGCATTTTAGGATCATCAAATACTGCAATCCCTTTAGCTAAATAAGGCATCGGGCCCCAATAACCTATATAGGTAAATTCATATTCTGATTCGCGCACTTGTGAAGCAACCGCTTTATCTTTATATTCAAGTGGATATGCCCACATCAATACAGGTAAAGGCCCTTGTGTTTTGTCATACCCAGGCGGTAAATAAAGCGTACCAGATAGCTCAACGCCGTCATCGCGGGTATAACGTAATTGCTCTTTAGTCACCCCTTTAAATGCAGGATACGGATGCTCAAACTGAGTCAGTTGCGTTAAGCTATCTTTATCTAAATCACGAATAAAAAAGTTAGGCTGCTGCGTTTTAGATTCACGAATAGTAATAATACGCTTACCTTCATCGTCTAATAAAGCACGCACTCGCTCGTAGTAAGGTGCAGCAGATTGCCAAATTCGTTTAGAGCTGTTTGTTTTTACATCGTATTGATCTAAAAATGGAATATTTCCTTGCTCAGATGCTCCATTACCACGAAGGTAAATGTAACGTCCACCAACGACTTTTATAACACGTGTTCCTAAGTCGTTACGCTCATATATGGCACTACCAGGGTCTTTGTAAGCATCATTGTAACTGCGCTCTGAAAATAGCACACGATTGCTATCAGCATTACGTGGTTGAATTACATAAGTGCGCACTTGTCTGTCACTAAAGCGCCAATCACTTAGCATGGCAATGCTGTCATTACCCCACTCTATACCTGCATAACGGCGCTCTACTTTTGCAAACAACTTTGGTTCGCGCCTAAACGGTGCACGTAAACTATAAAGGTAATCATGATGCTCAACCTCAGTTTTCATGTCGCCGCCATCTTGCGCTTCGGCCCAAATAACCTCCGCACCCTGATCGGCTCGCCACTCAAAATCACGACGACCAGTGCGAACACTGTCATACCCTTGTGGAATGTTGTCGGCAAGGGGTTGCTTTGCCAGCTCGACTAATGCATATCCACGCATTCCCCATATTTGCCATGTAGTTGCAAAACGGCTGTAAGGAACTTGATACGAAAATGGCTCGTCGATGGTCGCGACTAAAATATTGGTTGAATCAGGCGAAATTGAAAACGATTTAAATAAGCCAGCACGACCTATTTGCTGAGCCTTACCATCAAGCGTTATATATGCTAATTGCCCTTGGCCATAAAACTTAAACTGTGCTTCATCAAACGGGCTGGTTAATAAATTTTGATAAGTACGCGCTGGCGCTTTTTCACCGCTACTTTGTTGAATAACTGGTACCGTACTTTGGGTATCATTGGTTAATCTGGGTTTGTCTAAGTTAACCGCTAAATTAGCCACAATCGCTGTGCTATCGGGTAACCACTGATAAGGTGTAGCAGTTAATACTGAATTAAGTGCAAGCTCATTTAACTGCTTTGCTTGCTTGGTTTTAACGCTATAAACCCAAAGCCGTGCGTTATCCGATTGTTCAACAATAAACGCTAAATACTCGCTATTTGCTGACCAGCGAGGGGAGCGAATAATCCCCTGTGGCAAATTATTCACGTTAACCACAGTACCACTTTCTACATGCTTAAGTTCTAACGCACTGTATTTAGCACTAACCCGGGAACGTGAAAAGTTAGCTGGGTTGAGCTTGATCCCAGCAAGCTTAAACTCTTCTTTTGCCAGCTCATCAAGCGACACAACACGCTTTCGTTCAAACAAAGCAAGCCACTGGCCATCATTTGATAAAGAGCTAGTAGGGGCTAACTTAGCATCTACGAGTGTAGCAAGCGCAGGTGAAGGGGTTTGATATCCTTGCTCTGCATAACTTGCAGGCAATAAAACAATGCAGCCTATCAAGGCAATTAATAGCCTAAAAGCATTCATGTTTTTATCCTTTTTATTTTTGAATATTACCGGATATATAAACACGTTTTGCACCATTCATAAAGTGTTAAGCTAAGTAATGACTTAAGCAGCCTGAATACGCTAAAATACACGCCTATTTACTCAACGCTAAAATTGGTTGTTTATGTCCATTAATTTGCAGCATTTTAGTTTTTCGAAATCATTTTCTGCTTTTTAAATACCGTTACAGCTTTTAAAAATATACCACTGTGTTTGAGTCTGTTTTTCCATCAAATAATTAGAGAATCTAGCCAATGAAAAAAGTGCTGGTAATTGGCTATGTATGGCCAGAGCCCAATTCATCTGCTGCAGGTACGCACATGATGTCGTTACTAAATGCGTTTAGGGCGCAAAACTGGGATGTTGAGTTCGCCACGCCCGCACTGCCTACCGAACACATGGTTGACCTTGCCGACTTTGGTATAACCAGCCAAAGCATCGCTCTTAACTGCGATAGTTTTGATGACTATGTTAAAGCTTACAACCCCGATTTAGTGATGTTCGATCGTTTTATGATGGAAGAACAATTTGGTTGGCGCGTAGATAAGCATTGTCCTAATGCACTTAAAATTTTGGATACCGAAGATTTACAATGCCTGCGTAATGCACGCCATGAGGCGCATAAAGGTGAGCGCGAATTCAACCACAGCGATTTACTATCAGACATAGCTAAACGTGAAATAGCCGCTATTTTACGCTGCGATCTTAGCTTAATTATCTCAAGCTATGAGATGGAACTACTCAATGAAGTGTTTAAAGTTGAGCCTAGCGTGTTACATCACTTACCATTTATGGTTGATTTAAGTGCCTTACCTGAGCAAACTAAATCGTATGAACAACGCCAACACTTTATGACCATTGGCAATTTCCGACATGCCCCAAACTGGGATGCGGTACTCTATTTACAAAAAATTTGGCCGCTTATCCGCAAACAACTACCGCAGGCAGAATTGCATATTTATGGTTCCTACCCACCGCCAAAAGCCACCGCGCTTAATAATCCTAAAACCGGCTTTTTAATTAAAGGTTGGGCCGATGATGCGTATGAAGTAATGCAAAGTGCGCGGATTTGCTTAGCTCCTTTGCGTTTTGGGGCAGGTATTAAAGGTAAACTTTTAGAAGCCATGATCATGCAAACTCCAAGCATCACCACGCCTATTGGCAGCGAAGGTATGCACAGCACGTTGACGTGGCCAGGTGTGGTAACAGCAGATGTGCAAGCTTTTGCAGATGCCGCAGTCTCTTTATACAACAACGAGGCTAAATTTAGCGAAGCACAAGCCGCTGGCGGCCTTCTGCTTAATACTCTGTATGACAAAGTACAGTTAAGTGCTCAATTAATTGAAAAAATCGACTCAATAAGCAGTAATTTAGATGCTCACCGGATGAAAAATTTCACGGGTCAAATGCTCAAACACCATACCATGCGCAGCACACAATATATGTCGCAGTGGATAGCAGAAAAAAATAAAAAATAACATTAAAAATCACTAGACAGGCGGCGATTTGTGTTTAAAATCGCCGCAAATAAACTTGGGCAATTTTAGCATTATTGCCTATATTTTTAGCTTAGTTATTTAATAGTTGGTTCAAAACAAATTTGAAAACCGCAACGTTTACTGAAAAACGCAAATTTATCGTTAAATTGGGCAAAATGCTCCATAAATACGGTACCCCTGCCTATCGCTTAGAAGCCCACTTAATGGAAGTGGCGACTTATTTAGATCTTAAATCTTCGTTTGTTATGTCGCCCACGTCGGTTACCTTTGTTATTTGGACCGATGGCCATGAAGATGAATATACCCATGTTGCCCGCGTTGACCCAGGCGATCACGATTTAGGTTCACTTGCCGATACCGACGATTTAGTTAATAAAATGCTCAATGGCGAGCTCACGTTGCAAGAGGTTGATCAGCAACTTGATATCATTTTTGATGCTCCAAATCCTTATAACAGAGTGCTGACAGGCGTTGCCTTTGCCACCTCTGGTGGCGCATTTGCCATGCTTATGGGCACCAGTTGGAATGATGTTATTTGGTCTGGTTTATTGACCTTTGTTGTATACTTATTTGTATTGTGGTCGGCTCGTTCGAAACGTGTGGCTCACATGCTTGAGCCATTAGTAGCAATAGTGTCGGCTATTCTTGCTTGTGCTATTAGCGTTCATTTAGATGCACACATCAACATTCGATTAATTGTACTCTCTGCCATTATTGTGTTTATACCCGGTTTAGCCCTTGCACTTGGCCTTGCTGAACTTGCAGCCAGACACTTAGTATCGGGCACAGCACGCGTGATGGACTCATTTATGTTGCTGTTTAAGCTTTATTTTGGGGCTTTTATTGGTCTTGCTATTGGCTTTGCGGTCTTTGGGCAAGCCGATTTCGTACAACCTGAGCCGCTGCCAAAGTGGACTGCATGGCTCGCTATTTTACTTTTGTGTAGTAGCTTAATCGTTATCTTTAGAACAAAGCTTAAACATGCAATGTGGTCTATTGCCTCAGGCTTTATAGCTTATGGCACTAGTATTGGGCCTGCTATTTATTTAGATTTAAATTACACGTTAGGGACCTTTATTGGTGCATTTTCTGTTGGTGTGTTCAGTAATTTATTTAACCGTGTTGCTAATGCCCCGGCCTCAATTGTTGCTATGCAAGGCCTAATTGTATTGGTACCAGGGAGCAAAACGTATATTGGTTTAAACTCACTGATTGAAGGCCAAGACTTTGTTTATGCAGATCATATTGGTCAGCAAACGTTTTTAATCTTTATGTCGCTGGTGGCAGGACTTATTTTTGCAAACGTGGCACTTCCTCCTAAAAAGAGTCTATAGATTTATGCGCGGTTTTAAGCCGCGCTTTTGCATAACTACAACATTAAACCTCCTCTTTTGAGGATTAATCGCATTTTTTAGTATATTGAGAACACCTTGCTATAATGGCTGAAATCTAATAAAGCAAAGGAAATAACAATGCTAAAAACTAGCTTAGCGATAGCAATTGGGCTTTCAAGCTCACTTGCATTTGCGCAATCAGCAATTACTGTTGAAGACATTCCAAAAGTAAAATCAGTAATACAAACAACCGTTAGCCCCGATGGCGACAGTGTTGCATTTACCCGTTCGTTACCTCGCACGCTTTACGTTGACGAAAATGGCAGCAATTACAGTGAGCTTTATGTTGTTGACGATAAAGGTGTTGAACGCCCTTTTATTACCGGTTCAGTTAATATTAAAAGCCTACAATGGTCAAACGACAGCAAAACAATTTACTTTTTAGCGAAATTAAAAGACGACAAATATACTTCGCTTTACCAAATACCTGTTGATGGCGGCCAAGCACAAGCGGTTATGTCATTAAAAGACACATCTATTTCAAGCTATCAGTTAAGCCCTGATAACAAGCAAGTCGCTATTTTAGCAATGCCAGCTGCTGATAAGTCAGAAAAAGAACTTAAAAAACTTGGCTTTAAAGCAGAAGTGTACGAGCAAGGCCTTAAAAACAAGCAGCTTTTTATTGTAGATTTAGCTAAAGCCGACAAGCCACTTACCCCTACCGCACTCAATGTTGATAACTACGTGAGTGACGTTAATTGGGCTGCGAATGGTGAAAAGCTTCTGGTTAAAACTCAACCTACTGCACTAATTGATGATAAATACACAAAATCGATGTGGCACTTGTTTGATATTGCCAGCAACAAAGTCACCTTATCGTTTAAAACTGAAGGTAAGTTAGGCGATGCCGAGCTTTCTCATGACGGGAAATACATTGCTATTTTAGGTGCAGAAGATAAGCACGACCCTGCAACTGGCCGCTTATTTATTGCCGATACTAAAACCGCCGAAATCACTGAATGGTTACCTAACTTTATGGGCCACGTTGTTGACTTTGAATGGTCGCATAAACGTAACACGCTTAACTTTATTGCCAATGTGGGCACAGAAAGTTTTGTTGCGAGCATTAAAACCGGCTCTAACAAATACAAGAAGCTAGTAAAAGAGGGCAAATTTATTGCCTCACAGCTAAGTGTTTCTGATTCAGATAAAACACTAGCACTTCGTGGTAACACGGCAAAACACCCTAACGAAGTCTTTATTGTGCGCAGTAACAAGGCAAAGCGTTTAACTGATTCAAACAGCTGGTTAAACGACAAACGCTTTGCTAAACAAGAAACAATTACGCTCAAAGCACGTGACGGTGTAGAACTTGATGGTGTATTAGTTTACCCTCTCGATTATGAAAAAGGCACACGCTACCCACTAATTATGTCGGTACACGGTGGCCCTGAAAGTCATGATAAAAATGGCTGGGTAACTAACTACTCGCGTCCTGGTCAAATGGGCGCTGCACGTGGTTACGCGGTATTTTACCCTAATTACCGAGGTTCAACAGGTAAAGGCGTAGATTACTCTAAACTGGGTCAAAACGATTACGCAGGTAAAGAGTTTGACGACTTAGTTGATTTTAAAAATCACCTTGTTGATATGGGATTAGTTGATACTAAACGCGTGGGTATTACCGGTGGTTCTTACGGCGGTTATGCATCAGCGTGGGGCGCAACAAAGCTAACCGAGCACTTTGCTGCCAGCGTTATGTTTGTGGGTGTCACTAACCAGCTATCTAAATTTGGTACTACTGATATTTCAAACGAAATGAACCTAGTTCATGCGCGTTCATACCCATGGGATAAATGGCAATGGTACCTAGAGCGCAGCCCAATTTACTGGGCGGGTCAATCTGAAACGCCACTGCTTATTATGCATGGTAAAGACGATCCTCGTGTTCACCCTGCACAATCTATGGAACTTTACCGTTACATGAAAGTGCAAGGTAAAGATGTTCGCCTTGTTTACTACCCAGGCGAAGGCCATGGTAACCGTAAAGTAGCGGCACAGTACGATTACAGCTTGCGTTTAATGCGTTGGATGGACAACTACTTAATGGAAGGCAAAAAAGACATGCCTGCATTTGAAATTGACCATGCGGCTAAATTAAAAGCAGTGAAAGACGCTAACAAATAAGTCTTAGCTTAATACCAAAGGCCAACATAATATGTTGGCCTTTTTGTTAGTAATGCCAGGCATGCTTAGTGGCACAGCGCTGCTTATGTTACACTCTGACTAATTATTCTGATAACTGCTAATCACACTATTGCCATGTCAAACCCTGCTAGCTGCTTTACCACTTTTAATGAAAACATAGATAACCTTGCACTGCCTGAGCAGTTTACGTTTCCCTTTTATTATAAACCTCATCCGCTGGCCGTTGCCGCTGCAAAACAATTACAACAACAATTAAAAAAGCTAGATAAGGCTATTTTAGATACAGATGATATTGATGCCGGTAAAATGTTTGGCGTATTGGTTGTTCAAGATGAGTCGCAACAGCTAGGCTTTATTAGCGCCTATTCGGGGCAAATAGCGGGGATAGATGAGCAACTGCATTTTACGCCAAATGTGGCACTTAAACATATAGACGATGCAGAATTTAGTCAGCAGAGCCAAGTGATTAACGATATCAATGCGCAAATTACAGCCTTGCAAAACAGTGATAATTATCAACAAATTGAGCAACAGTTAGTGACTGCTCGCCAACACTATGAGCAACAACTTATCGCCAAGCAGCAAGCGATGCAAGTAACTCGAAAACAGCGAAAACAGCAACGGCAAGCCGCCGGCGAACAACTCAATAATGATGAGTTTGAAAAACTGAAGAACCAATTAGCTGGGCAGAGCATTGTTGAGAAAAAACAACTACAAGCATTAAAGCAACAGTGGCAAACACGCATTGCAGCGCTTGAACAAGCACAACTCACAATAGATGATGAAATTAACGGATTAAAAAAACGCCGTAAAGTACTCTCTAAAAATTTACAAAAAAAGCTATTCGCTCAATACCAGTTTTTAAATGCAAACGGCGAAGTGACCGATTTGAATGCTATTTTTGCCAAACTGCCCGAGCACACACCGCCTTCAGGCGCGGGAGATTGTGCCGCGCCAAAATTATTACAATATGCTTATAAACATAATTTAAAGCCCCTGGCTATGGCCGAATTTTGGTGGGGCGCACCGCCTAAGTCGGCAATAAGACATCATTTACATTATTACCCATCGTGCTATAGCAAATGCCAGCCTATTTTAGGGCATATGCTAGAGGGGTTAAATGTTGAAGACAACCCGCTCTTGGTCAACCCTGCACAGGGTAAAGATCTAACGATTGTTTATCAAGACGATGATTTGTTGGTGGTAAATAAACCTGCTGAATTTTTATCTGTGCCAGGCATTAATATTGACGACTCGGTATATATGCGAATCAAAACTCAGTTCCCACACGCTTCGGGGCCACTTATTGTGCACCGATTAGACATGTCGACTTCAGGGCTGTTAATGATTGCGTTAAATAAACGGGTGCATAAAGCACTGCAAAAACAGTTTATAGAGCGTAGTGTAGAAAAACGATATATTGCTTTAGTGGCGGGTAATATTGCTGCTGAGAGTGGCACTATAGAGTTACCTTTAGTACTTGATTTTGATGATAAGCCACGGCAAATGGTGTGTTACAAAACGGGGAAGCCGTCATTAACAACATGGCAGGTACTGGAACGTAAAAATAATACCACCCGCTTACAACTCTATCCGAAAACAGGACGTACTCATCAATTGCGTGTTCACTGTGCCCACCACTTAGGGTTAAATACACCCATTGTGGGCGACACCCACTACGGTGAAAAATCAGACCGACTACATTTGCATGCCGAGTATTTAGCTTTTACCCATCCTATTAGTCATGAACGATTAGAATTTGAAGTAGCCGCTGATTTTTAAATCAGCGCTGCTTTTAGTTGTATCGGATTCTAAAACAGTGCCATTTTTTCATATTGCAAAGTAGGTAACTTTTACCGTTGCAATATAGAAAAAATTACCTGCATTATGCAAAGCCACAACCCAAACAATATAAATATCTATAAAATTCATACTGTTAAAAATTGGCATTAGCTTTGCTTTTATTGTTGTACGTATTTATTAAAGCAACTTAAAGCACCAATAACTGCTTTTAGTCACACACAGTAAATGGCTTGCTAACCGCTTACTGTGCTCAACAGAACTTCCTACACTCCCTGTGTACTTTATTGGTTATAGGCTAACGCTTATAACCATTTTTTTTGCTTATTATTTAACGGTAAATTTTACGTCTTGATCGCGTAATAAATAAAGCGCAAAACACGCAGCCCACATCGGCCATGCTGCAAAAAACAGTAAATTATTAAAGCCATCAATGTACTGGTTGTAAGAAGACAGCGTTGATAGTCCATGCATTATAAAAATAACACCGTAAGTAATACGTTTTTTAAAACCGACTAAAAATGCTATTACTAATAATAATTGCAGTGCACCTAAAATATAAGCAATAGTATCGGTAGAGCCACTGATCCCATAAAAATGTTCAAAAATACGGGCGCTATGCCCCGGATTTACAAATTTATCCAGTGTCCACATTACCATAACTATGAAAACCCCTAATCGCAGCGATAAAAGCGACCATTGCAAACGAGTTTGTACATCTGTATTGATTGAATCTGTCATAAAATTTCCTTAAAAAAGATATAAATAAACTAATTGGCAAGTAAGACCGTATAATCGTTTTTTTATTTTCAAATAAATTAAACTCTTTACAATAAAAGCACTATTATTTAAGCGCTAAGATAAAAAATAAAAATATTAGCAATTGATTGAAAGATATTTTTATCTGTCTTGGTCTTTTGTGTACATCAACATATAACAATAGAGAAACACGATTTGAAATACACGTATTTAGCTTTAACCCTCGCCCCACTATTAAATGTAGCTTTAGCTGCTCAGGCTAATGAAACAACTAGCTCTGAACCCATTGAGCGAATTGAGGTGGCAGGTCAAGCGCTTAAATCTAAAAACCTCTCTATTAAAAACACCACAGTAAACGGTCCTTTTGGCGACAACCTAGCTTTGCAAGACATAGCCCGCTCTGTGACCCCTATTTCTAAAGAGTTAATTGAGCAACTTAACATAACAACATTGCACGATGTTCTGGCAGTAAGTCCTAATACATACGCTGCAAGTGGTTTTGGTGCACCAAGTTTACCGACGATCCGCGGCCAGTTAGGTGAGTTATTTCAAGATGGTACTCGACGCCAAGCAGGTAATAATGGTTTTGGTGTGCCGTTGTCGTTTAATGCGATAGAACAAATCGATGTGGTTAAAGGCGCACCACCTGTATTGTTTGGTTCAAGCCAACGTAACGGTGGCTTTGTAAACTTACACTCTAAAACAGCGTCAACTGATCAGCGCAAAGGCAATGTGAAGTTGTCTGCAGGCAGTTGGGATAAGTATAGTGCCCAAGTAGATTACAACGCACCGATTGTTGAGGATAAAATTGGCTTACGTGTTAGCTATGAACATATTGATCAGGGTAGTTATTATGACTATTCAGCCACACAAAGTGATAGCTTGTTTGCGGCATTAAAAATTTTACCGGATGATAAAAGCAGTTGGGACATTAACTTTGAACTGTACCAAACAGAATTTACCGATAACGCCGGTATAAACCGCCCTACCCAAGCGCTTATCGATCATAATCTTTACATTACTGGTCAAGGGTTACAAGCGAATGGCAGCACAGTGCCTAGCGCAGGCTCTATTATATCGCCTACAGGACAAGTCAAAATAGATACCAGCCGTGTGCTTACCGATCCTGATAATCTCAATCAAGCAACCACTTATTTAGTTCACAGTATTTATAAGCGCGCACTGTCTGATGTAATGTCGATTAAAAACATTAGTTACTTTCAACATTTACAGCGCGAAGAAATAGCACAAAATAGTTTTGTTGAAATAATTGATGGTGCCGATACCGCACAAAACCGCACTGAACTTACGTATCAATGGAGCGATGAGCAGCAAACCTTATTTGCTGTTGATGTTCGTTATAATAAAGTATTGGGTTACAGCCAGTTTACTACTGAAGCCGACACACCTATTGATTTAACCGGCCCACTTTCAAACCGCCGCATTCCATTAACTGATACTCAAAAAGCACGTTTGGTAGAGCTACGTTCTGGTGTATATGTATCCCCTGGTGGTCAGTACGATATTAACAATGATGGCAGTGGTGATTTTAATTTATCAGACACTACAGACTCACGCTCATGGCAAACCGGCATTGCCATTCAACAAGACTCACAATGGACTGACAGCTTACGCACCAGTGCTGGCTATCGTGTTGATTACTATGATGTAGAAGCACGCGACCCCATTGCGCCTCAAGGTCAAATAGCGGCTAGTGATAGCATAAATGATACACTGCAATCAGCGCAGCTGAGCGTTAATTACTCAGTTAATGACGATTTAACCACTTATGCGGCAGCAAGTTATAACGAAGCCACCTCTAACAGCATGGCCGGCGGCAATACGTTAGGTGGTGACAATACAATTAGCGCACAAAATTTTGCTACGGAAAATACTTTAGTCGAGTTTGGCGTGAAATATGCGCCAACACAAAGCGACTGGTATGCAGATGCTGCTGTATTTAGCCAACGCCGCAGCTTACGTAATCGCGATGGTAGCAATACTGGCATTCGTACAACCGGATTCGAAAGCCAAGTATTTTACGACGCTTACCCTTACTGGGTAAGCGCAGGCTACAGTTATATTGATGCCCGTTATGATAACTCTGCGACAGGCCAAGACTCAGCTCAAATAGCCGATGCGTTTGATAATTCGCGTCCCGATATTATTGCGGGTAACAGCATTGGTGCACCAAGTTATACAGCTTTTGCTCCCTCAAACCGTCAAGTACAAGGGATCCCAGAGCAATCGTTAAGCTTAAACGCTAACTATACAATTACTTCTCAGTGGCAAGCTGGATTTTCTGCCCTGTATACTAAAAGCTACCCATTGGATTTTTTGGCTACCGTATACATTCGCGATCAGCACACCTTAAATGTTAATACCAGCTATGCGTTTACCTCAGCAACTAAATTGAGGCTTGATGTAAATAATATTACCGATCAGCAAAACTGGCGCCCTGTATTTGAAGGCGGTTATTTTGGCGCGACACTCGCGTTCCCAGAATTACCAATTAACGCTAAGCTCACGCTTACCCATAACTTTTAAACCGTTTGAGAGATAGCATGTTAAAAAAATTAAGTTTGTTATTACTGGCGGCGATAGGTGTCGGCTTATTCTTTTTTTATGACCTAAACCAGCTTCTTACCCTTGACGGGCTAAAAGGGTCGATGGCGCAATTTGATCAGTACAAAGCTCAATCACCGTTTTTGGTGATCGGAGGGTTCTTTTTACTTTATATATTAGTGACCGCGCTATCACTGCCCGGTGCAGCTATTTTAACGCTAGCCGCAGGTGCATTATTTGGTTTGGCGCAAGGTCTATTAGTTGCCTCGTTTGCCTCAAGCATTGGTGCTACGTTGGCATTTTTAGTGTCACGTTATTTATTGCGCGATACCATAAAAAAACGCTTTCCTGAACGTTTAGCCGCTATAGATACTGGGATTGAAAAAGAAGGCGCATTTTACTTATTTACGCTGCGCTTAGTGCCTGTTTTTCCGTTCTTTTTAATTAATTTATTAATGGGTTTAACCGCTATTAAGTCATGGACTTTTTACTGGGTAAGCCAAGTAGGCATGCTGGCGGGTACCTTTGTATTTGTAAACGCAGGTACGCAACTTGCGCAAATAGAGAGCTTATCGGGTATTTTATCGCTGGATTTAATTTTATCGTTTGCGTTATTAGGGGTATTCCCGTTAATTGCAAAAAGCCTAATAAATGCAATAAAAAAACGTCGCGTATACAAAAATTACACTAAACCTAAAAAGTTTGACCGTAACATGATTGTTATTGGCGCAGGTGCTGGCGGCTTAGTGACAAGCTACATTGCAGCAGCAGTTAAAGCCAAAGTAACCCTAATTGAAGCCGGCGAAATGGGTGGCGACTGTTTAAACTACGGGTGTGTGCCAAGTAAAGCCGTTATTAAAAGCGCTAAAATTGCAGAGCAAATTCGCCACGGTGAACACTACGGCTTAGAAAACATGGCACCGCAGTTTTCGTTTAAAAAAGTAATGGCACGTGTACATAAAGTAATTGCCGACATCGCCCCGCACGATAGCGTTGAGCGCTACACAAACCTTGGTGTAGATGTTGTAAAAGGCTACGGGAAATTATTAGACCCGTGGACGGTGGAAATTAAATTAAATGATGGCGGCACGCAAACACTCACTGCCCGCACTATTGTTATTGCCACTGGCGCACGCCCATTTGTACCGTCACTTCCGGGTATTGAAGAAACCGGCTATGTAACCAGTGATACGTTATGGAGCAAATTTGCTGAGCTTGAAGAAGCCCCTAAAAAGCTTGTTGTACTTGGTGGCGGCCCAATTGGTAGCGAACTTGCACAAAGTTTTGCCCGTTTAGGCTCAAGCGTTACGCAAATTGAGATGTCTGAACGCATTATGATCAAAGAAGACTTAGAGGTGTCTAAATTTGCTCACGAAGCGCTAACGCAAAGCGGCGTAAACATTTTAACCTCGCATCAGGCACTGCGCTGTGAAGAGCGCGATGGCAAAAAATTCATTTTGGTAAAACATAACGACAACGAAATCGATATTGAATACGATGAGCTACTATGTGCTGTTGGCCGAAGCGCACGCCTAGAAGGTTATGGTCTTGAAACGCTCGGCATAGAAACGAATCGCACTGTAGTCACAAATGAATACCTTGAAACACTCTATCCTAATATTTTTGCCGCTGGCGATATTGTAGGCCCGTATCAGTTTACACACGTAGCTGCTCATCAGGGCTGGTACGCAGCAGTAAATGGCTTATTTGGTAACCTTAAAAAGTTTAAAGTGGATTACCGTGTCATTCCGTGGGCCACATTTATTGACCCTGAAGTAGCACGGGTGGGCATAAATGAACAAGAAGCGATTGAAAAAGGCATAGACTATGAAATCACCCGCTTTGAATTTGAAGAGCTAGATCGCGCCATCACCGAAAGCGCTAACAATGGTTTTATCAAAGTGATCACACCTAAAGGTAAAGACAAAATACTCGGTGTTACAGTGGTATCTGAACACGCAGGCGATTTAATTGCTGAGTTTGTGTTAGCCATGAAACACGGTTTAGGGCTTAATAAAATATTGGGCACCATTCACAGCTACCCAACATGGGCTGAAGGTAACAAATATGTGGCGGGCGAATGGAAACGTGCTCATGCTCCTGAAAAGGTACTTAACTTGCTGGAAAAATACCACGCCTGGCGCAGAGGCTAATATGTTTAAATCACCTTTTAAAGCGCTATTGTTAGGGTCTGCTTTGCTTGCAACATCGTTTGCAAGCAAAGCTCAAAACATGCACGACAGCTGGAATACATTATTAAACAACCATGTTGTAGCTATTAATAATGGCCACAGCACAGAGGTTGATTACGCAGCAATAAAAGCTAAGCACAGCGAGCTTAAAAGCTATTTAGATTCGTTATCGGCTGTTACGCAAAATGAGTTTGATACGTGGGAAAAACCTAAGCAGTTGGCGTTTTTAATTAACGCATATAACGCCTTTACTGTTGAGCTAATATTAACAAAATACCCAAACCTTAAATCAATTAAAGATTTAGGCAGTTTTTTTAGCTCACCGTGGAGCAAAGAGTTTGTGCCATTACTTGATAAAACTCGCAGCCTTGATGATATAGAGCATGGTTTAATACGTGGCAGTGGTAAATACAACGACCCACGTATTCACTTTGCTGTAAATTGCGCAAGTATTGGCTGCCCTGCGCTACGTGAAGAAGCCTACACAGCCACTGATTTAGAAAGCCAATTGCAAGATCAAACGGTGCGTTTTTTATCTGATATGACTCGAAATATAGCGCAAGATAACACGCTAAGTATGTCTTCAATATTTAAGTGGTACGGCGATGATTTTGAACAAGGCTTTAAAGGCGCAAATACGCTACAGCAGTTTTTTATGCAATACCCTAAAGCACTCAAGCTCACACCCGCTCAGCAAAAAGCACTTAAAAATAACAACATGAAAGTTAAGTTTTTAGACTACAACTGGGATTTAAATGCTCGCCAATAAATTTTGGCAAACATTATCGCGATACAGCTTATTCTGTGTCGCCTTTTGCATTTGCCTTGTTATTAGTTTTAAAAGCCTAGCAAGTACACAATTACAAAGCCGTTGGCAGCAAGTTGAAAAGTTAGGTAAAGACCAAAGCGTATATTTTTATGCATGGGGCGGCGATGCGCAAATAAATGCCTATATTCAGTGGGCGGCTGAGCAAGTAAAAGCTAAATATAACATTGAGTTAGTGCATGTAAAGCTTAGCGACACCAGCGAGGCCGTTAGCCGCGTACTCGCTGAAAAATCAGCAAACAATAACGATAAAGGCAGCGTAGATTTAATTTGGATAAACGGTGCTAACTTTGCCACCATGAGCGAGCACTCATTATTACTTAAACAATGGGCTAATAAGTTGCCTAATTTTAGCTACACCGACCCTAGCAATAATCCCGCTGTTAATTTTGATTTTGGAATACCCACTAATGGAATGGAAGCACCTTGGGGTCAAGCATCGCTCACCTTTTACTACGACAGCTTAGCAATAGATGGCACTGCAAATAACACACTACCAACAACTCTAAACCAATTACTTAGCTGGAGCGCACAAAACCCAGGGCGCTTTAGTTACCCAAAGCCACCTGATTTTTTAGGAATGAGCTTTTTAAAATACGCGCTTGTTATGCTACATCAACAAAGCGATGACTCACTTAAAGCGCAGTTAAATCAGCCAGCTACTGCACAAAACACAGCTCAAATATTAAACCCGTTATGGAACTTTTTAAATAAGCTGCACCCAACACTTTGGCGCGGCGGTAAACACTTTATGCAAGGTGGTGCACAAATGCGCCGCTTAGTAGGCGACACCGAGCTAAGCATAGCGTTTACGTTTTCAGCGCCCGAAGTACCCGCCGCCGTTAAACGTTATGATTTACCAAAAAGTATTCGCAGTTATGCTATGCAAGATGGCAGTTTAAGTAACACCCACTTTGTAGCCATACCTTATAATGCAAGCCATGCACAAAGTGCGCAATTAGTGGCTAATTTTTTATTAAGTCCAAAGGCGCAAGCACATAAGCAAAAACCTTCAGTTTGGGGGGATAAAAGCGTATTGATTCAATCTACATTGAGCCAAAAGCAGCAAGCCTTGTTTAAAACGGTGGAACCGCATCCAAGCGCATTACCCTTAAATAGCATTAAACGCACGCTTAGCGAGCCACACCCAAGCTGGGTAAACGCTATTATGCAAGGTTGGCAAGCGCGTTTTGGAGTAAGCCAATGAGTGTTGTTTCAAATAAGTTAGCAGCGAGCTCAACACTTAAACCACACAAAAGCGCCGATATGTTTAGTAAATTAGTTAAATTAAGCCCACATTTTTTACTGGCATTGCTAATTTTACCGGTAATAGGTGGCCTAATTAGCGTGCTATTGCCCGCTTTTGGTTATGCACCAGTACTTGAGCATACAACACTTGGCCTACATGGCTTTACTATGCTTGTGCAAACACCCGGCCTAACACACATGGTTATGCTAAGTGTTAGCAGCGGATTAATAAGCACCTTACTTGCCTTTATCATTACGTTAATGATTTTAGCGGCATTTTTTAATAGCCCTTGGCTTAACCGTATTCAGCGTTTACTAAGTCCCATACTCGTAATCCCCCACGCAGCAGCCGCTATAGCCGTTGGTTTTTTAATTGCTCCTTCGGGTATGATCTCGCGTTTAGTATCGCCTTGGTTTAGTGGATGGGAACTTGCCCCTAACGGCATGTTTCCGCATGACGCGTTTGGTATAAGTATAATTTTAGGCTTAACCCTTAAAGAGCTGCCTTTTTTACTGTTAATGGCGCTAGGTGTGCTTGCCCAACCTGAGCTTGGCAAAAAACTGCGCCAACAACATAAAGTAGCGCTTAATTTAGGCTACTGCCCTATGACTGCTTTTTTTAAAGTGATTCTGCCAAGCCTTTACCCATTACTGCGCCTACCGATTTTAGCCGTATTGGCTTATGCCAGCGCAAGTGTAGAAATGCCACTTATTTTGGGGCCAAATACTCCACCCACATTGGCTGTAGCCATTATGCATTGGTTTAACGACGTAGATTTAAACCTGCGTATTAAAGCCTCTGCGGGGGCATTATTGCAGCTTGTACTTACTGGGGGGTTACTAGCTCTTTGGCTTGGCGGCGAAAAAACTATAAAAGCATTATTTAGTGATTTACTAACCAATGGCGAGCGAGAATATGGCGGTGTTTATTGGCAAAAAATAACGACCGCATTAACAGTATTTGTAATTGGCTTTATTTTGCTCTCGTTAATTGGCTTAATTATGTGGTCGGTTGCCGGATTTTGGCGTTTTCCGGCGGCATTGCCCGATCAGCTCACGCTACTTCACTTTAAAAGTGCGCTAATGCAAATGCAAAGCCCGCTTTATAATACCCTTGCTATAGGGCTAGTTACTACGTTATTTGCCATTATTATTACCCTTTTGTGCTTAGAGTCAGAGCAGTTAAGTGCAAAACCCATGTCGCGCTTTACCAGCTTAATTATTTATTTACCGTTGCTTGTACCAAGTATTGCGTTTTTATTTGGCCTAGTGTGGCTGCAACAATTAGTAAATAACCAGGCCGCGTTTTTTAATGTGGTATTTACCCATTTATTATTTGTACTGCCGTATGTGTTTTTATCGCTTGCGAGCAGTTATAGGCGATTAGATCCTCGCTTTGCTCATGTAGCAGCAAGCCTTGGCGCAACACCCTGCAAAGTGTTTTTACAAGTAAAATTACCCCAGTTATTTGCCCCTATTTTAATTGCGACCGCACTTGGTTTGGCCATTAGCTTTGGCCAATATTTGCCTACACTTTTAGCCGGTGGCGGGCGCATAGCAACCATAACAACCGAAGCGGTCACCCTTGCTAATGGCGCAAGTAGGCGCACCAGTGCAGTGTATGCCATTATGCAAATGGCATTACCACTCATTGGCTTTATACTGGCGTGGGTGTTACCTAAGTACTTTTTTAAAAGCGCACATCGCTAACCCATAAATTAAAAGGTTTTTAATGCAGTCATCTTTAGAGATTAAAAATTGTGAGCTTTATCGTCAACACGAGCAATTACTAAGCTTAAACGAGCAGGTAAAAGGCGGCGAAATACTCACTATTATGGGGCCATCAGGCAGTGGTAAATCAAGCTTTTTAAATTGGCTTACGGGTACATTACCCAGTGGTTTTAGCGCAAACGGCGAAGTGTGGCTTAACGGTAAAAACATTAATAACTTACCCGCACATTTACGCCACATAGGCGTGCTTTATCAAGATGCGTTATTATTTTCGCATTTATCGGTAAGCGGTAACATTGCCTTTGCTATGCCTAAAGGCAATAAAAAACGGCGCCTTGAAAAAATAGAGCACGCCCTTGAACAGGTAGGATTAAAAGGCATGGCTAATCGCCACCCCGACAACCTCTCTGGTGGACAACAAGCCCGCGTTGCTTTATTGCGTATGCTATTAAGCGAGCCAAAAGCTATTTTACTTGATGAGCCCTTTAGCAAGCTCGACACCCAATTAAGAGTAGATACGCGCGAGCTAGTATTTAGCCAAATACGCG
Source organism: Pseudoalteromonas sp. QJM3NY_12 (assembly GCF_056173165.1). Next base: position 404,686 of record NZ_JBWBUF010000002.1, read on the forward strand.
AGCATAAATTGCCCGCTATTATGGTAACCCACGATCATAGCGATGCAGAGGCCGCAAACGGCAAACTGATCACCTTAAATTTAGCCAAATAAACGCACAAAAAGTACAAGGCACCAAGCATGTTAGACAAATACATCACCCCAATAATAAAGCCACTGTTAACCCCCGTTGTAGCGTTAATGCACAAGCGCGGCATAACGCCCGACCAACTTACTGTGGCAGGCTTTCTAATAGGGCTATTAGCAGTGCCATTAATTGCGTATGAAATGTGGTACGCAGCGTTAACGGCTATTGCTTTAAATCGTATTTTAGATGGGCTAGATGGCGCATTGGCACGCCATGCAAATTTAAGTTCAAGCGCTGGCGGTTTTTTAGATATTACCCTCGATTTTTTATTTTACGCGGCAATTCCGCTTGGCTTTATTTTGGTAAACCCCGAGCAAAACGCCATTGCAGGTAGCGTATTACTGGCCACCTTTATAGGCACAGGCTCAAGCTTTTTAGCCTTTGCCATAGCCGCCGAAAAATTTAAGCTCGAAAAACCCCAGTTTAAATACAAAAGTTTTTACTATTTAAATGGTTTAACCGAAGGCACAGAAACCATAGCGCTGTTTATTGCCTTTTGTATTTGGCCGCAGCACTTTGCCATAATGGCGAGTATTTTTGCCACTGCGTGCGCTATTACTATTTTTACACGTATACATGGAGGATATAACACGTTAAAACTCCAAGAAGCTGATGAGGTTACACAAGCCAATGAGTAATGAAATTTGGTGGCGTTTAGGGTTTTTTTTTAGCATTTTGGTTATTATGATGCTGCTAGAATCGCGTATGCCTGCGCGTAAATCGCCTATAAAAAGTAACACCCGATGGTTCGCTAATTTTGGACTGGTGTTTGCTTCATCACTAATTGCTCGCTTAAGTGTACCCATAGGCTTAACTGCCGTAGCGCTTTATAACCAAGAGCACGGTATCGGTTTATTTAATCAAATAGCCACACCAAGTAGTGTTGCTATTATTTTAAGCATGCTACTGCTTGATATACTTATATATTGGCAGCATAGGTTATTTCATAACGTGCCAATTTTGTGGCGTTTGCATCGTGTGCACCACGCCGATGCGCATGTAGATACCAGCACAGGTTTGCGTTTTCACCCTATCGAAATTGTACTCAGCATACTTATAAAATTGATTGCCGTTACCGCTTTGGGTGTACCTGCTATTGCAGTATTAATATTTGAAATTGCACTTAATGGATTAGCGCTATTTAACCACGCCAATATACGTTTACACAATGCAATAGAAAAACCACTTCGGCTTATCTTAATGACTCAAATACTGCATCGTATTCATCATAGCCAAAATCCCGAAGAAACAAATAGTAACTTTGGCTTTAGCGTAACTTGGTGGGATAGACTTTTTGGCAGCTACAAAACCAGCGCCACATTATCAGATAATAAACTAAACATCGGCTTAGCCCAATATCCCGACCCAAAACAAAACGCGTCCTTGTGGTATTTGTTAACGTTACCATTTAAAAAGTAGCAACTAGCCTAAACTAAGCAGAGAAATGGGCCTATTTCAGCTTAGTTTGTTACATTATCTAAGCTTTTGAGCTGCTACATTAACAAAAGCAGCTTATTTAAAGTAAACCAATTGTAAATTAAATAAACAAATTCTTGACCAAATTTGAAATCCCCCATATCATTTGTAAGCGCTTACATTTACCACACATAAAAATGTAAGCGCTTACAAAATGACAAAATCAACAAATACACTATATTCTGACAATAATCAGTTGAACGGGGTTCAGTTATGAACATTGAAACAACACGCATTACTCGCCTTTTGGCTGCTATATCATTAGCGTCTTTGGCTGGCTGTGGCGGCGATGCTGCGACAACATCCAATTTTGAAAAAGTAGATCCTGCCCAGCCAGTTTCAGATTGGCAAATGGTTTGGAGTGATGAATTTGATGGCACAAGCATTGATACAAATAAGTGGAACTTTGAATTAAACTGCGCCGGCGGTGGTAATAACGAAAAACAATGTTACACCGACAGTGAACAAAATGCCTTTATTAAAGACGGTGTACTAAATATAGTCGCCCTACCTGCTGAAGAAGGTGCAGAAAAACCATACACGTCAGCCCGTTTAAATACCCGTTACAACGCTGACTTTACTTATGGTCGCTTTGAAATGCGTGCAAAACTACCGTCAGGTCAAGGTAGCTGGCCTGCATTTTGGATGATGCCAACCGACGAAGTATATGGCACTTGGCCGCGCTCTGGCGAAATTGATATTTTAGAAGCGGTAAATTTAAAAACAGTCGCTGAAGATGGCACCGTTGAAGCAAATATTCATGGCACACTTCACTATGGTCGCGAGTGGCCAAATAACTCAAGCTCAGGCAAAGCTTATACTCTGCCTGAGGGAATGAATCCCGCAGATGACTTCCACACCTACGCTATTGAATGGCAAGAAGGCGAAATTCGCTGGTACGTAGATGGCTACTTATATGCCACACAACGTCGCTCTGAAGTTCGTTACAACTCTAAAGATGAGGCTGTTGGCCTTAAACATAAAGGCTGGTTTGCTGAATACTTTGAACAAGGTAATGGCGAACTTACCACTCACTGGGATAATGCCCCATTTGATAAAGATTTTTACCTTATTTTAAATAACGCCGTTGGTGGTGACTGGCCTGAAAATGTAAACAACTTAGGTGTTGACGCTGCAGCATTTGCAGAAGGTCAAAGCTTTGAGGTTGATTACGTACGGGTTTATCAATGCGCTGCAAATACTGACACAGGTAAAGGTTGTGAAACTGTGCGCCCAGGTTACGATAGCCTAGATGATGCACTTGTTGAAGGTAAAGCCCCTGTACCTACTCCACCAAGTGATGGCATTGCAAGAAACCTTGATATATTCAATGGCACATTAAACGCCAACTGGATCGCATGGGATTGTTGCGGTGGAACCACACCAGAAACTATAACCGATGCTGAAAAAGGTGACGCTATTAAGTTTAACATTAACGATAATAACGGTACTGTTTTAGGTTTTTCAACTCGTGGTGGTCACTTCCCAGATGATTTTACCGGCACCTCATCTCCATTTGACGCATCACTCCTTCTTGATCTAAATGGTCGATTAACTTTTGATATGAAAGTAGTAACGCCGCCAACATCTTCGACAACTTGGCTATTAAAAGCCGAAGCGGGTGATGGCGGACCTAATACAGGCGATGTAGCGCTTAGCGATAGTGTTGAAGGCGTAACACCGGTTACAGGCCAATGGCAAACCTATACATTTCCGCTTTCTCTACTACAAGAAAGAGGCTTAGATTTAAGTGCCATTGATGTATTAATGGTATTCCCAGCATGGCAAACTGGCGAAGGCGCTGAATATTTAATTACCAACGTGGCTATTGAGGGCGATGTAGGTGAATCACCATCAGTAGACTTATTTACAGATGGACAAAACTTAGATTGGCCGATGTGGGATTGTTGTGGCGGCTCTACTCCAACAGAAGTTATGGACGATGCAGAACACGGCTTAACCGCAGAATTCACTATTGGCGAAGCCCCCACTGTAATGGGCTTTAATACTCGTTCATCTGCTGGTGGTAGCGGTACTCCATTTGATGCAACCAGCATTTTAGAAAATGGTTTACTACAGTTTGATGTGAAAGTGATGTCAAACCCAAATAACCCAGATGCCACTTGGTTAATGAAAATAGAATCTAATGAGGGTGATACCGCGGTAGAATTACCATTAACAGATGCTGGCGATGCACCTATTGTAGGTGATTGGAAAACTTACACTTTTACATTCGCTGACTTAGCGGGCGCAGGTTTAGATGTAAGTGCCATTGACGTAGTAATGATATTCCCAGCATGGGGCACAGGTGAAGGTGCGGTTTACCGTGTTGATAACGCTAAGATGTACGATCCTAGTGCATCAGCAGGCGATGAAATCACTATTTTCCAAAATACTGCCGCAGATATGTGGAGCATTTGGGACTGTTGTGGCGGCTCTACCCCAACAGAAGAAATTGACGATGCTGATCACGGTACTGTAGCTGAATTTGTTATTGGCTCTGCGCCAACGGTAATGGGCTTTTTAGCCGACGACGGTATCTCTTTCGATGCATCAGCAATACTAGCTAATGGCGTTGTGCAGTTTGAAATGAAAGTGGTAACCCCGCCAAATAATCCTGACGCTGTATGGACATTTAAAATTGAGTCAACAGGCGCAGCAACAGCGGTAGAGCTTCCTCTTTCACAAAGCGTTGAGGGGGAAGTACCCATTAATGGCCAATGGCAAACCTACACATTTACATTACAGTCACTGTTTGCTGCCGGTTTAGACATTAGCGATATCAATGTACTTATGATGTTTCCAGCGTGGGGGACAGGTGAAGGCGCTGTTTACCGTATAGACAACGTGATTATCGCTAACCCGTAATCCCTAATTCAGTGGTAGGTAGTGAATTACAAGTACCTACTTACCGTAATAAATTAAGTAAAAGCAGAGCAATTATGAACACAAATAAGTTTAAAAAAAGCCCACTAGCGGCTTCTGTGTCACTTATCATCGCTGCAAGCACGCTGAATATCGCCCATGCAGCAGAACAAAATACTGTGGAACCTGAAATTGAAGTAATACAAGTTAAAGGTATTCGCGGTTCACTTATCCGCTCTATGGATATGAAACGCGATGCATCAGGGGTAGTCGATGCTATTTCTGCTGAAGAAATGGGTAAATTTCCTGACACTAACTTAGCAGAGTCACTGCAACGTATTACGGGTGTGTCGGTGAGTCGCGCAAACGGCGAAGGAAGCCAAATTACCGTACGTGGTTTTGGCCCTTCATTTAATTTGGTAACACTTAATGGTCGCCAAATGCCTGGAACGGGTAACTCACGTTCGTATAATCTGGAAAACATTGCCTCAGAAGGTGTTAGTGCCTTAGAAGTATTTAAAACTGCTCGTGCTGATGTGCCCAGTGGTGGCTTAGGTGCGACGGTTAACATTTCAACAACTCGACCTTTACAAAGACCTGGCCAGCATTTTTCGGCAACAGCTAAAGCTATTCATGATTCATCAAATGAAGCGGGTAGCGATGTAACTCCGGAAGTATCGGCTATTTATAGTAATACCTTTAGCGATGAAATGTTTGGTATTGGTTTTTCTTTTTCGCATCAAGAACGCGACTTTCAAAAACAAAGCGCCAATATTCAAGGTTGGCAAGCAAATGTAGACCTACCTACTCTTGCTGAAGGTGATTTTATTGATCCACGCGCAGTAGATGCGCAAGGAAATCGTGTAGGTAATCACTTTTTTGCAAAAGACATGAACTACGCAATTGAAGATTTACAACGCGAGCGTACTAATGGGCAAATCACACTGCAATTTGCACCCACAGATAATTTTGTAGCAACCCTTGATTATACAGCAAGTGAGGCTACAACAGGCTCAGAAACTCTCGGCTGGGGTATTTGGAACGACTTTGGTAGTAACATTAACGGCTACGAGTTAGACGAGAATGGCACAGCTATTTATGCAGATATAAGTGGTAACGATGCATCATTTACCTCTAGTAAAAATACCACTGAAGTTAAGGCTCGTTCTATTGGCTTAAATTTAGATTGGCAAATTAATGAAACATGGCAAGTTGAGCTTGACTACCACGACTCTAAAAACGAGACAGATAACGGCGCAGACAAAGGTCTGGGTAGTGATGGGCAAGTTATTTTAGGTTCTGATCAGCTTGTAAATAAAATTTATGATTACCGCACTGGTGAAATTCCACATGCGCAAGTTAACTGGAAAAACGGTACTAGCGTATTAAGCCCTGGTGAAATTGATTCAAACTTTAGCCAGTTTATTCATTCACCTGGAGAATCAAATATTGAGCAGCTGCAATTACATACAACATGGATAAACGATAGTTTTGACATTGGTTTAATTGAAGTGAAGTTTGGTGGTTCGCGTACAGAACAAAATACCGGTGGTTATGAAGCATGGAGTGGCTTAGTTGGCGGCCCTGGTTTTAACCCTTCTTACACCGAGATATTCCCTGATGGTATGTTTACCCTTAATAACACTTCAGGACTATTAGACCAATTTGCTGGTGGTGGTAACAATTTACAACCTAACTATTATTATAGCTTTGATTTTGATGAAGCTGTAGCAAGACAAATGGCATACCTTACTGCTGATGTAACCGGTGGCGATGCCTATGCGCCTAATGCCTATCTTGATGGTATTGACAGTCAAAGCGCTGTTGAAGAAATTACCAACAGTATTTATGTTCAATCACGTTGGGAATTTGAAGTTAGCAATTACTACATAAAAGTAAATGCAGGTCTTCGTTATGAAGAAACCGATGTAAGTAGCTCTGTTCGTCAACGCGTTGAGCAACAAGTAAATTGGATAAGTGCTTCAGAGTGGATCACTCAATATGAAGCTGGCGGCGATGACAACTTCTTAGTTCAAGAAGGAAGTTACGATATTTTACTACCATCAATCGACCTAAGTGTTGACGTAACCGATGACTTAGTTGCTCGCGTATCATGGGGTAAAACTATGTCGCGCGCGCCATTGGGCGATTTAGCCGGTGGTCGTAGCCTTACAGGCAGTCCAAAACCGGGGGCACGAGTAGGTAGCCAAGGTAATACAGGGTTACTGCCATTTGAATCAACAAACCTTGACCTATCATTAGAGTATTACTATTCAGAAGGCAGCTATGCATCAGTAGGTTACTTTAAAAAGGACGTTGATAACTTTATTCAAACCACCATTACTCCAACCACCATTGAAGGCTTACATGATATTTTAAATGGCCCACGCTATTTACAAGCGGTTAGTGATATTGAAGCTCGTGGTGATCAAGCAACAAGCGATGCTATCTTTGCACAAATGCTTGCTAATGGTGATGGCAATGCAAACGGCCAAATTGAACCAAATAGTAATGATCCACTTATTACTTGGAATATTAGCCAACCACAAAATACCGATAGTAAATCAGTCGATGGTTTTGAAGTAGCAGTACAACACTTAATTGGTGAGACAGGCTTTGGGGTCGGTGTAAATGCAACGTTTGTTGACGGCGATGTTGAATTTGATACAGACAGCCTAGACCAACAAGCTCCATTAACAGGATTAAGTGATTCAGCTAACTTCCAAGCGTTTTACGAAAAAGAAGGTTTATCTGTAAAAGTAACTTACGCTTGGCGTGATGCATATTTAATTGGTGTAGGCCAAGCGCAAGGCTCTGCTGATGCACCACCACAATACGCCAAATCATATGGTCAATGGGATATGAGCGTAAATTATGACGTTAATGAAAATGTGACGGTATTCTTTGAAGGTATTAACCTTAATAATGAAACCGAGCAAGGGTATGGCCGTTACGAAGAGCAGTTCTTATTTGCTCGCCAGTATGGTCCACGCTACGCAATTGGCGCCCGTTATACGTTTTAAATTATCCCCTAGTTAGAAAGTTAAGCCGCTTGTTACAACAAGCGGCTTTTTTTATAACAGTTTAATTTTTTCTAATAGCTTATCGGTTGTCCAATCAATATCGTTATAGGCAATATCAGGTTTGTAGTAATCGCCCTTTCCTCTTGCTCTATTAACATACACTTTATTAGGAACTATCACTTTACCTAACCCTGAGGGTAACTCGGCTAATCGAACATCCATATACAGTGAGTCAGCACTACTTGGCGCGCCAAATAACTGAGTATTTGTAAATTGCTTAAATACATCAATGGCGTCAAGACACGCACTTGCACACTGTGGCGGCACAAAAACAAGAACCTGTGTTTTATAAACACTCTTTGTCGCATTAAAGTCTTGGTATTTTACCCATCGCAGCCACTTCTCACGCTCAGTAACACTGCGTCATTGCTCTGGGATTTGAGGAGTAAGCGATAATTCGGCCGTGCTCATGGTAGGCCTAATTAATAAAGGGCTCAATAAAGTAAGGTTAACAATTTTTGTCTTTATGTTTGCCTTGTCCTGAAATGTGTTTACACACTTAGGACAAGACACTAAAAACTTTAAAATAGTCCAAAAGTTAAAATATATACCGTTGTAGTTTCTTCAGCAACTTTCAGCTACGCCGCCTTTGTAAATGCCCACCAGCCAGTCACTAAACTTATTAAAATTGGCATAGGAAAGTAAATAAAGGCTAGAACGCCAAATAACAAATTATCAAAACCATGTGGCATGACATAAAATGCAATCTGTTTCACCCAATATATCAACTCAACATACTGCGCTAAAAAACCATAAAACGATAAACTTAGAAGTGCTAAATAATTACTTATTAAAAACCATAGTGCGTATAAGCTAAGCAAACCAACGCCCACGCCCACGCTGCTAATATAAGGTAACGCCAGAAAATAATAAAAAACAGCAGATGTAAGACTTTGTGAGCTGTACCGTTATGTCAAATAATATACTAACTTAGTTAATCACATCCTTTTGTCGATTTAACCAAGTGAATGTCACGAAGACTTGCATGTACTCCACAGTAAAACATATAATTGGAGCAATGGCCGTTTTCATCCTTTATACTTAGACCTTTCTCATCAAACGCTAGCTCAAGCTCACAGTTAATATTATATTCAGGTTCCTGTTCTTCAAACACCAGTTTTTTACCCTCAAGTGTTAAAGGTAATGGCTTAGTTACTCCTTCCAGCGGGGCCATGACAGTACAAATATGAAAGTTAAAACCCCATACAAGGCCTTCTGCAAAATACTTATCGTCTTTTTTAAATACGTTTATATAACTCGTCTTTAATTTAAAACGTTCATTACTATCGCTTCCATCTTCGTTGAGCATAGGGGTCGCAGACAGTATTTTTTCCACCTTTGAATAGCATCCTTCAAATGAGTCCGCATGTAAATATCCACTAAAGATCACACTTGCTATCATCAAAAACTTTAAAACTTGCTTGCCCCAGGCTGCGCAATTAACTTTCCTCAAAAAAACGTCCTTTGTCGTCTGTCATTTTTACTGGCAAGCTATTATCCACCATAAAATAGTAAAAACGAAGGTCGTCAATTAAATCTGGTGCAGTTATTTCAATATCTTGGTATGTGGCGTTAGTAAATCTAAATCTTAAAATATGTTCAAAACGCTTAGTTTGGCAGTACAAAATCTCTTCAAGCTCTGATATTTTAATCTTTATATTTAGTAGCTCAAATTCACCATCTATAATTTCGATTGCCTGAGATTGCTCTTTGTTTGTAATGTACCACTGTGAAAATACTCTCATTAGTACAAATGCAAATAGGTATAAAAACTGATGCAACAATGGTTGCTTAATAAATATTTCTACCCAAAATAAAATAATAACTGCAATAAACGTGTTAAGACCGAGTGTCCAGATTAGTTTTGCACTGGGTGCTTGTTTATACCTTGTCAGTTTATTCATAAATACCTTTTAAAACGTAATCCTTAGGTGAGTATTGTTACAGCTTGATATAACCTACTTTTATTTCCGCTTTGAACCAAAGGGCCAAGAATTCTAGCTTCATTCATCACTATTTTTGACCGTCCGCTTATTACTCACAGTTGCCTGCTGGATGATAATCCATCCTATTAATTGAAGATCTAATAGAAAATATGAGCGATAACAATTTAGCTAACAAAATGATTACTCCACTGCGCCTTTGTTAATCGATATAACTGTACGGCACGACCATAAAATTCATGATTGCTATAATCTGTAAAGCCAATTTTCTTTGCTACTCTCAATGACGCAATATGCTCAGGTTCAATAATAACAACGACGGATTGATGAGTAGTTTGAGTAAACACATACTTTAAAACACTTTTAGCCGCTTTGCAGGCTAAACCTTTATTCCAAAAATCGACCGCTAATCGATACCCTAAATTAGGCTCTTCGTTACCCGCGACACTTTGTGGGGAAATACCACAAAATCCAATCAATAAGTCGCTGCTTTTATCTATTAATGCCCATGGGCCCAAACCGTATGAGTCGTAGCATTGTAAACACCACTTTATAAAATCACCAGTTGCGGCTTCATCGCATACACCACGAATTGAATATTTCATCACTTCTTCGTCACTAAGAATTTTACTTAATGCCGGCACATCATCAATTGAAAACTGCCGAATAAGCAACCTTTGGGTTTCGCAAATTTTCACTCAAACCTCCTTGTAATTACAGCTAAAAACTTTCAAAAAACCAAGTAATTAAGGTAGATCTCTCAGTTATTTAGTTCTTTTTATGTTCCGAATGCCACATAAGGTATCCAAATAATATGCCTACTAAAGGAAATATTATTAAAGATGAAATGATTCCATCAAAAAAACCTTGCTCACCTGTAAGGTGCATGATTAATTGAAATAAAATAGCTGTAGGAATTCCCCAGCCTAATGGGCCTCTTAGTAAAATAAAACGGAATTTAATAACGTTTATATTCATAAGTTTCCCTTGATTTAAAAGCCCAAATAATGAGCTAAAATCAACACAATGCTGATGTATTTCTTAGATTGACAAGCTTAACGCTGAAATAAATCATAGGCGTTAATGATTAGTTTAAAACTACGTTAACACTATTGAAAAAACACTTAACCAACTTAATTGAATACCATAAGTGATACGTTGGTAGGTACCAGGGTTACTTTGTAGTTTTATTGCTTTAGCCATAGCAAACAGATAATAAACTGTGGCGATAACAGAAACAATTGAAAAAACACGAAAGTATAGAGAGATAACTTCTGTGGTTGGACTAATAGCTATTAATATTGGTGCTACAACCAGCGAAAGTAACATAATAAAACCAGCCCAAGAATGTACCTTGCAGTTAAAAGTTGGATGTTTAGTAAATGGGTCAGCATCCATAGGAAAATAACCCGCAACCCAGGTACCAATACCATGCACTATAACTAGCCAACCAGCAATATTAACCAATATAGAAACATTAGCCAATCGCGCCAAATACCAGCCAAAAAAGCAAAATAGAAAACCTAAAGGATAATTATTAATTAGTGGTGACAGTTTTTCAGTTGGGCTTCCTGTTGCACCTAATTCACTACAAAATTGTTTAGAATGACTGTAACCTTCATAAAACCGACTTGCTACATAAACACCAATGAATATCCATAATGTGGCTATTAACCCTGAATAAATCGCAATCGTTTCAAACATCACCATAATCCTTTTTGTGATTAATTCACTAAAGCCTTTTTAAACACAGAGGAGAAAATGAGCCGGCTTCGAGTGACGAGCTGTGAGCTTGTACAAACAGCCTGAAACCTAGTCTTAACAGTAGAACCTGTGACCTTTAACCTACTCTTTCAACGCAGCGTCTATTTACCCTCTTTGTGCATGATTCACTGAGGTTTTATTTCGCCTCATTAATAAATCATTTCTTTATCATTATAATTAACCACTAATCAAATGCTATCAGTATTAGTTTTAAAAAAACAAAGCGCTACAACAATGCAGCGCTTTCATTACTTATAGGTTGTTTATTTAAACTAAAACGCGTTATTAAAAGAAGCCAAGGGGATCTTCGCTGTAACTTACTAATAAGTTTTTAGTTTGTTGGTAATGATCGAGCGCGAGTTTGTGTGTTTCGCGGCCTATACCAGACTTTTTATAACCGCCAAACGCAGCGTGTGCTGGGTACATATGGTAACAGTTGGTCCATACGCGACCGGCTTCTATTTTGCGACCAAAGTGATAAGCGCGGTTCATATTACGGCTCCATACACCTGCGCCTAAACCAAATTCTGAGCTGTTAGCCAATTCGAGCGCTTCGGCTTCGTCTTTAAAGGTCGACATTGAAATAACGGGGCCAAAAATTTCTTCTTGGAACACGCGCATATCGTTAGTGCCTTTTAATAAAGTAGGTTGAATGTAATAGCCACCATTTAGCTCATCGCTAAGTTGCTCAACATGACCGCCACTGAGTACTTCAGCACCTTCTTGTTTGCCAATATCAATGTAACTTAAAATTTTATCAAACTGTGCTTTAGAGGCTTGCGCACCTACCATGGTTTCGCTGTCTAGCGGGTTACCGCGTTTAATTTGCTTGGTACGTTTTAAAATGCGTTCTATAAATTGCTCATAAATATCTTCTTGAATGAACAAGCGTGATGGACAAGTACATACTTCACCTTGGTTAAAGTAGGCAAGAATGGCGCCCTCAATTGCTTTATCTAGGTATGAGTCGTCTTTTTCCATAACATCGTTAAAGAAGATATTAGGTGATTTCCCCCCAAGCTCTACCGTTGAAGGAATAATATTTTCAGCTGCGCATTTTAAAATATGTGAACCCACAGGGGTTGAGCCTGTAAAGGCAATTTTAGCTATACGCGTATTAGTTGCCAGTGCTTCACCGGCTTCTTTACCAAAACCATTTACTACGTTTAGCACTCCGCCGGGTAGTAAATCACCAATAATTTCCATTAACACTAATATTGATGCAGGTGTTTGCTCAGCAGGTTTAAGTACCACACAGTTACCTGCTGCAAGTGCCGGCGCTAGCTTCCATGCAGCCATTAAAATTGGAAAGTTCCACGGAATAATTTGCCCTACAACACCTAATGGTTCATGAAAATGATACGCCACCGTGGTTTCGTCTATTTCACCAATACTGCCATCTTGAGCACGCAAGCAACCGGCAAAGTAACGAAAGTGGTCCGCAGCAAGTGGAATATCAGCGGCGAGGGTTTCGCGAATGGCTTTACCGTTATCCCATGTTTCGGCCACTGCAAGTAGCTCTAGATTTTGTTCAATGCGATCGGCAATTTTTAATAAAATATTACTGCGCTCGGTCACTGAGGTTGTGCCCCACTGCGTTTTTACGGCATGCGCTTTATCAAGCGCCAAATTAATATCGTCTTTGTCAGAGCGGGGAATTTTACAAAACACTTTGCCATTTACAGGGCTAATATTCTCAAAGTATTGACCATTAACGGGTTCAACCCACTCGCCGCCAATATAGTTACCATACTGCTGTTTAAATGTGATGAGTGCGTCTGCTGTGCCTGGATTTGCGTAAATCATATGTGTGTTCTCTTGTTGTTGTTAGCTAAAAGTCTAAGCCGAAATACCAGCAACTTGTTAGAGTAATGTAGCTAGTTGCTTTATATTTAATCGGTATTGATTGACATTAGACTATTAAGCGCTTAAAAACTTGATTAGCAGTCCAAAAAAATTGTCTGTGAGTCCAAACGATTTAATCATTAAAGAGGCTGATTATGTATTCGTCGCAGTTAAATAAAAAACGCCAACAACTTGATGTACTTATTGAAAACAAAGTGAGCTTTGCTGCCGACAACAGCGAACTGAGTATTTATGATACTTATAAAAGTGCGCAAAAAGTGGCGCTGCATTCAAACGAATTATTATTTTGTGCCATGCTCAGTGGCAAAAAAATTATGCATGTTGAGAATAGTCAGTATCATAAAGCGTTTTTACCACACGAATCGTTTGTATTAGCGCCCGAGCAAGGGGTGCTGATTGATTTTCCTCAGGCAACTATCAACTCACCTACCACCTGTTTAGCGATTGAAATCAGCACCGATAAAATAACCAATGTGGCTAATGCACTTAATATGCAGCAAAACTTTGCTAGTGATGCCTTGTTTGAATACAGCCCTAATTTAGTGCATACCCAACATAATACGCAAACTCAGCAGTTATTAGAGCGAATGGTGCATTTATTTAGTGAGCAAGGCGCCGAGCGACACTACTTAATTGATTTATCGTTAAACGAATTGATCACCCGTTTATTACAACAACAAAGCCGTGATTTATTGCTGGCAAACTGTGACAAGCTACGCCTAAAAAGTAACGTGAGTGATGCACTACATTATATTGAAGAGCATTTAAGCGACACACTCGACATAGACACCTTGTGCAAAATAACTTGTATGAGTCGTAGTAAGTTTTACCAGCAATTTAAACTCGCTTTTGGCACAAGCCCTGCACTTTGGCAGCAACAACTTAGACTTAAAAAAGCCCGCACGCTTTTATTAGAAGGCCAAGCTATAAGTAAAGTGTGCTACGACCTTGGTTTTAATAACGCCAGTCATTTTAGCCGTTTATTTAAGCAAACCTTTGGGATTGCACCTAAACAGTGTCGGCATTAATAGCTAATGCTTTACTAAGTGGTTAAAAGCGCAGTCATATTTTAATAACCACACTATAATAGCTTGCAATACATAAACTTACACCTGCCAGCAACCACACTACGCCGTAGTTATGCCATAAGAAAGCGTTATTGTAAACTTTATGAGGGTTGTGCTTATCCACCAATAGCGTGCATTGCTTACCCTGCTTAAAACGCCACATCATATTTTCGTTATAATCAATTAGTATACTGCACACTTGATCATCAAAACGAAAACTCACTAGCATCGTTGGCTGATGTAAAAGCTCTGGCGCTGTTATTTGATTATTTGTCGCTGCTGTTATTTGTTCTATGTTACACACTCGCCAATGGCGTTTATTAACTTTACATTTTAACCAACGAACAAGTGGCAACAAGCCTATTAGTATAAATACAACCCCTAACCCTAGAAGTACCATACATTCACCTTCATTTTAATTAATTTTTTGGTAAACAAAATGAGTAAATAAATCACTCAACGTTGTATCTACTGATTTAAATACTGTTATTTTTTATCTACTTTTTCGAACAGGTATATTTTGTTTGGCTAAATAAGCCAGTTCAACACACGGCAAGCTCAGTAAATATACCTTCTTGCATTGATAACAATAACTTACCAGTTTCATTTAATATATTAATTACTATCTACAAATAAACTGCTACGAGTGATTGCGGAAGTATCATATTCACGACTATCTTTATGATGATTTTCAATTAAATCAATATGTGTGTCTGATGCAAGCCATTTAAAATAATATATAATGACTCACCGTCCATATGCATATCAAGGGTATAGATGTGTAACCAATCTGGTTGTGACTACTGCCAATGAGAAAACAAAGCCGAGTCATAATTATCCCTTGTTATTTTTGCATGCAATGTGCCTTCATTTCTTGTAATAAAAGTGCCAATAACTCACTACAAAAATGCCAAACAGCTGCCTGCCCAGCATCGAGGCTGTGTTGCTCTTGATGAGAATGTGCTTAAACATTAACTCAACTTTAGCATTCACCAACATAGTCATGAGATACTAAAGTTGAGCTCTTACAGCTTCTTACCAGGGAAAATTAAAACTCTATTCGTGCGGTCAATGACACATAGCGAGCACCTTGACGTCCTGTCACTAAGCCATAATCAGGATTAAGCTTTAAGCCATTTTCACCGTACTGAGCACGCTCTTCGTTGATATTTATCGCACTATCGCTATTAAGCAAATTATAAACAGTGCCTTTTAAAATCACGTTTGAGCCAAAAAAGTCAGTGTAGTACGTCAATGACATGTCTATATTAGTGAGCCAAGGTAAATTACCTTTACTGCCACGTGGCGCAGGGTTGCCATTTTCATCATAATGAGATGCTTGATCGTAATATTTACTAACACATGCATCCCATGGGCTTCCTTGTTCGCAGCTATCGACACCTTCAGGGTGAACTGAGAAGTAGCTCTTTGGACGACCTGATGTAGTTCGCGCAACTAAACCTAGGGTCAGTGAATCGGTAATATTATAGGCGCCACTAAACTTAATAGCGTGGCGGTGGTCATTTGGTAAATTACCATAGCCATGATCCATCAAATCACCATAGTCGTAGGAGGTCGTCCAACCAGGATCGGCTTGGTTATTATCCGTTTTAACTAAACCTTCGGTATTACCATAGCTATGTGACCATGTATATGAAGTATTGATACGCAAGTCATCAGTTATATTGCCATCTAAGGTAAACTCAAGCGCCAAATATTTGCGTTGTGCTTCGGCAAGTGCAAGTTCATCAGCACTTAAATTTACGTTATCAATTTCTCCATCACCATCAAAGTCATACGACATTTGAATCGCTTCACCAGGGTTATTGAGTACGTAATATGAACCTTGCCCTACGTTATCGGTTATACCCATTTCAGCAAGCTTTTTAGCAAGCACAGGGCCTACATCAGTGTCTTCAACACTGCGACCTAAATCACGGTAAATAGCACGTACACCTGCAGACATCGTATCAAACACTTCTTGCTGATAACCAATTGTAAATTCATCGCTGTACATTGGTTTTAAAGAAGCAGAGGCAATTAGCCCTGGTTCAGTAATACCCCGCTGACGCCAGCGTCTATCACGTAACATATCCCCTCTGCTAGGTGAGCCATCAGCTAATAAAGAAGGTGAACCGCTACCTTCTAATTGATCCAGTTCGAAATACTCAAACCATTCAATAGATGCAGAACCTTGGGTGATATTCATGTTCGCAGAGACAGGTTGAAAATAACGCCCAAAGGTTGCAAATACTTTTGCACTACCATCACCATTAACGTCATAAATTGCTTGTATACGTGGCGCGATTTGATTATCTATATCAACAAAAGCCCGACCATCTGAAACAGTGTTTTCGAACTGGCTATAACGCAAACCCATATTAAGCACTAAATTATCAGTAGCTTGCCATGAATCATTAATGTAAAACGCTAATGAAGTGGTAGCAGAATCGACCTCACGGCTACGAATCCTTCTTTCGATAAAGTCAGTACCTAGTGTAGCGCCCGATACATCGTTTTCACCGGCCGTTTTTACTGTCCACCAGCCTTTAGCATCCCCAATACCATTTTGACCTTCAAAAAAATCGACCTTCACGTTAGTGTAATCAATACCAAATTGGATTGAATGCATATCCAAATCCCAGTTAAAATCAATGCGAGCTTGGTCTCGGATGTACTCTTCTTCTGTTATTCCTGAATTAGTGTGCTGGCTTAACGTAACAAAACCATTTCTTTCATCCCATACACCTGGGTTTGGAGACGCTACCACGTTCTCAACATTCTCAGTAACACGGCCAACAACGGCTGACACTGAAAAAGTATCTGTCAGATAGCCATTGTAGTTAATACTATAAACATTACCGCCATCTTCACCTGGTGCATCTACCCCTTGCTGATCACCCACAACATTATCTTTCCAATTATAAGCAAACGTTTTGTCAGTCCAAGTACGTTTATTGTTCATTGCAGAGAAACCAATAGAGTGATCTTCATTAATAAACCAATCCACTTTCGTGAACCAACGATCTTCATCACGCTCAAAATCAGAGAACGTGGTTTGCCCAGCGCTGCTAGACTCTTCTCTGCGTGGAGCAAATAAGCCATAGAAGAACAGCGTATCTTCAATAAGCGCACCGCTCGCCCATAACTGTACTTCTTTAAAATCGTAACTACTTTGCTTAGTGTTGGTACTGATGGTGCCACTATCTTGAAATATTGAATCATGCTGATTACGAAGACTATCAGGATCCCAGCGCACCTCTGCACCAAGTTTAAAATCATTATCGCCTGATTTAGATACAGCGTTTACAATACCGCCTAATGCCCCTCCAAATTCAGGGCTAACACCACCCGTTTTAACTTGAGTTTGCGAAATAGCCTCCCATGGAAGACGAATTGAACCTAACCCTGTGCGAATACTGGTTACATTCAAGCCATTAAAATAGTAGCCATTCTCAGCGGCTGATGAGCCACCAAAACTAGAGGCTCCTTTGAAATTAGAACCACCAGGAGCTGCAGTACCTGGCGCTAGTAACGCAATACTCTCAAAACCAGTATTTACCGGCATTGCTTTAAGTTCAGCATCACTAAACGTTAAGCCAGAGGTGGAAGATGCCATATCTACACGACGAATTGCCGAACCTGCTACCGCAATACGCTCTATATCAATACCAGCTTTATAAAGTTGTACATCAAGTATTATTGATTGGCCAATAGTTACCGCAACATTTTCTTCAGTCATTGCTTGATAACCGTCTTTTACAATAGTTACATCGTATGTACCTACAGGTACGTTTCTTAATAAGTAATCACCCTCGGCGTTACTGGTAATGGTGTAAACCAACCCTTTGCTTTTGTGCTTAAGTGTAATAGTTGCGCCGGTTAAATCATTCCCCGATTGCGCAACAATATGACCTTTAACAATACTACTGCCATCAACAGCGTGTGCCGCTGGTGCAATTAATAATGCTGCTGTTACCGCAGTTGCCAGCAGAGTTCTAGCACCCACGCCTCGAGTTTGTTTTTTATTATTTGTAATCATGTAAGAATTCCTTGGTCCTGTAGATTTTTATTGTGAGACTAACCTCGACGTAAAATATACATAAATTACATATTGTATACAATATTAAATATATGATAATTTTTAGTTAAAATTTAAATACAAATTAAACAAAGTCAATTGCTCTGCAAGTTTGTAACTAAAGGAAGCTTTATTAAGTATCGTAATTTAATACATGAGCTGAAGTATTTAACCTGAACTCTGGTTAAGAGATTTACTAATATTTTGAATCAAAGTGATATTTATGTTTATTTTCTCTAGCCAGAGATTTTCAGTGGGTACTAAGCGAAATTACTTGCAATAGTTAGCCTATTGCAAGTAGATTAAACTCAGTTAACGCTAAGAATAGCTACTTGGGGTAGGTTTATAATCCAGAGTTCAGGTTATTAAGAAGCAAACTATAGTTCGTGAAGATAGTTAAATGATTAACCCCACTTTATATAGTTAGCGTTACTCGCCTTTGCATGCCCCTGTATAATTTACATATACGATACCCTTTTAATTTAGTTCTTAGACTTGCCGAAGTTAATTTTACTGATACAATCGAAATGTATAATGTATACAATATTGCTTATTAGAGGAAATATAATGGAAACAAACTGTAAAGATTGGCGATACACAGTTATGCCAGCCGTATTTACATGGCTCAAAGAAACAGAGTCTGGAACCGTTGCAATTGACCTTGATGCAACGAAAAAATACGCTGCAGATATTTTAAAGGTGCAAGGCAAAGGTGGAACTCGTATGGGAGGCCTTGTTGGCTCTGGTACTCTTGGTGAGAACAGCTACCTAAGCTCCGAACAGCGTCTTTCTTTACTAAAAGCTCTCTCAAGTGTTGCTAAAGAATACAATGTTCCATTGATTAGTGGCGCAGCCGCAGAAACCAAAGAAGAGCTGGCCAAAATTGTTACAGAGCTAGCAACTGTTGGCGTGGACACCGTAATGGTGATGCCACCAAAAACCAAATACACGCCTTCTGATGAGGAAATGTATGCGTATTATTCCCTTTCTGCCACAGCTGCAAAAGAGGCCGGTATTACAATAATGCCTTATAACAACCCGGACGCCGCTGGCTATCATCCACTTTCAACTGACCTTCTAACAAAGCTTGCCGCTTTACCTGAAGTTACGGCGCTTAAAATATCCACCATAGATGTATCTGTCATTGAAACGATGGTGCTAGAAAATAAGGACATAAAAGTACTCGCAGGTGTAGATACGGTAACTATACATGCAGGACTCGCTGGCGCATGCGGTGGAATTACAGGCGTTGGCTGTATATTTCCAAAAGCGAGTGTCACTATGCAGGAATACGTGAATAAAGGTGAGTGGGCCGAGGCAAACAAAATTTCTCAAGCTATGAATTCTATATCTTACCTTGATGCACAACCGTTACTTTTAGAATACCTTAAGTTTGCATTTGGCATTCATCATAATGATGTAACTGGCGGGCTTCGTACTTTTGGTAAAAAGTTAAATCAACAGCAAATTGATGATGTACACACAAGGTATGCCTTAGCAAAAGAACGACTCGAGGGTCTGGGTTTAATAGACTGAATTTTCAAAAATTGACAAGCAAAAGCTCCGTTTTTACGGAGCGTTTTTGTAGCTATAGATAAGCTGCTCTTGCGGTGATTGCACTGACCTTATTAAATAATCATACTTGAGCATAAAAGAAAATCAGATATATCGTTTATTCAAATATAGCGTAAGACTAAGCTTTGCACTTCTGAGTTTTTTACCCTATCTAGCTAAAGTATTTTTTACATACCCACTTAATAATACAGAAAAGTTGATGGGACCTTGTTCAGTTAGCTAACATCGCATTAAGCAAACTAATCGAGGTAAGTTAAAGACAACATAAATATAGCATTCTTATTTGCCTACGGGCAGCAAGCTGAGCACATGATAAAAAATGTGGCTTATTTAACACTACCTTTTTTCGTCTTCTATTTTAAGTAATAGCTTTTTAATGTCGTTTTTGGCGCCTAAGATATGCTTTTTCAAAAAGTCACACGCTTTTTTAGTGTTCTTTGCACGACAGTGATTTAACAATATACGGTGCTCTTCTGGTGCTGTGGTTAAACCACCCGCTAGTAAAATATGCATGCGCACATAACGCTCTGAATTTTTACTATACATATCAACTAGTTCACGAGTTTGTGGGCGTTGTGCGCGTGAATACAACTTACCATGAAAACGGCTGTTTAAATCGCCCGTTGCTAGGTGGGTATCACCTGCATCCATGGCGCTTTCTAGCTCAGTTAAGATAAGCTCAGCATCAATTAAATCTTGATCTGTTAAACCTTCTATTGAGTGACTTAGCAGCTCAGCCTCAAGTAATGCCCTTAAATCAAAGATTTCATCAATTTGTGATGCTGAAAGCTCTGTTGCCGTAGCTCCTTTATGCGCTTCAAAATTTACAAGCCCTTCAGCTTCGAGCTGAAGCAGTGCCTCACGAACAGGTATTCGGCTTACATTAAGCTCAGCAGCAAGTGCAGCTTGACGCAGTGGATCACCAGCTTTAATTTCACCGGTTAATATTTTTTCACGAATTGCTTCTGCTACTAATTGGGTGCGTGTTTTGTGTTCGATAGCCATGGTGATCCTTAAGTATTGCATTTAGCATACATTATACTCAAGTAACATGAGATGCCAAGTTAGATTCCGTCCTCAGTTAGCGTTTATAAAGGAAAAGCGGGAATATACAATTTGCATATCCCGCCCAATGAATCTTATGCTTGATAGCAAATTGGTCGCATAAAACGTAACATTGCATTTGTGCCTACAGAGGTACTACGTACATCCGTTGAGCTTGGAAATGGCCCACCGTGGTTCATTGAACCACACACTTCAACACCTGTTGGCATCTGATTTTTTATCAAACGACCCACTTTATATTGCAGTGCTTCGATGAGGCTATCTGCTTTGCTTAAATCCGCTTTCGTGCCATGAACGCTGGCTGTAAGCTGCCCTTGCAGTTTATTTATTAATGTCATAAGTTGCTGTTCACTGTCGTAACGCACAACTAATGCAGCAGGGCCAAACATTTCTTCATTCAACGCTGGGGTTGTTAAATAATCGTCGGCATTACAAACGAATACATGTGCATTAGCATGGAACGTTTGCTCAAGCTTACCTTTCCCTAACACGCTTACTTGAGCAAGTTGGCCTCGCTCTTCTACTTGATGTTTAAACGTTTTAACAATGTCTGGCGTGAGCAAAGTGTCAGATGGTGCATCATTAATGCTCGCAGTAATATGTGCTTCAAGCTCATCACACCCGGTTGGCACTAACCAAAGCCCAGGGCTGGTGCAAAACTGGCCGTTACCCATAAGCATTGACTGGCAAAGTGACTGCGCCATTTCTTTACTCTGTTCAATGGCTTTATTGGGTAAAATAACTTGAGGGTTAATACTACCCAGCTCACCATAAAATGGGATGGGCTCTTCACGTTTAGCAATCGTTTCTTGCAGTTTACTAGCCACGTTAAATGAGCCTGTAAAGCCAACCGCTTTAATTGCCGGCGCTGCAACTAATTGATGCGATATGTCATGCTCCTTACTTTGCACCATTGCAAACACGCCTAATGGCATCGCACATTCTTTTATGGCTGCAAGCGCCGCACGTGCCATCAACTCGCCAGTTCCTGGATGCGCTGTGTGATTTTTAACAATGACCGGGCACCCAGCAGCAAGTGCCGCTGCTGTATCGCCACCCAATGTTGAAAAGGCATAAGGAAAATTAGATGCACCAAACACAGCAGCCGGCCCCAATGGTAAATAGTTAAGTTCAGTGTGTGGTTTTGGTAACGGTGATCTTGTTGCATCGGCCTCATCCACTATTTTTAAACCCAAAGGTGATTCAGGGTTTTCGCGCAATGCACTGGCAAACGCTTTAAGTTGATTTACGGTGCGCATGCGCTCCCCCTGCAATCGCGCAAGCGGTAAGTTGGTTTCTTGCTGAGTTTGCTCAAGTAGATCATCACCAAGCGCTAATATTTGATCTGCAATACACATTAAAAAATCAGCACGTTGTGCATAGCTAGTTTTACGATACTCATAAAAAGCCGATTGTGCGGCTTCGATTGCAACGTTTAATTCAGTGGCGCTGAGATTAAAAAAGCATGTAGGTAGTGGTTCATTACCAGCGGGAGAAAATGCATTAAATTCACCATTCGCTGAATCACCAACCCATTGTCCTGCTACTAAACTTTGTCCTGTTAATGTCATGTTTTGCTCCTGATTATATTACTTGAAACCCAAATGCATATGGGTCATCGTCATCGACTGTGATAGCACTTGTGCCTGTTACTCTAGACCAACCTTGAATACTTGGCAGAATAGCTGTTACGCCTGCGATTTCTGTTACCTGTTCAATACGGCCGATAAATTGGCTACCGATATAACTTTCGTGGATAAATTCTTGCCCTTGGGCCAACTGCCCTTTCGCAAAAAGCTGTGCCATACGGGCGCTAGTGCCTGTTCCACATGGTGAGCGATCAATGGCTTTGTCACCATAAAAAACAGCATTTGCGGCATGTGAATTGGCATTTTTAGGTGTGCCTGCCCATAACACATGGCTTGCACCTTGAACGGTTGGGTCAAGGGGGTGAACACATTTTATTTTTGCGTTTATGGCATCACGCACCTGCGGGCTGTACTTTAAAATTTGCCCAGCGGTTAAATGCTCAATGCCTTTGTAATTGGCTTGCGGTTCAACAATAATGTAGAAGTTACCTCCGTAGGCAATATCTACTTTAAGCTCGCCCAGTTCAGGTACTTCAATTACAATTGACTGATATGCTAAGTACGCGGGAACATTATAAATTTTTACCCACTGAACTTTACCATCGGTCATTTCATAATTGATTCGTACACGTCCAGCTGGCGTATCTAATAGCAAGGTGCCGGGCACTTTTGCATGTAATAAACCATGCTCTAAAGCAAACGTAACAATACCCATTGTGCCGTGGCCGCACATGGGCAAGCACCCTGATGTTTCAACAAATAAGATAGCGGCATCGCCGTCTTCTGTGGTAGGCGGATATAAAAATCCGCCCGACATCATATCGTGACCACGAGGCTCAAACATTAGCGCTTGGCGTATCCAATCGTGATTTTGAAAAAAGTCTTGGCGTTTCTCACTCATGCTCTGTCCGCTCAATTGCGGGTGACCACTGGTAATTAGCCTTACGGGATTGCCACAGGTATGGCCGTCAATACAAAAAAAGGTCCCTTTGAGCATAACTTAATCCAACTTTAATTTTGTTACGTCAATACCGCTTGCCATTGCTTTAGTGTAAAGCGTGGTAACAGCTGCATTTTCATCTGATGCGTTTAGCTTAATAACGCTGTGAGCAGTTTGATTATTTAGCTCATCGATCATGTTTGCGCTACTTGCAAAATGAATAGCGCCATCTTCATTAAACTGAGCCGAAAACGATCCAAAGGCCTGTTGCCAATTTACTGTCATTTTAATTACCTGATTGATGTTTATGCTTGATATAGTAGGTATATTGTATACAATAATCAATATCCTATTTCAGCATTCCTTTCTTTAGTGGCATTGAAGGGCATCTATAAAACAGCAGCAAAAACATTAAACCATTGAATCTAAACAACAATGAAGCAAAATAACAGGTATTGAAAAATCATATCTCGTAACTTAAAAAATAAATTCAATTTTGAGATAGACACAATACATCCGTCACAACAAACATATTGCATAAAGAGGTAAGCATTTTGTCTGATAATAAAACACAACATATTGGCGTGGTTGGAGCAGGTATAATCGGTATTTGTTGTGCGTTAAAATTACAACGCGCTGGCTTTACAGTTACTTTGTATGATGAAAATGGCTTAGCTCAAGGCTGCTCGAAAGGGAATGCTGGGCACTTTGCAACAGAGCAAGTATTTCCTTTAGCGCACTCATCGTTATTAAAAAAGCTGCCTATGATGCTATTAAACCCACTCGGCCCTCTTAGAATAGATTGGCGCTATGTGATCAAAGCACTACCTTGGTTTTGGCGGTTTGTTAATAACATGGCTAGCTCAACCTATAAAGCAAATACCCACGCTTTACAGGCGCTCAACCACCGTGCAATTACAGCCTACGAGACCCTGCTAGATGAATTCAAATTAAATCATTTAATAACAAAGAAAGGGAGCTTACTCACTTTCGAAACAACGCCAGTTACACAAATACAGGCTATGTTTGAAAAATATTTAGCACACGGTATCGCTGTAGAGCTGCTCAATGCTGAACAACTACAACGACTGGAACCTAATTTAGCAAAAACCATAACGCATGCATTATTTTTTAAAGAGGTAGCGCACAGCGTTGATCCTCATTTATTTTGCTTAAGTTTAGCTGAGCAATTTAGAGCTTTAGGTGGGCAGTTTTGCCAACAAAAAGTGATTGAGGTTTCACCTGTTTATAGTGGCTATGAAATTAATTGCCCTGACCAAAAATTTCAAGCCGATAAAGTCATCATCGCAGCTGGTGCGTGGAGCAAATTACTGCTCAAGCCCTTAGGTTACAATGTACCTCTTGATACAGAGCGAGGCTATCATTGCATGTTATCGAGTAATTATGGTCTATCTCGTCCTGTCGCCTCTGCAGAGCGCAGTTTTATTATGACACCCATGAGCCAAGGTTTACGAATTGCTGGAACAGTAGAGTTCGCAGGTACAGAACGTAAAATGAATAATAAACGCGCTTTGGCATTATTACCCAGTGCCAAAGCAATGCTCAATCATTCAGCGGTAACACTTCAACCTAGTAGCGTGTGGATGGGCTGCAGACCATCACTGCCCGATTCATTACCGGTCATAGGCGAAGCACCTAACCACACTAATTTATTTTTTGCATTTGGCCACCAGCACCTTGGATTAACTCAAGGTGCTATTACAGGTGAGCTAATAACTAGTTTGTGTTTACAACAAGTACCTAGCGTAGATATAAAACCATATTGTATCAGCCGCTTTTCATCTCAGGCTGCTTGCAGTTCACACGCCCCACTTGCACAATAGTCACACTTACGAGGAAAGCACTATGATAGCCCAAGGTATTGGTACCCATACCAAAGAACAAGCACTTGCCAGTTTATCTAATATGACTGACGATTTAACCCCGATCCAACCGCAAGAGCACCTAGAACGAATTAAAAAAGCTCAAGTATACATGCAACAAAATGGTATTGACGCCATATATCTAAACGCTGGTACAAATCTTACTTATTTTACGGGAATGCGTTGGTATGCCAGTGAAAGACTGGTGGGAGCAATTTTACCTGCACAGGGCGATGTACAATATATTGCTCCTTTTTTTGAAATTGGTTCACTCAATGGCTTTAAAGTGATTGATGGCCCAATTCATGGTTGGCAAGAACATGAAAGCCCATATCAGCTATTTGTAGATGTAATAACCGAAATGGGCATTGCAAAAGATGGCACTATTGGCATTGATGAAAGTGCACAGTTTTTTATTTTTGATGGCATTAAAAAAGCACAAAGCGGCTTAAAACTGGTTAACGCACAACCCGTAACAGCACATTGTCGTATGCACAAATCAACCAATGAACTTGCATTAATGCAACGCGCAATGGATATGACCTTAGTGGTACATAAAGCCACAGCCAGTATGCTGTATGAAGGCATTAGCACCACTGAAGTAGAAGCTTTTATTAAACAAGCGCACCAAAAAGTAGGTGCGCCAGGTAACTATTTTTGCATTGTGTTATTTGGTGTTGCTACCTCTTTTCCCCATGGCGTAAAAGACGCGCAAATTCTTAAAAAAGACGATGTGGTATTAATTGATACTGGCTGTAAAGTGCACGATTACTTATCTGATATCACCCGCACTTATGTGTTTGGCGAAGCAAGTGATCGCCAGCGCCAATTTTGGGATTATGAAAAAGCGGCACAAATAGCTGGATTTAATGCAGCAAAAATAGGCCAAACATGTCAAGACGTAGATGCTGGAGCTCGTAATTATTTAGCTGAGCAAGGCCTTGGTCCTGAATATCAAACGCCAGGGTGCCCACACCGTACCGGCCACGGCATTGGCTTAGACATTCACGAGTGGCCTTATTTAGTCGGCGGCGATAAAACCCCTCTGGCCACCGGTATGTGCTTCAGTAACGAACCCATGCTCGTTGTACCAAATGAGTTTGGTATAAGATTAGAAGATCACTTTTATATGACCGACAACGGGCCAAAGTGGTTTACTGAGCCATCCCATAGTATCGACGACCCATTTAAATCAACCAGTTAATTTATAACACTCTCTGCTGCATGTATACGAAAACCATGCAGCCACTGGCACTACTCACTTCACTTAGCTTGTTTTTGAGTAATTAATAATAAATTTGCAACATTCCATCAGAGATTAGGCGCCTCTTGCTGTTCACCATATAGGTAGTGTTTTGTACTGCTATTACAGTGAACTGCTTGAGGTAAATAAGTGTATGAAATCACGTACTTTACCAAAGCGAAGCATTATGCTTCTGGCATAAACCTCCCACTTAGGCAAAACGTGGGATGTACTTTATAAGGTAAGCGTAGGCCAGTTGGTTAACCATTTTCCGCGCTAGAGACTTGGTAAATTAATGCTCATTTGTTTGGCCCTTATTCAGGTCTTACTACGGGTACTATTTCTTTTACTGCGACACCTTACGACCAAGCTGCGCCAATAAATACACAACAACAGGACGTTGCAATCACGCCTTATGAAGATAAGAAATACGAGTTTGGGTTAACCCCTACCTCTGAAGCAATGTTAATCACGATCACGGCACGATTAGATGTAGACGGAGAAGAAATTCGCATCATCAAAAAGCAACCAATATAACCTTTTGAAGACAAAAGTAGTGAAAAAACCTTTCAAAAAAATCAATGCCGACCAGTGAGCAAGCTGATCGGCATTTTTCAGTTTAAGTGTTATTCCATAGATAGTGTGAATAAACTTTTCCAATAAAAGTAATCATTAATAGGGCGAGTAATTAACGACATCCACTACTGTTATAGTCAACGACTAAACTAACACCATTACTTGAGCCTGATACCTTTAAGTAACCCCAATATTGGCTTGAATTAGCAATATAAATACACTCGTCGTTACCACTATTATTTGACTCAGCCAATTCGTTATTGCCATTAGGCCACGAGCTCTCGGCATAGCTAAGGCTTATATCGCCACTGCCATTGGCCGTGGTGATTGCAATCCCACTTTGACTTTGCACATCAGCAAGACTAAACCACATCGGACCGCTGTTACCTAAACAAACCGCTTCGCCATCATTTAAACGACCGTTGCTACGACTGCCTTGTGTGGCACATACATCGGGCACATTGGAAGTGGCTGGCGTATAAGACGCTGTTAATTGCACATTTTCAAATGCATTATATCCATGTAACATAACCTGATAAGTACCAACTTGTACTGGGTCAATGGCGCACTGCTCTTCGTTACCACCAATATAAGGACGACAATCGTAAACGGTCTCTGTTGGTGCCGCTTCATAGCTTACATACAGGTCAGCATCTCCTTCTCCTCCAGTAATTGTAAATACTAGTTCACTGGCACCTTGCGGAACGGCAAAAGTAAAGTATTGCTGCTCATTTTGCGCGCCGTTAGTCTGAACTGTTTGATTATTTTGCAATATGTTATCACCGACACTACTATCTTTTTCGATGGTCGCTGTCGTGATAGCTGATTGACTTGCTCCTTGATTGTCAGTAACTATCAAACTTACGTTGTACTCCCCTTCACTGATATACCTGTGAAGTGGATTAGCCTGATTCGAGCTACTGCCATCACCAAAGTTCCATTGATAACTTACAATTGAGCCATCGCTATCAATACTGCCATTGCTGGTAAAACTGACGTCATTATTTTGCACGCCATAATATGGGCCGTTGATTTGAACTGTCGGCGAAATATTTGAAGGCGCGCCAGCAACTAAATCATCGCACCATTGTACAAATTCACTTTCGTAACTACTTTTCCACTGTTCTGTTTTTTCTTTGTAGGCAATCCAATCACCCACTCTGGTATGGGCAAGCATAGTATTAATTTCATCATAATGGCGTTCAAACATAAACCTCACAGCTAGGTAACCCCAACGATAGATTCGGTCTTGATCAAAACCATCATAAGTAGTGGAAAAGATTTGTGCTAGGGTAAAACGTGAGCCATCACTAATGGTTTCTTTTGCTGCGTCATTATCATTTAAATTAGCAATGTATTCAGCAACCCCTTCCGACCACCAAACAACATCTTCTGTAGGAGAGTTAAAGTCGCCATACAGATCAAATCGCCCATCGAGATAGTGCACATATTCGTGCTCTAAATTCCAAACGAAATGCTCTGCATTTGCATAATTTGCTTCATAAGCAATAAAGTTTGCTTGGTTGCCAACAACGGATGGATCACCTTCTAAATACATGCCACCATTATTGGTATTAATACCAAAAATGACCCCCGCATATTTACCGTAATCGTCGCTACTATCGAAAATATTCACTTGTAAAAAGCTATTATTATCATCAGCTACGGGGGTGTTATTAGTGGCAAGTTTAGTATGGAATAGCCCTTCCTCAGCACCCATTGCATCACACGCGGCGGCATGTTGCGCAACAGTCATATTTTGCGAACGAATTTTAATCGTGCTACTGCAACTATAGCTTTGTGGCAGTGCTTGACCTATCAGGTTATCTACAAACCCACAAATACCATAATCATTACAATCTGCGTAATAACTAACCGAGTCAGCTGCCGCAAGCCAAACCGCATCACCATAACCAAAGCTAGTATACGTTGAAAAAATAGCATTTAGACCAGTATCTACAGCACTTTGAATCGGTGTATCTGAGTATTGCTTTAACCGAGCAAGTTCACTTGCTGCATTAACAATAAGGTACTGTGCGTCTGATCCAATCATCCATTGTTTTTGAGTAAACGCACTGAGCCTTGTTACTAAATCAGTGTCTTTGCCCACTGCCGTAACAAATTCATCATTCCATTGACCACGATATAACAAGGTAAAGATACCATTCACTGCACTTCGTACATTCCACTTAGCGCCGTAGCTTTCATTAAAACGGCTCAACCATTGTTTTACCACTTCAAGGTAACGATGCTGTTGCTCTGAGCTGTCCATTGTGATGATTACTTCGTTTAACGTTTTAGCATGACCGTCGTTATCGTCGTAAAAATGACTATTGGCAACAAATGCATCAACCGCCCCCACAACTGCGGTGGTGACCCACGTTGCAAAACTAACATTGTTGTTATAAAACTCAGCGTAAAAACCAGTTCGTAGGTATAAAAATAGCGCTTCCAACTCTACATTTCCGCCGCCAGCATAAGTCAGTGAAAGTGCCTTAGCATGATTTGCAACAGCAAACATTTTATCAGACGTAAACACCTGACTTTGTGTTAAAGCAGAGGCACTAAACAACTCATTAATACATTGTGTACCTTGGTTTTGAATTTCTGTAATAATACTTGATGTGCTCGCGTTTGCTAATGCATTCAAATCACACGTAACGGCGACTGCTTGCATCGTCATCACACGCGCATTAAAAAGTTTTTGCTGGCTTTGCATTTTTGCAATCGGTGCTTTTTCATTATGATTTTGTTCAACGCCATGATGATGTAAACGCTCTACAACGGCTGTCTGAGGTTTAAATGTTCGCTCCTCCACCTTGTCAGCCAATGCCATTGAACTCATACCTAATATCGGTAACGTCAAAATCAGTGTGTTAATTTTCATATTATACCTTCGATGATTAGTATGTTCTTAATCCAGAACTGGTTATTGAGATACAATTTGTAACACTTCATTATCATTGTATACAATATATTTTATATAACATTAACGAATATTGATATATTAGTTTTGAGAAAACGGTTTCAACCAATTCTTTTGTATTGATTTTTACTTACTTCAAACTCTATTTAATTTAGTGAAGCTGAATATCACTCCCTCAAAGGTTACCCCATAGGGGTGGGTCAGTTTGGCACACTAAACTCTCGCAATATTTAAAAGAGCGTCTTACAACGACTCTTTTAAATAATTAGCACTTTGATTTAAAGCCAGATATGGTAATTTACTCTTTCAACCAGCATCCTCCCTTGAGTAGGTTATATGAATACAAAAAACCGTTGGACATTAAAAAGTATTGCCAAAGAGTTAGGTGTGTCTAATGCTACGGTTTCAAATGCGTTTAATCGCCCTGATCAACTCTCGGCTAAACGACGCGAAGCCATACTTAAAGCTTGCAAAGAGCTCGGTTATTATGGCCCTAATAAAGCGGCGCAATCTCTGCGAAGTGGCACGTTTAATATTGTTGCTTTAGTGCTACCAGATAGCGTGGAATATATGGTGTCAGACCCTGTCGCCAGTAGCTTTATGCGTGGTGTAACCTCAGTGCTTGAAAAAAACGGCATTAATGTTTTATTGTTTTCAGGCAATAACGAAAACCTTAATAACGTTGTTGATTTTGTTGATGGGTTTATTTGTTATGGGCGCCCGCGAAACAAAGCACTGGTAGAGAAACTAAAAACAGTACAAAAACATGTGGTTACTGTGGATTTTGATATTGCCCGCAACGCATCAATTAATATAAATAACGAACAAGCCAGTTACGAAATAGCCAAACATGTTTTGCACAATGCAACTGATAACGTGGCAATATTGGGCTTGAGATTACTCGATGAAAATGTATTGTGCCGAGTTTACGAACATCATGAGTTTGAAACGGGTCAATCTATTTCTCACCAACGCTTACGAGGTTATCAGCGTGCGTTAAATGAGGCGAATGTAACGGTAGCCGACGACCGCATTTGGAATATTCCTGAAAGTAGCGAACGTTTTGCCAGCATAGCTGCAAAAGAAGTATTAAACGCCTCACCACGCCCTGATGTGATTATATGTATGAGTGATTTAATCGCCCTCGCCACCATGCGAGAAGCAATAAAACAAGGGATAAAAATAGGGAGTGAGCTACGTATTGTTGGATTTGATGGCATAGAAGAAGCAGCCCGTTTTGTGCCTCGCCTTACGACTATTCATCAAAATAGCCAAGAAAAGGGTGTAATAGCTGCTAACTTATTTATTTCTAAAGAAGAAAAACAACACGAAGTAGGTTACGCACTAAATATTGGTGCAAGTAGCTGAGCGTTGTTAGTAACGCAGATAAAAAAG
This sequence comes from Pseudoalteromonas sp. QJM3NY_12, assembly GCF_056173165.1. The sequence continues at coordinate 436,149 of NZ_JBWBUF010000002.1, forward strand.
CCAAGCTTAAGTTGCTTGGCTTTTTGGTTTTCAACAAATAAAGCTATTTAAACTAATAAACTTTGTAAGTTTAAAGTGGTTTCTTGAGCACCATTAACCTGTGTAATAAGTGCAGTACGTCTAGCAAAGTCAATATTCAAAGAAATTGATTGTTGCTCAAGCTTCCACATTAAACAACATACACTTGCGCCACCTTGAGCAGTAAATTCACCAGCAAATGCAGGATGCTCATTACGTATTTTAATTAATGCTATTAATCCTTTTACTACCGGCTTATTTAGCGCTTCATCTATTTTAGCGGCATCTAGATAAGGGCGATTAATATCACGACCAACGTTCGTTCTCGCCAGAAGCTCCATATCATTTTTACAAGCAAATAAACCACCGTAATATACTTGTGGTACACCCGGTGCAAAAAATTGAATGGCGCGAGATAATAAGTAATCAAAATCATTTGCGCCCAATGCATCGTAATACGTACTGTTAACTTGATATAGGTCGACATTACTTGCAGCTGCACCTGTTGCTTTACGGCTCTGGTTATTGCTGTTGGCATGCATGGTTTCTACTAAATTATCTATTTGAGATGCGTTTAACAGCCCTGGTTTATCGCCCATTGGACCCGCGTCAATAATGCCAATGCCATCATGGGTGTCTAGTACAGTTAAACAGTTACGCGGTGAAATTTGTAACCACTTAAGCAATGCGTCTACGTCATTATTAAATAAGCTGTGTAATATAAGCGGGGGTAAAGCAAAGTCGTATACCATGTTTACGCGCTTAGCCACGTCAACTTGAGTTTGATAATGACTATGAATTTCAGCAATGGTTTCCATGCCTAAATCATTTGCCTGCTTTGAGAGTTTATCTAAATAGGCAAATGTTTCATCAAGCATAAAACAGTTAGTACCTGCTTGCTTAATGGCGTAACCCGCTGCATCTAAACGAATAATGTTTACGTTGTTAGCAGAAAATTTAGTAAGTACGTTATTTAAATAGGCAATGCCCGCTTCTACTTTTACATTTATATCAATTTGGTTGTCGGTAAAGGTGGTCCAAAAATCATACGTTTGACCATCACCGCATTTCATTGGTGTAAAACAGCTTCCAGGCCGTGGACGGTAAATGGCTTGTTGTTCTTGGTTGCTCATGCCATTAGGGAATACGTCTTCTTTAGTTAAAAATAAATCCCAAAATTCAGAGGCTTTGCCTTTGGCCAGCACATCCTGAAATTGAAACGATTGCGCCGATACATGGTTTACTATTAAGTCGGCCATTAAATCATGGTCTTTTCCAAGTGCTTGAATATCTGACCAAGTTCCTATTCGGGCATCAACTTCACTGTGATCAATTGGGTCAAAACCTGCATCGCTACCATCTATTGGGTTATAAAATGGTAATAAGTGTACTCCTGCAAAAACGTCTTTAAGTGGACCCTTTAGAAGTGCTGTTAATGCGTTTATATCTTTACCGGTGATTCGATCAGCATATGTGATCAATTGAACTTTATTCTTCATCATGTGTGATTACCAAGTTGAAACTTAATCGATTAAGATATATCTTTAACTAGCAAGTGAGAATTTACAAGTAATTTTTAAATATTTTACATACAAATATCGTGGCTCGATTAATACTACAATAAGTTACTGACAACTTAATGTGTGTTACCAAGCATTTAACGAGGAAAAGCAAATGACAAAATCACACACACACGTAAGCAGCGATCCGTTGCAACAAATTCGTTGGCTCACATACATGATGTTTTTTATGTTTGCCATGACCTCTGACGCCGTTGGCATGATCATTCCCGAACTCATAAGCGATTTTGGTTTAAGTATGACCCAAGCCAGTGCGTTTCATTATGCGCCTATGGCCATGATTGCAATAAGTGGATTATTTCTAGGCTTTTTAGCCGATAGTCTTGGCCGTAAAAAAACGATTATGCTTGGATTATTAATATTCTCTGCAAGTTGTTTTTTGTTTGCGATTAGTAGCAGCTTTATATTTTTTGTTTTTTTACTATGCTGTATTGGCCTCGCCATTGGTTTATTTAAAACCGGTGCATTGGCGCTTTTAGGTGATATTTCTAATAGCAACGAAGAGCACACCAAAACCATGAATAAAGTAGAAGGCTTTTTTGGCATTGGTGCCATTGTTGGCCCTGCTTTAGTTGGCGTGCTGCTGGTTCAAAATGTAAGTTGGACTTACCTTTACATCATTGCTGGCATTATGTGTTTGATTTTGGCATTGCTTGCTTGGCGTGCCGATTACCCTGCTGTGGTAAAAAGTACAGATAAGCCAGCCTCACTAAAAACGACTATGAAAATGGTTAAAAACCCTTATGCACTGGGTTTTTCACTTGCAATTGCTTTATATGTTGCCACCGAAGTTGCCATATACGTGTGGATGCCTACTCTACTAAAAGATTACACTGGCTCATGGCCGCTGCTGGCCACTTACGCACTCACAATCTTTTTTGTGTTACGTGCTGCAGGGCGTTTTATTGCGGTATGGTTACTGAATAGGTTTAGTTGGCAAGGAGTTATGGCTTACTTAAGCTTTGGCATTGCGCTGTGTTACGTTGGCACTCTTTATGGCGGCGTTGATTGGGCTGTGGCTTTATTACCTCTCTCAGGTTTATTTATGTCGATGGTTTACCCTACTTTAAATTCTAAGGGAATATCGTGTTTTCCTGTGCATCAACACGGCGCAGTAGCCGGTGTTATATTATTTTTTACCGCACTGTCAGCCGCCTTAGCACCTTTATTTATGGGTATGATCAGTGATTACTTTGGACACGTGCGCTACGGATTTTATTTAGCCACGGGTTTTGCAGTCATATTATTTTTAGCTATGCTATTTAATTATATTCGTGACCCATCAGCAACTGCATTAGAGCAAAGTAACTTAGTCGCTGAGTAAACAAACAACTTTTAATGCTATAAAAACATTATAAAAATCAATGTTTGAGTAAAAAAACAGCAAATAATTAACAAAATAATTTGCTTATTGTAAAAACTTTGTTATTTTTACTTAATCGATTAAGTAAAAATAACAACTTCCCTTTGGGTTTAAAACGAGGCGTTCACATGACAACACACAACACACCTTTATATCTGATCAGTGCTTTAGCGCTCGCCGTTAGCCAAGGCGTTAATGCACAACAACAAGAGCAAAATACACAAGCGCAAGCCAACAAAGGACTCGAAACAATTGTTGTTACCGGTGTACCCCGCCGTACAACGATAATGGCGTCAAGTTCTTCTGTAAGCAGTGTGTCGCTTGAGCAAGTTGAGGTGTCTACGCCTCGCTCTACCGCTGAGGCATTTAGAATCATTCCTGGGGTTCGTTCAGAATCAACCGGCGGTGAAGGTAATGCCAACATTGCAGTACGTGGTTTACCGGTTGCCTCTGGTGGTGCTAAATTTTTACAGCTTCAAGAAGATGGCTTACCTGTTTTACAATATGGTGATATTGCATTTGGTAACGCTGACATTTTTATGCGCTTAGATAACACAGTGCAAACCATTGAATCTATTCGTGGTGGTTCAGCCTCTACCGCAGCCAGTAATGCACCGGGTGGCATAATTAATTTTATTTCAAAAAATGGCGAAAACGAATCGGGCAGCGTATCAACTACACTTGGCCTAGATTACGATACTATTCGAACTGACTTTGAATATGGCACCTATTTAAATGACACTGTACGCTTTCATGTTGGTGGTTTTGTACGTCAAGGTGAAGGCCCACGTGAAACAGGTTACACATCAAATAAAGGTGGGCAAATTAAAGCCAACCTGACCAAAGATTTTGAAAATGGATACGTGCGTCTTTATTACAAACATTTAGATGATAAAAGTGTTGGCTACTTACCTATGCCAATGTATGCAAATGGAGACTCAATTCCTGGGTTTGACGCACAATCAGATACCCCGCATTCAGCATTATTTACTAAAACAGTGCGCTTAAACGGCGAAAATCAAATAAGTAACGGCGATATTCGCGATGGTATGAATCCGCAAGTTGACTCAATTGGTTTTGAGGCTGTATTTGATTTAGACAACGATTGGCGTATTGAAAACCGTTTTCGTAAATCATCTGTAAGCGGTAATTTTAATTCACTGATCCCAGCTGAAGTTGGCGATGCATCAGCTATAGCGCAAAGTATTGGTGGTGTGGGTGCAACGCTTAGTAATGCGACCACAGGTGCTGCATTTAACGATGATTTAGCCATGCGTATTCATACGTTTGACGTAACTATGAACGACTTTGACTCAATTGTTAACGACTTCAAACTGACTAAATCGCTAAGTGATGATACTAGCGTTACTTTTGGCTATTATGCGTCAACCCAAAATATTGCCATGTCGTGGTTATGGAATTCCTACCTAATGGAGCTCAAAGGTGATAACGCAGCGCTATTAAATGTAACAGCCGCCGATGGGACTGAATTCTCTGAAAGTGGCTTATACGCTTATGGCACGCCTTTTTGGGGTAACTGTTGCCAACGCGATTACGACACAGAATACGACACTCGTGCACCCTATATTGCATTTTCAACTAAGGTGGGTGACGTAAGTATTGATGCTAGTGCCCGTTATGACAGCGGTGAAGCGCGTGGTAACTATGCAGGCGCGGTTACCTCAACCGTTGATATGAATCGCGACGGTGTGATTTCTGTTCCTGAACAAAATGTTGCAGGTATTGACCTTGCAAATGCCAGCCCTGTTAATTACGACTGGGATTACGCATCATATTCAATTGGTGCCAATTACCAAATTGACTCAAGCCTTGCAACGTTTGCACGATTGAGCAAAGGCGGTCGCGCCAATGCTGACCGACTTTTATTTGGTAAAGTTCGCGCCGATGGCTCAGTAGCCGATGAAGATGCCGTTGATGAAGTAAACCAGTATGAGTTTGGTATTAAAAAGCGCTTTGATTCACTGTCAGTTTTTGCCACGGCATTTTATGCACAAACTGAAGAGCAAAACTTTGAAGCGACATCACAAACCTTTTTTGACCGCGAATATGAAGCAAAAGGGATTGAGGTTGAATCAACCTACTTTATTGATGCATGGGATTTTCGTGGTAATTTAACGTGGACAGACGCTGAAATTGCAAAAGATGCACTTACCCCTGAAGTGGTTGGTAATACGCCTCGTCGCCAAGCTGATTTAATTTACTCATTAATGGCACGTTACACTTATGAAAAAGGCTCTGCAGGCCTAAGCTTTATTGGTACTACCGATGCCTATGCTCAAGATAATAACGATCTTAAGTTTGATGGTTACACTCAAGTAAATGGCTTTGTAAGCTACGATTTATCAGAAAATCTTAATATTGCGTTAAACGTAAATAACCTATTCGATACGGTAGGTATTACTGAAGCAGAAGAAGGCTCAATACCTGATAACAACATTATACGCGCACGTGCTATTAATGGCCGTACAACGTCATTGACGTTTAAATACGCGTTTAACTAACCAATTTTAGTGTAACAATTGCTGAAGCTATGTTTGTTCAGCGATTGTTACACTAGTTTTAATAATTCTCCCTTGAATTTTGACCTAGCCATGCTAGGTTTTTTAGGATTTACACTATGAACAAATTACTTAGCCTTGGTGAACTGCTTATTGATATGCTGCCTCAAGACTCTAAAAACAGTGCTTATTTACCCATTCCAGGAGGTGCTCCAGCTAATGTGGCAGTAGGTTACGCAAAGCTCGGCGGTAAAGCTGCGTTTTGTGGCGGTATGGGAGATGACTATTTTGCTAAACAATTAACTAATGCGCTTGAGCAATATAATGTAGATACTGAGTATTTATTTACCATAGAAGGCGCGCAAACAGCTATGGTTATTGTCAGCTTAGATGAAAACGGCGAACGCAGCTTTAACTTTTATCGTCATCAAACAGCCGATTTACTGTTAACGAGTGAGCACTTAAAGCGTATTAATTGGGATGAATTGAGTACCCTACACTTTTGTTCAAACACCCTTACTGATTCGGCAATTGCACAAACCACTGAGTACGCTTTAAAGCTGGCTAAAAACAACCACAAACTCGTTAGCTTTGATGTAAATTTACGCTACAGTTTATGGCAAAATATCAACGACATTGAGCAAAGCGTGCAGGCATGTTTCGCGTATTGCGATATTGTTAAGCTCTCACGTGATGAGTTAAACTTTTTAGCAACGCAACGCCAACAATCAGCTGATATCTACTTAAAGTCACTGCTTGATTTAGGCGTAACGCTAGTGTTTTTAACCGATGGTCCGGCACCAGCGACTGTTTACCATAGCGCTTTTACTCTCAGTGAAGCAGCCCCAACAATTACCGCTGTAGATACCACCAGCGCTGGTGATGCTTTTATTGCTGGCGTACTATACTACTTAAACCACAGCGATAATGCAGTGCCACTTACTGATAAGCTAAATGATGAGTCAATAGTAAAAAAAGCGCTTCACTTTGGTCTTCGCTGTGGCTCAAAAGCTTGCTTAGCTAAAGGCGCTTTTCCTGCGCTTCCCACGCAGCAAACACTTTCGCAATAAACCAAGATACTTACAAAAAAGGCCACTGTTGGCCTTTTTTATTAAGCGTCATACATTATTGGTTTTTAACCACTCTAGAGCGGTAGTGGCATTTTCAAAGTATTGTATTTCACCCGACATAAACCAACTGCCTAACTTAGCTATGGTTGATTGCCACTCTTTATTGCCGTAAATCGCTATTTTTTTAAACTCTTTGTTGTGCTTTAAGCCAAGTTTTAAATCGTCCCAAGCAGCACGAAGCTCCCAACCATCTAACTCAGTGCCATCTATCAATACGTTAACAATAGGATGCTTAACTTCGCCTAGCGCTGAATCGATCATTGGGGTGATCACTTCATAATCTTTGTGAGTTAAGGTACCAATTGCCTTAAGTGTTAAGAAAAACTCACAGCCTGAGCGCTCAATACCAATCGATAAACCATGTGTTAAATTAACCATAACTCAACCCTTGAATGAAAAGAGCTTTGATTATAGGCAACAGTTAAAAATTATCATATGAAGCAGGTCAAAAAACAGCCAGTTAATGCTGGCTTATCCTTTGAGCTAATTATGCCCCTCTAATCGACTAATTTGGTTATCTACATCATTTAAATAACCGGTTTTTATCCATACTCTTGCGCCATTGTTACCCGCTGTGGCGTTTATTTCAGTATTAACAGGCACTCTAAGCCAGCTGTGTTTTTCAAGTGTGTCGTTATGCTCTTGTAAAGTGCCATCCAAAACCAACAACTCAGCGCCACCACTCACCGTGAGCGTTAAAGATTGATTGGCATTAAACTGCACAATACTCACTGTTTCATATGCATCTTGATATAACAAAATGGCATTTAGGTCATTAAATTCGGGGGTTTTCTGCCCTTGCATCTGCTGTGTGTGAATACGCACGTGCTGGCGTTCTTCTGGCTGAAACTGCCACAGTTTTACAAATATAATGCAACCGTCTTTTGAGCCTGGGGTATGTTTTGATTGCGGAGGATTACGAATATAGGCACCTTCTGGGAAATCGCCATGCTCATCTTGAAATACCCCATCAAGTACTAAAAACTCCTCGCCCCCAGTATGAGTATGTGGGCTAAAGTGGCTGTTTGGCGCATAGCGTACAATACTAGTGGCACGAGCAACTTCGTCGCCCACTCTGTCAAGTGGACGTCTATCAACACCCGGCATGGGCGAAGCTATCCATTCAAGTGACTCACTATGCACCACCACACGTTGACTAAAGTCGGCAGCAATTTTCATATTTGACTCCAAATTATTCATTTATAGCAGCAATACTTTGACGCTGAGCGACCTTTTGTTGCCATGCAATTAAGTGCGTGAGTTCAGTAGGAATAGCAATTTGTGCAAAGCCTGCAAACACAAGTCCTGCGTATAAGGTAATATCTGCAACACTAAATTGTTCACCTGCCACATAAGTTGAGTTTGCTAATACGCTATTAAAATAAACCAAGCCTTGCTGTGCTTTTTCAGCTTGCTTTTCACCCCATGCAACATTTTGATAGGTTTCAAGTTTAGGTCCTAATCCATCAGTAGCATGATGAAAGTAAGTGGCAATTGCATCAAGTACCATCGACTCAGCACGTTTTTGCATCATATTAATTACTGCGCGTTCTTTTGCCTCAACACCAGTTAATGAAGGGCCTGCAAAAGCGGTATCAATGTATTGTGTGATTGCAGTGCACTCGGCAATAAAAGTACCATCATCAAGCTCTAGTACAGGTACACCTGCCAACGGATTCTTTGCCAAGAAAGCCTCACTGCGGTGCTCCCCATTTAATAAATCAACAGCAACAAACTCTACTTTATCAGTCGCATTTTTTTCAGCAAGTGCAATACGAACCCTAACGGGTTAGGGAAATTTTCTACGTCATAAATTTTCATAATTATCTCTTATATTTTTAGTTTGCAAACACAAACTACCTACTGATAGGTAATTTATAGCAAGCGCTTAGTGTTTGCAAACTAAAAATAAAAGAGCTTGAAAATAACTACCTACTGGTTGATAATTTTTTTCAGATAACAGCAAGGAAATATCAAAATGAGTAAAAAAGCAGCCCTGCTACAAGCCGCAGAAAATAAAGTGCGACTGGGTGGTTATAGCAACTTTAGCTTTAGAGAACTTGCTACTGAAATAGGTATAAAAAGTGCCAGTGTGCATTATCACTTTCCAACCAAAGCTGATTTAGGCGCTGAACTCGCGCATCAATACACCGATGCCTTTATTGCAGTACTTGGCGATCCGAATGCACATAAAGCAAACGGTAAAAATCCCATCGATATTTACACTCAGTTATTTAGAAATGCGCTCGTGATAGACAAAAAGATGTGTTTATGTGGCTTACTCGGTGCAGAAAGCGACAGCCTACCCGATAAAGTTCGCGTTGAAGTTCAGCGGTTTTTTAATAAAAACTTAGCCTGGTTAACTCAAGCACATCAAATAAATGGAGAGCTTAATCCTGCTCGGGCGGCAATACAAACAGTGAGCTTATTAGAAGGGGCAATGATTATTAGTAAAACCCTAGATGATATTAGCTACTTCGAACAAGCTACTTTTTAAGTGCTTATATAAAAAAGCGAGCTTCAATAAAGCTCGCTTTTTACATTAATAACTATGTAGTTTTAAGCTGGATGCACTTTATGTTTTGAGTGCACAAAAGCTAATGCAATAAAGCCTATTACCGCTACCACTACACCAATAGGCTTACCTAAGTCACTTGATAAGTTTAACCCAATTGCCGCAGTCATAATGTAAGATAAGGTCACTGCGGTTGCGATCACGGCGGGTATACTAGTGATCCAATGGAATGTACCACGGTCAAATAGGTACTTGGTCGCAAGCCACAACACACTGGTAGAAAGCAGCATATTTGAAAACGCAAAATAACGCCAAATAACAGAGAAGTCGAGCTTAGTCATAAAGTAAGCAATGGTTAAAATTGGCAGTGCTAACAACAAACGATTACGTAAACTTTGCGGAATACTAAACGCATCAACCACCGTTAAGCGCAGTGAACGGAACGCCGTATCACCTGAGGTGATAGGGAAAACAGCAACAGCAATAATAGCCATAATACCACCAAATACACCTAAGTAGCTGTTTGCAATATGGTTAACCACTAAGCCTGGACCGCCTAAATCAAGCATCGATTTTAAACCAGCGTACCCTTCTGGGAAGGCAGCAATACCAGCAAGCGCCCAAACACAACCTACAATACCTTCGCACATCATCGCGCCATAATAAACCGGGCGTACATATTTTTCGTTAGTTAAACAACGAGCAATAATAGGTGCTTGCGTTGAGTGAAAACCACTAATAGCACCACAAGTAATGGTGATAAATAGCAACGGCCAAGTAGGCAGTCCATCAGGATTTGGGGCTAAAAAGTCGTGAGCATGATCGGCTTCAAAATACGCTAAAAAGTCGCCAGCTACTGGTAAATGGGGTGCGTTGATTAACAGTGAGACTGCGATAGCAACTGTCATTACAATCATTAACAAGCCAAAAATAGGGTAAAACTTAGTGATGATTTTATCGATTGGTAATAACGTGGCTAAAAAGTAGTAAGCTAAAATAGCGAGAACCCAAAATGTATTACTAGCAAAAATGGTGCCTTCAAATGCATCTAAGTTACTCAATAATCCTGCTGGGCTCATAATAAACACTACACCAACAAAAAATAACAACATAGCAGTAAATATAAGCATAAAGCCTTTAAATACTACGTTGTAATAATGGCCTGCAATTTCAGGTAAACTTTTACCGTCTTCTTTAATACTCATTACGCCAGAGAAAAAGTCGTGTACAGCTCCACCTAAAACGTTACCAAGTACAATCCAAACCAGCGCTACTGGGCCATACAAGGCGCCAAGTATAGGACCAAATATGGGGCCTACTCCTGCAATATTCAAAAACTGAATTAAAAATGCACGAACAGGGTGAATAGCAACATAGTCAACACCTTCGCTAAAACGCTTTTGCGGAGTGTCTACGGTTGAATCTAAACCCGCTTGTTTTGCAACAAACGGGCTATAAAACTTATAGCCTAATATTAAAATAGTCAGGCAAATAAAAAAGATGATCATAAAGCACGCTTCTCTTTTTGTATGTGTTTATAGAACGCTATTTTGCGCCCCACTTTTTAAATAACAATTGAACGTAGCATATGAAAAAGTAGCCAACAATGAGACGTTTGGCTAATGCGCTCACAAAATCAATTTTATTCGAAAAAATAAAACTAATTAACAGCATTCGTTACTCATGGAAACAGATGGAAAGCACTAAAAGTACTTATATTGCGACTAAAATCTATAAGCCAATTTGCAACAATAGCTACACCTGAGTGATTAATTAGCCTACGATAAACATTATTACTACTTTAAATTTACTTGCCTTTACCGTACATGGCTTTGCCAAAAAAACAAGGATGCCCTCAATGACACAGTTTACTACGCCCGATTTATATGATGAACATCGCGACCATGTGCAAGTTGCTTACAGTGGCTTGCAACACTTTGGTAATAAAACTCACTTTTATGGTCAAGTAGTGACCGTCACCTGCCCTGACGATAACTCGTTTGCTGGTAACATACTGCATGAAAACGGTGAGGGAAAAGTATTGGTTGTTGATGGTTTTGCCAGTAAACGTTTTGCCTTTATTGGCGATATGATTGCAGAGCGCGCACTAAAAAATGGCTGGCACGGCATAGTTATTAATGGTTGCTGTCGCGATATTGAAATTCTTGCCACACTTGATTTACCTGTAATGGCGCTAGGCGCAACCCCGCGCTGCACCACTAAGCGCGGCTTAGGCGCTAAAGATCACCCGGTTAATATGTTAAACACCACAATTAATACTGGTGATTGGGCATATGCTGATGTAAACGGCTTAATAATTAGCTCTAAAGCGTTGTTTTAACCCCTCGTAATAGTCGTTAACAAAAAAGCAGCTCGAAAGCTGCTTTTTTAATTTATATGGTTTTTTAAAACCCAAATTCTCAGGTTAAAATTAAAGTGCTAACCATACATCGGTTGAACCAGGTTCGTTCCCTTGAGTCCACCATTTAGCTTGGTACTTATTACCTTGATAAGAAACTTCATCACCACTGTTATAAATAGCCGTTGGCTGCCAAACTGCGACACCCGTACCATCTGTAGGTTGTGTTGTTGCTTCCCATGCACCACCTAAATCAGGACGCTCGCCTTGAGTCCACCACTTTGCTTTATATTCAACGCCGTTATAAGTAACGACATCACCACCAACGTATGCAACACTCGCATCCCAGCTTCCTGTAGGTGGATTTGTAGTATCAACGTTTGTAACTGTTACGCTAAAGCTTTGCGTTGTGGTTAATGCGCCATCACTGACTGCAACAGACACTGTGAAGTCTGTATCGGTATCTACAGCGCCAGCCTCAATAGTTACGTTTGCATCACTGCCCACTAATGTTAAGCCTGCTGGTACTGTCCACGTATACGAAAGGGCGTCGTTTTGAGCATCATTAGCCACTACAGCTACACTTGCTGATGCGCCCTCTTCAACACTTATATTAGCGATAGCATCAACGCTCGGTGCTGTGTTTTCACCCCCTGATGTTGGCGCAATAACATTAACAACAACATCACGATTAACGGTTGCTTGACCATCTGATACCGCAACAGTTGCCACATACTGCGTATCTGCAGTCACTGTTGGCGCTGTAATGACTAATGATGCACTATTTTGTCCAGATACCACCAGTGCGCTATCAGCATTCCAGCTAAAGCTAAGTGGATCGTTATCTGCATCAGTTGCAGAAGCTGTTACTGTAATACTCTCGCCTGAATTAATAGACACTGATGAAGACACAGAAACAACTGGCTTTTTATTTGTTGGCGGAGCAACTACTCCTCCTAAACCATCATGCATAGCATTAAGAATATCACCATTATCCGCATCTATTTCCCAAGCAAATAAACCACCTAAATTATACTGATTAACATACGCTCCTTTAGCCAGTACTGACTTACGGCTATCATAAGTAATTAGTTTACCGGTTGAACGATTCCATACATAAGCGGCCTGTGCTTGCTCATCATAACCCACTTCAAAACCATTAATACCGGTGCCCGCAGCACCAATCATATTGGCTTTAACGCCCTTGTAATCAATAACCCCATCTTCCCATACGCCTTGTGCCGTAGAGCCTTTTAATGGGCCATTACCAGGGGCGGTCATTGGGTTACCATCAATCGCTGCATTTTGCGGGTAAACACCTTCCCAACCACGACCATACATAGCTGTGCCCACGACGATTTTTTTCGATGGTACATTTTGCGCAAGTAACAGCTGCACTGCATTATCGGTGGTATAAGCAGGGCCTTTACGAGGTTCACCATTATCATCAAGCCCGGTACCATTACATTGACCAACACTCATATGTTCGCCACAGTAAAGTGCTGTTTGGTGACCGGTTACGTTACTCCATGCGCCATAAAAGTCATAGGTCATGGCAAAAATGTAATCCATGTATTGGCTTGCGGCTTGGTAGTCTACATCTTCAATTTTATCGTAACCTGCACCTATAGCTGAGGTTAACTCGTATGTACGACCCGTTTCTGCTTCAAGCTCATCAAGCATAGCGCGTAGTTCTTGCATTAATGCAACATAGGCTGGGCCATCGTTGATTGGATCGCCAATGTCAGGATTGGGACCGTCACCACCTGGGAATTCCCAATCAATATCGACACCGTCATAGAATTTCCATGTTCTTAAAAACTCTTCCATTGAGGCAACAAAGGTGTCGCGGTTAGCTTTATTGGTAAAGCCACCGAATGGGTCTGATAACGTCCAACCACCTACAGATGGTAAAATTTTAATATCTGGGTAACGCTGTTTAAGCGCCATTAGCTGAGAGTAAGTACCACGGATAGGGTCTTTTGCATCAACCCCTGGCAGTGCTTTTTGTACTGCTGCCCATGGGTCGTGAATAACCACTTCGTAATCTGCAGAGCCGGCACAAGCGGTTTCAAGTGCACGTTTAGGACCAGCCGATAACGATGCGTTTTCACCACAAATTGGAATAAAGCCATACAAAATATGACTCAGATTTTGTGCTGGCATATTCGTTACATCATAATCACGGCCATAAATTCCCCACTCAACAAAGTAAGCGCCTGTAACTAAACCTTGTTTGATACCAATGTCACGGTTATTTGGATCTACATCCATCGGCAATGGCGCTAAGTGGCCACCGTCAGTATCAGCAATTACAATAGGTTTGCCTGCACTACGCGCACAGGTCGTGCCACCTTCACATAGCTCAACATACATTGTATGGCGGCCTGCTTTATCATAAGGGAATGAAATAGTGCCACTTTTAGAACCAGCAGCAAGCGTGCCTTCATTCACTAGCATGTCATCAAAATATACTTTGTAGCTATCGCCACCATCACCACTCCACGCACTCCACTGAATGTTGATATTAACTTGTTCAACACGGGTAACTAGCTGCTTATAAGAGCCGTTTCCCTCAAGATCTACCTCAACAAACGAATATTGCTGTGGTTCCCAGTTAATGCTTGGTGTAGACGGTGCAGCAGATGCTGTGCTTGCAAATAAAGCAACACCGATGGCTGCGCTTAGTTGTTTGATATTCATAGGTCTCTCTTATCCATTATTTATGTAATTATTTAATAAGTTTGAACTGCAAAACTTAGGCTTTATTAAAGTTTGGTCCATACATTGGCTTGCCCTGGCGTATCGCCCTGAGTCCACCATTTAGCGCGATAGCGCTGTCCTTGATACGTTACTTCTGCGCCGGCTTGGTAGGCTTTGCTAGTATTCCAAGTGGCTGCTGTGTCAGCTTTCGAGGCTGATTCCCATGCCGCTGAGGTATCTGGTTGTTGGCCTTTGTTCCACCATTTAGCGGTGTAAATAACGTTAGCAAAACGGGCTTTATCGCTGGCTTGATAGGTCTGAGTGCTTTCCCATTCAGGTACTGTTGGGTCAACCGGATCGACCACAGGTACATCGTTAACCGTGACACTAAAACTGGTTTGGGTACTTAATTGACCATCCGATACAGATACTGCAATGGTGTAATCGGTGTTTGCTGATACCTCTGCAGTGGTTAAGTTGATGTTGGCACCAGAGCCTGTAAAGCTTAGCGGTGTAGGTACTGTCCAGCTGTAAGTTAGCTCACTTTGCTCATCATCAAAGGCATGCAGATGAATTGCTGTTGTGGTGTTTTCATCAACTACTAGGTTATCTGGGGTGTGTACAATGGGTGCGGTGTTTGTTGGCGCACCTTGCACACTCAAGGCATAGGTATAATTTGCATCACTGCTATACACTTGATTTATGAGTACGTCGGTTGCATCAAACGTAATGTCGCCCGCTTGGTTTTGCACACCAATTTGCACTAAATGCGCGTAATCGAGGTTAAGCTGCTCAGCCAATGCTTGTTGCCAATTTGCTTGATTGTCGGCATTGATTTTAAGCTGTTGGTTGATCACCTCTTGGCCTGTTTCGTCAAATAATCGCGCCCATACGATGTCGCCTGCAATAGCATTTTGCCCTTGGCGAACAAAGTAACCGACGCTAGTCAACGAATTTGGATCAGTTGGGCCTGCGTCATTTACTATGTTGATGTCGCTACAGTTATAAAAGCCTTCACCAACCACATCATTACGTTGCCAACGGCTATATAAAATGGCCTCGCCGCTGCGGTCTTGCGGAATTGCAACATTCATTTCATAGTAGCGTTTACCATCGGGGTCTTTAACGACCTCAATGTTGTCGTGCTCTTGCACTAGCTGTAAGTCTTGCCAAGTTAGTACGTCAGTTGCGCTATTGAAGCTTGGCTTGGTAATGTAAAACTGCCAAAAGCTTGGGTTGTGCGGGGTTGATGCAAGATAACGTATTTGAATATCACCATTGGCATTGGGTACTACATCACTGCGCTGCCAATGTGGTGATGGTAAATCCATACCCCGTTTGGCTGTATCGCCACCAGCACATAAAGTGCCGTTTGGTACACTGGCCTCAACTGCGGTTTGATTTAAATAGTCAGGAGTATTAACCGAAAATTCAATCGCTTGTACAAACT
Organism: Pseudoalteromonas sp. QJM3NY_12; assembly: GCF_056173165.1. Next base: position 451,786 of record NZ_JBWBUF010000002.1, read on the forward strand.
GCACCGTGCCCGATTCTAAATATGCGGCTCGACACGCAAGGTTAGGAATATTTGTGCCGTCTTCAGGCCACCAGTATCCGCCATCAACTTGACAAATTGCTTGGCGCGCTTTAGGGCTATCCATATAACCATGTGCTTGCACTTGCGGTGCTAGTGTACTGAGTAGTAAACCACTAGTAATTGCAGATAGCGTAATCGTGTTAAATTTAATTGATGCCATTATTTTATCCTTTATTAGACTCAATACATGGGGCAAGCTCAGGCCTACCCCTCATTGTTTTGTAAATTACAGGCTACAACTTAAGGTCCAATCTGCTGTTGCACCCGGCTCAGAGGTTGTCCACCACTTGGCTTTATAAACTGCGTTGTTATGCACCATTAGATCGCCGCCAGCAGCATGACTTGGGTTGCCCGCCCAGTCTGTTTGAGGGAAGTTTGGATAAACAGGAATCGTGGCTATATCAACTCCTTCACACGTACCTACAGGGTCACCGCCACCATTATCTGGATTGCCCGTGCCATCACCCGGTGTTGCATCTGGTAGCATTGGGTATTCAGCTTTGAATGCATAAGTTTTTCCATCTTTTTCAATGGTAAAGTTGCTAGGCCCAGTGATTGGCATGTAGTACATCACTTGTGCATTCACAGTTGCACCAGCGCTAAAGTCTTTTGGTTGACCGCCCCATTCATTGTTCAGTGTGATTGAGAAACGGTGGAACTCGTTCTCAAAACCGCCAATATTATTACCCGCTGCGTTCGAGCCATTTACTTCTACAGCCATGCCCAGTTTTTCTTGTGCATTCCAGTTAGATTTAAAAATAGCGGAAGTTGATACCGGCACATCAAATGAGATTTTTGCACCACTTAAATCAAGACTTGAGTTATTAGTAAATGCAAACGTTGGGCTGATTGGGTAATTATCATCACCAATTGGGAAGTCTTTTGCTGTAAATGTGATATCTACGGCTTCAGCAGGCACTGTGAAGTTTGGATTTCCGCCATGTACGTCGTAGGCAACACCGCTTTGATTAAACTTATCGTATGCAAGTGAAGTAAGCATTGACCCCATGAAGTACTCGCCTTTCGCTGTATCGTAGTCAAAGTCACCCGCCAGCTCCCAGAACATAATACCGCCAAGGCCATTGTTGATAACGTAATCAACTTTTGTTGCCATTGACTCTTCATCTTCCATTGAAAGGAATACTTTTTTATTTGCGTTCCATAACCAAGGGGCTACAGCAACGCTGTCATAGTGACGAGTGTAAGTACCTGTTAAGCGGTCATCGGCGTCGGTATCAGGTGTTAAGCCATACACGCCTAAATACGAGCCAACAATGCCGTTTTCAAGGTTTTTAACATGCCATAAAGGGTTTGAACCTGCTGGCATTTCTTGGCCTGCATCGTTCTTATCATGCCAAAGGTTATCGATACCTAGTGCACCATTACCGCATTTGTTTTTCTCACCTACGCCAGTACCTTTAGCGCAATCAGCTTGGTTTGGTAGTGCCGCTTGGCCCCATAAACCGTTTGTTCCACCTGATACATCTTTAAAGCCACGGGTGTAATAAGGCAAACCAATATTAATACGACCTGCTGACATCGCACCACGGAAGTAACGCACGGCCCAATCAGTATTTAAATACCCAATGCCTTCAAACTCTTTGGTACCATATACATTCCACTGCGTAAGCTCTGAATCAAGACCCGTGTCAAACAACGCAGCGTTGTGACCTACGTGCGAGTTCCATGCGCCATGTAAGTCATAAGACATGATATTTACATAATCGAGGTATTGAACCGCTTGGAAGGTTTCCATTCCACGAAGTAAATAGCCCGACGAAGGCGATGCAATAGTGAGTAAATAATGCTTACCAGCGGCTTCACCTGCACGGTCTAGCTCTTCTCGTACCTTTTTCATTAGCACTTGATATGAAGCATTCAACCCTGCACGACGTGCGTTAGAAATAGGAAAGTCATCTGGATGACCTGAATCATTCATTGATGATGGGTATTCATAGTCAATATCAACACCATCAAAACCATACTTTTCAATAAATTCAACAGCACTTTGTGCGAATGCATTAATGCCAGCATGATTGATTGAACCATCGGCATTAGTGGTCATAGTATAAAAACCACCGCTTTCAACACGGCCCGTCTCATCAAAATAACCGCCGGTTTCAGCCCAACCGCCTACAGATATGAGTGTTTTTACATCTGGATGTTGTTTTTTGTATTTGTTTAACAGGTTAAAGTGACCTTTGTAGTTAAACTCTGGGTCCATTTCAGCGCCAACTACGCCCGGCCATTCCATATTAGTAGCAGGATTATTTACTGAAGCAGGATCGCCAATAGATACTTTGTTGTTCGCATCAACATGGGCAAATGCATAGTTGATGTGGGTGATTTTATCCCACGGAATATCGTTTACTAAATAGCTGGGTTGACCATTAGCGCCATTACGCCAGCTAGTAAAGTATCCAATTACACGGCGTGGATGATCTGGGCCCATGATCTCGCGACCATTTGCGTCATAAATCGTACAGTAAGGCGTGTTTACACCGGGAGTTTGATATAAACCTTGGGGACGACAGTCAGTGCCCGTAACTGGGCCTGTATTTTCATCAACAACCGTTAATACTTTTGTTACTTGCGCTGTTGCACCGTCGTTATCGGTCACCGTTAGGGTGAAAGTTGCCTGACCAAGTGCCGTTGCTTGCCATGCAAAACTGCTCGCTGGTGAGCTTGATTGATGAACATCCACCCCGTTTGCTGCAAAGCTCAGAGCCGTTACTTGGCCATCACTATCAGTTCCAGAAAGTGCAAACACCACCTGCGAACCAACAACCAGTTGATCCGGAAGCGTGCTAAATGAAATAGCGGCAACAGGTACTTGATTAACAGGGTCAACAACTACTGAATCACTAACGTTCAGCGTATTAACAACTTCTGCAGAGTTCGCTCCTTCATCGTCTGTTGCTACCGCGCTAATTTGATGTTCGCCCGTGATAGCTTGCCAGTTAACACTGAACGGCGCAGTGTTATCAACCGCTATGGAAATGCCGTCGACAAAAAACTCCACACTTGCAACTGAGCCGTCTGAATCAGTTGCTTGCGCCAAAATGACAACGTTGTCTTTATCGTTGAATAAAGAACCATTCCCAGGTGTGATCTCAGTAATTATAGGCGATTGATTATCATTGACAGCGCTGTCACACGCACCCAAAAGTAACCATTCTTGATATTGACCGGTATTCTCCAAAGGGTTTGCTTGTGTCCACCACTTGGCTTCATACGCATTATTTTGTGCCTTTACTTGGCTTCCTGCTGTATGAGTTTGCCCTAACTCCCATGTCGTCAATGTGCTGCAGTCTATTGATGCATATACATTTAAACTAAATGCACTTAGTGATAAGACACTTAATTTAAGGGCATTATTTATTATTTTCCGTGAGCTCATTAGCTCCTCCGCTTAGTGTGTTAAGAAATGCTATTGTCAGTTTCCATTTATGAAACTAGCATGAACAAAGTAAATATCAAGTAAATAAAGTGTAATTAATAAACAAAATAGATATAAATTGATTAATTAATAATGTGAGGCTAGTGATTTATAACTACTATAAAAACTATTAAAATACCAAGTTCAATTAATAACATTTATTAATTGGGCATTAAAAAGCCCAGTGAAACTGGGCTTGGTTTACATTAGGAATGTATATTTTGCTTAATTAAATGAAACCGTAACAATATTCGAACATACGTTCTCAGAAACACATAACTTATAGTTATACGTTGATAATCTTGCGTTACGAACGTAGTCACGGTAACGGCCATTATCTGATACGGTATCTACTAGTTCGCCATTTCGGTATAAGCTAAGTGACTCAGCACCCACTTCTTCCCAGTTTAGCTCTACACGCATAGTATCAAGACGTGACTTATTAGCGCGTTTTAGAGTCAACTCAATTTCAACATCACTTACAACAACTGTTTGTGTGAATGTATCTGAGTTGTTTTCACTATCTGTTACAGTTAGTTCAACTTCATAACTACCTGATTCAGCGTAGGCATGAACAGGGTTTGCATCAGTTGAAGTTGCACCGTCACCAAAGTTCCAGCTCCACTGTGAAATGTCATCATTAACATCACGGCTTGTATCTGTAAATGTAGCAGTTAAACCTTGTGCTGAAACATTAAAGCCGGCTTCTGGTGGTTGTGGACTTACTTCACCAATAGCACTAAATGTAAGTGACCAACCATTGATATTACCCGTATCTGCGCCTGCTGTATCTTCAACATTAAGTGTCCAATCTCCAGTCGCTACCTCAGAATTAAATACCGTTGATGTAAATGACTTCACAATGTCGTCGTCACTGCCACCTTCATTGCTTTGTAAAGTAACCTCTGTACCTTGTGCTGAAATAAGTGTAAGCACTAAGTCACCAGACCAAGTATGCGTAATGTCTACATCAGCCGTGGTACCAAAGATAGTTAAATCATCGGCCACAGTAATAACAGAGCTTGCACCTTCAGGTGAGTTATCCGGAATCTCAACGCGTTCATTACTACTGTAAGTAAAGTCGTTCAAACCAGCAGGTTGCAGCATTAAGCTTACTGTTTGATCTTTAACTTGCTCGTCTGTTGAAGCAGTTACAGTAAAGTCATAATTACCCCACTGAGTATCGCTATTAGTTGCTACCGTTAATACAACCTCATCACCTGGACGAGCTGTAGTTGCGCTTAGCGATGCGTCAGTAAGATCAGCAGCCAAAGCAAGTGAAACGTCACCATCCCATTGTGCAACTGAACCAATTGTAAAGGTATAGGTAACCGTATCACCAACTGTTGCTTGTTGAGAAACAGGTGATACTGATAGTTTAAACCCAGGAGTTGGATCAGCATCAATGACTGCTTGGTTAACATTTAGACGTGTACCTGCAACCGTTTTACCATTTAATGCCGCATTAGCATCACCACTAGACATAAGTAACTCTTTAAGCTCTAGTGATGTTAGATCTGGATTTACTGACAATACAAGTGCAGCAGCACCAGCTACATGTGGTGTTGCCATTGATGTGCCAGAATAGCTTGCATAACCGCCACCTGGAATGGTTGATAAAATAGCACTACCTGGCGCGCCCATATCAACACTGGTTAAACCCCATTGTGAAAAGCCAGACATATTGTCGCGACTATCAGTACTTGCAATAGATAATACATTATCATTTTCATAATTAGATGGGTAATGAGGATTTACATCGTTGTCTACCGCATCATTACCAGCAGCAGCTACAAATAAAATATCAGCTTGTTCACTGGCAGTAATCGCATCAGCAAGTGCTTGGCTATAACCACCACCGCCCCAGCTATTGTTTAATACACGAAGGTTAACACCTGAGTTTTTAAGGCCTACCATGTAGTCAATACATTTAATAGCGCCAGATGTAGAGCCTGTACCATCTGCAGCTAAAAACTTACAACCTGCAATAGATACATCATGGTTTACACCAACAATACCAACACCATTGTTACCACTGGCACCAATTGTACCTGATACATGTGTACCGTGGCCTTCGTCATCCATTGGGTCGCCAGCATCGGTAATCGCGTTAATACCGTGTACGTCATCAATATAACCGTTGCCGTCATTATCGATACCATCTCCAGCAATCTCACCGCTATTTACCCACGCATTCGCAGCTAAATCAGGATGGCTATAATCTACACCAGTATCAATAACACCTACAACAATATCACGGCTACCAGTTGAAATTGACCAAGCCTCAGGTGCATCAATATCTGCATCAACCGTACCACCAGTTTGGCCTTCGTTATTTAAGCCCCATAAATCTTCAAAGCGAGGATCATTAGTTGCGTTTGCTATGCTCACTCGGTAATCAGGCTCAACATACTCAATAGCTTGATGTGATTTTAAGCGCTCAATGGCTTCTTTAGCGCTCATTCCTGATATTTTAAATTTAGCGAGGCGGCCTGAAAATAACGAAGTGAAGTTATCATCAATTTCATCGTTATTAGAATCTGAGATTTTTGCTTTAACTAACGAACGGGCTTGCTTACGCATTTTCGGCGAAGCATTCTTTTTATATTTAACAATAATTGAGTCACTACTCGCAGTAACTTTTTGAGTCGTACTGTTTACATCAGGCAATTTCGCCGCAGCTAAACAAGGTAAAAGTGCAAGTGTAATAATAGATAATTTTGTTTTCATCGTTTTATCCGTAATTAAGTTAACTTAGCTGTACTAAGTGGAAAATTTACGTATAAGAATTTAAGCAATCACGTGGCAAGTGCTAAGAAAACGGTTAAACAGCGACTAACTCAAGTAAAAAAACAAAATAAGGTACAAAATCATTACTTTTAACTAGAAATACAGTGATAAAAACATAAAAAACATCCATTTTAATGAGCTAAACTCATTAATTTTAACATATCATTAACTCATTATTTTTTATTGGATTTTAGTGAGAAATAAATATAAATCAAAAATTTAATTTCAAGTCATTGAAACTAAACAGCTTTAAATACCATTAAAAAAGATGATTCAAAATAGGTTCATTGAAGAATACAGTGACTGAGCAGTTATGAAGTAGATAACAGTAAACATACTGTTCAAGCACTGAAAGCTAGATTCTACATTCATGATTAAAACCGCACCTTACGTTTAAGAATAAAAGTTAATCACACATTTAACAGCACGGCATGCTGTAACGACAAACACCTTATTAAAACTTAATAAACAACCAAGGTGTTTAATTTTGCATTTCAAGGAGAATAATAATGAAATTGAATAAATCACTTTTAAGCTGTGCTATTGCAATTGCAATGGGCGCAAGCTTTACAGCAAACGCAACTACAGAATCAAAAGCGGGTTCAACTTCTGAGCTTGCATCTAAAGTATCTGTAAGTAGCATTGAAAATGCCGTAACAGTTAAACAATCATTTTCTGATAATACAGCATTAGTATCTCAAGATGGGGATGGCAATACTGCACTAGCTACTGAAGTCGGTAACAATAACGATGTTAAAATAGCTCAATTACAAAATGGTAATTACGCCGAAGTTGAAACAACGGGTGATAACAACCAACAGACTTATGCGCAAGATGGTATCGCTAATGGTTTTATTACTCGTATTACGGGTGATCATAACGGCGTTTATGTTTCTCAATTCGGCCAAGGATTATTCCAGAATAATGAAGCAATCAATATTATCACCGGTAGCGACAATAATATTGACGTAGAACAAGGTGATGGCGGCCATTGGTTTTACAACATGGACATGAGAGGTAACGGCAACGAAATTATTTCATCTCAGTCAGGTATGTGGCAAGAGTTTGAAATACTTAGCTTATCTGGTGATGAAAACATAATTGAAATTGAACAAACAGACACGTGGAATGAATTTAAAATAGAGTCATTACGTGGCAACGAAAATGAAATTGATGTTAGCCAAGATGGCTCACGCAACATTGTTACATTCACTGATATAGCTGGTGATGCAAACGAAATAGCTATTGAACAAAGCAGCGGTGATAACAATACGATTACTTTTGCAGCCGTTACTGGCAATGATAATGAAATAAAACTAGACCAAGAAGGTTCAGACAATGCTATTGAGTCTGGTCTTTTTGACGGTTCATTCAACGAAGTAACAGTTAATCAAGTTGGTGATGAGAACCTTGCAACAACTGAGCTAATGGGCGATAACAATGAGCTTACAGCAATGCAAGTTGGTAACACTAATGAAGTATACATGGGTGTAATTGGATCAAATAATGAATTTACAGTAACTCAAGTTAGTAATTCCAGCTCGGTTCATTTAGCTAATTTTAATGGTAATGGCAATGATGTTGACCTTAGCCAATCAGGTGGTGATGAAAACGCAATTTTAGTGCAGTCTTCATACCCTGATGTCTCACTTACATCAAACGATAACGATATTGATGTTAATCAAGTCGGTAACCAAAACGAAGCCATTGTTACACTAGCGGGTGTTCTTGATAGTAATGCAAACCAAATTGATATCGCTCAAAATGGTGATATCAACGTTATTGACTTAATGGTAGAGGGCAGTAATCACTCTATTGATATTGCACAACAAGGTGAGGGAAACTGGGTAGGTGGAACCGGAGATTCAGCGCTTTTACTAGGTGGTGAAAACGTTTCATTCTCTGTTACTCAAACAGGTAATTACAATACTGTTGAAGGTAACGTAATTGGCTTTAACAGTACATTCTCTGTCACGCAAATCGGTGATGGTAACACTGCAACAATTACACAAATGTAATTGATGAGAAAGGGAGAGTAACCCTCTCCCTTATTTAACTATGAAAAATAATAAATATAACTATTTTTTTATACTTTTAACTCTTTTTATTCCTTGGAGTAATGCCAGTGATGATTTAGAAATCGATGGATTACTTCTAAACAAAAGTATTAGCCGCTTTGGGTATCAATTTTATAGTGAATTTTCAAACTATTGGCGCGAATTCCCCTCAACAGCAGGCTTCAATGTAGAAATAAAAGAAACGGTTATACCCCGTGCTGGCACCAAATTAGTATTAATAATGAATAATAAGATAATTTATGCAACCCACTTGGGACGAAAGCTAGAGCCTTTGGACGAGCGGGTAGAGCAAGCAGTACATTCTGTAATGGACGCAATGGCGCGATCGAATATGCAAACAGCGAGTCCTGACATGGCATTGAACGGATGGTAACAATGAAAAAAATAGTATTAACAATAATAACGACTTTAAGCTTTTCAGTCTCCGCAACTGAAATTATTTACACCCCTATTAACCCGAGCTTTGGCGGCAACCCTCTCAATGCCAATATGCTGCTTAGTAAGGCACAAGCACAAAATAAGCATAAAGCGCCTGTGATCGAAAAAGGGTATGCAGAGCAATTTCAGGATTCATTAGAGCGAACATACTTAAATAGGATGGTGAGAGAAATCACCGACATGGCTTTTGGCGAAAATATTGAAGACAGTGTTTTTAACCAAGATTCAATATTTATGAGTGGTGATTATCAAATAGAAGTAATCACCAGTACAACCGACACTATCACGGTTAGAATAACAAATATAATTGATGACTCGGTTGTGGTTATCGAAGTACCGAGGTTTGGATAATGTATAAAGTAATTATAATAACAATCGCTCTTTCTCTTAGTGGTTGCTCTACTATGGGTAATTTAATTCCCCCATCAAAACAAAGTGCGGTAACGTTAGAGCCAACAGATGTTTTTTCTGACTTAAAAAGCTTACCTAAACCTGCAGGTAGCATTCCAGTTTCGGTTTATTCATTTCGCGATCAAACCGGTCAATATAAACCACAAACTAATGTTAGCTCGTTTTCAACGGCCGTCACTCAAGGTGCAAACTCTATTTTAGTGCAAGCATTACATGAGTCTGACTGGTTTACGCCGGTTGAACGTGAGGGTTTACAAAACATTTTGACTGAGCGAAAAATTATTAGAGCGGCACAAGCGACTAACCCTAATCAGAGCGAGCTTCCGCCATTAACCACCGCAAAAATTATTTTAGAAGGTGGCATAATTAGCTACGATACCAATGTAAAAACTGGCGGATTAGGAATGGAATACTTTGGGATTGGTGCCTCAGAGCTATATCGTGAAGATGCAATTTCAATTTATTTGCGTGCAGTCGATGTAAGAACTGGCCAAGTACTATTATCAGTAGCCACCAGCAAAAAAGTATTGAGCCAAGAAATGCGAGCAGGCTTCTTTAGATATGTTAGTTACAAACGTTTAGCCGAAGCCGAAGCTGGATTTAGTGATAACGAACCTATGAGTATTTGTGTGACACAAGCCATAGAAAAAGCGCTTACTGATTTAATTACTAAAGGCATAGATCGGGGACTTTGGGCTAAAAAACAAGCTTAAAAAATAAAAGGCTATGCAAATAGCCTTTTTATTTAATTATCTAATGGAAGTAATACCGAAATGTAGCGCTGTGCCCAATTTGCAAGCTCTATACGATTACGTGATTGAGTCTTTTTAAACGCACTATAAAGATGAGTTTTCACTGTGTGATCACTAATATTGAGTTTGTTCGCTATTTTATCGTTACTCGCACCCTGCGCTATTAATTGAATCACCGATTTTTCACGTTTGGTTAAGTTTTCGTAATCCGATTTACTAAGCACTATGTCGTCATGCAGTAAATTGTTAGATGAAGCGGCATTCAATATATCTTTGAATGCATCAGAAATCACTTTACGAGTAAACCATAGCTCGCCGTCGGTTATTCTTACAAGCGCCTTAAAAATATCCTCTGCAGCATCTGAACTATAAAAAACACCATTGAAGTGATTTAATAATAAGTTTTTCTCACACACAGCATTTGGATCAACGTTAAATAAAATCACCTTATTTTGCTTAGCTAAACAGATTAGTTCGGCAGGGATTAATGAGTGCCAATCCTTATCCGCACCATCAACGAGATAAAGTTCAAAGGTTTGACGTAACTCGACTTTAGGGAGTGAGTCATCCATTTTTATTTCATTAAAAAGCGCTTTTAAAGTGCTTATAATCGTTGTATAGCAAAATGAGTGAGAAGAAGATTTAGGTGTTGTTTTAATAAAGGCAAATTTTTTACTTAACATAATTACCATCCCTGAAACAATTTCATTACATTACCTAAATCAACTACAAAACACAATGCTCTTTTGGTATACCTTCGTAGTGGAGTACTCTGTAAAGCAATTAAGTCGAACGGCCAACACCCTCTCGCCATCACATTATGCGAAGTACAACACGTTTAGTTAAAGCAATTTAGAGTCAACTCCAAGCCGCTGGCGACTTGAAGATTGTCATATCTCTAAGAACAGCTTATCAATTAAACTACTTAGCTGTGGATTAACTTGCTCTTTTAACGCAAAAATAAAGTCCATTGAAGTAGCAGGCATATTAGGGTGAGAATGATTTTCCCATACTAAGTTAAGTGCCTTAATTATCGCTTCATCGCCTATTTCTTTCCTTAATTTTGCAAATGCGATAGTGGCTTTTGAGTATTGATCGTAGTTTTTTGTTGAATCAATTAACGCCATTTGAGGGGTAATATCCATACGAGATGCTTGCTTGTAACGTTTTGTCTCATACTCAACTAATGCATTCACAGCGGCTTTACCGTAGCGTTTTTCTATCACCACTAATTCGATATATTTTGCCATCGATTCAATTAAAAACGCTCTGTCAGCAGGCACGCTATTGCCTATATCATGGCCAAACCATTGATGAGCGGTTTCATGCACTGCACGGCGATAACGCTGATCAAAACCGGCATCATTGCTTGGTCGAGCCCTAAAACCGACGGTATCTTCAATTAATATAATTTGTGGCAAGGCATACCCTGTGCCCCCAAAGGATGGGGCCGCAAGTATACTCAATTGCTTTGCTTTATAAGCAACAATATTATTTTTAAACCAATCAAGTGTGTCTATCATTGCATGAAAGTTAACAGCAATTGCATCTGAGCGCTCAATCAGCTGTTGTTTTTTTACAAAAACTTGCAAAGTAACGTCATCATGCTTTTTGGTTTCAGCAGTAAAAGGCACTGACAGCCAAGCAGGTAAGTTATTAATTTCAGATAATGTTTTAAACTCAAATATCTCACGATCCCGTTCACGTTGATGCGCTATTTGCTTGCCCTGCGTCACAACATGATACCCCGCTGCCGTTGATATTTTGCTCGACATCGTTATACGCTCATAGTGTTTAGGCCTTTTTTGCTGCTTATTAAATAATGTTGAAGCTAATGGCCGTGCCTTTTGTTGCAAACCATATTGAGCGCGTAACTGTGTATCGGTAAGCTCATAATTAACTTGATAGCCAATGGTTGGCAACGCAGGAACCGCACGAATATAACTAAATTCAGGCGTAATTATTTGATGCCCACTAGCAGGCCACAATGTTGTTTGATGAATATCAAATTTTGTGGTTAATTGTCGTGTTTCATGAGGCTTTAATGCAATATCAAACTCATAAACAGCTTGATTTAAGTCAGGATAAAACGCAATTTGGGTCGCACCAGCAATCTTTACATTCGTCCATTTATAAAACCCTGCCCTGCCAACTAAAATTTGCTTAATAGCCGTTGGATGAAGGTTTTCTAAGGTGTACGTTAGATCAAACTTAACAGACTGTTGATGCGGGTAAAAATCAATATTTGCATCAATATGGCTAACTTGAGGTTGCAACTTATGCTGCCAATCTACAAAGTTTTTTTCATAATTGGCTTTAAACGCTTCACGTTTATGCGAATTGGTAAGCGGTTTTTCATCAACCAAGCGTAGATGTAATTGCACAAATAAGCCAACGTAGAGCAACACTGGCATTATTAGCCATGCATCTTTTCGCACAACCGCACGCCTATCAAACCCCGCACCGCGATGACTAAATACACACGTTAGCAATATAAAACTTATACCGGCCAGCAACCACATCTGCATATAAGGCCAATAACTGCTGATACTTGCCCGGTAACCCCAAAACTCACTCGGCGGCTGCAATGGCGTCCAAGCTAGGCTCCAAAATGTGTGTGTGAGTCCTAAATAAGTCATAACGGGTGTAAATTTTAGCAACAGCATCACAAAAACGATTGCTCCTGCAATCAGTGTTGAGCGAAAAATATTAAATACACATACCGTTACCCAGCCAATTAGCATCAGGGGCAGTGACGATAAACACAAAACATATACATGGTCGTAAGCGTCATATTGGCTATCAATAAACCACTGCGCTAAAGAGGCTCCCACAAAACTCATTATTGAAAAAGTAATAACCAAAGTAGCCAATACCAATAATTGACTATATAAAATAGTGGCCGTTTTGATAGGCGTAGCAGCAATTAGCTCAGCCATATTAAAGCGCCGTGCATAGCAACTGATTTGCCAGCTCCAAAGCACCATCAGCAAACACCCAAACAGTATTTGCATATCAAAAGCATAGTGACTAATTGCATCGATACTGGTTGCATGTATTACACTCAATGGCTCAGCATAAGCAGCAGAAGAGGCTACGCTATTAAACACCATGACTGGCCAAGCTAATAAAACTATCCATGTTATTGGATGCTTTAACACATTAAAAAGCGCTACTTTATAAAATGTGATAAATATCGCTAGACCATGACTTTTTGCAGCCGCAGGTCGGTACGAGGCATTTTCTACTGTAACCGATTGTAGCTTGCTCACTGCATTTTTTACTGGCTTACTAAACGAGTTAGACTGATTACTTGCAACAGCGCTAAAATAAATAAGGCTTGTGAGTAATAATATCAGCACCCGATTAACAGCTATGATCCAGCCTTGTGGTTCACTAAAGCTAGCTATAATCGCGGTGTATGCGAAAGGGTCTAACCATATAAACAGTTGATAGCTAGTTTCACTGATAATACTACTGCCCGCCAGTATAGGATTACCAGTAACACTAGCAAGCAATAAATAACCAATCCACAAAGCTGCAAATACCACATAATTCACCAAAGCACTGCTGAACTTTTGACAAAACCACAGGGCAATGACACTGAGCAAACACGCATTAGGAAACAACATAAAAAGGCTATTAACAAACAGTAAATTAATAATATGCCAGTCAAACTCTTTACTGAACAATTGCATGACAACCACCAGCATACTAATAAACGCAATCGCGAACACACACAGCACCAAAGCGCTTAAACGTAACCAAGCTCGCTTCTTAAAAGTAATAGGGGTCGCTGCCACCAGCTCATGCATATAGTGTATTTGATCACGTAAAAAAAATGTCGGTGCAAGCGCGCCTGTTAGTAAAGCTAGTTGCATCATTTGTAGGGCAACTAGGTGCAGCTTTAACTGGTTTATCGCATCGCTTCCTTCAACAGCTAACCCTGCTGACAATGTATACGCAAACAAAGGCGCTGCTAAAAAGCACAACCAAAGCAGAGGCTGACGAGTGATGTAACGCAGTTCATTGATCAATAACATGCGTGACACCCTCTTGCTTTCAATTCATAAAAATAGCTATCTTGCAGTGTCGCTTCTGCGGGTTTCGCACTTTCAGCAGGGGTCGTTGTAGCATAAACACGAAATGAAGGTTTGCCGTACCGATAACTTTTGCTTAGTACCAAACTCTCTTGCGGTAGTTCACTAGGCAATGTGTCTAGCAGCCATACACATCCATGCAATGGCTTGATAAGGGCGGCTACTTCACCACTTTGAATTAGCTGGCCTTGGTTAATCATTGCAACAAAGTGACACTGATTTTCTATGTCTTCTACAATGTGCGTAGATAACAGCACTAGGCGCTGTTTACTAATCGTCACCAATAAATTATTGAGACTTTCGCGCTCAGCAGGGTCAAGCCCTGCGGTTGGTTCATCTAAAATAATCAGTTGAGGAGAACCTAACAACGCTTGAGCAATACCAAAACGTTGTTTCATCCCACCCGAAAAGTGGCTCACATTTTTATTCGCAAACGAAGATAAATTTAATAGTGCCAAAAGCTCCTCTATTTGCTGCTTTCGATCTTTTTTATTGAGTCCCTTTAACGTTGCAATATGTTCTAACAATGCAATACAACTCATATTTGGATAGACGCCAAATTGTTGCGGTAAATAGCCCAGCTGTTTGCGCATCTGTTCGGGGTGTTGCAGCACATTTAAGCCATCAAAATTTACCTGACCATTATCCACACTTTGCAAACACGCTAGGGTGCGCATTAAACTTGATTTACCCGCCCCATTTGGTCCAAGTAAACCAACCATGCCAGCAGGCAAATGAACCGACACATCATTTAAAGCGTGCGTGCCATCTGGGTATTTTTTATTTATATTTGTAAGTGTCAGCATCTATTGCGTTCCTTAATTGACGAATAGTCACATTAAGCAACACCTTCCAAATCAGCTAGCAAGTAATGATCAAAGCCTATAACTAAGGGATAAGAGTAACGATTGGCTGCTCATCATTAAAAACCTTACTTTCATCATTATTTGTGGTTTTTTAGCAACGTAAAGATGTGTTAATAATGTTTAAAGGGTAAAGTAGTGTGAAGTTAAAATTATATTAAGGTGAAATGTGCAGACGGTTATTTCCTTTTTATCACAACGGATTAAGGTAAAATATGTCATTGCCTTATTGCCGTTATTGGCTGCCATTTTACTTGAAGCCCATATTCGCTTTCTATCGTTAAGGCTCAGCTCAACACCGCTTTACTTACAAATAAACCTGCAACTTCTTTTAGTATGCCTGCCTTTTTTAATCGCCCATGCAATTGCATTTCAACAGCCATTAAGACTAGCCTTAATGAGCTGGCTGTTAGGTTTTATTGCTTACCCTATCTTGATATACGCGCTCGGTGTGCTGCTTCCACAATTTGCTCAATGGCACTATTTAGCACCGCAAGGCTGGGCCTTATGTACGGCAGCAAGCCTAACATGGCTGATATCTCAACGTGTTGTCACTCAGCCTTCACTCAATAGCAAACGGCTAAGTTCATTAATATCATTGGATAATGTAGTGTTACTCACTCTTTTGGGCTGGTGTTTTCTAATGGCTGGGGTACTCAATACACATGAAGACCCACTATTAAATCAACCATTTAATTTAATTTTTGATCCAAGTAAAGTCGTCTCGCAGTTTGGTCAATTTATCACTTATTTTTGGCAACTAGGCGTTTATACTGCAATTGTTTACGGGTTATATTTATTTAACCGATACTTCCTCATTCGCCACTTGCTTGCTGTTCACGGCGTATTTTTGTTTGTAGCCGTTTGCGTTATTGTAATGCTGGTATTAACACCTTTGTTGATAGCTGCCGTTCTATCGTTACCCATTAATGACTTACCCCACGGCGTTGCTAACCTCACACCAAGTGGCGATCAAAATATTTTTAGTAAGTTTAATTATCAGTTTATGCTGCTTTTTCTTGTTATAAGTACCCCTATTATTTTGGCGTTTGAGCGTCAACAGCAACACAGCAAGTTAAATGAAGTCGCTAAACAGCAAACTCAAACCGAACTAAAATTACTCCAACAACAAGTTAACCCTCATTTTTTATTTAATACATTAAATAATTTATATGCACTTACGCTGACAAAATCAGAACAAGCCCCTCAATTAGTACTACATTTAGCAGACTTACTACGCTACACAGTGTATGAAGGGCAAAAGTCATCCGTGCCACTGGCAAAAGAGCTAGACTACCTTAAGAATTTTATTGAATTACAAAAAATAAGAAGTGCGAATAAGTGTAAGTTTAACCTTGTTTGGCCGCACAATTGTGACGACCTCAAAATCACACCGCTGCTGTTGATTATTATTGTTGAAAATGCCATAAAACATGGGGTTGAGCCCGCGAGCGACAAAACACACGTATCAATTAAAATAACAATCAATGACAATGTTTTAACGCTTTATTGCACCAACCCAATACCCGCTCGAGTAGTAAAAAAAGAACATGGGATGGGGCTCGCTAATTTACAAAAACGACTGCAACTTTTATACCCTAATAAACATTCACTAATAACCCATAAGCAAGATGCAATGTGGCAAACAACACTGACCTTGGAGCTGTAAAAATGATAAGAGCCATTATTGTTGATGACGAGCCATTAGCGCACCAAGTCCTACTGCATCATTTAACTGCACACTCCAATATAAATGTAGTAGGTCAATACTATAGCGCTAAAGATGCCTTATGTGTGCTTGCCAAGCCGGGCATTGATTTAGTGTTTCTCGACATTAATATGCCAGAGTTAACAGGCCTTGAGCTATTAAAAGCACTTGCTAACCCGCCGCAAGTAATTATCAATAGTGCCTATCAAGAGTATGCTTTAGCTGGCTTTGATTTAAATGTTACAGACTACTTGCTCAAACCCGTTTCAGCGCCAAGGCTAAAGCAAGCTCTCAACAAAGTGTGTCAACGTGCGGCACAGCCTTTAGACCAACAGCCCCAATGTATAACGCTTAAAGTAGACCGAGAAAAACGAAAATTCGCGTTAGACACCATTGAATATATTGAAGCTTACGGTAATTATGTAAAGTTGCATCAAGCGCAGAGTACCACGCTTGCCACAGCTACACTTAAGCAACTGAGTGAACAGCTAGCAGATACATTTATACAAATTCATAAATCGTATTTAATTAATAAAAACAAAGTGACTGCGGTTAATCATGAGAATGTTGAACTAACCACTGGGGCTATTGTTAAAATTGGCAAATCATATAAAGAACTCTCTCGCACACTACTTTAAACTAAGGGTAGTAACTGCTTTGCAAGGCGCTTATGTTCTTCAGATGGCCAATGAACCCCCTCACTTTCACAAGCAGCAAGAAGTGAAAAGCCATCGATAAACACACATGCCTGGCGTTCAGAGACAGCTTTAAATTCAATAGATAATTGTTCAGCTTTTATACCTGCACCTGCGTAAATACTTTTATAACTTCCCACTTCATGAACCTTGGGCGGGCTCAATATGATTATTTTTGGCTGTGCGTTACCGTGATAAAACGCTTTAATGGCTAAAATCAACTCCTCAAGCGCTTTGCTAATATCGATAGCAGACAGTGCAAAACGGGCTTTTAAATCATTGGTGCCAAGCGCAATGATAATGACATCCAACAGCTGCGCCTCAAGGTAAGGTTTTAAATACTTTACGCCTGATTTATCGCCGCTAAATGGCGGGTTATTCACTAAGGTACGGTTAGGCTGCCCAGCTTCAATAACGAGGTGCCCTGTACCTAACAGCTCTGCCAATATGCCCGGCCAGCGTTCATGCGCAGGCAGCCGCTTTCCATCAACGGGTGATGTACCAAAGGTATTGGAATCACCAAAACACAGAATATTCATTAAAACGGATTCAATGTATAGCCTTGTTGCTGTAACTGGGCGTGGGCTGTCATCGCTGAAAGCGCCATTTTCACCCCAGGTATAAGCTGATCTGCTGCTACCTTCATATGCATTGCCGACTGCCCGCATACATATACCTGTGTGTTATTAGCAAGCAGCTGTTTAATTAAAGATTCGGTTTTGTTATCTTTTTCAAACCGAGCTTTATAAACGCTGTTTTCTAGCACATCAACACTGGCGCCACCGTGTACCACTAATGCAAGCTGAATATTTTCTGGTTTTACGCCGTGAGCCACATGCATATTAATAAAGCGCGCTAAAGAATTAATATGATTATTTTGCGCGCCCTTTTCAGCGCCCTCACCTACATCAAAGACAATTTTAAACTGCGCTTGGCTCAAATCAGATTTATGCTCGGGTACGTTATAAAAAAAACCATAGTCTTTAATCACAGGCGCAGGCTCTGCTGCCAAATTACCAAAGCTAGTTAAAAGAAGGCTAAAACCAGTAAGTAACGTTTTCATACATCATCCTGTTTACTTTTTGTTTAGCCTAACGCTATTTAACCTGATTAACTAGCCTGAACATGTGAATGTGCTTTAAAAGTCATCCCTAAATAATTGAATGTATGTTTAAACATATCCAAAAATGCATCAGGTGCAGAAGGTGATGCTGCATTAGACAAAATAGAAAACTGTTTTTGGCGTAAGGTTCTTAGCTTAGGTTTTAGCATTTCATCATCCATGTAATCAGTAATTCTATCCATAAACGCTTTCATTTGTGGCGTGGTGTTATACCAGTACACAGGCGATGCGAACACCCAATGTTCGTAACGAAGTAACACTTCAAACAAATTATAAAAATCATCATTGTGATACTGCTTATCGTAGCGATAAGGTGAAATAACATAATCATCTAAGCAAAAAACAATGCCGCTTTGTTGCTTACTATAGGCATTAACTTGCGCGGTAGTATTGCCATTTTTACGTCCACTTGAATATATGATTGCGATATTGTGTGCTGATTTTTCTTGCATTGGGTTAGCTCCTTTTCTTATGATGGAGCAAAGCTTAAAACCTCAAGTTAAGTTCAGGTCAATAAGAAATAATTTAATTTTTAAAAGGAATTAAAGTGATGGCGGTACAAAAAAAGCTTACTGAAGCCAACTTAACGGTTGGGTTTGTCGCTAAACGCAGTGGCGTTAAGGTATCTACACTGCACTTTTACGAAAATAAAGGGCTAATACGCAGTTGGCGAAACAGTGGCAATCAACGACGCTTTAAACCAGATGTACTAAGGCGAGTAGCAGTTATAAAAGCAGCACAAGCGATGGGGATCACGCTCGAAGAAATTAAACAAACTCTGGCAACGTTACCAGAGCAGCGTACGCCAACACAAAAAGACTGGTCTGCACTTTCAAAACAATGGCAAAAGAAACTTGATGAGCGTATTGCTTATATGCAACGTTTACGTGAACGGGTTGATGGCTGTATAGGCTGTGGGTGTTTATCAATGAGTAAGTGCCCTATTTATAACAAAGACGACCACTTAGGTGAAACCCAAAGTGGTGCCATTCTGTTAGAGCGAGATTAAGGCTTATAAAACCTTAATCTAGACCATTTAAGCCTTCTCGTGCTGCGCGATATAACGCCCCTAGAGTTGAGTCAAATACCGATTTTATAAAACTGTAAGTCAGCTCTACAGCTTTGCTAATAACTTTGCCAGCAAACACTAGCATGTGCCCGAGTAAACCTAAGGTTTGCGTTGCAAATGAGGCTGACGCTTTGGCTATTTTATCAAGCGTTCGCGCCAGCATATCGTAAAAAGTTAAACCTGTACCTATGGCTGCTTGCGCCGCAACAGCACTGTAGTAGCCCGAATCTTTTAATAAGGTAACTAACGCAGCGCCAAGTTTATCTGCCCAATGCGAACTAAATGAAGCTTGATTTCTGTCTTCAAACTTCAAACGTACCGGCGTGCTTAAAAAGTGGTTTGCTTTTACAGTTAAATTACCCCAATCATTACTGTTTGCAGTATTAACATAGCCTGGCGTACCACTTAACTTGTGTGCTGCGCCTTTAAGGCCCTGACCATTATCAAGACGAATTTCTTGGCCATTGTAGGGCGCATGTGAAAATGGCCACAAAGGCACTTTTGTAACTGGATCAGCGCCGTGTGTACAGCGGTATATTTTATCAATACGAGAGGTGGCAGCGCGTGAAAAGTTATCAAGCCCCACTCTTGGTGAGCCGAACGTATATAATTTAACCGGCAACGAATACTCTGCTTTTATCCAATCGGCTGAAAGCGTAGCCAATGCACCACCTAAACTATGACCAACAATGTGCACACAGCCGGTCATTTTATCTCTTATATTTGCAGCAACGAACTCTTGTAGTGCAGGTTTCATACTATAAAAGGTTTTATTAAACCCAGCATGTACCATACTGCCGTTAGAGCCACCGCTTAAACCAAAGTGCGCATCTGTTAGGCCATCTCTAAGAGAAGCCGTCCCACGAATAGTGATTACTGAATCACCTTGAAATGAATTTTTACCGTGTGCAACAAGGCCAAACCCAGTACTTAAACCAAATAAATGAGAGAAAAACCCGCCTGACACACCTTGTATGGACCTATTATTGATAGAAAAATCAAACTGATCTCGTAAGGATGCATGCAATAGCCCATTTAATAGTTTTGTATTTTTTAATTCTTTAGCATCATAAGCAAGTGATGCTAATTGGACTGCCTGAGTAGGTGTTAACGTATTCATTTTAAATCCTTTTATTGGCTTTAAACGTTAGAGCTTACAGGTGGTAAAAACTGCAAATGTATGCTGTTTATCATTTTTAGCAGCTATATCAAATGTTTCTGGCTCATTTGCGATATCACAAACCAAATTACTTAAGTATTCGGTTAGCGTATCTTTATGCTCGTAAGGAAATAGCCTAACTGCCCAAATAGTAACTTCCTTTGCATTCTCATCTAATGTGTATATGTGTTGTATAACAGATTCGTTGTCGAACATGTTTGATGGCTTTGATGTTTTGATAACTTTTTTAGGGAAAGAAAAACGACCATCACTACTTGTTGTTACTTCATCAATATATTCATCGCCATAATTTAGTCTACGAAATACCTTTTTACCAGCAACAGGTTGCTCTTCAAAAAGCAAACGCCCTTCAACTGGAGCTGATAACACAAAATCTTCCTTACTAAAAAAACCAAACATATTTGCAAAAACCTGTGTTGTAGTAAATAAAATTAGAATAGCCACAACTACAATGAGTAATGGCAACTTAAACCGCTCCATCAAAAATATAATCTCCAATAAATCAAATGCATGCACCATATATCGTAAAGAAGTGCTCTGGCGCTTCTTCTATAGGTATGTCGTATGTTTGTGGGTCTTTGGCAATATCACACTCTAAGTCAGCGAGTAAGCTTTTTAGGGTATCACTCCCATCGTGCATAGACACGGTTATGTACCAAAGAACAACGCCCTCAGGCGTACCATTTTCTAAATAAACATGTTGAACCAGTGATTCATTATCAAACATGTTTGCAGGCTTACTCGTTTTTATAGATTTTTCTGTGAAGGTAAAAAACCATTATGATCGGTTATTGCTTCATCTTTATATTCATCACCATAAGTAAGCGCACGTACAACCTTAGTATTTGCAACAGGCTGCCCTTTATCTAATAATTGCCCTTTTACCGGAGCCGATAAAACAAAATCCTGTTTATTAAAAAAACCAAATATATCTGCACAAGCCTGTGTTGTAGTAAAAATAATAGTAATAGATACAACTACTAAAAAGTAAGCTTTAAAACGCGATAACAAAATATACAAGCTCCAAACTATTAAACTCAAAATACACGTGTCGTATTGCTATTTAATGACGTTTTAAACTCTTAACTATCAGCGTTAATGAAATTGCCATTTCAACTAAAATTTATTCTAATTGGGTACAAAGCGCACTGCAAGCATTTAGAGCAAAAAACAAGCAATAAATCATTCCCTAAAAAAACAATTCATAAACCAGCTTACATATAATGCTAAACCCAAGTCCCATCATTAATATATAGCCATATAAAATAGCAATAGCGCCACCCGATGCATCCCCTATTTTGTCTATTTCAATACATGTAGAGCACACTATAAAAAAGATAAAAAAATTAGCAATTAAGCCTAATATATAAGCTTCGCCAAATAGTGGGGAAATACCGACTAATATAGCGCTTAGCATAATAAGGATACCTGAAAGCGCCTCATTCAAAGAGAACTTGTACTCAATAATTTTGAGCACTAAGGTCACGACCATTAATGCTAAAAAATAAACCGTAGGTTTAAACTGGCTATACAAATAATCCACACTAAACATTTGGCTAATCGTCAATGAGGGCTCTTTAACTGGGCTTAAACCTTCTGTTATCGCGCTTGAAGCGTCATCGGTAAAAAAATACGCAGCCGCAACAATAATTAACTTTATCATTCCAAAAAAGATAAAACTGGCGACCATAAACCCTATTGAATCGTCTCTGGTCAATCGCTTGCTTGCTTTGCTTTCTACAATTTTAGCTAGCAATACACCCAATAAGCACACACTACCTAAATAAAGCAGCGCGACCCAAAACTGATCAAGATAAAAAACCGATAAGCCAGGGGCAATAAATAAAAACATTGAATCTTCATTATCTAACGAGCTTTTGGGCTTAACACTGTATTTTGACTGTTTAAAAAGTGCTAAATAAACAAATAATGGCTGTAAAAACAGCATTAAAATGCAGGTGTTTATAAGAGTCATTTATCATCCTTGATTACAGCCAACACACTGCGCCGAGAGTATTGGCAATTACGAAACTAATTAAAGGTTTATTTTTTGCAGGTAGGTTTTAAGCTTTAATAAGCCCGACTCAAGCTCAAACTTTTGTATTTTAGGGTTTTTAAACTTAAACCCGTTTGAAATATGAGTATTGATCATCGTCGCCATGCCTTCAAAACCCGCAGGCGCAGTTGCGACTAAATCGCTCAATAATGGTTGAATAAGCTCTTGATGCTCTTCAATTTTGGTTGGATCCTCGTAAATATCGTATACAAGGTTGGTTAGTGTTTGTTGGTGTTGTTGTTCCATAATAATTCTTTAACGCCTTAATTTGGCGTTTATAGCTCCTTTTTGGATTTGATATTTAATTGTTCATTGCTGCTACGGCATTTTCTTTTAATGTTTTAGCTAAAGTATCAGAGCCATCGTCTAGCTTTTGATCTATCACATATTGCGCATTAATAATAACATTTGGCCAATCTTCAAGCTTAGTATAGATTTTTGCTAAATCGTAATGAATCGACCTTAACAGGATTGGATAGGGCTCTTCTGCCTGAGTTAAAAAAAGCTCATATAAACGTGCGGCTTCCTTTAAATCTTCCTCAACAAACAAACCACCATCATAAAGCCATGCAAGTCTGCGAATAGCCAAATTTTCATTTTTCAGCACACGGCGCTTTAACTCATTAACATAACGGGAGCCGTCCCCAGTATGATGGCCAATAAAAAGTAATGCTTCATACTCACCCATGTCGTAAGCTTTTTCGCACCACTTCTCAAGCTGTCTAGGCGCGTACATTAAGCTTTTTTGACATTGAAGCATCACTGTACTTTTAGACAAGTCAGGATTGTTGATATCAAGATCTGGCCATAAAGTCTTTGATAAAGACTTAGCCTGAACTTGAGCAGTGATTGTGCTAAGAACAAACAAAGCTATAAATATT
This sequence comes from Pseudoalteromonas sp. QJM3NY_12, assembly GCF_056173165.1. Next base: position 475,429 of record NZ_JBWBUF010000002.1, read on the forward strand.
CTTTTTACCATTTGAGAGTTCCATCAGAATTGACTCTTTGTTCAGGAATATGAACTTGAAATGTTTTAACTAAATGTTTAGAAGGGAAACCTTCACGATAAAAATATTGCTGCTTGAGAGTTTTTATTTCAGTTGAATCGCCTTCACAACGCCTTTGAGATAGACAAGCAATACCCCCTATAAAATCTATAAATCTAATGCTATTGATTCCCCTAATTGGCATTAGGGTATCTAAACCAGGCTCGTAGTTTGAAGCCTGTACAGCATGCCATCGATGCATAAAAGCAACGATACGATTTGCCTTCGATTGATTTAAAACACCCGCTATATTATCAGCCCATATTTTATTACGACGCGTGTGCGTGCTCAAACAGTCCCCTCCAACATATTGATCATAAGAGCACTCCTTATCCATAACCTCCATCATTTCTTGCGAAATATCTAAGGCAATAATTTTTAAGCCAATATCTCTAGCAGCTTTTACTAACTCACCATAAGCTTTAGGAACTAAATAACCCCAAGCCCAGTTTTCATCGAAGTATTGTTGAATTTCTCTAAAGCCTTTACCCGTACGTTGGTAAAACTCAATTTTTTCTTGCATAGATCGTGGCAACATCTCCATCGCAAAATGAGTAAACCCTGCTCCTTTAAGCTGCTTTAGGGCTTTAATAGCTTCATATTTATAGCCAGCGGTATTATGGCTCGATTCGCCAAGCATCACTAAACGCGCATTGCCCGCCATTGTTCTGTAATTTACATCCGTGTTTATTTTATTCATTACCTATCCTTGTTCTTTATTTAAATTTTCAAAACACCATTTATAAAACTCAATAGCGTTATTATTTTCAGAGCTGTAAGGAGGAACTGCATATTCATAGCTCATTGCAAATAAAAGCTAAAAATAGAGCATCGTATTTCAATAACCTTGCACATAGAAAAGAGCCTTGACTAACTTTAAAGTTTAAAAGGCAAAACATAATTCCAACGGAAAACAAAATACCCAACAGACACTCAGGACTTGTATCAAAGTACTGTGTTAACAATGTCATGCCTGAATAAACAGTTCCTATAAGTAAGATAACCGTTACTAATAAGAACCTACGTAAAAGCTTCCATGGGGGAAATAATAAAAACACCTCTTCGTTTTTAAACACTAAAAACTTCCCAACACAAGCATAAAAGTATAAATATTAATACAGGGGCTACTTTAAAAAGCAGTTGAGGAAAATAGCTTGCTTGACCCCATGTAACAAAATACCTATCCTCTTTTGGTAATTCTGACACGACTCGCAGGTAAACAATCATATATGTTATTGAGCCAATCAGCCAAAGTGCTACACCACCTAATTGAGATAATGCAACAGAATATAGCGAAGCGGGAAATGGCAATAAAAACGAGATTACATATACAAGTGCATAAAATTCCAATTTATTTTTTTGCTTATCACTAAAAAACAAATCATTCCCTCTATATTAGCTCGCTTAGATAAGCGCATCGACTTACATATTTCATTACAACTTTAATCTTATAGTTATCTCTGCGTGTTGAGTGTGGTTACTCAAAACTGCGTAAACACATACATCAATACAAAACACCTTTCGAGCTTAAGCAACTTATCTTCAACTCAGCCTCTGCGATAATTGAGGTTGACCTGTAGAAAGCTCATCACCATACAAAATGCACGCCGAACGAAACGCTATATAAAGTGGTAGTACTTTGTTTACTAAACTGCAAAATCAGAATGGGTGTCTAGTCTATTCATTCAATGATTTATTCTTAATCAAAATTTCTTTTTTAGCTAACTCTATCAAATCAACAGCTCGTTCTTTATCATAAGCTAAAGGGCTGTGGTCAATAACATATTGTGCATGCTCATTTACTGCAAGCCAATTCTGCTGCGATTCATATAAGTTTGCTAACTTAAAGTGCGCAGCCGCAACTAACGAATTTGGCAATTCTGCATCTAATGCTAAAAATTCTTTGTAAAGGGAAATAGCATAATTAATATCTTGCTCCACAAACATACCACTGCCATATAACCAAGCTAAAGTTGAATAAGCTTTTGGCTCTTTTGCCGCAACCCGCTTTTTGGCCTCCTTTAATAATCGAGTTCCATCTCCATTATGAAGGCTTAGTGTAACCAGTGCCTTCCAGTATCCCATTTCATAAGCTTTTTCACACCACTCTTCGAGATACTCAGGCGCGTTAATTAAGCTTTTATGGCACTGCTCTGCGGCAGCTGATACAGTTAAATCAGGAGCGTTTATATCTATTGAATTATCCCATCGAGGCCCTGCGGCATTAATGGAAGGCGCTATAAGAATCAATATTAATAAAATTTTAGCCATATTATCATTTCCTTAAAATGGCTTTTTCAGGAATATGAACTGTGTAAGAAGGTAAAGACGAAGGTATATACGTTCCTTTCCTATAAAAATAAGTTTCCCTTAATGGTTTATCGACATCACCCTCCCCCTTACAAACACCATTGTCAATACAGGTAGATCCACCGATGTACTCTATGATACTGATACGACTAACTTTTGAATTTAACATAATAGAGTCAATTCCAATATGCTTATTGCCAGCATGAAACGCATGATACCTATGCATAAATGCAACAATTCGAGAGCCTTCTTCTAACTTTAAATTTTTATTTAAAATATCTGCCCACATATGGTTTCGTTCGATATGAGAGTCAGTACATGAACCTGTGTCTGCTTGCTCCCAATTACAAAGCCCGTCAATCTCATCCATCATTTCAATAGGCATATCTAAAGGAACAATTTTCATCCCTAGAGAATTAGCCGCTTTTACTAACTCCCCATATCCTGTGCTTGAAGCATTAGTCCAATTCCATTTTGATTTGAAGTGCTGCTTGATTACGTCAAACCCCTTACCAGTCCGCTGATAAAAATCTATTTTGTCTTTTATTCTTGTAGGTAGCATTTCCATTGCAAAATGAGTGAAACCAGCAGCCTTAAGCTGTTTTAAGGCCTTTATAGCCTCATATTTATAAGATACTGGGTTATGGCTCGACTCGGCAATAATAACTAAACGCGCATTGCCGGCCATTGTTCTGTAATTTACATCCGTGTTTATTTTATTCATTACCTATCCTTGTTTTTTATTTATGTGATTACAGCTACTTTCGAAGTGAGTAAAAACAATAACTAGAGGTTTTTAAATTTCAACAAATTGAAATAGGTTTCTTTCAATTCTTTATAGCTAATCTTATTTATTATTTAAGTGGCTCAGAAGTTATCTGAGCCTTTAAAGCAATGTTAGTATCCAATACCCATGTAAGGAGATACTTTTACAGCTGCAATCACTACCTGATTTAGTTTTTCTAACATCCAATACAAAATTCGCTTAGCTTGCGCGTATGTATAATCAACAGCTATCACGCCAGGCTTCCCAACAAAGTTAAGAATATGCCCTAATAACCCCTGACAATCTTCAGCATATTTAGATGACATTTTAGATATTTCAACGAGGCTACGAGCTAAAGCATCATAAATAGTTAGCGTTCCAGCAACCACACCTTGAGCAAGAATACTGGTGATTTTGCCACTTTCTCTTAGTAACGTTAGTAAAGCGCTCGTTATTTTTTCAGCCCAATGAGCATTAAAAGAAGCATGGTGGCGATTGTTGTATTTTAGACGTGTCATCGTTAAGTTAGATAAAGAGCCCTTTTCCATGCTCTTATAATCATGATAACGTGATGCGGTATTGATATACCCAGGCGCATTTCCCGCCATTTTATGTGCAGCACCTGTAAGTGATACGCATGTGCTTATTCTGTACTCATTCCCTGCATGAACAAATGGCCAAACAGGAACCATAGGTACAGGGTCACTTCGGTGTACTGCCCTATAAATTCCATTTAGGCTGGTTTCACTTTGAATAGCAAAAGGGTTATGACCAACTCTTGGAGAACCAAAAGTGTATAATTTTACAGGCACTTTATATTGCGCTTTAATCCAATTTGCTGCTAGCGTTGCTAATGCCCCACCAAGACTATGGCCAACACAATGAACGGGGCGACCACCTACCTTACTCAATATAGCTTTTAACTGAGGTTTGATAGACTCAAAAGTACGGTTAAACCCAGCATGAACTGCTTTATAATTTGGCCCAACAGTTAAACCACAATGTAAATCCGTCAAAGTATCAGCAATGCCTGCTGTACCACGAAAAGTTAGTACAACTTCACCTTTATGAGCGCCTTCTTTAGAACCAATTCCAAAAAAACCAAAACCCGTTGCATGATTTAGCACGTGTTCAGCCACAGTACCTGAAATTCCAGTAAAAGCAGATTTTTTTGAATCAAACACAAAGTGCTTACTTATTATTCTACTCGGCTCTATATTTGATGAGCTCTTTGATACCGCTGCAATACTGTCATATGCGAATTCAGCTAATTGTGCCGCTACACTTGGCGATAAAATATTCATGTAAATTCCTTTTCTATTTAAAAATCTTTAAAGTAATCTTCGCTATCTTCTATCTCATAAATTTCAAAATCATGTTCCCATCTACAAATACTTGAACCATCAAACTCCAAATTTGGATTTTCATGATTAGGAAAAACAAAGTTTACTTCTGTAGAATCTAAATCAGCATTTAAACTGCTCAGCTTTTGTTTGTATTCACTAGGCTCACTTATTCCGCTTAGCTTTGAACCCCAAAGTTTGTATTTTTTATCAGCATATACAGCAGTAATAGTTTGATAAGTAACCTCATGCGAGAACATATCACCGGGTATTTTTGATTCAATAACGACTTCAGGTAAATAAAATGAACCATCAGGAGCTGTTATTACCTGATCTTCTTTTTCAACTTTGTGTGCAAATTCCAGACTGCGATTAATTAAAACACCTTCAACTGGATTACCGTTTAAAGTAATAACCCCTTTAACTTCAGAGCACATGTGTACACTGTATTTTTTTATTAAACCAAACATAGTGGTTTGGGCCTCCTTACCTATATTTCTAATTATTTAAAATAAGTACCATTAATTAAAAAGCGAGGAAGTGAATCACTTTCAACCGTTACCTCATTACCCATATCGTGCCACATGCACGCCATGCCGAGTAATTGCAGGGGTAAGAACGAATCTACAGGGGCATGATCTGGACCTGCCTCATAAATGTGATAGCGCTCTTGCGCTTGTACGTTTTTGGCAAGTGCTTCATTAAAATCACAACCAACATCAAAAGTTGCTGGTGATAAAGCAGCTAGCGTTTCTAGGTATCCGAAAGCAATATATATCGCCCAGTCATCATTTTGCTTAACAGCCATTCCCATACACTCGTCAAGCAATTTTGGGTAATCGGCTTGATGATGGTGGTAAGCTTGAAAAACTTCAACGAGCTTATAAGAAACGGGGCCTGCTTGTGTCGCACTTTGTTTCATAGTTTCTATAGGGAAATTTGCCAAGCTATCCATACTTTCAGTATCGCGAGTAATCACCGCTAAAAAATAGGCATCAATCCATTCTGATGGAGCTGCATAACCGTTTTCTAACATACCTTTACCATTCCACGTTACTTCAGGTAAATTATATATTTTAAAGGTTTGCTCTTGCTCTGGCTGCTCTGCAAGCTTTAAGAACGCGGCGTACATTTTTGATGCATATCGTAACGCTGTTGCTGACTCTTTTTCTATCTCGGGAGTTTGAACTTCCCAAGTCAACCAGCGAGCTAGGTTAACCATATCCTCTGATATCATTAATAAATTGTCTCTTTTAATTTCAATGTCTTCTGCAATTTCTTCATAAGCTTGTTTTAATCGCTTTAAACGTCTTTTAAGAGATATTTTTTCAAATTTTGGAATGTAATTGCGATTTATAATCATATATAACCTACTATGTTATTTTTTCAATATCGAACTCGGTAGTTTCAACACTGCCGACGAGCGAGCCATTCTCTGTTTTAGTTATGGGCGTCTTAACGTGTAAATATTGAATCTTTTTATTCTTTTTTCCAGCGTTGTAAATTGCCTCAGCTGCATCTAATTCAGACTCTTTCTCACTACCTGCCATATTTTTAGTAATGGCTTTTGCATACTTCGTTGTGCCTTGTTGATAATATTCATCACCAATTTTCATTTTACCTAATGGGCTACTGCCCCCCTTGGCTTCAACAATAATGACTTCACCATCAGCATTTTCATAAACCATATCAAAGTTACCCTTTACCGATGTAGAACTATCTAAGCTCGTTGGATGAATACGAGTATAACCAGGGTATTGTGTTTTAATCGCTGCATCAGCAGCCTTTTCGCCAATTTTGGCTGATTCATTGTTAATCTTTGGTATTTGGTCGTTATAACGTTGTGTTTCTTCTGGTGAAGCTTTTGCCTTGTGTTTATCTCGTTCGACCATTTCCTCATCACGAGTATCTACATTCTCTTTCAACGTTACAGGAAGAGAATAAACAGTCCGTTTACTGCCTGCCTTTTTAGTTGCTTTGTTAAGTTTTAACTCATTCTCAGTCAACGTTCCTGTTTCACGAGACCATTCTTCATTTACCACTTTGCCATCAATAACATGCCCACCAACAAACTGTTCAATGCTCATCGTAGTTTCAATCACTTTATCGCCTACTTCTCGTGTTAAAGTAATTTTACCGTTATCAACATCCATAGATTCGATACTGTATTCATGCTCAAGTCTGTTTTCACCATTAGGTCTTGTTACTTTAATATTACCCGTTCTGGCATCTGCTGGAGAACTGTCTTCAGCAATTTTTAATATTTTGGCTTTTGTTGCTGGATCAACGATGTCGCCTATCATCTTAGAAAGCTTTTTCACACCCTCTTTACACAACAACCCAAACGGATCCACCCAATTAACCGGATTCGGCGCATATTGGTAATGGTTTATCCCACCCACTAAGCCAATCGGATCTTGGTTTATAAAGCGTTGTTGTTTGGGGCTATAATAACGGTAGCGGTTGTAATGTAAGCCGCTTTCCTCATCTAGGTATTGCCCTTGGAAACGGATTGGCTGAGTAAAGCTGTTTTCTTTATTAAAGTCAGACTCGGCTTCTGGCTCTTCATAACCATACACATCGGCTTCGTTTTCCCATACCACTTCTGCTTTGTTGTTGGTTACAAAACGTGGGGTATTAAGTTGGTCTAGGTGGTAATAGTACACCTCACCTTTTTTAATTAACGCGACTGGGTGAAAGTGATTTGGTAGGTTGATATACCAGATATATTCACCGTGTTGGTATTCGCCAATTAACTGGTCGTTATCCCAAATGTAGTCAATTTTACCGTGCTCGGTGTGCTTGGCGATACGACGCCCGAGTGGGTCGTAGTCGTATTGAGTAAGCGTGCCGTTGTTATTAAAGCAACTTAGCTGATTAAACGCGTTGTATTCACGACGGGTTTTTATGCCTTTACCTGTTTCGCGTATTTGGTTACCAAATTCATCGTAATGAAAGTCGCTGTCGCCGAAATGGGTTAAACGGTCAGCTTCTGTGGCACTGCTTATCACCCCATTGCCTTCACTTAAGTCACTGGCTGCGGTTGCTACACTTGAATCACTGTACTCACTGTGAAGCACGTGATTTGTGCTTTCTGACTGATTACTTTCAACCTTATTGCTGGCATCGCTATCATCATTGTGCTGAGTAGTCTGCTGCTCGGCTAACTCGGTATTTTGAATTTTTGATTGGCTAACTGGGTTACCAAAACTATCCCACTGGTATTGGGTGGTTGTATCAGCTTCAGAACTGGCTAGATTTTGTTGAATTAACTGGCCTAGGCTGTTGTACTCAAAATTAATATTATGGCTACTAACGCCTTGCTCTTTACGCGTAATCAACTGGTTGATGCTGTCGTAGTTGTACGTACAGGTATCAAATAGTGCTTGCGCAGGATGAGTTAACTGCTGCTGTGTTAAGCGGTTAAATACATCAAACTGTTGAGTAAGGGTTATATCATTACCAAACTTTTGCGTTTGAATATTACCTTGACTGTCATAGCTAAGCGCTGCAAGTTCAACAGCTGTGCTATTGGCTTGCTGTAAGTGAATAGCACTTAGCTGACCAAATTTATTGTAGCTATATTTAAGCGTACTTGAATCTGGCAAGGTCAGTGATTGCCTTCTGCCGTAGTCGTCGTAACTGTATTTTAAGGTATGCGCTTGTTGCTGATTATGTACTTGCTCAGCACGCAGTAACCGCCCGCCTTTATCAAACTGCTGCTTTAAAGTTGATTGTGCATTATGCGCACGGGTAATTTTACCTTGCAGGTTATAGCTGTAGTAATTGGCGTTATTAACGATGTGAGTATCGGTTGCCAAACTTGCATGCTGCGCAGTTACGCGGCCTAATTTATCACGCTCTATTTTTACATGGCGTTTATCACTTTGTGTAACCGAGGTTAAGCGGTTGCAAGCATCGTATTTATATTGCTGTAGCGTACCGTCAAACCCAGTTACTTGAGTTGGGTTTTCGTTAGCGTCATAGCTTATGCGGTATACATGGCCGTCGCTGCGCTCAATAGCGGTTAGGTTGCGCTCTTTATCGTAAGTTAAATGCAGTGCACTGCCATCGGGCTGAATAACACAATGTGGCTGGCTTAGCCCTTCAAAGTGTTGCTCGGTGGTATCACCCTTACTGTTTTGCGAGCTAATTAACCGCCCTGCATCATCGTAACTAAAATGTTGATGCTGTTTGTTCTCGGGGTCTTTTTCGTCAAAGGCAATAGTTTGCGCAAGCTGACCGTGCTCATTGTATTTATATTGAGTCAGCAAACCTGCGTTATTAATGGTGGCATTTACACGGCCTAAACTGTCGTAGCTATAACGAATAAGCTCATCGTTATGGTGTTTGGCTAAAAGCTCGCCTTGCTCGTTCCATACAAATTTAGTGACTTGACCATCTTTATTTATGTGTTGGGTTAGCTGGCCAAATTTGTCATAGCTGTAAAGTACGGTGCGACCGTCGCCAAAGGTTTCACTTTGCAGCAAACCCGCCACGCTGTATTTACGTGTTACTGTTTGGCCGTCAGGCAAAGTGGTTAATACACGCTGACCCAATTGGTTGTAAGCAAATTTTGTGACACTGCCATCTGGCTGGGTTATTGATTCTAACTGACCATAAGGGGTATAGCTGTATTTTATTTCACTACTATCTGGCTTTATTTCCGTTATTTTTTGGCCTTGTGCGTTATAGCCGTATTGCCACACATTACCATTTGGATCGGTGTGCTTAACTAACTTACCTTGCGCGTTATGTACAAAGTGCTCTTTATGACCACGCGAATCTATACAGGTTGTTTCACCAGCGTTTAAATTATATTCAAACTGATACGTATAGGTGTTGTTATCGCCCCACTGTTTTATACACTTAGCACTTGATGAGTAACTGTCCCATTCAAAATGATGGCTAAAACCACTGGCACGGGTACGCTTTGTTAATAAATTAGCGGCGTTATAGCCATAATGCTCTGTTTCACCTTGTTGATTGGTCGCGCGAACGAGGTTTTTGTTTTCATCATAATCATATTGCGCAAGTAACGGCGTTAGTAATACTGGCTTGTTGTTATCACCTGTACGATAAGCCGAAATGTTTGCCAGCAACCCTTGCGGGTTATATTTTAAAAAACAGCCACGCGCTTTATTTACCTCAACGCGATGCAAGCGCTCTTTAGCATCGTAATAAAAACCAATACTTTGGCCTTTTTCATTAATAACTTTTTCGAGCAACCATGAGTTCTCGCCGGCTTTAAACGTAAGATGCTGATCATCTGGGGTTACCAATACTTGCTTACCATTAGTTTGGTAATGCAACGCCAAATTACTACTTAACTGATAGCTCGATTGCCCCGGTTTTACTTTTTCAAAGCGGTGTTTAGCGCCATGCTCATCTTGGTATTCTAACCAGTAGGTGCCCTTTTGTTTTGGGCCTACTTTAGGTGGCGGTAAATAGTGCTCAGTTAACTGCACCATAAAATCATGTCGCCAACCATTACCCATCACACTGCATACATCCGCATGCGATGAGCGGTATAGGCGTCGCCAAATTAATTGTTTGCTGCCTGCTAGGGTGAAATCAATAAGTGGCAAGATTTCTTCACCCGAAAGCATAGAAACCGGATCAGAGCGGCACTCTTGTTTGGTGATAGGTTCTTCACTTGGGGTATTATTACTTGCACCGCCACTGTTTTTAGCCGGCGCTTGAGAGGCACTTTTACCTGAGGCTGTTGAACTGCTCTTACTATTTGCCTTTTTACCTGCTGCGCCGCTATTGGTGTTATCGCTTACCTGAATAGCCGATTTAACTTTTTGATGATAGCAACTAATAGTACCTGCAACCAAAGCTTGGGTTAATACACTCGCGGTTTCACGGGCTGACGCACCGCGCGAACAGTTTATTCCTGCAAGGTTAAGCAAGTTAATAACGTCTAAACGTTTAGCTGCGTCGCTAGTAAGCGCACTGCCTACTTGCGCAATTTGATTTTTGGCACTTTCCGGCGTGTTAGCTGCTACAGCAACAAAGCCCGACGGCGCAGAACCTTTACCTGCGACGAGGCAAATTGGGTAACTTATTCCCTGTAAAACAACGGTATTACTTTGCATTAGCTGTGTACTTCCTCACTTATCCATAAGTATGATGCTGCACCTTGATGCTTAGCTTGCTCCTGTGAAAGCATTAATGCATGACTAAAATGCTCAACAATTGCAGGGCTTGTGGTTAATTGGTACAAATTAACCAACCCTTCTAGTGCGCCTATTTTCCCTAATTTATAATTGGGTAGTTCGTAATATGTGTGCTCATCAATTAAGCTAGTAAGTAGCTGTAAATTGTTTAGCCAACTATCATCATCTACCCCATTTCCTGGTGCAAAAATTAAATCAATCTTATTCTCTGTTTGTTCAGCTAATCGCGTAAGCATACCTGCTAGCTGATTATGTTTGCTAAAATCAATTGATGCTGCAATTTCATGGCTTACCTGCGACCACCCATAAGGCACCATTTCAACTAGAGCCAACGCGCCACCTACACCTTGATAAACAAACTGCTGCTGTTTATTTGCTTTAAAGGTTGCATCTAAAGCAATTACATTAAATTTTTGCCATTTTTTTTCACCAGCCAAAGCTATAGCAGAGTGCGCGGCTGTTGCACCATGAAAAATAAGGTCATTGCTATGAGCGGGGTATAACTGTTGTAAGCTCTGAGTTAATAACTGTTTTAGCTCATCTTTAAATGATAACGCTGGAAGTAACCAAATCATCGGCAATGTGCTGTCTGTGACTTCTGCCATTAATTCTTTAGATTTAATTATGCAATCGTAAACACAGGCATCCCAAGACTGCCATTGCAGTTCATTAAAAACAGCACTGTTATCGTCAAATAATAATGCATCTACGCTGCTAATATTTGGGGCAGAAAAGCATACCATCTCTATTGAAAATGCACTCATGATACCACCTCGTCCTGAGCTTTATTGGCAGCGAGGTGTTGATAATAGCGATATAAGTTAAACACCCCTTGGCTATAGCTATCCATGGCTGATAAATAAATGGCATTAGGCACTTCATCAAGAGGGTGTCCTGCAATCAATCGTAAACTCGACATGGCGCTTTCATATTTAGGCCAGTTATGTTTTAACTGCTGCTGAAAATTTATTAACGCGCTTTCATCGCCTTGCCAAGCAAGTCGTTGAATATCGTACTCAACTAGCTGATCGAGTTTATCACCTAACATGCGCCTTATTAGCGCAATAATTAACGCGGGTTGCTCTACCTGTTGTAATAAAGAATTAGCTAAAACAATCAGTTTTACAAAACCGCTTTGTAATAAAATATGTAGTGTTTGATCAACCGATAAGGTATTACTGGCATGATTGCTTAAGCTGTTTACTTGCTCAAAATTTAATGACAACAAAAATAACGACATTAAGGGTGATAGATGGGCTTGCTCACTTAATGCATCAAAAATAGCCGTTAATATCTGTCTATCGTGGTGCTGCGCAAGGCTGGTAATTTGATTTATAGTGACCAGGGTTTGCGGGGGGATTTCATCATCAGCACTGTAAGCAAAAAACAAGGTGTTTAAATTTAATAGCCGAATTAAGTTAAAGCTATGCTGTTGAATAACCACTTTCTTTATAGTGACTTTAAAAAAAGCACTGAGTGCTGGCTGATTAAGCAATTCATTTATAAATATAATATTTTTATTTTGTGGCAAGTTAGCCATGACTTCAATGCATGCTTGGGCAACTAATTCATCGTTTTTGGTATTAGTTATTATTTCGACTAGTTGTTCAGTGGTGGGTAATTCAAAATTATTTTTTTGATTTTTGTTTTTTGCGTTTACCCAACAGTTTTCTAATAGGGTTTTTCTTAAATAGCGAACATGACCTACACACGTAAACGGGCACAATTGAGCGTTACTAATTTGTAGTAATTGTGCTTGATGATCACTTAAATAGGTCGCTAGCAAAGTTAACCACCAATTAAAACGGTTGGGTTGCCCACAACGATTTTTCCGCCGTGGCCACTATCGTCGCCCATTCTGGCGGCGGGTTTGCCATTAATTTTAACGCTCCCCGAACCTGTTTTTACGCTATCTGGCGGGCCAATACACACTATCATGTCGCCTTTACGCGCCGCGGGCATGCCACCTATTAACACATTGCCAGAGCCGGCAACTATAGGTCCACCCACATGTGGCACTTTAGCGGTCACTTTAGGGCATACATGCATATGACCAATTGTAGCAGCGGGTTTACCCATTTTGACTCCTTGTCGTATCTTTGCTTGTTTATGAAAGACTATTCATACAGTGGAATAATTAGTAGCTTGTTAGTCGTTACTAATAGCGAAATTTCTTCAATTAGCTCATCTTTACTGTGATCTGCAAGTGCCACTGTGCTTTGAGTTGCATATTGATATAAATTTGAAATTACATTTTCACTATTAAGTGAATCACTTAAATGAATAAAAAACTGCTGTGCATAATAGCCATTCATAGCTATTAAATGACTTAAAGCAGGACTTAATAATGGATCATCTGGCCTATTTATTGGTAAACACACTAAATGCGGTAAACCATAACGGCAGTAAACAACGTGCCCGTTATTTGCAATGCCGTTTCTAAATCCTGATTGAAAGTTATTGACTATTTCCATCATTAATTTAACTTAATTACACCAGCAGATAAGGTAATGGCACTGCCATCTACTTTTACATTACTGCCTTTAATATCAATGTTTGTTCCTTCTATAGTGATATTGCCACTACTGCTCATTTTAATTTGCGCCGAGCCTGTTTTAATCACTATTTCGTCACCCGCTTCAATATTAAGTGTTTTACCTACTTTTAAGGTGTCGTTTTCACCCATTTCGGCAATACGGTTTTTTGTAACGTTAAGATTGTCGTTATTAAGAATTTCAACATTACGATCGTTATCTATTTTTTCGTTTTGATCGTTTTTAACGTAAAGCTGTTTATCTTTTTCGGCTTGCATATACACAAGCTCGCTGCCTTTTTTATCCTCAAAGCGCAGCTCATTGAAATTATCTGCTCCACCTTCTTTAGTTGAGCGAGTTTTAATACCGCTTTGCGTTTTTTCGCCCGGTAAAGCGTACGGAGGCATTAAGTCTGCGTTATAAACAGCACCACTTATAATAGGTTGATCTGGGTCGCCATTAATAAAATCAACCAGAACTTCTTGTCCTACGCGAGGGAAGAAAAATGCGCCCCACTTTTTGCCGGCCCAGTTTTGTGCAACTCGGATCCAACATGAACTTTTAGAATCTTTTTTACCTTCACGATCCCAATCAAATTGCACCTTTACGCGGCCATATTGGTCAATCATAATTTCATCGGCGCTATCACCCGTTACTATGGCTGTTTGTACACCATTGATAACCGGTTTCTTTTTGCTCACTTGCGCTCTGTATGGAATGTCTTTTGGCACACATTCAAAGTGGTTAGAATACACTTCTTCACTTGATGCTTGTGCAGCGCCTGATTGGTTTGGTACTACAATCGATGTCATCATCGAGGTAATAGCAAAGGTTTTACCTTCAAGGCGTGGGTCTTCATGTTTTTTGAAACTAAACAGTTTACCAACAGAAAATGAGCGGCAGTCACTGCGCCCGCTTGAGAGCTTCATGTCTCTTTGTAGTGACTCTAATTGTACAGATGCCAAATTAGCCGCGCGAGGATGACACTCTGCTTCTGCTGTATATTCAAAAATTTCTGATACCGATTGCGTGGGTAACTCGGCATTTGCTTGCTCTGCATCAGGGTAACGCGACGGCTGTTTAAAATCGTAGCCTAAACGCTTAAAGCTGCCTGGCGCTAAGCTTAATCCGCCCTGCCAACGCGAAACATGAGATTCGCTTAAATGGCCAGTTGAATGAACAACTTTAGCCTCACCACATGTTTCATAGGCAGTGATATCATCTGCCAAAACTAATGTATGGTTGCTCTTTGTATGCTCAAAGAAGTAAAAAATACCTTCGCTTTGTAATAAGCGTTGGATAAAGTCAAAATCTGACTCTTGATATTGCACACAGTATTCGTATTTGGGGTAGGTTTTACTGGTTTTGTCTGAAAAAGCCACATTGTGTTGGCCAAACAAATCAGCAAATATATCTTTTATTGTTTTCTTTTGGAAAATGCGGCTGTTCTTGCGATTACGCATAGAAGCGGCAAAAGGCACAATGGTAGCTTGATAATCAATGTAATTTTTTTGTTCATCAACGTCCGCAGTACGACTGCCGTTAGAAACAAGCTGACTCACAATACCGTGATAATAACGCTCTCCCCCACCTTCGGCATTTTTTACCTTTATCGATACCGGCTTGCCAACCAGATCTTCATGTGCAATTTGTTGGCCTATGGTGTACATATTGACCGACATAACAAATAAATCTGACATGGCTTCTTGTGCAACGAAGCGCGTTAAATAAAGGGCGTCTTTACCAACAGGGGTACTAATTTGAATTACGTTTTTATCTTGTGTTGCTTTTTGCATTCCTTGCTTTTCCCATCCTGAAGATCAAAAAAAGCTCTGAGCATAAGCCCAGAGCTACAATCGGGTAACAAATATTACATTTGTTGACCTTTAACACCGCTGTAACCATATACTAGTGGTGCAGTGATGTTGTTTTGATCGTCAGTAGGTGTAACAGTCATCATCATTTCAGTGTAGCTGATAGTGATTGTTTCAATTGGACGGTCGTTTTGAACAGATACTGAATAGCTAGAGATCATGGCATCTGTAAGTTCGATTTTCATGATTTCTTCAACTTTATCACCTTGTTTAGTGATATGGAAAATAGCAGGTAGACCTTTACCAATAGTTGCTTCTTTGAAAAGATCCGGAGATGCTTTATCTTGAAGTTTAGTAATAGTCACATCGCCTAGACGAGTAGAGCTAGATTCACGGTCCATCGCTGTACCAGTCGCTGCACTAATCTCACGGCTAACGTTCCAATCTAAAGATAAAACTGTAATTAAATCTTTGAAAGACTCGGCAGTAGTTTCGCCTTTGATTGAACCGTATTTTAAATATGTATTTGCTTGCATTTGATAATGCTCCTTTTTATTAAACAATATTATCCATTATGTGGATTCGTTTACTTTGGTTACCCAAAATTCCTTGAAATCATTATCTCTAAAACAGCAATGAAAAGGTCTTCAGAATTCCTTTCCCTAGATGAAGACAATGTCTCAAAAATTCCATGTTTCTATATAAGACACATGAATTATAATGCTCTAAAACTAAAGAAACAACCATAAAAACAGGTTATTTTAAATTAACTTTAGTTAGCTCAATATCAAACTCATTATCCTTAATTAACAATGAGATAGATGTCACTTTTTCACCATCAACCATGCTCGAAAGCAAAATTTCAGACAATAGTGGTAGTACTTTATTCTGTAATATGGTGTGAATATTTCTTGCACCCGAACCAGCATTTTGACAATTAGCAATAATGTGCTCAATTACGTCATCGTTATACGTTAATTGCGCATCATAATGCTTTTTAACACGCTTAGTTATTTTGCTAATTTGCAGCGCTGCAATTTGGGTCAGAATTTCATCACTTAACGGAATGTAAGGAATAACATTAATGCGCCCTAAAAATGCGGGTTTAAATGCGCCTAATAAATCATCTTGTAATGCTTTTAATAAACCTTTAATACTCGGCTTACTTTCTTCATCTTCAAATAAGCTCATTGTGGTATCAGTACCCACATTTGAGGTCATAATAATGATGGTGTTTTTAAAGTCGATATCGCGACCTTCGCCGTCCTTAATCGTACCTTTATCGAATACTTGATAGAAAATATCTTGCACGCCTGGATGGGCTTTTTCCATCTCATCAAGTAGCACTACACTGTATGGTTTTCTTCTTACTGCTTCGGTTAAAATACCGCCTTCGCCATAACCAACATAACCTGGAGGTGAGCCAAGTAGTAATGACACTTTATGCTCTTCTTTAAACTCAGACATGTTAATAACTGTTACGTTATCTTCACTGCCATACACTTCTTGTGCTAGTGAAAGTGCGGTCTCTGTTTTACCAACACCGCTTGGTCCTGCCAGCATAAATATACCATTAGGGCGACTTTCGTCTGCTAGCTGCGCACGGGAGGTTTGTACCACTTTAGCCATAAGTTCAAGTGCATGATCTTGGCCAACTACGCGCTGTTTCATTTGCTCAGCTAAATTTAAAATGCCATGAATTTCATCTTCATGCATTTTACCAACAGGAATACCAGTCCAATCAGAAATAACCTGTGCAATCAACTCTTCATCAACTTGCCAATGCACCATATTATGTTCGTACGAGGCTAGCTTAAGCTTGCTTTCTTTTAGCTGCTCAAGTACTTCAGCTGAAGAGTCTGCATCGTTGGTGTTAATCGATTCTAGCGCTTGGTTTAACTCGGCAACTATATCCTTCTCAACTTTGAACTGCTCATTTAATGGTTCAAGTTGCTGTTCAATCTCAACTAGTTCAGATTTAAGTGCTGATAATTGTTCACTATGATCTAAACCAGTTTTTTGCTCACGATTTAACATTAAAACTTGCACTTCAATTTCACTAAGCCTGTTTATTAACTGCTCAATAGCATTAGGTGTCGATGCTTGGCTCATAGCAACACGAGCACATGCCGTATCTAACAATGCAACGGCTTTATCGGGAAGTTGTCTGGCAGTAATGTACCTGTGCGATAGATGCACTGCACTTTCAAGTGCTTGCTCTGAAATAAACACTTTATGATGTTTTTCCATCACAGGAACTAAACCACGCAACATAGCAACCGCTTTTTCTGGTGTTGGCTCTTCAACTTTAACCACTTGGAAGCGACGTGTTAGTGCAGCATCTTTTTCAAAAAACTTTTTATATTCAGCCCACGTTGTTGCTGCAATAGTACGTAACTCCCCTCTCGCTAGAGCAGGCTTAAGTAAGTTGGCAGCATCATTTTGACCCGCTTGTCCGCCACTACCAATCATAGTGTGAGCTTCATCTATGAAAAGAATCACAGGATCAACAGCGTTTTTCACTTCATTAATTAGTGACTTCAAACGATTTTCAAATTCACCTTTCATACCCGCACCTGCTTGCAGCAAAGCCAAATCTAGGCTGTGCAACTTAACGTTTTGTAAAACTGCAGGTACGTCTTTTTGAGCAATCCTTAGGGCAAGTCCTTCAACCACAGCGGTTTTACCTACACCCGCTTCACCGGTTAAGATTGGATTGTTTTGACGACGTCTGGTTAAAATATCTACCATCTGACGTATTTCGAAATCACGACCTAAAATTGGGTCTATTTTTCCCGCTTTTGCTTGAGCGGTTAAATCGACGGTAAATTGATCTAAGCTTGGTGTTTTAGATGAACCATTTGCAGGTGTTGTAGCACTTGCAGTGGTGGTATTACGTTCTTGCGATTGGGCAACAATTTCAGGCCATGCATGTAGTAGTTGTCCAGGTTCTATATTATTGAAAAGCTTGCTACAACGCGTTACTAAACTAGACAAGGTATCGTCTTTTGTAAGCGTATAAATAACGTAAGCACTGCGAATTTGCTCATCAGTAAATTCTATACTGGTGCTTAACCATGATTGTCTAAGCAAAGTAGTAACATGTACCGACAGACTAGGCGACGAATCACTGCCCGTTTTAAATGACTCTAATGATTGATTTAAATCTTGCTTTACCTGATCAATATCAATATCGAAAGCACCGAATATGAGTCTAACATCGTCTAGTTGCTGCTCAATCATAGCTAACAGCCAATGCTCTAATTCAACCGTAAAATGGCTGCGGCTATTACAAATTGCGACCGCTGCTTCTAAGCTCTTTCTACAATCTGGGCTTAGTTTCTCAACTAATTTGTTTAATGTCATCGTTGACATACACTGTTCCTTTTAATTTTAATTATCCTTTAAACGATA
Source organism: Pseudoalteromonas sp. QJM3NY_12 (assembly GCF_056173165.1). The sequence continues at coordinate 493,870 of NZ_JBWBUF010000002.1, forward strand.
ACTTAGTAGGGTTAAACTTAGGGGTGTTTTTACTCGCCATTAAAAAGCTATTTGCGCCTAGTTGGCATTCACTTTTTGACAGCTGCACCGCATCAAGTTGTTGAAAATCTGACTCAATAACAAGTCGAAATGAAATAGCATTGCCGGCATAGTCTTTGACAATTTTTTTAGCTAATTCAAATAACTTGCCTTTAGGTAACAAGGATTTTGCTTTATCAAAATCGCGGGTACTGATATGGATCTCGATATTAGAAGAAATATCCCATATCTTTTTACCAATTACCGTATCAACACCTAAGCGGGCATGTTGTCCCTCATAAAGGCGTTCACTTGCTAGACATGTTTGCTCTTGTGGCTTCAAATCGTGCCACTTACCTATCATTTGTTTAATGACAACATCACAGCCAAGATATGAGCTCAGTACACTTTTTAAATCAAAAGCATTACGAATTTTTCGGCTATAAAGGCCTGAAAAGTGCAACTGATGTTCATCATAACCGCCGCTTAAAAGCCCTAATATTTGCGTGTATGGGTCTTTGTTTTTATCTTTATTTATATGATTTAAAGACGGTTTATATTTTTTCCACGCTCGATAATATAAAGACACCAAACGGTGATTAAACATGTCGTAAAAGTCGCGCATGGTTGTATCTTTATAGCGAAGACGTTGCATCACCAGTTCGCTATAAAATTGAGGCAAAGCGCCCGAACAACCCGTTAATCCCATAAAAGAGATCTGCATGTTGACTTTATGTAAGCCATCTTCAAAGCTTGCTTGTTCTAATTTTGTGATAGCGTTACCTGGGTAACCAAATTTTTGAGTTGCGGTAAACTTAATTAACTCTTGCTTTGGACTACTGTCATACCCTACATAGCGATACTCCAAGCCATGCTTTTTCAGCTGGTTTTCAATAATGAAAACTGCTTTATAAAAGTCAACTTGTGACGCTTGAGAAATAATATGTTGGATCATATTAACGGGCTTTCCCCAACTCGCGCAGGCCATTGGTAATACACTTGCTCTTGTTCTTTTAGCCTTAAACTAACGCGAGTAAAGCTATTAATTGCTGCAAATTGCGCAAAGAAATGATCGAGGATAGAAGCAAAGAAAAACATGCCACTACCTGAAAAGTCATCATTGGCGAAGGTAATTTCAATTTCACTTCCCGTTGCAAAGCTTACTCGCCCTTTTTGCACAACACGAGCCGTTGCGGGTTCTACAACCACACGGTAAATATTATCAATAAGGCCTTTTGTTTGCGGAGATGCTCTAAAGTCATAAAGGCGTAGCACTTCTTTAAGCTTATTACATGCATCATCTCCACTAAACGCGTCGAGCGTTAAATGATTAACTAATTGCCAACGAGTTGCATCGGCTAATATTGGTCTAACGGCATGAGTAAATGGAATTAAACACCTAATTTTTTTAATTACATCGCCGCGTTCTGGCATCAATAAGCCTAGCTCATCGTCTCCAAAAGGCATGCTTGCAGGGAGGTTTCGATTACTGCAATTAGCACGTACGGTTAGGACCGTGTTCCCTTCAGCATAATCCATAGCGCTATTTTCAAATCGTGCATCGACCAATGATAGAAACGATTCGGTGCCTGACTCAACATAACCCCCTGCCCATGAGGCAGTTTCTCTGCGGATATGCCAAAACAAATCATCATGGCCTTGGTATCGTGGATGGGTTTGTCCATAAAACGGACAAACTATTTGTTTATTTCCCTTATGGTCAAAGGCAATTACTTCTGAAATACCAATTACTTCTGAAATCTCAGAGTCCATATAACGCGGCGTTAACTGGTATTCGTATTCGCTCAGCTCAGGGCGAATAGGTTCTAATTCTTGTTCAAACATATTAATTATGGGCGTACACCCCATCAAGAACATGTCTTTGTCTACTTGCTTTTCAAGCTCTGAAGATTCAGCATCAAGATAAATATACACTGTGCATTTATTAGAATTTTTAGGCAACGATGAGTGAATATTTTCAAGTTCAAAAAAACGAAACTTTTCAGGAAAGGTAAAATTTTCGACGAGTAAGCGATAGCCGGCACTTGATCGCTGCGAATACGGTACAACCGCTTCATTTGCATCAAAGCCAACCGCTTTAAGTTGAGTTTTAGAAAGGTACTTTATTCCCTCATCACCATTATCAAAAGCAATGCCAATAGCGTGCTTAAACAATAATTCATACACTTTAAGCGTATGATGCCATTGGCCATTTATAAATAATCGTAATTTTTCCAGCCCAGTTTCAGCCAGTGATACACCCGGGTATTCACCGGTTAGCTCAAGTTTGAAAATTGACTTTGCTTTCTCATGCCAACGTGGTTTTGGTGCCACAAAAGGACTGTTATCAAATTGCGCACTGGTAATTTCAACAGGCCATAAGTAAGTTTCATAACAGGTTTGAAACTTACATTGCTTCATTGACTCAACATTGGTTTCAACTTCACTCGCTCTTGGAATGACTACTCCCGTGGTTGAGAGGTTTTCAGCCTCTAATTTAACCACCGACATTGAAGGAATAGGCGCTTGATAGTCAGGTAACATTTGCCCTAATAAAGCATCAGTAAGCTCAGGAAAGCTATCATCTAACTTTTGCCTAATATTAGCCGTTAAAAATGCGAACGATTCAATTAATCTAGATACATGAGGGTCTTCAATATGATCATCGCTTAGCTTTAATCGCCCTGCAACTTTAGGGTATTTTTCAGAGAAGTCTTTACCCATATGACGAACAAACGCCAATTCACGATTGTAATATTTTAATAACTCATCGTTCATAAAGAAGCCTCTATAATCTTCATCCCTAAGTTCACAGGCTCAACTTCAGAGTCAAAGCTAATAAACTCAGGCTCTGGATCTGCATATAGTAAAGCGTTTATTCGCAAGTTTAATACTCTATTTACGGGTACTTCATCGTCAGTAAATACCTCAACTTCAATGAACCGAGGCTCAAATTTCAAAATTGTATTTCTAACGGTTTCACATAGCAGTGCCCGCCCTTCGTGAGAGCTCACCGACATACTCGAAAAGTCAGGTAAACCATACGATAAGCAGGATGTTGCTAACTCTGCATATTGTGCTGGCCACGTGTGCCATTGAATTCGCGCATTTAGCAGCGCTTCTATGTCTCTGCGCACATTTTTTCTCAGCTCACTAATGCTGATCCCCTCAGTACGAGATGGGGCATCCTGAAAGTCTGGCTCATCGTCAATGAGCCTATCTAAAATGGATGCTTGAAGCTGCTGCTTATGCTCTATCATAATTATTTACTATGCTTACTCAGCTGTTTCTAGGACGTTTATTTTAAGGTTTGGAACAGTGATGGCTTCATCGTTGACAAACAACATTTTCATTCCTTTACCTATAATAAATTCGTCTTGAAGTTCTTCCCAATCAGATACCTGGCCTAGCTTTTCTAGATCTGTATTTGAGTTTGCGTAAACTAGTGGCAAGTGAGCGGTACCCGATGGACCGTCTTTAATAGTAATTTCAACGCGTAACCAAATACCCTCTAATAATGACGTTACAGGTTCTACTTTTAATGTTTCAATTTCATTAAAGTTAGCCAGGTAAAACTCGCCATTCGTGCCTAGCACTTCTAAATAAGGACTTAAGCTATCATCTAAATCTCGAATTGCTGATTGCTCGTCTTCAACACTCTCCAAGCGAAGCGCTTCCATTTGTTGTGCAAGACTGGCTGCTTCAGATGTTTCACCTTCAAGCAAAGCAACATGCATTTTTAAAAACAAGGTATCTAGCTCATTGGCTTCATGAAAAAGTTTAGGAATCCCCTTACCTTGATAAAAATCTACGCGCGATTGCTGGGCACGAATTAAATGTCTAAGGTTAACTGCACCTACAGCAAACTCTGGGTTCTTTTGCACCATAAAGTCGAGTTGTTTGTCTGCTTTTTCAAGCTCGCCATTAATGCAAAGTAATTCAGAATAAATACTTCTAATGTCAAAATTTAAAGGCTCATCTTGCAACTCGGTAGCGCAGCATAATAAAGCATCAGCAAGTTTTCCCTCGCGAATTAAACTGTGTATTTTTTTCATGATTATTCCTTTATTTTATGATGAGGACTGAGCTCTGTTATTAACTTAATACTCGAGACCATTTGGTCTAACTGAAAGTGGGGCTGTAACTGCAAAACCGAAAAGTAATGCCCCGGGTTTGCTTTATTTTCACTTACTTTTATTTTTGCATTACTCAGTGGATATTTGCTTCTAATATGCTCAGACGCGGAATCTGATGCAGTAGTGTAGTTATTTATCCACGCTTGTAAGTCTCTTTCACAGGCCTGTGCTGTGCTGTAAGACCCGACACGATCGCGGGCTAATAATTTTAAATAGTGCGCAAAGCGCGATACACACAAAATGTATTGCAACATAGACGATAGGCGCGCATTGATATTGGCAGCACTTGAGTCGTAATTTTTTGTTTTTTGAACCGATGCATTACTGTAAAAAACAATATGCTCCGTATTTGTAACCGAAGAAGCTGGGATAAAACCGAGCTCAGAAAATTGCTTTTCAAACTTACTGGTTACTAATAAATCAAGTGGCGGCTTTGCCTCTTTTTGATAGGTATCGTTTGCAAAGCTATCACGAGCAAGCCCTGTTACTAATCCCTTAGAAACTTTACCTGGCTCTATACCACGAATGTGACCAAACCAACCGCTGTCGCAGTAAGCTCTAATTATTGTTGATACAAACTGATACGCTGCACTGCCCCATAACATATCTGTTTCTGGATTTTTTATTTGTTCTTTGAAGTAAAAATCTTGATGGCGTTTGCCATCATTAACATAAGGCGGCCTAACTAACACATGAGGCAACGTAAAACCCATAAAGCGCGCTTCTTCCATTTTTCTAAAACTTTGCCATTTTATATATTCAGGTTGTTCAAACTGATTAAATAAATCAGAGTAATAACCTAAATCAGAAAAGCTATCAGCACCAAATAAATTAGCCGAAGCCGAACATATAAAAGGAGAAAATGCAGCCGCTGCCGTTCTTGATACCTCTTTTATAGTATCAATATCATTGTAAATAGTGCCTGCTGAGCAACCATTACTGATTTCGTAATCACCAATTACAATACCAAAAGGCTCGCCTCCGGCACTGTCAAACTCGTTTTGATAAAGTAACTGAAAAAACATACTTTGATCAAAATCAATCGCTTTGTTCACGTCTTTTGAGAGCGTTGACCAATCACAATTGAGCAATTTAACTTTTACTTTTTTTTCTTTGTCTTGTTGCTCTGTTTGTAACAATAACCACCATAGATTACGCCAGCTAGCTTCTAAGCGTTGAAAGCTATCTGCATGAATTATGTGGTTGAGTTGCGATGAAATAAGTTGATCGAGTTCAATAATTACACGTTGTAAATAAGGACTCAAAGACTCCTTATTCCAAGAAAGGGGAGAATCAGAAGAGCCTTCAAGCCATAACAATAACGCTTTATCTAGGTTTTTTTCATTTAAAAACCTATCGAGCAAAGCGTCATTATCGCTAATTCGAGACTGTGACTTTTGTTGAAAAGTGAAGTCTTGATTTATAAATGAAAACTCTTCGTGATTCATTCTATTGCATCATCCTTAATGCGAGAGAGCGGTATTATTAACCGATCTCTGGGATTTTAGCTACAAGACGTAAAGAAGACGTTAGTTCTTCCATTTGTAACCAAGGTTTCAACCAAGCAACAGCGTTGTAGGCACCAGGTTGACCTGGGATCTCTTTTACAGATACTTTTGCATCTGCAAGAGGGTAACGTGCTCTGATGTCTTGACCACCGCCCTCTGTCGCATTTACATATGACAGGATCCAACGGTTTAACCATGATTCAACGTCTTCAGCTTCCATAAAGCTACCAATCTTGTCACGTGCCATTACTTTTAAGTAATGCGCAAAGCGAGAAGTTGCCATTAAGTATGGTAAACGAGCTGAAATAGCAGCGTTAGCCGTGGCATCAGGCGTTGAGTAAATTTTTGGTTTTTGACAGCTTTGACCGCCAAAGAAAACAGCATAATCAGTATTTTTATAGTGACATAGAGGTAAGAAGCCTAACTGACTTAACTCTGCCTCACGACGATCTGTAATGCCAATTTCTGTTGGACACTTAAGATCTGGATCACCATCATCACTAGTGAATATGTGAGTCGGTAAGCCTTCCACTTTACCGCCACCCTCTGCACCACGAATAGCAGTACAGAAACCGTATTGAGAAAACGCAGCGGTCATGTTAGTTGCCATAGCGTATGCTGCATTACTCCAACAGTAATCACCATTATCAGTGCTCACTGAACGACCGTCTTTAGGCTCAACTTCGAACTCTTCGTAGTTGAACTCTTCAACAGGTTTAGAAGCAGCACCATAAGGTAATCGCGAAAGGAAACGCGGCATAGTAAGTGATACAAAGCGTGAATCATCGCTGTCTCTAAATGAGCGCCATTTAGTGTATTCTAATGATTCAAATACTTTTTCTAAATCGCGTGGCTTAGTAAGCTCTTCCCAATTATCAAAACCGAATAAAGACGGTGAAGAGGCAGCAATAAATGGACAGAATCCAGCAGCAGCCACATTAGACATTAAGCTCAATGTTTCAACATCTTCAGGGTGATTAGTAAATTCAAAGTCACCTACGATAGTGCCATATGGTTCACCACCTGGGGTACCAAATTCAGACTCGTAAATTTTCTTGAAGGTTTGGCTTTGATCAAACTCAACGGCTTTACTTAAATCTTTATGAAGCTCTTTTTTCTTCATGTTTAAAACACGAATTTTTAATGTAGAACTTGTTTCAGAGTTCATCACTAAGTGATGCAAACCGCGCCATGAGCCTTCAAGCTTTTGAAACTCATCCGAGTGCATTACCACACTTAGCTGTTTTGAAATTTTTTGATCGATTAACTGAATAGCTTCATTAAACGTCACAGTCATGTTTTTATTCCATTGAACTGTGCCTTTTAACGCTTCTTCTGTTAATGTTTTTAGTAATTCTTCAGCACGGCTCGACTCTGTTTGTTTAGTCGCGCCAATTGCTTGCTCTAATAGTGAAGAACTTACTTCTGATACCGATTCTGATTCTGTTGCTAATTGTTCAGTGCTCATTTATCAGTCTCCTCTAAGTTAAGTTCTTTAGCCATCGAGTCTAAGCTTGCTGTATTACTTAATACTTCTTCGAGTACATTTTCAAGCTCTTCTGAGCGGTCAATCTTGGTCATCAAGTCACGCAGCTTGTTGCGCGTTTCCATCAATTTGCGTAAAGGCTCTACTTGATTTACAACCGCAGCAGGCTCGAAATCGTCAATCGACTTAAAGTTCAAGTTAACTTCAAACTGAGAACCATCATCCGTTAATGTATTGTCTACTTTTAAACGCAGAGAAGGACTCATACGTTTTAAAACATCATTAAAGTTATCACGATCAATTTGAATAAAACGTCTATCTTTTAGTGGTTTAAGTGCTTCTGTGTTATCACCAGAAAAATCACCCATTACACCTACTACAAAGGGTAATTCTTTTTTTACTGCCGCGCCCTCAGTTTCCACATCATAAGTGATATGTACTCTTGGTTTACGAACTCGTTTTAACTTATCATGGATACTCATTGAGAACTCCTTTTACTATGTTTCAGTTTCGCTGATCTTAATGCCAGACAACTTAAAGTATCCAGTCCTAGCATCACTATCTGTAATTAACTCATTTAATAACTCAGGTAGCGATAATTCGCTCCATCGAATAACTTGTTCTATCGTGTAAGACATTGGTGAATGAGGTTCAGTCTTTCTGAAAAATGTCGCAATTTCTTGAAGTTTTTTTATTGCGTTTTCTCTCGAATCAATCTCATCACTGACACGCTTTTTAGGTTGCGCTGAGTCTGCTTCTATCTCATCCTCAACCACTTCCTCTTCAAGCTCAGCATTTGCCTTATCTAATGCAATTTGTGCTGCTTCAAGTTTATCTGCTGCAACATGATTTACCGCAGCTAAGCTCACTTCTAATGCTTGTTTAATATTAGATGTAGGTTGTGGCTCACCCGTCACCTTATCCATAACCTCACTCAAAGCGGCAAATTTTTCTATCGCATCTTCAATATCATTTTTTAAAGATACAAAAAACTCGGTACTGGTTTCGGCTGCACTTTTTTCAAGCTGTTCAAAATCAACGGCACCTTGGGTTATCTTCTTTTCGCGTTTTTCATCACTTAAACGTGAAATGTCATAACCTTGCTGATATTCCCAAAAAGAAAAAGGATCCATACTGACACTGTCTGTCATGTATATACTTTTAATTGGAATAATTAACGTACCTTCACCAGCACTGCCATTTAAGCCAACTAATGCAGACACTTTGTCTGAAATTTCATCACCGTCATCAAGTGTTGGATAAAGTGACTCAAAATGATGTTCCAAAAGGTGCTTAGCAACACTAAAACCAAACGCAATGCCTTTAAAGCCATGAACGCGGCACAAGCCTTCAATTAGCCAAGCTAGGTATTCTATATCTTTACTTTCGGTTTTAATTGCCTCACTACATTGCTCAAGTAGCGGAATCCAATCTCGAGAAAGCGAAGCAATTCCTTCTTCATCGACTAGCGCATTTCTTTCAGCCGCACGAAGTTGGTTTCTTAAATCTTTTAAGGCGTAGTAAGTAGACGTTGGAGAGACATCTGAGCGCGGATCAATACCTGCAAACTCAGTATCTGAAATAGGGGAAATATACTCTTCAAATAAAAACATTCCATTGTCCTAAATATTATCCATATTCTCTAAAGCTTAGAGCGGAGATAATATTACATTCTTTAAATTAAATTACAAGCTTCAGCACCATTGTGCCGATAAGCTGGCTAATGTTATTTTGTAAATAATTGAAATAACAGTTTTTTGTTCCTGATATATTTACAACTTTTTTTCTTAAATATACTAAAACAGGCTTAATCAGCTACTTAGTGAACAATGGAATCGTTGCCTCGTCTTGTAAATTACAAGATTGTATCGATTGATTGGCATCTACATCATCATATTTTACTAATATACAAGTTACGTTATCTTTAGCACCTCTGACTAACGAGGAGTGCATTAAAGCCATTCCTGAATCAATTATGCTACTTGGCTCTAATGACAAACATATGTCCTCATCTGATAATTCACCTGTAAGACCATCTGAACATAATAAAAAGATATCGCCCTTGTTTATCTCACCCTCAATTACATCCACCTTCACCTCATCCATTACGCCCACAGCACGAGTAATAACGTTAGATAATGGGTGGTTTTTAGCTTCTTCAACAGAAATCATTCCCTCGTCGATTAAGTCATTAACTTGACTATGATCTCGAGAAACTTGAGTTAGTTTACCATTGCGTAATAAGTAAGCTCTGCTGTCACCAGCCCATACTATGTAATAGCGCTCATTCTTAACAAACAAAGCTGTTACCGTACTGCCTGCTGTTTTATTGCTTAAGTATTGCGCGCTATATTGATTTAGTTGCTTATTTGCATCTTCTATGGCGCTAATAATGTGGTTTACGGTCAAGTCTTCTAGCCTGAGCTTTTCAACGGTAGTTCTAATCACATCAACCACTAATTGACTAGCAACTTCACCCGCTTCATGCCCACCCATTCCGTCAGCCACGACCCATAAGTTATGGCTGTTAATTTCCACGTGCGCATCTTCATTAAGCTGCCTCACTGCACCTCTATGAGTAATGGCATAACTTGTACTTAAATTACTAATCACTATTCTTTACCTGTGTGTAATTCCATTCCCAATGCTTCCAACGTCCATCTAGCATAGCGGCTACTTGATTAACCGGCGGCAAAGCTGACGTGATCAGTACCATAGGCTTAATATTGCAAGAACCATGAGTCCACCAAACACTGTAATCACCATACTTTTTATGTAAAATCGCATGCATGGCATCTTGTAAAATATGGTCGCTTAACTCAGTGCCTGAAAACTCTAGAGCGATTGCTTGTTTGTTTTTATCTTTTGAATTGGCATAACTTACTTGCTTTTTATTTGCAGCAACGTCACTTAGTGTACTAGCCAGTTCTTTTCGCCAGGAAAACAGATCCACAGAGCCATCAAGTACTTTAAGAACAGCATCTTCGTATTCTAATGAAAAAACACCAGAATGAAGCACATCAACCGGAGCAATATGAGTTGCACGAGTAACAGTGAGTGGATAGTGCCTTCCTACTGCATCCATACTGGGCAATAACGTACCCATAATGCCAGTATCACCAACAATGTTTGGGCTTAATGCAAAGTGCCAAACAGGGCCAGTAAGGTAGCTTTCTTGCCAAACATCACCAAGTTGCTCTTTACTCACAGCAATGGCAGCTTGCAGCCATTGCTCCCAATGCTCTGAAAACTCTTTAGTTACATTATCTTGAACAAAGTCGCCTAAACAAGGAACCTTGCCAAGATAACCAATATCTACAATCGGGTCGGACATGAAAACTTCTCTACACTGCTGTTCCAAAACGGATGCCTGATTGAGCTAGGCAGTAATTCTACTTTTGCGTTGTTACCCATCAAGGAGAAATGTAACTCTAGATCTTGACGTGTTTTGCTACGCTTTTCGCTGAGCTCATCTAGCATTCGATAAAGTGACCACTCACCTTGATAAGTTGTATTAATTGAACGCCCACCGTTTGGCGGTGTAAACACAACGCGAGTTTTACTTTGACCACTAGCGCCAGGCCATACAAAGTTTGTAACTTTGAGTGGACCATGACGGTAAATCATTGACTGGCCATCAATTTCAATCATTAAACTAGATACCGTTTTATCTAAATTAAAAGTACGTAAGCCAAACTCAATTCGGGGTGTATCACTACCACGTTCAAAAAATGCGGTTTGAATTTTGAAAGCATGCTCAAACATTTTTAAGGTGTTATTGCTAATACCAATATCTTTTTCAAATTTCCACGGGCTAGAGCTCATATCCACACTCGGAGCTACATAGCTATTAAAAAAGTTATCTATGGTGCCATTAGGGCCAAAGAAGCGAGTAAAGTCTTTAATGCTGACCTCTTTTTCAGCCTGCGGAGCAAATGGGTAACGCCCCACAATTGCCGCGTTATACTCGCGCAACACTTTGCTTTTCCAAATTTCATTTAAATGTCTGTTGGCACTATTTTTGGTGATGTTGCTAGTATCTCTACTTATATCAAGTAACCAACTATTGAACGGATATGGCAAATCACTACTTTGGTACTCTAATTGGCGAATAAAACTCGGTTTACTCTTACCACTTATTTGATCTTTAATTGAGTATTTAAGCTGGTCGCCTCGATCAAGTTTAGTTAGATAAATATTCAACTCTCTTAAGTTTTTCTGAATATTATCAAGCTGCTGAATGTCTATATCGATAATGTCTTCAAACGCCTCTTCGACTTGATAGCCCGGTAGCTCTACCTCAAACTTAGGCGCCTCGTCAGGTAAAAAGCGTTTAATTCGATTTGCTTTCGTTTGCATCGCAACCTTAGCTGCATTAGCGGCAATATCTCCTGCGACCTTTTGGTTTTCAGAGATAGGTAGCTTAGTTAATTGAACATTCTTTTTAACTGCATTGATGATATTTTTTATTGGCGCTTCTGAGCCTGCTAATACATCAGTAATGTTCACACCCTCAGCAGGTGAGCTGTACTGATTAAGACTCAAGTCATCTAAAAACGACTGCCAATAATAAATATAATCTTGGAAATAACGTTGCTCTAGCTTCTTTTCTATCTCTGCTTTAGAAATATCATACGTGCCTGAGGCTTCTTGGCCATACACCCAGCTACTGGCCATTAAGTTGCCAAGCATTTTTCCTTTTTCAATATTAAAAATGCCATGGAAACCGTTAAAAGTGTATAACCCTGGAATACTGCGCGTTAGATCACCATTGTTACGAAATGTAAACTTTTGCGCACTTTCAAAGCTAATAATATCGGTTAATCTAAAAGGCGGAATACTGCTATCAAGAAAATCAGCTTGAAGTCGTTGGTATGCTCTTTCTGCAATCGGTAGTTTCGTAAGTTCTGCACGAGCTACTCGAACCGCCTGATTATCTATTTCAGTTTGTGTTACGCCCTCTTTTAACAACGCAGCAATATGATTCATCAGCTCATTACGCGTCTGCATGTTCAAATCACCAGGCAAATTTCTATCTAAATATGCACTAAACCAAACGTAAATATCTTCACTCTCAAAATATTCAGGTTTAAATAACATTAAGTAGCATCTGAGCGTTTCATATAAATAACTCAGATGTTCTGGATGAGCCTCCATTTCCTTTATTAACGTGTTCGCAATAAAGGGCTCTAAATAGGTTTGTAAGGAACGTTTATAAGCATTAGTAGAAGATTCTTTAATTTCAGTAAGCTTATTAAAGCCAACTGAAGATGCATCTTCAGGATCAATTAACTGATCATTGGTTGCTGGCAAGTTTCTCAATGCATTTAATCGGTCATTGAGTACCAGTAGATTATTTCTATCAAAAGATGATGCGTCTAATTCTTGGTACGTGGCAATTGCTTCATCTGTGGCATCAATTAAGTTGCTATTCCATGCAAAGCTAAAATACCAAGAAATTGAAAAGCCGAACAAAGCAACACATGCAAGTGACACACTAGCAACTCGAAGCCACTTATTTTGTTTGTCATGGTGTTTGTTAGTGCTTGCTAAGTTTTGCTCAGGAAAAATAACGCTCTCTAAAACGTTTTTAATAAAAAAACTTTTAGATTGGTTTATATAATCGGTTTTACCTGCACTAGCATCATTTAAAAAGCTTGAAGGGGTTCCCTCTTGAGTAGCGCTGGTTAAATACACGCCTCTGAACATAGGTAACTCTTCATAAGCGTTAGGAGTAAAAATCTCTTTTAAGAAGTCATCAGCTACCCCTTGTAGTACACGAAGCTGTCTGGGGAATTCAAAGATTTTAGCTCGAATAGCTTCATTACGCTCGTTGATCAGTCGACGGTTTAACATCTCTGTAAGTTTAGAAATTAAAGCATGGAATTCTTTGTTAAATGCATCGACTTGAGTATCTTTATCTAAATCAAGCTCAAAGGTGATCCCCCAAACTTGTTCACATTCTTCCTCTGTAAGTTCACCAAAGAACTCCCTGAATCCTTCAATTAAATCTACTTTAGAAAAAATAACATAGACAGGAAATGTCATACCAAGCTGGTTTTGTAGTTCTTGAAGGCGTTGTTTTATAGCTCGTGCATGAAGGTTTCGCTCAGTTTTGGTCTGACTCATAAGTTCAGAAATACCCATACTGATCATTACCCCATTTATCGGGCGTAATGGGCGATGTTTTCTTAGTAACCCGAGAAAGCCTTCCCATGCTCTAGAGTCGTGTTTAGCGTGGCTACTTTGCGTTGTGTAACGACCGGCGGTGTCGATTAATACCGCTTTATTGGTAAACCACCAATCACAATTGCGCGTACCACCAACACCATGCACTAAATCAACTCCAAGCTTATCCTTTAATGGGTAATCTAGGCCTGAGTTATGAATAACCGTTGTTTTACCTGCGCCAGGTGGACCAATCATGATGTACCAAGGTAATTGGTATATATTTTTACCTTTAAATAGTTTTACGTCTTTGAGTAAATCTATGGCTTCATTCATTCTGGTTTTTAGGGTGGTTATTTCTTCGTTAACTTCACTACTGTTTGCATCGTTGTTATCTATTAACTCATCTGCCATTTTTTCATCACGTTTGCTTTGCTGCATAAGGCGATAAATTTTAGTCACAGAAAAAACAAGTAGTATCAATAAAATAGTTAGTAGTCTTGCTGCAACACCGGCAAGTGGTACATAATCTGCAATCGCAATTAGGGGACCACCAAACCAAATTAATAATGATAAGGCTAAAAAACCGATAATTAAAATAGCGGTTCGAGACGTTAGTGCGTAGGTTATTTTTTTAAATTTTTGTGAGAAACTCATTACAGCCTCATTAAAATAATAGATCGATTTCAATTCTGCGGTTTAACGACCGAGAAGCTGAATCTGAATTGCTGGCGATAGGCTCTGCTGCGCCCTTTCCTTCTGGCCATAGACGACCGCTCAAATTGGTACTTTTAGCCATTAAATTAGCAACTTGTGTTGCTCTAGCTAAAGATAGATGCCAATTAGAAGGGTACTTATCAGTGCTAATTGGTAAGTCATCTGTATGACCTGTTATGAGGACTCGCCCTTTAGTTCCTTCTAGGCTTAACGCTAACTTTTCTAAAATAGGCTGGAATGAAGGGAGAAGTTGTGCGTCTCCTTGCTTAAACAAGTTTTCACTATTAATTGTAATGCGGATCCCATCGGAGGTTTTAGCAACGGCGACAATCCCCATTTTAATCTCTGTTTGCAACAACTGTTCAAGTACGCGTAATTGCTGATCTTTTTTATCAACAGTTTGGTTAACTGCTAAAGGGTGAATACCTGCTAGCTTTTCATTAATCTCTACAACATCGTTATTCAGCTTCATATTTATTGATAAATAGATCATCAATAATATGAGCCCCAATACCGAAAATATGACCCAAAGTGGAACTTGATTTCTCAGTTCAACACCCGCTGCTACTCTTTGCTTCCAGTTTGGAGACAGCTTATTGTTAATTGGCCCATTAAGTTGGTTTAATAAATGATAAAGTTGTGAACGATATTCTTCGATTTTTGTATCACCACCGGCACCTAGGCGATATTTACCTTTAAATCCTAAATTCAAGCAGTGATATTGCAACTCTAAAAATTGTTGATTTCTCTCTGGTTGAGCTAAGCCTGAATCAAGTAGCGTGTAAAAATATTCACCGCCAAAGGTTTCTTTATGAAAGGTAGAAAGTAGGCTTTCATCCGCCCACTCCATTGAACTCCATTTTGAGTTCAATACAGACTCATCAAGAATGGCGCACAAACAATAACGCGAATTATTGATCACCTCTTTTGATAAGTGCTGATTGCGAACTTCTACTTCAAATCGTTTGATAGCCTCAACACAACGATGTTTAAGCGCTGCAAGGTTACTCATTTCAAGCGATTGATTGATTGAAATTACAAGCGAAAAACAATCGGTTGCCGCTTCTAACAAAGGGTTTTTAAATATCGATACTTTGTTACTACCTAATAATTTTGCAGAAGGCGGCTCGACCGACATCACTGTTTTATCAGCATCATTTTGTGCAGGGTTGCTACTTGGCGTATTTCGCCCTAATCGACCTGGGCGAGGTTTGATAATGGTTTCGTCCATTGAAACTCTTCCTTTTAAAAAGTTAAGTTCTTATCGCCCAAAGGCTTAATTGTAGCTCAGGGTAGTTTCCTGAGAGGTGAATGGCAATTCCCCCACTGGAACGCAATTTATCCCAATGTTCACCATGCCTATTTAATTCAAAATAATGAAAACCAGCATGATAAGGAATTTGTCTTGGTGCTGTTGGTAAATTACTAATCGTAATACCTGGAATTTGGTTATTTACCAGATCTCGAATAGTTTCTACACTGCCAATTTTAATTTGTGAAGGTAGAATTTTTCTTAATTCTTCATGAGGCACACTTGCTTTAATTGCTAATACAAATTGGGCTGAATTAAGAATAGACTTATCTTTTAACGCACCAAAAGAAATACCAAATTTACTTTGCTCAAGTTTAATTTCAGTTGCTGTTTGCTCAATAACGTGGCTCAACGACTGATATAAAAAGTTAACCACTTCATTAAATACCTGCCCTAAGTTAGTATGGTCATAATTGGGTAATTTAGGCACTCTCTTATTAGCAGTGCTGAAGGTTGATAACTCGCCCGCAAGCTCAATTAAACGACTGTAAAATACATTAGGGTGTAAACTATTGACACTAAGTAAGTTATTAAATATCGCATCATACTTATTTAATGTTTGTAGCATGATAAAATCTGCAACTGAAGAACTTCCTGCATAGCCCTGGCTGAGCCTTGCGGCGATGCTTTCAGCGCGTTGCTTTATCATTGAGCCTATTTCTCTGACTAGCCCTGATAAGGGTTTACATTGCCCTACTTTTAAAGATGGAGGAATATACTTTGCATCTAACTTTATTTGCCCTTCACTACTCACATCTATAATTCTAGCTAAAGGTAATACGATATAGCCTGAGTGATCATCAGACGACAGCATCAATTTGCTATACACTTTCGCAACTTGAATAATTTCTTGAGATTGCGCTCCTAATAAATCATCACTCACTGACAGGTCATTGAGTTTATAACGAGTCACTGTATTATCGTCGGCTGAAGATATATTAATCCCGCTATTTTTTAGCGCAGGGATGGCAAGATAAACAACTTCATCAAAAACATCTTTATTAACCACCAACGGTTCAGGTAGCGACGTTGATTGTGGCATATCTATTGGTAATAAGTCTGGAGTGATTGCTGATAATGCGTCCACGGCAAACTGCCCGCTGTTAAGTAATTCATTATCAATACTTATATCAATTATCCCCCATGGATCAGCAAGGTTGCCACTGCAAACTTGCTTGATAACATTGGAAATATATTTGTCTGCTTGTTGAAAGTGCTGAGGTCTTAAAAACATCCCTTCAGTCCAAGCAACACGAGTGTTATCACCCATTTTAAAAATCCTTTTTTATTGCTCTCTCATGTATGTCGCAATTGCTTCTACATTAACATTGATATCGTCATAGCCGGTAGGGTCAACTTCTATAACCGCTCTCCACCTTGCTTGGTCTATATTTCTATAAGCAACAACAACCCCAACGTAACGAGTATTACGATTAAGGCTCATTTTATATTGCTGCACAGAATCAGGCTGAAGTTCTAATTCATCTTTTTTTAATAAGTCAGGTCCGAGGATCTTTTCTGGTGTGTCGTACAAGCTAAAAAAGTCCTGCGTGTCAAAAATAGTTCTTGAGCTGAGCTCAAAAATTTTCATTACCACTGGAGAAGGACGTTCTGATGTATCTGGATTAACATTTTTAGATACATTAATGATCAGATCGGTAGAAGGGGGTACGATTTTATTCATCGTAGAACATCCCATTACCAAAAATAGTAAACTAAAACTCAATAAGTAGAGCTTAACTTTGTACATTATTTACTTTCCTTTCTAGTGCGTTTCTTTGATTCGATCGTTGTATGCCTTTAAGAAATCATCTGACATTGCCATGGCGCCTTTAGTGTTCACTTCCTGAGAAATATCATCATATAAACTTTGATATAATTTCCAGCATTTAGACTCTATTTGACCAGGGATAATTTTTAACACGTTAGAATTATCGTTTGCCTGTTGATTAATTTGCATGGGAGAAACCTGCGACAACATCCCTTTTAACACGCCATCTGCACCAGCGAGTAATGCATGCTCATGCTTACGTGTGTCTATAAAGCTTTCTTTAATAGATTCATTCGAAGACAGAAAGCTTGCACTATTTTTTATGAACAAGTTCTGAATAACGTCATCAATGTTGGCAGAAAATTTTAATGGATTGTTTTGCTCAGCCTGAAACATCGTATGATTCAATCTTAATTTGTTTTTTACAATAGCGCGTTGACGTAAAGATTCCATAAGCTCAGTGAGCAATAAATTAAGCCCTTGGCCCATTTCAAACCACAGCTTTTCATTATCTAACGAATTTTTAAGTTCATCTTTAATCCCCAACCCTTTTAAAAACGCATCTGATAACGCCTTGTCACTTTGAACCACGTTTTTTACTGGTGCAGACTGTATCTCAGGCTTATGCTCATTAGCGTGGCTACTTGAACGGGGGGGTTCTTGAATAGGCGCAGGGGTATCAACAGGTGCTGATGAATTGCTAACATTATTGCCAATGTCAAAATCATCGGTATTCATAAGGCGCGTTAATTCATCCCAGTCTTCCGGAATATGATTATCAGTTTGTTGCTGCGCAGTCACTGATATCTCAGGCATCGACTCATTCATAATCGAGTCATCGAATGAAGGTATAGACTGCTCAGCCGGTTGAGAATTTTGCGCAGCGAAAGCATCTACTGATTGAAAATGACTTGGAGCAGAATTACTCACATCGGCTTGTTGAGCTGATGTTAGCACCACACTGACTTGAAAATCGCCAATGGTTAACACGTCACTGTCTGACAAACGTTGTTTGTTGCCTTGACCGAGCGGCGCTACAGCAAAATTAATAAATAATCCATTGGTTGAATTATCGTATACGTAAAAAGAGTCACCTTCTTTTTCTATTATGCCGTGTTTACTTGAGATTATTTTTTCGGGATCAGGTAAGTGCCAATCGCACGCTTCAGAGCGACCAAAAGTTAATGAATCTGTGACAGTTTTAGTGGCTTCTATTTCAGGTGAAAGTCTGTGATAACTAGTGATGTTTAGTATCAGTTCCATTTGATAAGTCAGTCCCTTATATCATTATTGTGAACAGGATAAAGTAGAAGCGAAACTATTGTCAACATTGAAATTAACACAAGAAAATATTGCCCTATTGATTTTGTCTCTAAAACAAGACGTTTGATAAACAAATTATACAGCGATGAAATATTTTACCGTAATGCTTTATAACTAGACCGTAAATAGCCTTCTTAGAGACTCCTTCTAGCTTTAAACCGACTTTTTCAATTTACAGTAAGGGAAATTTACCAACAATAATATGTCATTCAGGCATTGCTATAATTGTATATTTTTGTAAAATACATGCTCATATCAGAGGGAAAATTGATAGATAAGCAGAGAATATTTACCTTTGTAATTATTTAACTTAACACAATAAAAGGATTTTTTATGAGCAGTACTAATGATCACAACGATAAAACTCAGATTGCTTCCCTAGACTCAAACGCAAAAAAAACGTCAAACATTCGCAAGCAAAATCTACTTGGCAAAAAAATATCTGGCCGCTATTTAATTGAAGAGCTGATTGGCCAAGGCGGGATGTGTTATATCTATCGGGCGCGCGATACTTTTTTAGAAAACGGTAATCGCTCAGAAGCATCGGTAGCAATTAAAGTACTTCAAGAAGAATTCTCAAGCTCTGAAGAAGCTATCTCACTACTAAAAGATGAAACAGCAAAAACGCAACAGCTTTCCCACCCAAGTATTGTCAAAGTGTACTCAGCAGACTCTGACGGCGATCTATATTATGTCACTATGGAGTTAATTGAAGGGGAAACACTAGAACAAATTATTAAACGAAACAAACCCTCTGGCTTAGCGTTTAAAAAAGCAAAAATTATTTTAAAGCAATTAACTGACGCTCTTGTATATGCCCACTCGCGTGGCGTCATTCATAACGACCTCAAGCCTTCAAATATTATTTTTGATTCTAACGGTAACCTTAAGGTACTTGACTTTGGTATTGCCAAACACAAAAGCTTAGACGATCAATACGCTGTAAAAAATGACAGTGAACTGGCAACAATTGGCGGCTACACCCCAACATATGCAAGTCCTGAACAATTAAAGGGTAGTGAAGCATCAGTAAAAGACGATGTATTTTCTTTTGCATGCATTGCTTATGAACTTCTCAGCAGTAAACACCCATTTAACCGTGTTGCTGCAGATAAAGTTCCTAAAAACACAACAGTGAAAAAACCAAGTAACTGCCCTATTCTTTTGTGGAACAATTTAAATAAAGCATTAGTTTTAAATGCGAATCAAAGGCTTGAATCATTAGAGCCCATTTTAAAAAGTCTTACAACAAACTTAAACCCTGCTATTTTTGCTACAGCAGCGAGTATAGCCATTATTGCTTTGATTACGCAAAACTATTACTCAAACTCAGATAATACTAAACAATTACAGGCACAACTCGATAATGCCAAAGCAATTAATCAACAAGTAGAAGCGTGGATGTCTTGGCAGGGGCCAACAATTTTAAACAAACTTGAACAAATCCCGCCACAATATGAAGTGCTTAAACAAGGGTTACTAAGATCAAACCAGCAAAGCATATTAGAGAGCTTTAACGATGAAGCTAATCAGTTTAATAATATCGCTGGTCGTAAATTTAAAGATTTCGATAAAATTATAGCCGTTTACTCTGATGCATTAAATTATTACCCTGACTCAGAAAAACTATCAATGCAATTAGAAAGTGTGCTTAGGGAACGCCAATCAATTATTTTTGATATTACAGCCAGAATCGATTTATTACTCGAACAATCGCGTTATAACGAGGAGCAGCCAAATAGTATTGCCCACTTGATTTTTGACTTAAAAGAAGTTGATAAAACTTACCGTTATCAGCCTACAGATCTTCACTTTGATAATTTTACAGTTGCGTTAAATACCGCGATAGAAAGTGACGATGTGATCACCCAAAAAGTTCTCTTAAACGTGGGTAAAATCGTTTTTACAAACAACAAAAAAGCGGATGAGTTACTAGCAAATTTAATGCAGCGAGAATCTGCTATTAATGCATTAACTGCGTATCAGCAAAAGATTAATTTAGGCGAACAGGCAGACTTTCCTCGTGCCGATGCCGTGGTGTTTTATGGTCCTAAGTTTCAACGATTCTCTGCTCAGTTAGAAACAATAGAAGATCATAAAGCTTTAATGGAATTCGAAGAATTTATTAAATCTGAATCAACAGCATTACCGGATGACTTCTCACTTTTAATTTCGTTGAGAAAAGAATTGTCGAGACGTTACATCAGTACAGCAAACGATTTAATGAAAAAAAGAATGTATAAAGCCGCTGAACGTTTAGTTGAAAAAAGTGAAGCGATTACTCAGTCGTTAGACAAAATGCTCTAAAAAATGCGTTTATTTATTGTTCAAAAATAACACAGCAGTGATTGAATAACGATTGCATAGCTATTAGACTAAAATCAAAATACAGACAACAAAGTCAAGGACGACGAGTGCATTCATATCATCATACACTCCGCCAAGATTTTACATATTTAGACTTTTTATAATTTATGGAGTACCTATGAAAAATTTAAGCTTGCTAGCTGCAGCACTCATACTCACTGGCTGTTCAGCAACATCTAAAACAAACAAAACTGAAGATGTTGTTATTGAGCCAACTCCTCAAATGAGCGAAGAAAATGCACCAATATCACTTACGGTTATCACTAACCCAGCCGACTCTAGAGTTCGTATAATGAATATAGTGCCTGTGTATCAAGATGCTATTGAACTAGATGCAGGTAAATATGATATTGAAGTAAGTAAGGCAGGTTATATTACTTATAGAAAATGGATAACGGTTGATAAAAAAACTATCTTAACCATAGAGCTCGATGAAAAACAATCAAGTCAATCTGCGCAATAGACTGTTTAATGCAGTAAAATGCCTTTTTAAATAAAGGCATTTTAACATTAATAATAAACATACCAAATATAACCGCCCAAGCTTAAATTCACCGCTATACACAACCACAATACCACTATAAATACGCGCTTTTTTGACTTATGCCGTAAAGCTTGCTGCGCGATAAGTGCGCCTGGCCACCCTCCTAATAGAGCACAGAGATGTAAATGTCGCTCAGGTATACGACTTACTTGTTTACGATTCGACTGCACTGCTTTTCGTTTATCCCAGGCATAATATAAAAAAGTAATACCACTGAGTAATGAAATATAGATTGGTATGAACATCTCAATTTTATGATTTAAATAAGCAAGCCATATTGCAGCTATAAACATACTCGAAAATATAATTAAGGTACTTTTTATCAAAAATAATCGCCTATAATGAAAATAATTAAAAAACACTTAGGTTAAATTATGACATATTTAAAGGCCGCGATGCTGCTGTTATCACTATCTATATTTAGTATTCAAGCAAATAATGAAGCAAACTTACTAGCGCCAGAACTTGCGATATTTACGCCTTACTTAGGCACATGGCAAGCGGATTTCAATACCGAAACAGGTCAGCCAAGCATTCAAGATGTCAGTAATTGGCAGCGCGCACTTAATGGTAAAGCCATTCGTACTTCACACTCGATTAATGAGGGTGAGTATGGAGGGGAGTCAATGATTTTCTATGATCGTAAAAAACAGTCACTGGTTTTCTATTACTTCACAACAGCTGGTTTTTATACTAAAGGCGTCATGAAAGTGCTGAGCCCAACGCAATTTGTGGCTTACGAAGATGTTACTGGTAGCAAAGAAGGGATCACTAAAGTTAAATCAACCAGTGAATTTAAAGATCAACAGTTTGTTGTTTCTACCTCTTATTTAAAAAAAGGAGAATGGACTAAACCGGAACAGCGTATTTATACTCGCAGTACAAAAACCGTTAAATTTAAGTAACTTTGGTCTTAAAACTCAAAAGGCAGCCTAGGCTGCCTTTGTTATTTATAAAACCGCTATTATTTTGCGAATTTTTTAAATGGTTCGTCAACGGGTGTATCAGCTAGGTGATTAGTGTAATTGCTCATTACTTTTTGCGATAAACCAACAATTATTTCTAGCAGTTGCTGTTTACCGTAACCTACTGCAAAAAATTTCTCAATTTGCTCATTGCTAATTACGCCGCGATTGCGTGTCATTGCAAGCGTTGTTTCACGAAGTACTTCAAGTTTTGCATCTGCAAGTGGCGTTTCATTAACCAATGCATCAACAATACCTTGATCAACTTTCATTGAAGCGGCAATTGCGCTGTGTGCTGGTACACAGTAATGGCATTCGTGCTCAACATTAATTGACTGCCATACCACTGTTAGCTCTTCTGCGTTAAACGATGTTTTTTGAAATAAGTCGTGTAGTACTTGGTAGCCTTTAAGAAGCGTAGGTGCTTCTGCCATTACTGCATGAAGGTTTGGCACCATACCAAATGCTGCTACTGAATCAGCCATAAGCGATTTTGATTCTTCAGGTGCGTTGTCTTGAGTATATAACGTAAATTCTGCCATGTTCTGCTCCAATAAATTAATGTAATTAACTAACTTCGAAACACATACTATTTGATTTTGAGCGACTGCTCAAGTTAAAATTGAACAGTCGCTCAATTTAATAGAAACTATTATGGCCAATAAAGTTAAATTTGAACGCGAGCAAGTTGTTCGTGCCGCTAGTCAATTATTCTGGGAGAAGGGCTTTCATGCTACATCTACTCGCGATTTACAAGATGCAATTAACATGCGTCCTGGCAGCATTTATGCGGCATTTGGCTCTAAGGAAGGTTTATATTGTGAAGCGATAAAAAACTATGCCAAGCAAATGCAAAGCTTAATAAATGAGCGTTTAGTATCATGCAGCAGTATTCTTGACGCACTTCAAGATTTTGTAGAGTATGTTGTTATCTCCTCAAAAAGTAATACTCCAAGTGCTATCTGCATGTTAGTAAAAGCTAATAATGAGTTCATTGAGAAAGACAGTTATCTTTACCAAATCAGTGTAGAGCTAATGATAGACTTTGAACATTACCTTACTGAACTATTTACACTCGCTATAGCTGATAAAGAGCTAAGCGGAAATATTGCCGCTATAGATTATGCTCGTTTTTTCCAAATACAATTTACTGGCTTACGTAATTATTTTAATCGACCAAACGTCGAGCATTTAGCCAAACCAATGATCGAAAACATGTTTTCACTCATGAAAAGTCTTTAGCCGAAAATAAAAGGCAGCTAATCTAAATTAGCTGCCTTTTTAATTTAAAAACAAAGTTCGACGATTAGGTTTTTAATTTATTAAGTTCAGAGTCTTGCTGCGCAACCAGTTTATTCAGCTCTTCACTGCTGTCGCCTGCCTGAGCAGATAAATCTGAAAGCTGTGAGGCGGCATCAGAAATTATTGTCAAGTTGCGATTTATTTCTTCGGTGACTAGGCTTTGTTCTTCTGCAGCCGTTGCAATATGGGTAATTTGATTGGTTATTTCATCTACTTTCACAACCACACTGTGCAGTGCATCAAAAGCCGTTGAGGTTTCATCTACTGCAGTTTCAGCGCGTACTACACCTTTTTCAATAACAGTTGATGCATTACCCACTTCTGAAAGTAAGCTGTCGATTAAACTACTAATGTCATCGGTTGATGAACGCGTTTTAGATGCTAGAGCTCTAACCTCATCAGCAACAACGGCAAAACCACGTCCGTGCTCCCCTGCTCGCGCAGCCTCAATAGCTGCATTTAGCGCTAGTAAGTTAGTTTGTTCAGAGATAGTTCGGATCACATCAAGTATTTGGGTAATATCATTACTACGCGATGCTACTTTCTCTACCGCCTGATTAGCTTCTTTAATTTCCTCTGACATGGTTTTAACTTGCGTCATAGCTGATGATAAGCTCGATTCGCTACTTACCACTAGGGTATTAATTTCATCTGCTTGTTGCGCCGATTGCTCTGAAGCTTTTGCCACTTCAAGTGCTGTCGCGCTCATTTCGTTCATTGCAGTAACCACACTTTCAATTTCTTTAAACTGTGCTTGCACATTGTGCTTGGTTTCTACCGCAATGTTCGAAGTAACCTCACCTTGGTGTTTGGTTTGATCTGAGACCGCTTTTAGCTCACTGATCAATTCACGAAGTTTTGATAAAAACTTATTAAACCCTCCAGCTAGTGCAATCAATTCAGCGTGAGTATCCACATGCAGAGTTTGAGTTAAATCGCCTTCAGAGCTTGCTAAGTTGTCAACGCGTTCCTGAATTTGCTGCAGTGGCGCTACAACACTACCTACAACGAGCTTCATTACTATAAATGCCAATACCGCAATCACAGTACCGGTGATCAAAATAATCACACCCAGCTCTTTTGCTGCCTCAGACATGCCTGCAGTTAATTGAATTGGCCCCTCAAAAGCAAGTTCCGCGGGTACTTCAATTAGCAGCATCCATTTCACATCAGCAAGCTTAATTTCAATTGGGTAAGACACCATTATTTCTGCGGCTTGCTTGTTAATTCCTTTAGTGCCTTTTAGTACTTTGTAACTTTCATAACTTTTAGCGCTAACAGCTTCTTTCAGTGGGCGCCCTAATTTTTCTTTATAATGACTGGTACCAACAATTAAGCCCAAATGGCTAAGTAACGTTACTTTTGCTTTGCCATTGTAAAGCGCATTTGAAAGCTCTTCTGTTAACTTTTGAAATACAGGTAAGGTAATATCAGCCCCAGTTACACCAACAAACTTGCCTGATTTAATAACGGGTACAACAAGTGAAGTCATCATTTCTGAGTAACCCGGTGTTATCTCATATAAGTAGGGTTCCATAATGCATGGTTTTAACTTGTCTTTAGCACACAAGTACCACTCGGCCTCACGTAAACCAAATTCATTTATTTTATCCGCGTATTTTTCTGCCGCGTCTTCAACGACCTGTTGTTCAACCAAGCCATTACTGTTTTTAGTGAAATAAATTTCTAATGTTCCAGCACCGGCAACAGAGTGATCATAGCCTTGAGTAAATTCGCTATCTTTACCATCAAAGCCGTTTTGTTCAAACTGAGAATATATAGAAGAAATAACATCGTTACTTTCTAATAACGAGCGATTTAAAGAAACAACTGAGTCACGTTCTATTGAGGCTTTGTCGGCATCTTCTAAAATGCTACCAAGCGAAAAGGGTATTCGGTAAGCTTCATTAATAAAGGCAGCGATTTTCTCACCATAGGCGGCTGCATTTGCTGTTAATCGACCATCCACCTCATTTACAATTAAAGTTTCGGCCTCAGCAGAAGTATTCGCATTACTCGATGAGAGTTTAGACCACAGTATGCCTGAAAATAGTACCACCGTTAAAAGTATACTTCCGACGCTTATCCACAATAACTTTTTTGCTAACGCTATTTCCCGCATTTATAACTACCTTGCTTTACTTATTTATTTTTTAGTTTAGACCAATTTAAATAACATTTTATTAAATGTTTTAAATTAGCCTGAATAACGTAACCTCATAACCAACTACCATTTAACTTTGCTCATTTCGCCGCTGGGTTATTAGCACAACAACAAGCAAACAACTATCCACAGGCAAGGCTTTAATCCATATAGTTTATACACTAATCATGAGAATACTGTTCCAACCAGTCGGCCAGTTGCATCAGCTATATAATATAAAATGTTACCGTATCACTTTTACAGATTTATCAATTAAGATAGCTATCTAAAGAGGTATTGATTGCCAATGTGGCAAAAAATCAGCAAACTCTCCGATAACAACTAATCTATCGGCCGACTTTCTTGTTACTTTAGGGGTTTTTGTGAATGGGTCAACAAGCTATTCCTGAGCGAGCCATAACACCGCTTATCCACTCATGATAGCAATGGTAAACTTCATGACTAGGGTCTGTTGACCTTTCAGGGTTAAATTTTCAGTCATTTGGGTATTAGCAGAATGTTAAGCATTGAGTCGCATTCAATAGCAGCCTTTTCCTGCAACACTTTCACTACAGTTATTAAACTTCTATGCCTTGAGCCAAATTACAATAAGTGTGGATGTGTTTTAGCACCGCTGGTAACGTCGTTATTTTACTAAATTCAATTTTAAGTGAATCGAGTACAGCACTCACTGTTGTAAAGTGGAATTATCTATTTTTTCAATTCATGTTGAGTTTTAGAGGTATAGTAGCAAATAAAAAAACACGCGATGATCAATCATGACGTGTTTTTATAAACCATATAAAGGGATAGATTAAATAACTGAAAGTTCTACCTCAATATTGCCGCGTGTTGCATTTGAATATGGACATACTTGATGCGCTTTATTTACCAGCTCTTGGGCGGCTGTTTTATCCATACCACCTAATGACACGGCCAGTTTTACCGCAATGCCAAAACCGCCATCAATGGCACCAATAGATACCTCTGAGTTAATGTAAGTATCGCTTGGTAAAGCAACTTTTTCGCTACCGGCTACAAATTTAAGTGCGCCAATAAAACACGCTGCATAACCTGCTGCAAATAATTGCTCTGGATTAGTGCCCTGCCCATCGTCACCACCTAACCCTTTAGGCGTTGATAAGTTAACATCTAAACGACCGTCATCTGATTTAGCAACGCCTTCACGTCCGCCTGTTGCCGTTGCTTTTGCTGTATAAGCTACATTTTGTAATACATTCATAGTGAACTCCTAAGATTTAAAATTTTCAAATTAATTACTTTGCACGCAAAATAATAAGGCAATTAAATTCTGATTGCAATTACTTTGCATGCAAATTAAAATAAGCTATCTTGAAATGAAGGGTAATGCGATGTCGTTTGAACAGTTAAAATTAAAAAACCAGTTATGCCATCGTTTATATATGGCGTCTAACAGCATAGCCCGTGCCTATCGGGAGCCTCTAGCAGAGCTTAACCTTACCTATCCTCAGTATGTTGTTATGATGGCGCTGTGGGAACAAGATGAAGTAACCATCGCTGAGTTAATAGATAAAACCGCAATTGATGGTGGCGCGCTTACTCAAATATTAAAAAAGATGACCAGCAAGTCATTGCTTAACGTTATAAAGGACGAACACGATAAGCGTAAGCGTTTGGTGCAATTGACTCACACCGGCCAATCTTTAAAACTTAAAGCTGCTGATATTCCAAAAACAATTTTCTGTAAATTTGACAGTATCGACACTAACCAAGCACAGCAATTAATGCAGTTACTCGATTTAATCGTTAGCGACTTAAGCACCCAGACTGAAGATGAAAGTGTCGATGCTAAAGACAGTCCCAAGTTAGTGCAAACCTAGCGCAAATTTATCCAATGTGGTGCTTAAGCTTTTTTATAGTTTAGTTATAAAAAATTAACTTATTGATTATTATTCATAAAATATTCAATTAACAGTTGGCATACTTCTTCCTACTCCCTTAATGACGTTAGCAACACCAAGGAAAAACTTATGTCTAATTTATACAACACTCTTTATTTTTTATGGCGCTTAGATATCACAGTGTGGCAAGTAAATGAGCCTACAAATACGCATACCACCAGTGAAAAAGAACGAATGTACTCTCGTTGAACTATTTTTAAACAGACTTTGCAAGCTACCCCATAGCGTTGTATTGTAAAAGACTATTTAATTGGCTAGTGGAACGTATATGCATGCTTTAGAAGTTAATTTTGACGGCTTAGTCGGCCCTACTCACAACTACGCAGGTTTGTCGTATGGTAATGTTGCTTCGTTAAATAACGCGGCGAGTTTTTCAAATCCGCAAGAAGCTGTATTGCAGGGCCTGGCTAAAATGAAAGCCATGCACGATAAAGGCTTAACCCAAGGGGTGTTTGCTCCTCATGCTCGCCCTGATTTAAATGTATTACGTCGTTTAGGATTTACTGGCAACGATGCGCAAGTCATTAATAAAGCTTTTAAAGCCGACCCTATTTTGTTACGCGCCTGTTACTCAGCCTCTGCCATGTGGACAGCTAATGCTGCTACAGTATCTCCCTCCCCTGATACCAACGATGGCAAAGTACACTTTACTGCGGCAAATCTTAATAATAAATTTCATCGTTCATTAGAGCCAAATACGACGACACGTTTGCTTAAAGCAATGTTTAGTAACGAACAATACTTTGCACATCATACACACTTACCTGAGCAAGGTTTTTTTGGTGATGAAGGTGCAGCAAACCATACTCGTTTATGCGACAGTCACGGTGAAACAGGTTTAGAGTTATTTGTATTTGGTGCAAGTGCCTTTAACAGTCAACTTGTTAAGCCAGCTAAATTCCCAGCAAGGCAAACATTGGAGGGGTCTGAGGCTATTTGTCGATTGCATAATATAAAAGATACCAGTCAAATATTATTGCAACAAAACCCTGATGTGATTGACCAAGGGGTGTTCCATAATGATGTAATTGCTGTAGGTAACGCCAATGTTTTACTTTGCCACCAGCAGGCGTTTTTAAATCAAACGCAAGCACTAGACGATATCCGCGAAGCCTACGTAGGTAACAAACAGCTGTATATTATTGAAGTGCCAACCAGTAAAGTGAGTATTCAAGATGCTGTTAGTAGTTATTTATTTAATAGCCAACTGGTTAGCATGAATGACGATGCAATGCTGCTCGTTGCCCCACAAGAATGCCAGCGCAACCCTGCTGTAAAAGCGTATATTGAAGAGCTAATTGTTGCCGATAATCCCATAAATCAAGTGCAGTTTTTTGATTTGCGCCAAAGTATGCAAAATGGTGGTGGGCCCGCTTGTTTACGTTTACGCGTGGCGCTTAATAGCCATGAATTAGCAGCAGTAAACCCTGATGTTATTTTAAATGACGAAAAATATACCCAATTATGTGACTGGGCTACTCGCCATTACCGCGATAAACTCGGCGCTAACGACTTTGCCGATCCAGCTTTACTAACCGAAAGCTACCAAGCCCTTGATGAGTTAACCCAGTTGCTTAGTTTAGGACCTGTATACCCATTCCAACTAGAAGCTTAATTGCTTTGCTACTTTAAGGGCTTGATAATACGTTCAAGCTCTTAACGCTAATCTCTCTAAATTCAATTGAGGTTAAGTTTTTAACCTTATAATTATCCTGACTATTTACATACATATAACTCTCTTTGTCAGGGTATCAATTACTCTTGGCAGCACGCTAAAACAGTATCATTATCATTATCATTATCATTTAATTAGTCCTAAAACACTTATTAGAATGGGTCTTTGTACTCAAGCTTGGCAGTATTCCATATAAGGAGACAAACCATGACAACACATAAAGTCATTTTAATTACCGGCGCATCAAGCGGCATTGGCGAGGCGACCGCTAAAACATTAGTTAATAATGGCCACAAAGTGATATTAACTGCGCGCAGTGAAGATAAACTTAATAAACTAGTTGACGAGTTAGGCCATGAAAACGCATTTAGCGTTTCAGCCGATGCCACTGAATTTAATGAACTTGAAAATGTGGTGAGTAAAGGCGTTGAAAAATTTGGCCGATTAGACGCGGCATTTGCTAACGCAGGCATGGGTGTTTCATCAGCTGGCACAGAAAACGGCGATCCTCAAGAGTGGTCAGCCATGGTTGACCTTAACATTAAAGCGTTGTTGTGGACCGCAAAACTCACTTTGCCTCATTTACGTGAAAACCAGGGGCATTTTATTTTAACAAGCTCTGCAGCTGGAAGAAGACCCATTGATGGCTCTATATATGGTGCCACTAAATGGTTTGCTCATGGCTTTGGTCAAAACCTCGCAGAGGAAATGAAACCATGGCATGGTCGCTGTACCACTATTGCCCCAGGCATGGTAAATACGCCTTTTTTTGATGAAGCAAAACCCGATAAGCTCGACCCACAAGATGTGGCCGATGCGGTATTATTTGCTATTGAAGCTAATCAGCGTAATAGCGTACGCGAAATCTATTTAATGCCCACCAACTAACAAGTTAATCCAAAAGGCCAATACTTATTGGCCTTTTCTCTAAAAGTGCTTAATTTTGCTTTTTTAGAATCGCTGTCAACTAAATCGATGAAAAGTCACGTATTGAAACCTCCCTTACCATGCTAAATCTCAACTTTATGTCTATTATATAAGTAAAGTAATTCAATAATCGGAACCCATTTAATGGCTCCTCATAAAGCTAATAATATGTCTGCCCATCAATATGTTACTAATGATCCGTTGCACCAACTATTCGATGCAGTCGATTCTGTATCAGTACAAGGTTATGATGAGCAACGACGTGTAATTTATTGGAATAAAGGCAGTGAATTGCTTTATGGGTATTCACACCAAGAAGCCATTGGCAAAAAACTCGAAGATTTAATTATACCCGCACCAATGCGAGAGCCCGTTATTGAAGCGCATAGTAATTGGATTAAGCATGATATTGAAATTCCCGCCTCAGAACTAACCCTTAAACATAAAAAGGGTAATGATGTGGCTGTATTTTCAAGCCATGTTATGTTTACTAATCAATATAATACCAAACAAATGTATTGTATCGATATTGACCTTTCAGAAGTCCACAAGGCACAAGCAGAAGCCACATTTAATGCCAATATGTTGAAGACTATCTTTGAAGCCATTCCCGACTTATTTTTTGTACTAGAACAAGATGGCACTATTACAGACTATCACGCAGGCAATAACAACGATCTTTATATTCCACCCCAGCAGTTTATTGGTAAAAAAATGATTGATGTACTGCCCAAAAAGGTAGCGAAAAAGTTTCAGATTCATATTGAAAAAACAATAGCACAAGACAATATTGTTAGATTTGAATACGAATTAAGCATGCCTGAAGGCGTAATTTATTATGAGGCAAGGTTGCGCTTACTGCCCAGAAAAAATCAAATCATGGTGATTATCCGTGATATTAGCGAACCACACCGCTCAGCAGAATTGATCCGCCATCAGGCTCATTTTGATAGCTTAACCGATTTGCCTAATCGCTTTTTATCTTTAGATCGTTTGTCACAAATATTAATAGAAGTACAAAAAAATCATGAAAAAGCCGCGGTATTTTTCTTGGACCTTGATGATTTTAAAAAGGTAAATGACTCTTTGGGTCACGAAATCGGAGATAAATTATTAATCGAAGCCGCACATAGATTACAGCAAACACTAAAGCAAAATGACACTGTTGGTCGATTAGGCGGAGATGAATTTATTGTTTTAATATCTAGTTTAAACGATGAAAACGACGCTTTAGCGATTGCTGAGCGATTGCTTCAAGCATTTAGAAAGCCCTTTAAATTGGTAGGCAGAGACTTAATATTAACATTAAGTATTGGTATTGCTATTTCCCCTAAAGATGGCACATGTTCTTCGGTATTGTTACGTAATGCCGACACCGCTATGTATCAAGCAAAAGCGATGGGCCGCAATACCTCCTCTTTTTTCACCCCGCAAATGAATGTTGCAATGCGCCGGCGCTTTGAAATAGAAGAGCAAATGCATGGAGCACTGGAGCGAAACGAATTTGAGCTTTATTACCAACCGCAAATAGACGTAAAAACAAACACCATCGTTGGCGCTGAAGCTTTGCTACGTTGGCATAATATTGTGTTAGGGGAAATTACCCCTGATGAGTTTATTCCCATTGCAGAGCAAACAGGCTTGATTGCGCCTATTGGTGTATTTGTACTGCAACAAGCCCTTCGCTTTTTAAATGAATGGCAATCAATTAATAAGCAAAACTATACCATGGCGATTAATTTATCACCGCGGCAATTCAGAGACCCAGAATTAGTAAATATAATTAAGCGTACTCTGCATAAAAACAGTATTAGCAATGCATGCTTAGAGCTGGAAATTACTGAAGGAGTACTGATGAATAGTCAAACCTCAATTCGTGACGCCTTATTACAAATTGATGAACTGGGCATAAAACTGTCAATGGACGACTTTGGCACAGGGTATTCATCATTAAGTTACTTAAGAGAGTACCCCTTTGATGTGCTAAAAATTGACCGAAGCTTTATCACTGGGATAACAGATAATAAAGCAGACTGTAATTTGGTAAAAGCAGCCATAGCTATGTCACACAGCCTAGAAATAAAGGTTGTTGCGGAGGGGGTAGAAACCAAAGAACAGCTAGATTTACTTAACGAGCTAAACTGCGATATTGCTCAGGGATTTTATTTAAGTAAGCCCTTGCCGGGCGCCAAACTGCTCAATTTTTCATCGCGTTACTGCAAAGCGACTTAAAAGCACTTTAGTTAAAAAGTGCTTTTACAGCTGCGAGTTAGCTCATAATTTTAAAAAGTAGATCGCGTACAGTTGCAGGTTCAAATGGTTTATCACAAATGGCATCCACACCGGCTTGAGCAATATTAGCCAAATGAGTATCGTTGGCCTCTGAGCTCACCATCAGAACTGGAATATGTGAGTACGTATTCGACTTTCGAACGGTTTCAGTTAATTCTTTACCATCCATTTCTGGCATATTGTAATCTGTAACAATTAAATCAAAAGATTGATTATTAAGCATTTCAATCGCTTGTTTACCGTCTTCTGCCTCTACAGGTTCAGGAATACCCATTCCCGCTAATACACGTATTATATGTTTTCGCGCAAAACGACTGTCATCAACCACCAATACGCGAAGTAAAGTGACATCAAAGTGCTCTAGCTCCACCTCTTGCTCGCTAATAATATCCAGAGTCGCTTTAAGCGCACGGGTAATTTCGTCGGCATTAAACGGTTTAGGTAGAATAGCTAATACGCCCGATTGCCTAAGTTGCTCTAAATGGCGCTTATTACGCTCGCTCGACACTAGCATAAACGCCTGTTGCTCAGTGTTGCTGTTACTGCGTATAGCCTGTAATAAAGAGTCTGCAGTACCGTCACTAAAATACATACTACTGATCACTAAATCAGGGGAGTAGCTTGATAAAGCAGCCAGCGCATTTTCTTGAGTGGTGGCCGTTTCAATTTGTGTCACCCCACACTGAGCCAGTGATTTTTTTATTAGCTTTTGCTGCACTTCAGAAGGCTCAACTAATAAAATAGATAAGTTAGCTATTGCCGTTAAATCACTCATTTCAATCCTGTTAATATTAATTAAATAATTTTTATAATGCTCATTATAAAGTAATAACTTACAAGAAAAAGCTAAAACCGCAACAACAGGGCATGTTTACCCTAATCTACTCTTAAAAACGGTAGTTTATGCCCGCATAATAACGTCTTCCCGAATAGCTTGAGTTTAATAACCGAGACTCTGTATCGTTACCTAGGCGCTTTACCGACTCAGATTTAGTTAAATTAATCACAGCGGCTGTCAGGCTCAAGTCCTCTAATAAAGTAATTGATGCATTTACATCAACTTGCTCGTATGGGTCTTGATACACGTTTAAACCACTATTTAAACCCAACACGGTTTCTCCGCGTTTGTTATAAGAAGCACGAATATTAAAAGCATCTCCCTCATAATATATCGAGGTATTGTACTGGTACTTAGCACTGCCAATTAACGGCGATTTACCAAACTCTTTACCATCTACTTCTACATCTGCCTTATTGGTTTTGTTAAAAGTGTAGTTTGCGTAAAAACCAAAACCACTATCAAAGGCATGCTGTATAAATACTTCAGCCCCTTTAGATACAGCATCAGTGCCATTGCCTACGGTGCTATATGGCAATACAGTAATATTTCCCGAATCAACTATGCCCTCTTTACCAGCAAAATCTTGCTGTACATCAATAACTAAGGGAACAACAAAATTATCAACCGTTTTATGAAACAGCGCTAAACCAACAGCAGAGCCTTCGCTGTAATAATATTCAATAGATAAATCCGCTTGCACCGACTCGAACGGTTTTAAATTTTTATTACCGCCACTGCCACTAAAACCCGGAATTTCATTAAATTCAGCTCTGTCGTCGGCCCACTCATCTGAAACAAACGTAATGCGTTGTTGTGCGCCTAAATCGGCATAATCAGGGCGAGACATTACTTTTGCAATCGCGCCGCGCACAACAATATCTTCGCTTGCATCCCATGCAATATTAAAGCTAGGTAAAATTTGGGTATCGGTATTCTCTTGAGTATTGAGTTGATAATCTTCAACAAATCTATCGTCTCCGGTTACCACCTCCCCGCTTTCATCGTCAGTATGATCCAGCAAATATGTGTACAGATCGGTTGATGATGTCATGGTTTTCGTGCGAACAACACGTACCCCTAAATTACCGCGCACGCTATCAAATTCAAAATCACCTTGTAGATAAAATGCCGCTATTTGCTCTTCAATATCATAAATGAAATTATCCTCTTTACGCGTATACGGCACATAATTACTGGTCACAATATCGCGGTATTTATCCCAATCAATGCCGGGCATTTGATTTATATTAAAACCACCCGCAATATTACCTTCGTTGATAAACACATCTTGTGCTAGTGGCATACCGTTATTCCACTGGTAACTATCAAAGCGTGTGATCCCACCCTCACTGGCTTCTGCTGCGGCAATATCAAAATTAGGATCTAAAAAGAAGGTATTACCGGTTTCGCGGTGAAGCGAAGCTTCTCGATACTTAACCCCTGTTTTAATTGTTCTTAAAATGCCCCAATCGGTATAAATATCAAAATCAGCTTGGTAGTAATCTTCTTCAAGTTCACTACGCACAAAACTTGAATTTGACGAACCCGGATCGCGCCCACCACCCACACCATTGAGTAAGTTAGCTAACGTATTTGGATCTATATTTAAACTAATATCGTTCTCATTAATTTTCCAACCCGCTGTTTTAGCGGCATTTTCTATGCGGTTTTCATTTTCACCCGCGTTAGAACTTTTATAAGCTGCTTCCCAACTCTCTTTCGGGCCACCTTCAGAACGTGTATTACCCGCCACAAAACGGGCTTTGAAGTAATCACCTTCGTAGGTTAAGTTGAGATCAAAAGTGTCAGAGGTTGACTCTTCACGCACATAGCTGCCTCGCATCCACGGCAATTGCATATCATTTTCTATGCCACTTGCAGCTGCATCAAATTGCATTCCATTAACTATCGTGCCCGACTCATCCAAACTTACATCGGTTAAAAAGTCAGGATTTAAAGACCACTCAGGTATATCAATCACCGATTCAGTTCTATTTTTATCAAGTGAAAATCCAAAATAGTTAAAACCAATTTCTACTCGGCTAGTTGGGCGCCACTGCGTGCTAAATTGTATCCCTTCTCGCTCACGTAATTCGTTTACAATTGAACCTCGAACCACTTGAGGAAACCAGACATTGTCATAATTATTGCCTTGAGAATCGCTTACTGAACCCCACTGATTATTATTTTCAATCGGTGCGCCATTAACATCAACCGGGTTATCACCGGCAAAGCGCCACACATTTGCATCGGTGCCACCCGAAAGAGAGCGGTTAGTGCGTGTTTGTGAGGTATAACCAAACAACACACCAAAAGTATCAGCATCGTTCTTCCAAGAATAAAGTGCGGTTACTTGCGGCTCATATTCTTCAGTTACATCGGCATAAGTGCTTTCAATATTAATCACCCCTGAGTTTGCATCCATACTTAGCGGTTTACGACTATGCATTAATACCGTGCCGCCCACTCCACCTTCATCTAAACGTGCCTCTGGCGATTTATACACTTCCACACTTTCAATCATGGCTGAGGGAAGTAATGCATAATCAAACGAACGAGATGGCTCTCCTGGTGATGACGCAATAAAATTACCATTTAACTGAGAAAAGGTGAGTTCAGATGATAACCCTCTAATACTTACCGATGAGCCCTCGCCTCCGTCACGGTCAATCACTACCCCTGGTACGCGTTGTAATGAGTCTGCGACATTTTTATCAGGGAACTTACCAATATCTTCCGCTGTAATCGCATCAACCACAGAGCTAGACAAACGTTTTATATCTAAATTAGCCGCCATACTGGAACGGATACCGCGTACCTCAATTACTTCCATATCTTTGCTTTTTAATGCTTTATCTGCTGCTTCATCAGCATATGCATGATTAATCACAGACAAAATAGAGATGCACAGCGTTGATTTAATAAAAAGTGGGAGTGAGTGAGCAGAGGTTTGAGTTATCCGATGAGCGGTCATAGTTTTAACAGTTCCATTTAAAATACAGTTAATACTTAAAGGTGAGCGTACCAAGGAAAGATGGTACGAAAAAAGTAGCTGTATTTTACATAACCAAGCTTAATAGCTTGTTAATGCAAACTGACGAATAAATGAATGCTGTCTCAATAAGTAACCTACTCTAATAAAAGTAGGTAGTTAAGCCGCAAAATGGCTATTTAGCTGCTTATAAAAGGGCATAAAAAGGAATGACGCGATTAAACAGCAATACGCCGTTATTTTTTAGCGCTAATCGCCTGAATATAATAGCCTAAACTCGCATGAGAAAGCTCACCTATATGGCTGGTAACTAACTCTCCTTGGCTATTATAAAACAAGGTGGTTGGTAAGCCTGCAGCACCGGATTCGCGACTCACATTACTGCTTTGGTCAAAAAACACATGATTAAGGTCGAGTTGCTGTTCATTAAGGAACGCTTTTACCGTGTGTAAGTCTTCACCTTGATTGACAAACGCCACCGTAATATTTGAGTTATTTTTTTGAGCAGCTTGTAGCACTGGCATTTCTTTTCGACACGGCGGACACCACGACGCCCAAAAATTAATAACCACCGGCTTACCTTTAAAGTTTTGTAAGTTAACTTGCTGCCCTTGCATATTATGCACAACCGATTGCGGTAATTGCACACCCGTTTGATAAATAGACAGTGCAAAGTTAGGAATAACCATTGAACAAAAACCTACAAACCCAGCAATAGCGTAGTTTTTCATTACCGCTTTTTTACCGCGCGCATAAAACGCTAAAACAACTATACCGCTGAGCCAGCCATAATAACCAATAAAGCCGCCGTCGCTAATATTAAAAAGCTGCCACCAATTACCTTGATAAGCATCCCACATAGTAAACACAAACGCTAAACGCGAGACTAAAAAGCCCACCACAATTGCTTTAAAAACCGTATCTAAAATTGCTTTTTGTAATGGATGTTGGCGCGTCAATAAATAGGTAAGCCCCCAAAAAATGCCTAACCCTAAAAAAATAATTAACTGAGAAATGGAAATAACTAAAGGCCCAAGAGAAATACTTAACATTTTACGACTCTAATCAATACAATTAATCGGTATGTTACACAAAGGCACAATTAAACCAATCATAATTTCCTTTTTACCCCTAACTCATTGCAAATCCGGTTCTCATATTTAAATACAAATAAATTAATAAAATTAAGACGCTAGCAAAAAATGTAAACAGATGGTTGTAAAAAAACAATTTTAGCTTTGACAATATAAATCCCCGAGTGGTATGTTGGTATAACAGGTTGATGGTATACTTTAATTGCATCATTGTTGCGTTAAAGTATTTCAAGGTAATTCATTTAGCTGATTAAAAATAAGCATATAAAAAATATAAATATTACTTGGGGATATCATGATGAAATCAAAAACGTTTGTTAAGTCACTACTGGCGATAAGTATTGCGTCTCTAACTACCGCTGCAGTTGCTGCTGATGAGCAGGACATCAAAGTAAATGCAAAAGTTGAAAAAATAATTGTTACCGGTTCACACATTAGCAAAGGTGATTTTGAGTCCGCTTCACCCGTTAAAATTTTAGACGCAAATGACATCGAAGGCGTAGGTGCAGTCAATGTTGGGGATTTACTGGCTAAAATGCCTTCAGTTGTTGGAGACACCACCTCAGCAAGCTCTAATATCAGTGAGCAAGACTCTGGTTTAAATACTGTCGCGTTGCGTAATCTAGGTTCATCACGGACACTGGTATTGGTTGACGGCAAGCGGTATGTATCTGGTATGTCAGTAGGATCTGGCTATGGTGTAGACTTAAACACAATCCCCACAACCATGATCCAAAGTATTGAAGTACTTACTGGCGGCCAATCTGCCGCTTATGGCTCTGATGCCGTTGCCGGTGTAGTTAATATTATCCTCAAGAAAAATTTTGATGGCGTTGCATTTAAAGCACAGGCAGGACAAAGTGGCGAAGGTGATAAAAACACCACTGATATTGAGTTTTCTATTGGTAAAAACTTTGATGACGGAAATGCATGGTTATCTGTAGGCTACTCAGAAGACGATGGCTTAATGGCAAGCGATCGTGATTACTCTCGTGTACACAAAGATGCTGTAGATACTGATGGAGATGGTATTAGAGATACCTCTGCTTACGTTGGTTCATCGCATGTTTTTGGCGGGCGTATAGATAAATATAACGGTGATGGCAGCTTATTCACTCGTACTGACGATCCTGCCACCTCTGATGCGTTTAACTTTCATGATTATCGTTCAATGATAGCACCACTAACACGGCATTTTGTTGCCAGTGGTTTATCTCTTGATCTAAGTAATAAATCACGTATGAACTTCACTGCTAACTTCGCTCGTGTAGATTCTCGTGCACGTTTTGAACCTATCCCACTAGATACACGAAATGATATTTTTAAGCTCTCTAAAGGAGGCTCTACGGGCATAGATATCGCTAGCCATCCTTGGTTTGCTGGAACAGAACTTGGCAATAACTTACTTGCAGATGGTATTACAAATCTTGATGATGCAAGCTTAACGTTCAGACGTCTTTATGAGTTTGGTGATCGTGGCGCTGAAAATACTCGAAGCACATTTAGAGTTGCTGGTGAATATGAATACGATATATCTAACGATATTTATTTAACCGTCAGTGGCACCTATGGTGTTACTGATCAACAACAAACTAACCATGGTGATATAAACCTAGACCGTGCTCGCTTTGCCTTAAATGTAGAAGACGATGGCGCAGGTGGTTATCAATGTGCTGATGAAATTGCACGAATTAATGGCTGTGTTGTATTTAACCCATTTGCTCTAGATGGTATTTCAGCTGAAGCAGTTGACTACTTAGCGGCTGACACTAACCTTGAAGGCAGTATAGAGCAAGTGGTTGTTACCGCTATTTTGGCCGGTACACTCGATTATGCAATTAGTGATAACGTTGACAACATCGGTTTTGCGGGTGGTGTTGAATACCGTGAAGAGAAAGGCCATGAAACGCCTGATCCATTACGCCAAGCTGGTATTGTACGTGGCGCGGCAATTGCTAAAACAAAAGGCTCTTTTGACGTTGTTGATGTGTTCGGCGAATTACATATTCCGTTACACGAAAAACTAAGTCTATCAGCAGCTGTCCGCTTTGGTGATTATTCATCGGTAGGCAGTACAACAAATTGGACATTAGGATTAGATGCGCCTATTTCAGATAGCATACGTTTACGTGGTGCTTTAGCAACAGCGGTACGTGCACCTAACGTAAGCGATTTATTCGCTGGCGGAACGGCCACCGCAGCACTAGTTACTGACCCTTGTGATGGTATTACTAATGCTGATAACGGGAATATTGCCAGTAACTGTCGCTCAATAAATGCAATCCAAAATCGTATTGATAGCGACGGCGCATTCAATTTAACTCAAGTAGAACGCCAAAATACCTCAGGCTTATTAAGCGGCTCTACCGATGTTAAAGAAGAAAAAGCAGATACGTTCACAGCCGGTATCGTATTCACTCCAGAATCATTTTCTGGTCTGCAAATGTCGCTCGATTATTACGATATTGAAATAGATGATGCGATTGCAAAAACTGACCGTACCGTTATTTTGAATCGTTGCTACTCTGCAGATCCAAGTAACTTTGACGCTAATTGTGGTGGCTTAGTGCGACGTGACGGACGCTCAGGTGCAGCCCTTGAAGTAAACGCAGCCTCTGGCAATGAGAACTTAATTGAAACCAAAGGGCTTGATATTGATGTGTCATACATGACCGACTTAGGTGATGGTGACTTATACGTAGGTTTTGCTGCAAATATTTTAGATACTTACAGTATTACAGGCCTTGAAACAGGTGACAAACAAGAACTGGCCGGTGAAGTATTATTTCCAGAGCTACGCTTTAATATAAATGCTTCATACACCATCAATGACTTCAATGTTTATTGGCAACTACGTTATTGGGATGAAGCTAAAGACCGTAACGACAATACAGTTCTCACTGAAGAGCTTAACTCTATTGACTCACAAGTTTATAACGATGTTCGCTTTAGTTATAACCTTACTAATCAAATTAACGCTTACTTTGGTATTACTAATCTATTTGACGAGCAACCTCCTCACTTAACCGCAGGTCATAAATATCAGCAGCAAGGTACGCTTACAAATGGCACCGCTTATGATTTAGTCGGCCGCGCTTATTATGCAGGGGTTAAGTTGAATTTTTAATTTTAACAGTAACTTAGCCAATAATTTTGATATTTAACGTATCAATTTAAGAAGGGCTGAATTTTAAGCCCTTCTTCTCAACTTCAGCAAAAACCGAGAACCCCTCATGAGAACCACACTAATAGCCGAGCAACTGTTTGATGGTAAAACACTACATGAAAATCATCCTATCAGTTTTGAGGATGGCAAAATCATTGCGTTTGATACCATTAAAGGCGCCATTGAAAATAAAGTAAGTGGTTTATTAACTGCCGGATTTATTGATACACAAGTAAACGGTGGCGGCGGTTATTTACTTAATCAAGACACCAATTTACATACTTTAAAGGCAATGACTAACGCGCATGCTAAATTTGGTACCAGTAGCTTGCTCCCTACCTTAATTACCAGCGATGTTAGAAAGATAGAGCAAACAGCAAACTTAATAAGCACTGCTTTAGCACAAAATACACCCGGCATTATTGGTGTTCACTTTGAAGGGCCGCATATTAGCGAGCCAAAAAAAGGCATTCACAGTAGCCAACAAATTCGCGGTATAAGCCAGCAAGAATTAGATATTTATTGTCGTGACGATTTAGGTATTAAAGTCGTTACTCTCTCACCTGAAAGTGTCGACTGTGACATTATCAAAACCTTAGTAGCAAGTAATGTACACGTTTGCCTAGGGCACTCAAATGCAACGTTTGCACAAACACAAGCTGCATTAGCAGCCGGTGCTAGCGGCTTTACTCATTTATTTAACGCAATGTCTGCACTGGAGTCACGCGAGCCAAATATGGTTGGAGCAGCCTTGCTCGATGAGCAGAGCTGGTGTGGGCTTATTCTCGATGGTCATCATGTGCATCCAAGCACAGCCAAATTAGCCTATAAAGTCAAAGCTGCACATAAAATGATGTTGGTTACCGACTCAATGTCGACCATAGGTAGTGAACAAACACATCTTCAGTTTGATGGTCATCAAATAAGCCTAACCGGCGATAAACTAACCAGTAATACCGGTCAATTAGCAGGCTCTGCTTTGAATATGATCACTGCAGTAAATAACGCTGTAAAAATGCTAAATATCCCATTTATCGATGCGCTTAAGATGGCCAGTTTATACCCTGCCCAATTCTTAGGTATTGCCGATTGTTACGGGCAATTAGCTATTGGCTCAAATGCCGATTTAACTTTAATTTCTACAACAAATTCGTCGCCGCACATAGTAAATACATGGATTGGCGGCAAAGCAAAATTTTAAAATTTCAGAGGCTTACTATGAATAAATTAACAGGACTGATCGCCGCCCCTCATACCCCGTTTGATGAAAATGGAGATGTTAACTTACCGGTTATTGATCAATTAGCAGAATTACTTATTAAACAAGGCGTTAAAGGCGTTTACATTTGTGGCACTACTGGCGAAGGCCTTAATTGCTCTGTTGACGAACGTAAAGCAATTGCACAGCGTTGGGTAAGTGCAGCAAAAGGTAAATTAAGCATTACAGTTCATACCGGCGCACTCTCAATTGTAGATACGCTAGCACTGACCAAACACGCTGAAACGCTAGATGTTTTTGCGACATCAATTATCGCGCCTTGCTTCTTTAAACCTGGTTCTGTTGATGATTTAGTCAATTACTGCGCGAGCGTTGCAGCAGCAGCTCCTAGCAAAGCCTTTTATTATTATCA
Source organism: Pseudoalteromonas sp. QJM3NY_12 (assembly GCF_056173165.1). The sequence goes on from NZ_JBWBUF010000002.1 coordinate 536,191, forward strand.
CTCAGGCATGTCAGGCGTGATGTTTGATATGGAGCAGTTTTTAATCAAAGCCGACAAGGTTATTCCTAATCTTGCAGGGATTAAATTTAACCATGTTGATTTGTACGAATTTCAGCGCTGTAAACGCGCTTGCGATGGTAAATTCGATATTCCATTTGGTGTTGACGAGTTTTTACCCGGTGGGTTGGCTGTCGGCGCGATTGGTGCTGTAGGCAGCACCTATAATTATGCTGCACCACTTTACCTCGATATTATTGACGCTTTTAAACGTGGTGACCAAGAGACAGTCACTACCCTGATGGATAAAGTAATTGGTATTATCCGCCCGCTAGTGCAATACGGCGGTGTTGCAGCTGGTAAAGCTGCTATGCAACTACACGGCATTGATGTGGGTAACCCTCGTTTACCAATACGCGCACTAAGCGAGCAAGAAAAACAAGATGTTGTGACCCAAATGAGCCTCGCAGGTTTTATGGATCATCAACCGTCATAAAGACTTATTAAAGCGCTGCATACTAAACTTAAGTAAGAAATTTAAACCTCCCTATGAGCCGCATAAATGCGGCTATTTCATAGCTAATAAGCTTAACTCATTCAATAGATATCTTCATGTTAGCTAAAGTCACCTTGTTATAAGTTGCCTCAATAAAAACGCTTCAATTACCGCTTGGCAATAAACAAAAAGGCAATGCAGTACTAATTACTGCATTGCCTTTCTTTAATAAATGTAAACTATTATTTATTGTTGATTGAGGTATAGCTGAACTTTACTGCTGTAGCTGAGTCACTTCTAAATTAATATACTTAATCAGTGTATTACCTGTAGCCTCATAAATAACAGCAATACTGCCATCTTCTAAAGTAATAATATCTGAATAAGCACTGTGGCCATAAACCAGTTGGTATGGTGTATTAAAATTTAAACCTTCATCTTCACTTATCCAAATTCCTAAATTTTGGCGATTACTGCCAACAGGATCACCAATAGGCCCTGACACCAAAATTTGATTTTTGTCATCTCCATCTGCTTGTGCGGAAAAACGTGTAATACCTATATCGACCCTAGATACGCTAAGGTCGTGCGATGTCTGCTGCCATGATATACCACCATCGGTGCTTAAAAAATGATAACGAGTACCTGAAGTGCCGCCATCATTTCGAGCGCTAAGTAAAATCTTACCGTCAACTAATTCAACTATATCTGCTTCTGTAGGGCCTGAAATAGGAGTTAACTCACCAGGCAACCAAGTGGCGCCATTATCATCACTATAAATACTCGCGACATAAAATAAACTATCCGCTGCACGTACAATTGCAGGGAAAATCATTCTACCATTAAGTATTTGTTGGTCAGCAATTTGCCTATTTAATTGAATTCCGTGTCCAGGACCTGCGTTAATAGAGCGCCAAGTAGAATCTTTAACACTAGCACTAACATTAATAGTATCAGACCACGTTACCCCGTTATCTTGGCTCATTTTATATAATAAGTAGTTTGGATCGCCCGGAGCAGCACAATTACCATTTTGAGCACATAAATCTTGCCATTGCGTATAAAAAACAAAAATAGTGTTGGTGCTTTTATCGATAACAGGTCTAGGGTCTGAGAAGTCATATTGCGTGCTTTCTTCTAGTATTTGTACTGGTAACCACGTTTTACCTTTATCCAATGAACGCTTTAAAGATATATTTATTAAACCATTAGCACCTGGATCCGCTCCATTTGGACGGCCTTCAATGAAAGCAAGTAAACTGCCATCTCCACTTTGAATAAGAGAGGGAATTCGGTAGTTAGACATACCATTTATACCTTCTGCTCCTCCTTCAAATACAGTACTTTGAGTTATGGGTTCATCACTATTTTTAATTTTAAAACTAACTGATTTATAATTTGCTGTGCCACTAATACCTGTAGAACCGTTACCAAACACAATGACATTTTGACTCGTCTGTGAACCTGTCCAAGTTGTTACTTCAATACTATTAAAGGTAAAAGTAGCCATATTTGTGCGTGGATTAAATATTATCTGATAGTCATGATACTGTTTATCCCCACCCCCTTGAACAAGCGTATATTGGGTATCCCCCTCCACATCTGCAATTAAGTCGCCATTACTATCGAGCATCACATTAACTAAAAATCGTTTACTGCCATTGGCATAATAATTGGTTAGATATGATCCAGACTTTACTTTAAATGTACTAGACAAAGTCCATCCGTACGTTGTTGCATCTAGATTGGTTTGCGTACTAGGCGTTACTTGCCATTCAGCACGGCCATTGCTGCCATTAACAAACCATGCTTGTTGTCCAGCATCATCAACCAAATTACCTGCACCTTGGATTGAAGAATCATCTACCCAACCGGCTTGCTCCGGTGTAATATTTAAGTCTGCATAATAGTGGGCAATAACATTGTCTGGACGCGTCAACGTTGAGGCTTGGGCATTATCCAGTGCGGTATCATGAATTTGTGTTTCGTAAATTTTACCTTTAAAAAACCACTGCCCACCCTGCTGGTCAACATTGCGACCAATGTTCATGGTATTTAACTCTGAAACACTATTAAAAAAATGCGAACTCGGCGCTGTTATCACTAACTGACCATCCACAAACAATTTAGTGCCTTGCGCACTTATTACCACGGCCGCTTTATGAACTAAATTATCATTAAAAGAGGTGTTTGTTTTGATATCATTTATAAAAACGCCTTTCTCTCTTGCGTGTACTCTTAAAGTTCCATCGCCATTAATAAGAACCGAAAACTCACTGGAGCCATAAAGCGAGCTAGAAATACTAAATAAAGTTCCCAATGTACCCGTTGCTTGAAACTTTGTATAAATCGTTCCTGTTGTTAAGTTTTGAACTTCTGTGAACTCATTATCAAGCGATAAATACTCAGAACTTCCATTAAAATTAAGAGTTGATGTATCCCATTCTTTTAATATTGTTGCTTTTGATTCAAAAACACTAAATATTAATATAAATAGAAAAAACAGCTTATGAGTTTTTCTTAAGGTATTCACTATGCTTTCCTCTGTATTAGTAAAGCTCTCAACTTGCAAGAGCCTGTTTGATCTTAATAACTAAACTGCTTAATTAGTTACACAGGTTTATAACGAACAAAACGTTCGCAAAATTGTGGTTTTATGCTCCAACAATATGCTCTTAAGCATCAATAAGCAGATGAATGCCATATATCGATTATTTTTCAGTAAGGTGTGAAACTTTAGTGCTGTATATATAAGGGCTACGCTGTACTGCTTTTACTTCACCTGACACCCAATATAGGGTGTCTTGATATTGCGCAGTTTGGAGGGGGCCGGCACCACCAGAAAAGGGGACAAGCTGTTTGAGTGCCGACCAAGCATCGCGTTTTAAATCAAACACGATTTGTTTACGGTTAAACTTAAATGCAGCTACTGACATAGAGAAGTACTGTTGTTTAAATTGCGCTAACGCTTGGCCTTGCAATGTTGTTAATTTTAATACTGCGTTATCAAATATTTGCTTGTTTACACCACCTAAAAATAATATTTTATTTTTGGCTAAACGCAGAGCACTACCTCCGGCAAGGGTGACGTCTTTATTATTCAGTTGGGTATTGGGTAACGCACGCCAACTCGCTGCGCTGTAATCAAAAGCATAAGCGTCTGTGAGTGCAAAATTATGCGAGGTTGCTTGCGGATTGAGCCCACCAAATAACATAAACTCATCGTTTATACTTATCGCCGGAAATTGCGTACGCGCAATGGCGGGTAAAGCAGGTATGTCACTATCACATCGCGCACTGACAAAAGAAAATTTACAGACCTGATTTGAAATTTTACCATCTACATTACCTGCAAATAGATATAAAAAGTCATCATGTGTGTCGGCTGCACCATCAGACCAAACAAATGGCAGTCTAGCGACTATTTGGGTTTGAGGTGTGTGGTTTTCATCTAGCGTTAACTCTATAACAGTGTCGTACGTCTGCTGATTATTTTTACCACCTACTAATAATAAGTGGTTGTTTTTAGTTACTGTTGCGCCATAACCCATTGCCATAGGCAACTTAGAGGTAGCCACCAACTTAAATTGGTTGTCACTAATATCGTATACATAAATAGTGTCATGGTAATATTTGCTAGCACCATCAAAATAAGGGTGCCCATTAGGGAAATTAGCCCCACCTGCTATAACTAAATATGACCCAATTACACCAGTATAGGCTGCTGATATTCCCGTCGGTTCTCCTTTTTGAGTTGAAAGTGGTAGAGAAGCCACTTTCGACCAATTAGAAATCACACTATCTGTTTTAGCCTCAAGTGGCACACTAAAAAAACTATTTAACACTAGGCAACTAAGCCACATCATTAATCGATGCATACCATCCTCACAATTTAATTAAAATGAAAAAAACCTAATCTAAGCGATTAGGTTTTTTTACTAAAAGTGAATTAAAACTTATATTTCAGACCAACAAAGAATTGACGACCAATGATGTCGTAAGCCCTTGGCTCAGTGTTAGTACCTGCAGCAGAACCGGTTACAGTACCTCGAGGAATAATATCCGGTTCTTCATTAAACAAGTTATTGGTTCCTGCATACACATTAAATGACTCATTAAAGCTATATGACGCACGTAAATCTACGTAATAAACTGAATCCAATGTATTTATGTCATCAGATAGTGTTTGATTAACATCATTATTTACATCATTTTGTGTTTCATCACGAAAGGTAACTTGAGCAAATAAATTAAAGTCATCAGTCACGTTATAAGTCGTGTTAAAGGTATATCTAAATTCAGGGTAAAGTACTTCGCCCTTATAGTCGCGCTCAACGCCCGATTTACTTGTTGTCACATACTCATCTAAATAAGATGCAGATAAACTCAAGTCTAACTTATCCATGGTGTAAAAAACTTCAACGTCTACACCACTTGTTCTAACTTCACTTTCATTAATTGCCTTGGAGGTAATATTTAAAATAGGGCCGTTAACAGCACGCACCACATTACCATTACACGATGCGTCAAATTCAGTTGGCGACACATCGTAACAACGATTAATGATCTCACCAGCACCTACATTTAAAATTGCATCTTCAATTTCAATAGAGTAATAATCTAAAGAAACCGAAAGTGAATCAATTGGCGTGAATACCGCGCCTAGGGTATATGTGTCCGCCGTTTCTTCTTGTAAGTCTTCAGAGCCCATTTTTAAGAAGCGTTCATTCTGACTTTCAGAGCCTACCAGTGTAAACGAGCCATCAGATGCAATACGTTGTGCAATAGAATCTATTGAGCGACAGTTCTCAGCTACATTACCTGTAGAACTTGCAGTTACCCCATCACATACATCATGACCACCAGTTGCACTTGCAGAGCCTGCAGCGTAAAGGTCATTAACATTAGGTGCCCTTACCGCACTAGAAAGGCTTGCACGAAGACGCACGTAATCATTAATTGGTGCATCAATTCCTAAACGATACGTTGAGGTATTGCCAATTGACGAATAATCACCAACTCGCATCGCCAAACTTACATTAAGCCAATCATAAACGGGTAATAATACTTCACCAAAGGCCTCATAAGAATAAAAGCTGCCTTTTGTTGGAAACACTTGCAGTCTTCGAGTGATACCTGCTTGACGGAATGCATCAGGCGTTTCTGCTCCCTCTTCTTTGCGGTATTCAATACCTGCAGCAAAACCGATAAACTCATCATTAAGAGTAAAAGGTAACTCACCAGATAAAACACTATTTACTACATACTGTTTAATAACCCCGGTTTGGCCAGTAGAAATACCAATATAATCAACTGCCTCATCAGAAAAACCTGTCACACCCGCTAAACCTAACTCACTGTCAGTTGTGCCAAATGGGTTAATAGGCACACATCCTTGCCATCTATCTGTAGCATCTGCACATTGATAACCTCCATTGCCATCTTCTTCAATATTCAAAGCCGAGCGAAGTGCGACTAAATTTACATCACCACTGTTTTTCTGTACTTGATTAGTTGTGCCATATACCGCTGAAGTGCTTAATAAAAGACCACTATCAAATTCATAATCTAAATTACCCGCAATACGAAAAGTGCTACGATGATTTTCTACACCTAAATTATCAAACTCAGCTAAACGTCTAAAAGTATTTACCCGTTCTAATGACGTTCCACCCGACGCTTGTAAAGCCGGTAATAATTGACTTTGCGCACTGCTACCATTAAAAAACGGACTATCCGCAACATCAATTCCCGTCACACCCCCTCGGTTAACAGCAAATACATCATTTACTATGCTCAAAGGTGCAGTTTCAATATTGGTAGAAGAATTTACTTCAGAATAATTAATTTCAAGCTCAGCAAATACCTTATCTGAAATATCAAATGTCATGCCTGCTGCTGCATATTGTCGCTTATAAGGTGCAATCGCTTTTCGATAAAAAGTTTGATTATAAAAATCACTCTCGCCATCAAGCTGCCCATCTGCGGTTATTTTTGGCGCAAATTGACTAAACTCATCACCGTTACCAAAAATACTCACATCAGCAAACTGAAATGCGCCACCATCTACGTGCATTGGTCCGTTTCTAACACGCAATGTTTCACGCAGACCATCACCGTCTTCATCATGCACATTAATACTATTTCTTGAAAAATCTCTGTCCCTAGCCATTAAATCATCTTGATTAGCAAGGCCAACAGAAAACCATGCATTACCAGAATCAAAGTTTTTCCCATAAGTAAAATCTATGTTTTGTCTAGCTGCGCCACCTTCATCTGAATCAGCACCAAACACATTAACCTCAACACCTTCAAAATTCTTTTTGGTAATAATATTTATTACACCTGCAATTGCATCAGAGCCATAAATTGCAGATTGGCCACCGGTTAGTACATCAACTCGTTCAATAATAGAGGTGGGAATAGAATTTAAATCAACACCATAGCCATCACCTGCGGATGTACCCGACACATATCGACGGCCATTAACTAATACAAGCGTTCTCGCTGTGCCTAAATTTCTTAATGACGTGGTACTAATACCTGAACTGCCACCGCCATCGCCATTATTCGATGCATCATTAGTACCGGCAGTTACTGAAGGTAATCGGCTCAATGTATTGGAAATTGAAATAGCAGCCACCCCTTCAATAGCTTCTTTACCTAGTTCAACAACCGGTGAAGACGAACTAAAGTTGGCACTGCCTTTAAAAATATTTGAGCCAGTAACATTAATACGCTCAATATCTTTTTTTGCCTCTGACTCTTGCGCAATAGCTTGCGAACTTAATACGGCTGCAATACAGACCGATAAAGCGGATAAGTGATGCTGAACTTTATTTTTTTTCATGGTTTTCTCTCATTATGACAATGTAAATATAACTGGGTGAATAAATATTATACAATCAACCTATCATACCAGTACACCTTCAACAAGATTTTAATTAACATTTAAATCACATTAAATAAATAATTTGGTTGGATGAAAAATAAAAGTAAGCACTTAATAACAGCAAAAACTGTTTATTTATTACTCAAAAATAATCCAAGCAATAATTGTTCAACAGACAATCTTTGGATTATTTTTACCTTTTTTATTTAGTAAGGGGCTTATATGCTAAATCAGACATAAAAATATGCGTAAAATACACATTACTTTTGAAGAACACTGGCTTTAAAATTACCAGCCATCGTTACCTGCAACTCAGTATAAATTATCTTTTTTAGCTGCTCCCAACTCCGCTGGTTTTTTGCAAAACCAGGAAACATCGTGAAATGATCATCTTCTTTTAAAATGTGCAGCACTACTTTACTCAAGCAAGCGCACTCTATAAAACTCAAAGCTTGGTTTATATTTACTTCTTTATCCATATCACCATGAACGATGATATACCTAACATTTGCATCGACTAGCTGAGCAGGATTACTGTTTGCCACACTTGTTTTTATATTATTGTTTTTGTTTAATAATTTAATTATTTGCTCTGGCTGCCCTAAGTCTTCTGCACGTCTTAAGTCTAGGACTCCAGCAATTGAAATCACCGACTTTACCGTTAAATAGTTCGGCTTATACAAAATCGAGCATGGATTAATCATAGCCCTCGATGCTGCCCACGTTGCTAAATGCCCACCTGCAGAGTGGCCAATAAGTGTCACCTTGCTTAAATCTAGTTTATGCTGTTCAGCTAAACTTGATAAGAAATCGACCCCTTCGCCAACATCGTTCAGTATGCTTGGCCATGGCGCTGTTACATTAGCTCCTAGACTGTTCATCCTTCGATATTCTAAATTCCAAATAGCGATATTGAAGCCTTTTAAATACTCAACAATATGCTTCGTTGGGTAAGTGTCTAAGCTGTGGTTATCTTTCCAATATCCGCCATGAATCACAATAACCACAGGTAAATAATGATTGTTTTTTGGTCTAATTAATTGGCCGTATTGCTGCGAATCGTCACCGTATTTATATATATTCACTTTTAAACCTATCTATTAATTTAAAAAATCAGTAGTTGTATTAACCATACACCGCTGGTATAACAGCTACACCACAATACATCAAATGCTTAGTTCTACAGAATAATAATTAGGCTAATAAAAATTGATTATGCTCTGCTGCTACCGCTTTACTACAACTAAAGGAATTAATATGGACATACTTTCAGGCGCATACGCATCTGTTCCCGCTGACTCAAGTTGGGATCAGCAAACCGAGCAACTGTTCTATAAAACATTAAAAGAAGACGTCGCTATTAGTGGGTTGGAAATTCCATTTTCGGGGCAGCTCAACAGGTTTGGAAATGAGTGGTTTTATGCACAGTTAAATTCAAATTGGCGCAATGTGATTACCTGTATCCCAGGGACAATGGCCGAACTTAGTAAAGATCCCTATTTTGGTATTGCTTCAGACAATGAAGCAGGCCGTAGTAAAGCCATTAAATTTTACCAACAAGCGAATCAACAAATTCAACAGTTAAATAGTTATTTTAATAAACAGATGGTTACCCATATTTTAATCCATAGTGCACCGACAATTAATGAGCAAGTCCCCTCTTCAGTTCGCGCCTTGGTTAAGTCGCTTAACGAATTACAACAATGGGATTGGCATGGTGCTAAACTAGTAATTGAACATTGTGATGCTCAAATAAATACACAACACAGTGAAAAGGGGTTTATGCGCATTGAAGATGAAATTGATGCTATCACAACGGTTAATAAGCATGCTAAACAGAAGCTCGGCATTTCTATCAACTGGGGACGCTCGGCAATAGAGGCTAAAAGTTGTAATGGTCCTGTAGAACACATAAAGCAGTGTATTAGGGCTGATTTATTAACTGGGCTTATATTTTCAGGTGCCAGCGACACTTCTGATGTTTATGGTGTATGGAAAGATAGCCATATGCCACCTCAACTCAATGACTTTGATTGTATAAATAATCGAGACTCTGTGCTAAATGAAGAACAAGTTAAACGCTGTATGCAATTACAAGTAGGCACGCAATTAGACTTTGTCGGCTGTAAAATATCATTACTTCCTAATAAACAATCGTTAGCAACCAGAATAAAATATATACAAAAAACGCTAGCAATGATAAAAGACTGCATTAATTAAACTTTCCCTTAAATAGGTATATTTTAGGTAGAGTTAGCGAAATAATCGCGCTGTGGTACAATAGGTAAATAACCAAATAGTTGATAGGTTTTTAAATGACATTAAAAGTTACTCGCCCAGTTGAACGAAAAAAATTATCTGAAACCGTTGAAGAAGAACTCGAGCGGATGATCAGGCAAGGTGAAATCGCAGAGGGTGATGCCTTACCATCAGAAAGAGAGCTTATGGCTGCTTTTGGTGTTGGTAGACCATCAATTAGGGATGCACTCGCAGCACTTGCACGCAAAGGTCTTGTAAAAATAAGTAGTGGCGAAAGAACCCGGGTTACCCGCCCATCCGCAGATACAATAATTGCTGAACTATCAGGGATGTCTAAAGACTTTTTGGCTCAACCAAATGGTTTAAAGTATTTTGATCAGTTAAGACGTTTTTTTGAGTCAAGCTTAGTAAGGCATGCAGCAGCGTCAGCGACACCGAGCCAAATAAAAGAACTTGAAGAAGCGCTAGAGTTAAATGGAAAGTCTATCGAAAATGATAGTCAATTTAGACGGACCGATATTTATTTTCACCGTGTGATAGCCTCTATACCTGGTAACCCCATCTTTTTAGCTGTTCACCAAGCCTTAATGGATTGGCTAATTGACTCGCGTCCAGATCGCATTAATACCGCGGAATTAAATAAAAAAAGTTATGATGATCACGTGGCTATTTTTGAGTGTATAAAAAATGGTGATGTCGAGGGCGCAGATGCGCAACTTTCAGCTCACATAGACTATGTTTTTGATAATTATTATGGCTGATATAAGTACACTTTATAAATTAAAAAAAGGCTAATTTTAGCCTTTTTTTGTATCTTAAATGTTAAAACAATGGATTTATGCCAAACCTAGTGGTATAACAGGTATACACTACAAACAGGTATACAGTTGCACTATGAGAAAAATAATTACATTTTTATTGCTTCTAGCATCAAGCCATTCATTTGCGCAAACACAGTTAAACTGGCACCCCATAAAGGGGGGAGCTGAACACTTAACAGTAAATAAAAATACAGTTTACTTCGCAAATAATGACTCGGTATTTATTTCAAATAGTCATTACAACAAACTGATTAAATTCGATCTAACAAACAATAATGTTATCTCACTGCTTCCCCTTAGCCCGACTGAGGGTAATAGAGCGGCAGCGATCTCTCTACAATATGGCAAGAAAACGTTTATATTAGGAGGTGAGTTAGATTCGATTCAATCGACTATGGTAAATGTGTTGCAGTGGAATGAGTCATCTAAAAAATTAGTGTCTTCTCAGTTTACTAATTTACCGCGTCCACTTAAGCAGATCAGTGCACAAATATATGAAAATAATTTATATGTAGCTGGCTTCGACCAACAATGGTATTTTTTTAAGATTGCAGTTGATAGTGAACAGCGTAATTGGACTCAGCTCAACAGCAATATATTTACCTCAACTAGCACTCGCCAATTAAAGTTAGCAATACAAAATGATGGAAAAAATGACCGAATTTATGCCATTTCTGAAAACTATTCATCTAAAAGTTATGACGCTAACTCAGCGTTACTTATGCATATGTTTAACCCTGACACCAATACTTGGATGCCCATCGTTAACCGTACAGCTAGTCAACTTGTTGCAAAGAGTTCGTTAATTTATGCTTCCGCTTTAGGCCAGTCGCATTTATTAATTGTTACAAAAAACGGTCACGCTAAATCGTTTAATACCATCACAAAAGCCTGGTCAAACTATGAAAGCTCAAATTATACATTTCATAACATAGTGGCTAATAGAGCGCACACTTATGCTCTAGTCACCGATACCATCACCGCTAAAACAACACTCGTTAAAGGCAATATTAACAATACAGCTCGTGAATTTGGCTGGCAAAACATGCTGGTATTAGTGGTTTATTTACTATCGGTTGTTATGGTTGGTTTATATTTTATGTTTAAAAACAAAAATACCGATGACTACTTTAGAGGTGGGCAATCTATTCCTTGGTGGGCAGCAGCCTGCTCAATCTATGCCACTATGTTAAGCTCATTAACCTACATAGCACTGCCCGCCATTGTGTATCAAACAAACTGGGTACTGCTGATTGGCATTTGGATGATTATTGCCGTTGCTCCAATTGCCGTTTATGTTGCTATTCCATTTTTTAGACAACTAGATGCCACTAGCGCCTACGAATTTTTATCAAAACGATTCAATATGTCAGTACGCCTTTTTGCCAGTGGTTTATTTACATTATTTCATATTGGTCGAATGGGTATTGTAATGGCACTTACTGCGCTGGCTTTATCTGCAGTTACACCAATTAGTGCAACTGAGAGCGTGTTAATTATGGGCGTATTGTGCTTATTGTATTGCACTTTAGGTGGTGTAGAAGCGGTTATTTGGACTGATACGATTCAAACGGTAGTACTACTAATTGGAGCTGTAGTTTGCTTTTTTGTTATTATTGCTGGGTTAGATGATGGTTTTACAAGCTTCATTCAAATAGGCTTTGCAGATGACAAATTTACCATTGTAAACACCGACTTTAGCTTTGAAAGTATTACCACTTTATCAATTTGGGTGATAATTCTGGGCGGTATTGGGCAAAACTTATCAAGTTATACGGCCGATCAAGCCGTTGTACAAAGATACATGGTTACTAAAGATCCAGCTGCTGCTGCAAAATCTATTTGGGCCAATGCTATTCTTGCTGCCCCTGGCGCCTTATTGTTTTTCTGTATAGGTACGGGCTTGTATGCGTTCTATCAACTTAATCCTGAAAAACTCGATCCGAGTATTCAAATAGACCAAATTTTCCCTACTTTTATTTCTAATGAGCTCCCTATTGGGGTAGCTGGGTTAATTATTGCCGGTATTTTTGCAGCTGCGCAATCAACGGTTTCAACTAGTATGAACTCAATTGCAACCACAGTACTTACTGACTTTGTTAGGCCATTTAACTTCGTTAAAAGCGAGAAAGCTTATATGAGCCTAGCGAGAATTTTAACATTTGTATCGGGGGTTTTAGGCACGCTTGTCGGGCTTATATTTATTGACCCTGAAATCCGTTCACTAATGGAAGCTTACTTTAAAGTTATCGGTATGTTTATGGGGGCACTTGGCGGTATTTTTATACTCGGTGCATTGACCAAAAAGGCAAATTCGATTGGCGCTATTGTTGGCATTATTAGCGGAGTGAGCTTAATGATTTCAGCCTGGAAATATGGCTGGGCTAACGGCTACTTGTACGGGACGATTGGCATTCTAACCTGCTTAATTGTTGGCTACTTTGTTAGCTTACTCTTTCCTGCCCACAATAAAGATTTAACCCGATTAACCTTGTTTACGATGAAAGACTAAGCAATATTAAGAGTGAAAGTTATGAAAAATTACGCATTAGAAAACGAGTTAATTAATCAGTTGAAAAATAGCTTAATTGCATCATGTCAGCCTGTAGATAATGGCCCAATGGATAAACCTGAACATATTGTTGCTATGGCATTGGCAACACTTGCGGGAGGTGCAAAAGCATTGAGAATAGAAGGGATAGAAAATGTACGTGCGGTGGCAAAAGTAGTAAATGTCCCGATTGTTGGTATTGTAAAGCGAGATCTTGATGATACTGAAATTCGAATTACACCTTATGTTGAAGATGTAATTGCGCTTGCGCAAGCTGGTGCCACCATTATTGCTTTTGACGGTACAGACAGACCGCGACCAGTGGATAGATTAACGTTATTAGCTGAAATTCATAACCAAGGCTGTATTGCGATGGCTGACTGCGCCGATTTTACTGGCGGTAAACTGCTGCATGAGGCAGGCTGCACCTTCATTGGAAGCACCCTCTCGGGGTATTTAAATTTAGCACAAACACCCGATGAGCCAGACTATCAACTCGTCACTGAGTTGGTCAATGCGGGTGTGAATGTTATTGCTGAAGGGCGCTATAACTCACCAGAACGTGCAGCAAACGCTATAGCCTTGGGTGCACTGTGTGTGACTGTTGGCTCAGCAATTACCCGGGTAGAGCATATCACCAGTTGGTTTGTAAACAGTATCAACAATGCTCAGGGCGATGCTTAAATATGGATATTGCAATTGATATTGGCGGCACCAAAATAGCGTGTGCCCTTATTGATAACGACCAAATTGTCGACGCTATAAAAGTAGACTCCATCATTCATACAAATATTGATGATTTAGCATCCTATGTATATGCACACATTAAACATTGGGTGGTACAAGCACGCTCAATCAATATTGCCTGTACTGGCCAAGTGAGTTCTGATGCTGTTAATTTTTTATCCGTGCGTCGACAATTACCATTACAGGCTCAGTTTCGCAGTTTAACGGGTCTGCCTGTCACCATTATTAATGACGCCTCTGCAGCTGCTTGGGCAGAGTACGTATTAAATGAGCAACTGAATAATAAAAACTTTATTTATATCACCGTCTCAACAGGTGTTGGGGCAGGTATTGTTTTTAACAACGATATAATTACCTGCGCCGATGGCTTTTGCGCCCATTTGGGTCACACCACAGTTAAAACCCAATCAAATCAACACTACGCTTGCCATTGTGGCCGAGAGAACTGTGTGGAAGCGATAGCCTCTGGCACTGCTATTGCTAAATATGCAAGCCAAGCATTAGGCAAAACGCTCAGCGCAAAAGATGTATTTACAGACTACGCTGAGCACCCAGATATTATGCCAATTATTAACAATGCCGCTGCAGCCGTGGCCGAACTAATATTTAATATGAAAGCTACTTTTGGTAATAACAACGTTGTTATTGGGGGTAGTGTCGGCTTAGCACCATTATTTTATAACAAGGTGGCGGCAAAAATTCAACACGCACCCGAGATTTATCAAGTCAATTTATTAGCACCTAAATCAGGAGCCAATGCCGATGTTATTGGTGTTCATCACTATGCTAAAAAACAATTAAGCGAGAGCTAAAATGCAAGTACTTATATTTGATGATAAAGCCGCTGTTGCCAACAATGCCGCTGAGCTTATTAAAAAGTTAATTAATACTAAACCCAATGCCAATCTAGGACTTGCAACTGGTAGTACGCCAGTTGATTTGTATAAACAGCTCATAGTAAAGCATAAAAATAAAGAGGTTTATTTTAGCCAAGTCAACACCTTTAATTTAGACGAGTATTACGATCTTGATGCAAATAGCATCAATAGCTATCGTTACTTTATGGATGAGCAGTTGTTTAACCATATAGATATCGACCCAAAAAACACCTTTTTACCCACCTGTAATCGTCATCAAGATCCAAGACAACAAGGGGCGATGTTTGAAAAAAAAATCACAGAGCTGGGCGGAATTGATCTGCAATTACTCGGTATTGGTGGCAATGGGCATATTGGCTTTAATGAACCTTCATCCAGCTTTGCCTCGCGTACTCGAATTAAATCTTTAGCAAAACAAACCATACAGGATAACAGCCGACTTTTTACATCTCAGGAAGCGCAACCGCATATGGCAATGACGATGGGAATTGCGACCATCATGGAGGCAAAATATGTGTTATTAATTGCCACCGGTAAAAATAAGGCACAAGCAATACAAGATATGGTAAATGGTCCATTATCAGCCAGCTGCCCAGCATCTATATTACAAATGCATCAAAATGCCATAATAATGATCGATAATGAAGCAGCCAGCTTGCTAGAAAATAAAGAATACTTCACGTGGGTGAGTCAACAAAACCAAGAAATTAACGACTCTTTTGGTTATTTTCCCAACTTATAAATTAAAAGAGTTTGGTGTACTGACTACAACTCAATACACCAAGCGATGCCGTTAACCCACTAACCTCACATACTTTTCTGCCAGCTCATCCACACTTTCTCGATGATTAGGGTCGGGCTTTATGCAGTCAATGGGGCATACACTGACGCACGTTGGCTTGTCGTAATGACCCACACATTCGGTGCATTTTTCAGGGTCTATTTGGTAAATTTTAGCGCCCATATAAATTGCTTCATTTGGGCACTCTGGATCGCACATGTCACAGTTAATGCACTTGCTGTTTATGAGTAAAGCCATGAATTACCCGTTAAACAGCATGCTTAAACGGATTGCGGGTATCTTGGTTTTCATCCAAATTTCGCATCAGTATCGCGTGCTCTAAATCGATAGTGTCAGGCAGTGGAATTTTTACGATATGGCCAGAGCCTTTAGCATCAGTAATGCTTTCGCCTTTTTTGTTTTCCATACTTTTAAGGGTAAAGCTAATATTACCTTTCGGCGTCATTAGCTCTAATGAATGGCCAACACAAAACTTATTTTTTACATCTATTTCAACCAAACCATTAGCATTTCGCCCTAGTACCTCACCTACAAATTGCTGCTTGGTAGAAACTGAATGGCCGTATTCGTAATTTTGATAATCTTGGTGGGCGTGGCGCTTTAAAAATCCTTCGGTGTAACCACGGTGCGCTAGGTTCTCAAGAGTTTTGAATAAATCAGCATCGAATGGTTTACCTGCGACGGCATCGTCAATCGCTTTACGATACACCTGAGCGGTACGCGCAACATAATAAAATGACTTAGTACGCCCTTCTATTTTTAAGCTATGCACCCCCATTTTTGTTAGCTGCTCTACGTATTGCACGGCGCGTAAGTCTTTTGAGTTCATGATATAAGTACCATGCTCGTCTTCAAATGCAGGCATGTATTCGCCTGGGCGGCCTTGCTCTTCAAGCATAAATACATTGTTACTTGGCGCGCCTTCACCTAACGTAGGTATAACCGTTTTAGGATCGATTTTATGTACCATTTCACCGGTTTCGTTCTCAGTGCCAGGTTTAACATCGTATTCCCAACGACACGCATTAGTGCACGTGCCTTGGTTAGGATCGCGCTTATTAATATAGCCTGAGAGTAAACAGCGCCCTGAATAGGCCATACACAGAGCACCATGAACAAATACTTCTAGCTCTGTTTCTGGGCATAAAGAGCGAATTTCACTTATTTCTTCAAGCGATAACTCGCGAGATAAAATTACCCGCTCAATACCCTGTTTTGCCCAAAACAATACACTGGCATAGTTTACTGCATTAGCTTGTACTGAAAGGTGAATGGGCATATCAGGCCATTTTTCACGCACTAACATAATTAAGCCAGGATCGGACATGATCAATGCATCCGGCTTCATAGCAATTACTGGCTCTATATCACGTAAATACGATTTTACTTTCGCATTGTGTGGGGCAATATTAGACACTACATAAAACTTTTTATTTAGCGCATGAGCTTCGTTAATACCTATTTGTAAAGTATCTAAATCAAATTCATTATTGCGAACCCTTAAACTGTAACGAGGTTGGCCGGCATAAACAGCGTCTGCCCCATAGGCAAAGGCATAACGCATGTTTTTTAAGCTACCTGCTGGGCAAAGTAGTTCAGGAATAAACGGGGTTGAAGAAGTAACTGCTGACATGTGCGCTCCATACATCGAACCGAGTTCAAGCCGGTTGCATGAATAGTTAAGGGAAATAAAGCGTGCAAGTATAATGAGTGGTCAAAAGAGAAACTTTGATCAAGATCATCAAAATTTCTCTTCTGTGTTAAAAATGAAGAGCAGCAAATTTAAGTTATTTTTTACTACTTAATTGATTAGAAAATTGGCTAACGGCATCAACAACTTGTTGTGCGCCTTTTTTAATGTCACTCATTACAACACCAGATTCTTTGGAGAGTTCGAGTCCTTGTTGCGCTTTATTTCTACCTTGCTCTATAACAGCAACAGTGGCTTGAGTTAAGTTTTGATTTTGCTGTACAACATCCACAATTTCTTCGGTAGCTTTACTGGTTCTTGAGGCAAGCAAACGGACTTCATCAGCGACTACAGCGAAACCGCGACCCTGCTCACCAGCTCTTGCAGCCTCAATAGCTGCATTAAGTGCTAGTAAGTTGGTTTGGTCAGCAATACTGCTAATGCTTTGCACTATGCTCGCTATCAGTTGCGATTGTTTATCTAACGCTGAAATTTCTTGAGCTGTTTGCTCCATTTGCACCGACAGCTCGTTCATAACCTGTGCGGTTTTTTGTACCACTTCTGCGCCCTTATCCGCGTTATTATCAGTTTCAATTGAAGTGCCGTGCGCAATATTCGCCGCTTGTTCTGTGGCCAGTTCTTTTTCTACTTGGTCTGTGATCACAGTAGCAAATTTAACTACTTTATAAAGCTCATTTGCTTCATTAAAAATCGGATTATACGACGCTTCTAACCACACTTCATTACCATGCTTATCAATACGTTTAAATCTGCCGGCAATGAACTCGCCATTTCGCAGGCGCTGCCAGAAGACTTGATACTCTTTACTACTCGCTTCTTGCTCATCACAGAACATACCATGGTGCTTACCTAAAACTTCTTGCTTTGAATAACTCATACTTTTTAAGAAGTTGTCATTAACACGCAGAACCATACCCTGAGTATCGAACTCAATAACCGCTGTTGAACGATGCAATGCTTTGATTAAATCTTCGTTTTCTCTCGAGCTTTCAATTATTTGTGTAAGCACAGTGCAATGTAGGGTTAAATACTCAAGCTGACCTTGCTCATTTTTTATCGGGTGTAAAATACAGCGTAACCAATCTCGTTGTCCGTTTTCGTGAGATACTTGAATAGCGCCAGCAAAATGTTCGGCTTTACTTAACGCTTTTTTAAAGGCATGAAAATCAGCATTATTTCTAGCGTTTTCTGGAATAAAATCTAAAATCTTTTTATTGAGTATTTGGCTATTTGAGTAATTAAATTCCCGTTCAAAGTTTTTATTTTGTCTTAATATTGCACCTTGCTTATCAAGCTCCAATACCAACATCTCACTATCTAAACTTTGCTTAACCTGCTCTCCTACAGAAAGCTTACTTTGTAAATCAGCAATTTGATTTTTTAAAGATTGGTTAAAAAACATATATTTACCTTAATTTTTGCATGTACTCGACCTGCATTTGGATCCATATAAAAGTGTATATTTAACAAAAGTCACACCATTTAGATAAAAAAGTATAGTTCAAGTTTATGAACATATAATAAATGTAAAAACATTGTTTTTAGTTCATAAATACAAGCTAACAAATTTAAAAAGTTGGAAAAGTAGAATAAATTAGGTTTTTTTAACTAAAACGCGTATAATTCGCGCCCGTTAATATTCAACCTTTTATTTAAATTATTGGAGCACAAAGATGGCTTTAGAGCGTACTTTTTCAATCGTAAAACCTGATGCAGTTGCTAAAAACCACATCGGCGCAATCTACAACCGTTTCGAAACTGCGGGTCTTAAAATCGTTGCAGCTAAAATGGTTCACCTTTCACAAGAGAAAGCTGAAGGTTTCTACGCTGAACACAGCGAACGTCCTTTCTTTGGCGCTTTAGTATCTTTCATGACTTCTGGCCCAGTAATGGTTACCGTTCTTGAAGGCGAAAACGCTGTTCTTAAAAACCGTGAAATCATGGGTGCTACTAACCCTGCTGAAGCACTAGCTGGTACTTTACGTGCAGACTACGCTGATAGCATCGACGAAAATGCGGTTCACGGTTCTGACGCTGTTGAATCTGCTGCTCGCGAAATCGCGTACTTCTTCGCTGACGAAGAGCTTTGCCCACGTACTCGTTAATTCGAGTTCACAGCTAACCCTGTGATGCAAAGTATGAAAAGGGCTTTCGAGCCCTTTTTTAGTCATTACGTAAAGTATTCGTAAGCATATTTTTGATGCTTTACTTAATGATTAAACTGGGTGAATTGTGTACAATTCGCCCTCGTATATTTTTATCTCCACCGTCACCGATTGAGGTTGTTACATGACCGAGCAAAAAAAGATTAACTTATTAGATTTAAACCGAGATGCAATGCGAGAGCTATTTGTATCATTCGGTGAAAAGCCATTCCGTGGCGATCAGGTGATGAAATGGATTTATCATTTTGGCGTAGATAATTTCGACGAAATGAGTAACGTAAACAAAAAGCTAAAAGAAAAGCTTAAAAATGAATGCGAAATTGTTGCACCAGAAATATCAGTTCGCCAACAAGCCAGCGACGGTACCATCAAATACGCACTCGTGTTAGAAGGCGGTCAAGAAGTTGAAGCAGTTTGGATCCCAGAAAAAGATCGCGCCACCTTGTGTGTATCTTCTCAAGTGGGCTGTGCACTAGAATGTACTTTTTGCTCAACAGCTCAACAAGGCTTTAACCGTAACTTAAAAGTGTCTGAAATTATCGGCCAAGTATGGCGAGTAGCCAAAGACATTGGCCTTGATGGCAACAGCGAAAAGCGTCCTGTCACTAACGTAGTGATGATGGGTATGGGCGAGCCGTTACTTAACGTTAAAAACGTGGTACCTGCAATGGAGTTAATGATGGACGACTGGGGCTTTGGTTTATCTAAACGCCGCGTTACATTAAGCACCTCAGGTGTGGTACCTGCTCTTGATTTATTGAAAGAAAAAATAGACGTAGCACTGGCAATTTCACTGCATGCGCCAGATAACGCCCTGCGTGATATTTTAGTACCGATCAATAAAAAATACCCAATTGAAGAGTTTTTAGCTGCGTGTCGTCGTTACATAGACGGTTCAAAAGCCAACAAAGATGTGACTATTGAATATGTAATGCTTAACGGCGTTAACGATAGTACTGATCAAGCTCATGAACTGGTTAAAACGTTAAAAGGAACACCCTCTAAGGTAAACCTTATTCCATTTAATCCATTCCCAGGTAATGAATATACTCGTTCAAGCAACAGTCGAATTGATCGCTTCTCTAAAGTATTACAAGCTGCCGGGATTACCTGTATTGTTCGTCGTACCCGAGGAGATGACATTGACGCTGCCTGCGGCCAGTTAGCTGGCGATGTTGTAGACCGTACGAAGCGTATGGCGAAAAAGAAAATGCGTGATGACAATGCAATTGCAGTGAATATTCATCAAGCCTAATTTTTTGAGTAATCAAAAGCCTTTGTGATATATCGTTTATTTTTAAATAAATGATGCAACACAAAGGCTTTGAGGTAAGATAGAGGTTATGGATATAAATAAAGAGACAAAGTAATGCGATCTTTACTTACGTTAGCACTATCAACACTGTTTTTAAGCGGTTGTGTTACCGAAAATAGTTACAACGGCAGCGATAAACCGGTCCTCGAGAATAAAATTAATAACGATGGTGCAGCTCGCACGCGCATAGCATTGGCATTACAGTATTTAAATACAGGCAATAACTCTCAAGCTAAATATAACCTAGAACGTGCCAACGAGTACGCTCCAAACTTACCCGAAGTACACTACTCTTTAGCATACTATTACCAACAAGTTGGCGAGAACGGATTAGCCGACAAAGCCTATCAAAAAGCACTGGCTATCAAGCCAAATGACCCTAACACCTTAAACAACTACGGCACGTTTTTGTGCAGTATTAATGAGTATGATCGCGCCACCGATCAATTTTTAAAAGCGATTGAAATACCTAGTTATATTCGTGTAGCGCAAAGCTATGAAAATTTGGCTCTGTGCGCTATTGAATTTAACGATTTCACAAATGCCGAGAGCTATTTTCAACAAGCACTAAACCATAGCTCACAACGCGCATCTACATTAATAAGTTTAGCGGCTCTATATTATGCAAAAAGCGACTTGTACAAAGCCAGTAACTTAATAAAACGTTATGACGATACCGCGCAAGTTTCTTCTCGCGCTTTGTTGCTTGGCTATTTGGTTAAACAACGAATGGGGAAAATTGAAGAAGCAGAAAAAATTGCGACAACCTTACTACAAACCTACCCAAGTAGTATGCAAGCTAACGCCATTCGCGATAATCAGTTAAGACGAACAGAATTTGAAGTACTACGTGAAAAATATCGCCAAGCCCAGCTAGATGAATTACAAGAAAGTAGTAATAACAACCAAATTATTGCTGAGCCGAAAATAAAAATTATTCGTAAAAAAAGCCCAGTACCGGCTTCAAATAACAAAGCGTCAGATGAGCAAATAAAAAAAATACGCTAGATAATTACACTCCTTTTAACTGTAAACTAAAATAAAGCACAAAGGGTGATGTGCAAATGCTTGTTTTAGGGGAAAGCAATTTAGCATTTCAGTGTGATACAATGCTAAACTGCTACAAATAAGGTGTATTAAAGGACTTAAAAACACATAAACTTTATCAAAACACGGTATAGTTTTTAAAATATTAAATGTAGTGCCTTTTTATAGTGCGCCTTAGCAACAAGAATTAACGAATACTAAAAAATAAAAACGAAGTCTTACTCTGGTTGTTAAGCCAAAACTTAAACTTTTACTAGTGGATCCAAACTGATACACATTATGAATGAAGATAATACACAACCGCAGAGCGATGAACCCTCTGTAGGTCAAATACTAAAAACACATAGAGAAAATGCAAACATTAGCCTTGCTAATATTGCCTCGTTATTAAAGTTAACTGAATTACAAGTTCAGCATATTGAAAACGATGAATATCATTTACTAGGCGCAAAAACATTTGTTAAAGGCTACATAAAAAATTATTGCCGCACACTAAACATAGATAGCAGCGCTATTTTAGCGATGTTGCCTGCCTTTAGTGCTTCAGATAAGCCTGTAGATATGCAAAGCTTTTCAAGGCGTACAGAAAAAGAAGCGCATGACAGTCGACTAATGACGGTAAGTTACTTAATTTTAGCCATTGTTATTGGCTCATCAGCCGTATGGTGGTGGCAAAATGCAACGCCTATTGATGAACAAACTAATACTATAAAAGCGAGTAACTCATTCATCACTGTGCAACAAGAAAATACAAAACGACTCGCTGATGAGGCCAATGAAGCTGTCGATGAAGCACAATCAAATGATATTGAGCCTGCACCACAAGCAAACCCAGCCGTAATCAATGAACAACAAACAATTCAGGCTGCGCCCCTTAACGATGCACAAAGCCAAAGTGAACCAACAAGCAGTGATTTAAGCACCATTATTATGATGTTTAATGACGAAAGCTGGGTTGAAATCCACGATGCCAACGATGAGAAAATTGCATTTGGTGTAAAAAAAGCAGGCTACGAAATGACCTTAACTGGTGTAGCGCCTTTTTCAGTGGTACTAGGCAAGCACGATGTTGTTCGTATTACCCTAAATGGTGAGCCAGTTGATATTTCGGCTTTTCCTAAAAACCGTTTAGCTAAATTTAAATTACCCTTAGCAGAGTAGTCGCTATGTTTTCAGAATCTCCTATAAAACGCAGAAAATCCACCCGCATTAATGTGGGTAATGTTCCAATTGGTGATGGTGCACCAATTGCTGTGCAGTCAATGACCAACACAGACACAATGGACATTGATGCCACTGTAGCTCAAATTCAAGCGATTCAAGATGCCGGTGCTGACATAGTACGTGTATCTGTTCCTACCATGGATGCAGCTGAAGCATTTAAAAGCATTAAAGAGCAGGTATCGATACCGCTGGTTGCTGATATTCACTTTGACTACCGCATTGCATTAAAAGTAGCAAAGTATGGTGTTGATTGTTTACGTATTAACCCAGGAAACATTGGCAGTGAAGAACGTATTAGAGCCGTTGTTGATTCGGCCCGAGAGCATAACATTCCAATTCGTATTGGCGTAAATGGCGGCTCACTTGAGCGCGACCTACAAGAAAAATACGGCGAGCCAACACCTGAAGCTCTACTTGAATCTGCTATGCGTCATGTAGATATATTACGTCGCTTAGACTTTGACCAATTTAAAATTTCAGTGAAAGCATCAGACGTATTTTTAGCGGTTGGCGCGTATCGTCTACTTGCAAAAGAAATCGATCAGCCACTGCATTTAGGCATTACTGAAGCAGGCGGCATGCGCTCTGGCTCAGTTAAATCGGCCGTCGGTTTAGGCATGTTATTAGCTGAAGGTATTGGTGACACGCTGCGTGTATCACTAGCGGCAGACCCAGTTCAAGAAATAAAAGTAGGCTTTGATATATTAAAATCATTGCGTATTCGCTCTCGCGGCATTAATTTTATTGCTTGCCCTAGCTGTTCGCGCCAAGAGTTTGATGTAGTAAGCACCATGAATCAACTTGAAGAGCGCTTAGAAGATATTATTGAGCCAGTTTCAGTGTCAGTCATTGGCTGTGTGGTTAACGGACCAGGCGAAGCATTAGTGAGTGATATTGGCCTTGCCGGCGCAAACCGTCGCTCAGGTTTATACATTAACGGCGAGCGCCAAAAAGCGCGTATTGATAACAATAATATTGTTGATCAACTTGAAGGCTATGTACGTGATTTCATTGATCAGAAACAACAGCAAACTCCAATCGATATAAAAATCGTAGAGTGATGTGTTGTTACAACACTATGTATTTAATTGACCTTTTTTAGCCGCGGCATTCAAACGTAGTATAAATTACGTACGCCCCGCTGCGCTCGCAATTACCTTATAGTTAGGGTTATAATGCAGGGTCGATTTTTTAGTTTTACGTGGTTGCAGCCCAGAGCTGCACATAAACAGATTTAGGATTTATCAGTGGCAAAACAAATTCAGGCAGTTCGCGGTATGAACGATTGCCTGCCAGGCGATACGCAAGTTTGGCAGAAAGTAGAACACATTTTACGCGAGACCGTATCATCGTTTGGTTATCAAGAAATTCGTTTTCCAATTGTAGAATCAACCGACCTATTTAAACGCTCTATTGGTGAAGTAACCGATATAGTAGAAAAAGAAATGTACACCTTTGCCGATCGTAACGGCGACAATTTAACTCTGCGCCCAGAAGGGACTGCAGTGTGTGTCCGTGCAGGTAACGAAAATGGCCTGTTATACAATCAAGAACAACGCCTTTGGTACATGGGCCCTATGTTTCGCCATGAACGCCCACAAAAAGGTCGCTACCGTCAATTTCATCAGTTTGGTTTAGAGACTTTTGGTATTGCCAGCGCCGATATTGACGCCGAAGTTATTTTACTCACGGCGCAACTTTGGGAAGCATTTGGCATTACTGACCATGTGCGTTTAGAACTTAATTCATTAGGTTCAAACGAAGCACGTGCACAGTACCGCGATGCCTTAATCGCCTTTTTAGAACAACATACCGATGTACTAGATGAAGATTCTAAGCGTCGTATGTACTCTAACCCACTGCGCGTTTTGGATACTAAAAATCCAGATATTCAGGCAATCTTAGTCGATGCACCAAAGCTATCTGAACATTTAGATGCTGAATCAAAAGAACATTTTGAAAATTTATGTGAACGATTAGATGCCGCAGGCGTCAAATACACGGTTAATGAAAAGCTGGTACGTGGCTTAGATTATTACAACCGCACTGTATTTGAATGGGTAACCGACAGCTTAGGTGCACAAGGTACTGTATGTGCTGGTGGTCGTTATGATGGCTTAGTAGAGCAATTAGGCGGTAAATCAACCCCTGCGGTAGGTTTCGCGATGGGTTTAGAGCGCTTGGTTTTACTACTTCAAGCACTTGAATGTGTAGGTGACATACGCCGTAGTGCTGATGTATATTTAGCAGCTATGGGCGACAAAGCCAGTATTCAAGCGCCTATAATTGCATCTACCTTACGTCGTGATGTACCTGGATTACGGGTTATGGTGCACGCTGGCGCTGGTAACTTTAAAAAACAACTCAAACGTGCTGATAAAAGCGATGCGCTCGTCGCAATTATTATCGGTGAAGATGAATTAGAGCAAGGCGTTGTGACTATTAAATACTTACGTGAGCGTAAGGAACAAGTCACACTAGAACTAGAACAAGCTAAAACGTTACTTGCAGAACTAATTAATAGCTAAATTATATAAAGCGTAAGTAGTGAAGCGCTTTAACAGAGGTAAGCATGGAAATTTATTCAACAGAAGAACAACAAGCAGAAGCAATTAAACGCTTTTTTCGTGAAAACGGCCTTTCACTAGCGTTAGGCGTTATTGTTGGTTTAGGTGGTTTATATGGCTGGAAAGCATACAACCAAAATCAAATAACGACTGCAGAGCAAGCATCTGATGCATACACTAAGCTTGTTGAAAGCGACAGCGTATTAGCATCTGCTGATGCATTTATCACTGAAAACAAAGACACTCAGTACGCAACTCTAGCGGCATTTGTTGCTGCAAAAGAAGCAGTAGATGCCCAAAACTTAGATGTAGCAAATGAAAAGTTAAGCTGGATCGTAACTAACGTTGATAACGCAGAGCTTAAAGCCATTGCAACAACACGTTTAGCGCGTGTGCAAATTGCTCAGCAGCAATACGATGATGCATTAAGTACGTTAAATGCTCCTCTTCCTGAAGCATTTAACGCAAATGTGGCTGAATTAAAAGGTGACATTTACACTCAGCAAGGCAATAAAGAACAAGCACGCGTAGCCTACCAAGCTGCTGTTGATGCCGGCGGATTAACGAGTAATCCTCTTTTACAAATTAAGTTAGATGACCTAGCAGTAACTAGCCCAGCGGCATAAGGTTTTAGGCATGAGAAAAATAACAACAGCAACGCTTGCCCTATGTATGGCAACCCTAATGGGGTGTTCTTCAAGTGATGACGAAGAAGAACTGGTGCTTCCAGAAATAGCCAATCAATTTGAAACTGATGTGGTATGGCAAGAATCAATTGGTAGTGGTGTAGAGCATTACTTTTCACGCCTATCACCTGCTGTTTATAAAGAGACAGTGTATGTTGCTAGCCGTGAAGGCCAAGTAGAAGCCTTATCACTTGCCAATGGCGATACCCAATGGGAAACCGACGTTCGCCAAGATTTATCGTTTTGGCCTTGGAGCGATAACGATAGTGCAAAATTATCAGGCGGAATATTACAAGCTTATGGTAAAATCTATTTAGGCTCTGAACATGGTTATGTAATTGCACTTGACCGTGAGACTGGTAAAGAAGTTTGGCGTAAAAAAGTACCTGGCGAATCACTCTCTAAACCCGCTGCAGGCGATGGCTTAATCTTTGTCAATTTAGCCTCAGGTAAGTTACTTGCGCTTCACCCAGATACTGGTGAAGAACGCTGGAGCTTTGAGCAAGAAGTGCCACCGCTAACTTTACGCGGTCAAAGCTCACCTACTGTGGCTAACGGTGGTGTGTTACTAGGCTTAGAAACTGGTAAGTTAAGTGTTTTAATTTCTGAGAGTGGCTACTCGGCATGGAGTGCAGAAATTGCAGTGCCAAAAGGCGCATCAGAGTTTGAACGTTTAGTTGATGTAGACACGCAGCCAATCATTAGCGGTCCATTTGCTTATGCTATTGCTTACAATGGTAACTTATCAGCAGTAGATATTCGTTCAGGTAATGTTGTATGGAAACGTGAATACAGCAGCTACCGCGAAATTAGCATGGATTTGCAAACAATTTACGTTGTTGATAGTAACGGCGTTGTTTATGCACTTGATAAAGATTCGGGCATTGAACGTTGGAGCCAACCCGCTCTACGTGGCTGGTACTTAACAGGCCCAGC
This sequence comes from Pseudoalteromonas sp. QJM3NY_12, assembly GCF_056173165.1. The sequence goes on from NZ_JBWBUF010000002.1 coordinate 563,285, forward strand.
GGTTGCCGGTAATTATTTAGCGTTAGGTGACCAAGAAGGCAATTTGCATTGGTTAAATAAAGAAACTGGCGAGCTAGTATCTCGTGAAGACTTTGACAGCTCAGGTTTTTTTGTTGAGCCCGTTGTCGCTGACGATAAATTGATTTTATACACCCGCGATGGTGAAGTTAGCGCGGTAAAAATACCGAACTAACTGTCTACTATTAGTGTAAGGCACTAATAGTTAATTATTTTTTGTAAGGCTTCGCACTGCGAAGCCTTTTGTTGTTTTTTAAAGAGGTAGTTTATGCTTCCCGTGATCGCTCTTGTAGGGCGACCCAATGTGGGCAAATCCACATTATTTAACCGTTTAACACGTACTCGTGATGCACTCGTTGCCGACTTTCCTGGCTTAACGCGTGATAGAAAATATGGCCAAGCAAATTACGATGGCTTTGAATTTATCGTGGTAGATACGGGCGGTATTGATGGCTCAGAAGAAGGTATCGAAACCGAAATGGCTGATCAGTCATTACTAGCCATTGAAGAAGCGGATATTGTTTTATTTTTAGTTGATGCTCGCGTGGGTATGACAGTGGCTGATCAAGCTATTGCTAACCACTTACGTAAGCAAGAGAAAAAATGTTTTGTTGTTGCCAATAAAACAGACGGCATTGATGCTGACTCAAACTGTGCTGAATTTTATCAACTTTCACTTGGTGAAGTTCATCATATCGCTGCCGCACATGGCCGTGGTATTACTTTACTGCTTGAGCAAACTCTTCAGCCTGTTATTGCTGAACTTGCCGCTCTTGATGAAGATGTAGCCGATGACGATGAAGAACTTATCGACTTATATCAAGAAGGTGAAGAAGATGACACCGATCACCAAGCGTTTGCCGACAAGCCGGTAAAGCTGGCAATTATTGGTCGTCCAAATGTAGGTAAGTCAACCCTTACTAACCGTATACTAGGTGAAGACCGTGTTATTGTATACGATATGCCAGGTACAACCCGCGACTCAATTTACATTCCGATGACCCGTAACGACAAAGAATATATTCTTATCGATACCGCTGGAGTGCGTAAACGTAAAAAAGTAAGTGACGTGGTTGAGAAATTCTCAGTCATTAAAACGCTACAAGCAATCGAAGATTGTAACGTCGTGTTATTAGTGGTTGATGCCCGCGATGGTATTTCTGATCAAGACTTAAGCCTGTTAGGTTTTGCGCTTAACTCAGGGCGCTCATTAGTTATTGCCGTGAATAAGTGGGATGGTCTAGATAACTACGTTAAAGACCGTATTAAGACTGAGCTTGATCGTCGTTTAGGCTTTATTGATTTTGCCCGCCTACACTTTATCTCTGCTCTGCATGGTACCGGTGTTGGCCATTTATTTGAATCAGTTGACGAAGCATATGAGTCGGCAACTAAGCGAATTAGCACTGCTATGTTACGTCGTATTATGGACATGGCACAGGCCGACCACCAGCCGCCACTTGTTCGTGGGCGTCGTGTTAAGCTTAAGTATGCGCATGCTGGGGGCTATAACCCGCCACGTATCGTTATTCATGGTAACCAAGTGCATGACTTACCTGATAGCTACAAACGCTACTTAATGAACTACTACCGTAAAGCACTTAAAATTATGGGTACCCCAATCAAAATTGAATTTAGAGAAGGCGATAACCCATTTGCAGGGCGTACTAATAAAGTAACCCTGTCGCAAAAACGTAAAATTCGCGCGTTTAGTAAAGAAAACCGCAATAAATCATAACAGCTTTAATTGAGTCAGTTTCATAAAATGGCGTACTTTATAGTACGCCATTTTTTTATGATTCAAAATTAAGTCATGTTAATTACGCTAATTCGCTTAATTACGTGAGCTATTTTGAGGTAAGAAAACCATCTCGATAACATGGCACGATTTTCTTATTTAAGCTGAACTTTGGTTGAGATAGGTTTATTATCCACAGTCCAGATTATTTAATTTTTCTCGGCATTTGCTCCTGCATCCATGCCGTCGCAGATAAAAACTCTTAACGCGGTTAGCATCTGATTTTATCCAGTAAATTAATTAAGTATTATTGCAGACAAGTACGCTTATAATCCTTCATATTCAGCTTCCCTTGGCTTTAAAATATGTTCTTGGCAAGTCATTTTGTTCCAACAATCCGTTTCAGGTACACCGTAATACCAGGCTCTAAAAATCGGTTGATACTTTTCAATCACCCGTTGTTGCATACGTTTTGAAAAATGGGGTAAGTACATAGTTTTGATCACCGTAATGTGCCTTTTAATCGTCTTTCCTAAATTAAAGCGCTCTTGCCAAAGCTGCATTTTTCCATTGAAATGCTCATTACTATCTAGTGCCGCGTTCTGCATCATCACTTTGCCTTGCTCTGCCCACCCAGCTACTTTATTCATTTGTTCAGCAAACGGCTTAACGGTAAACGTGATATGTATGGGATCATCAGCATCGGTGGGCCCAAAGCCTCGCGTAAATACATTGTAGTGATAATTAGGATGGGTAACCTTAAAAAGAATTGTTGCATAGGCATTGGGTTGTAATAAATCCACACGATCCCGTGGGAAGGTAATTGGCTTATTAGCATAGGCAGTTTTAAAGTATCTATAACCTGAGTCTATGCCACAACTACTATGACCACACGACTCTGTATACACAGACTCTATCAAAAAAGGAAATTCTGGCACTGAGCCATCCTCTGTTTCAATCGTCACAACAATGGGTCCGCGATAACCATGCGCTTTATCAAATAAAAAATCACAGCCCGATGTCAAAAAACACGCCAGTAGCACACAGTAAAATTGCAGTGCAGTTTTACGCTTATAGTCCTTCATACTCAGCCTTCCTTGGTTTTAAAATTTGCTTTCTACAGTCAACCATATCCCAACAATCCGTTTCAGGTACGCCGTAATACCAGGCTCTAAAAATCGGTTGATACTTTTCAATAACCCGTTGTTGCATACGTTTTGAAAAATGGGGTAAGTAAAAAGTTTTGATCACCGTAATGTGCCTTTTAATCGTCTTTCCTAAATTAAAGCGCGCTTGGCGATACCGAATGTCTGCTTTTTTATATTCTCTGCTCTCAGGTGTAAAGTTTTGCATGTCTTGTTTAGGGCCAGTCGCCCACCCAGCTACTTTATTCATTTGTTCAGCAAACGGCTTAACGGTAAACGTGATATGAATAGGATCATCAGCATCGGTGGGCCCAAAGCCTCGCGTAAATACATTGTAGTGATAATTAGGATGGGTAACCTTAAAAAGAATTGTTGCATAGGCATTGGGTTGTAATAAATCCACACGATCCCGTGGGAAGGTAATTGGCTTATTAGCATAGGCAGTTTTAAAGAATCTATAACCTGAGTCTATGCCACAACTACTATGACCACATGACTCTGTGTACACAGACTCTATCAAAAAAGGATACTCTGGCACTGAGCCATCCTCTGTTTCAATCGTCACAACAATGGGTCCACGATAACCATGCGCTTTATCAAATAAAAAATCACAGCCTGATGTCAAAAAGCATGCCAGTAGCACACAGTAAAATTGCAGTGCGGTTTTACGCTTATTGTCCTTCATACTCAGCCTTCCTTGGTTTTAAAATTTGTTCTTGCAAGTCATACTTTAATTGGCAACATTTGCGAATTAAAAATTAATGTAGCGGACGAGACTAATTTATTACTCAAAGTTGAGTACTGCCAATTGCACCAGCCGTTCAACTGTGGTGCCTTGAAGGTTTTTAGGCGCTTTAGGATAATATTTCGATTTTGGCGTTTTAATAGTTATAAACCCATGATTGGTGGCCATTTCGTGGGCTAGCAGTTTTCGTTCTTTGGGTGTTAAATGGTTTTCATGTATTTTGCTTAATTCGCCACTATCAAGCCATATTCCCGCACAGCTTGGGCATTCATCTATTTCAACTGCTTTTAGCGGTGAAAAATACCTACGCATCATCACTATGCTTGGGCATTTAGGGCAATTCACTCGCATTGCGACTTCACTCTCACCTTCGGCATAATTACTTAAATACTTAAGTAAAATCTGACCATGTTTTAACCCTGGCGAGCTAAATTTAAAAATTTGGCTGTTATCAAAAAATACGCCGCCTAACGACGATGTATAAACAGTGATTCCGCCAACTAATATAGGCTCCAATGGTGTATTCGTTCGAGGGCACAACATTTTCAAAATCCTTTTTATTTTAATACCTAAAGTTAAATAGTTATTCTAATGCTTTGTGTATCAGGCCGATTAATGGTGGTAGCAATGTAGTATGACCTGCCAATACAAACTCATGTGCATCATCTGACATTTTTTTCACGTACAGCAAGTAATCCAAATCCATTTCTCTTCATCATAATCGGATTTCGAACCTGCAAAGCTAAGCATGAAATGCTCAATAAATATTTGGGTGTTGGCTATTCGCCTTATCAGTTAGCAAAATACGTTATTAAATATCGCTACTCCAATATGTTTTATTTTAAACACCAGTAAAACAATAAGCTAGACTGCTGTTAAAAACCAACGCATTAATTGAGTGAACTTGTTATTATCGTAAAATAGGCACGCGCATGAATAACAATTAAAACTCTAAAAAGTGAAATTCAACATGTTTAAAAAAACAATTTTAGCTATTTGTTTAGCAGCCACCTCGCTGCCAAGCTTAGCCGACAGTAGCAGCGACTTAACAACCATTATTGATAACCATTGGGAAAATGCGAAAGCAGAAAAAATATTTTTTAGAACCGATCCAGACGGTTGGAAACCAAACGGCACATTGCCAAATTGGAGTGAGCAAGCCATTGCTAAGCGCCAAGCTTATAACAACAGCGTATTAAAAAGCTTAGCCAGCATTGACCCAAAAACACTCAACAACGAGCAGCTAATGAACTACCGCTTATTCAAATATGAGCGCGAAACCGAGCAACAAAGCTACCTTTATCAAGATAAGTATTTTCCGGTTAATTTTTTAAGTGGCTGGCATACTTACTTTGCAGAAGCGCCAGCTAACATGGCCTTTTTAACTGCCGAGGATTACGATGCATTTTTAGTTAGCCTTAGTGACTACCCTCGTTTTAATCAGCAAAACATTAATTTAATGAAACAAGGCATTCAAACCGGTTTTACACACTACTGCGAAACGTTTAAAAGTTATGGCCAAAGCATTAACGCTCATATAGTTAAAAAACCTGAGAATAGCGCCTTATATGAGCCATTTACCCGCATCCCTAATACATTTACTGCAGCGCAAAAAGAAACTTACCAAAATAAAGCTAAAACATTAATTGCCTCAAAAGTTGTGCCTGCTTACGAGCACTTTTACGACTTTTTTGAAAACGAATATATGCCGCACTGTAGATCGCAGCCGGGTATTGTAAGTATTAAAGGTGGCCTTGATTATTACAAGTACACGGTTAATTACTACACCACCACTAATGCTACTCCTAAACAAATTCATGAACTTGGTCTAAAAGAAGTGGCGCGCATTAAAGCACAAATGCAAGCCATTATTGATAGCGTTGGTTTTGAAGGCAGCTACAGCGACTTTTTAAAATTTTTAGCAACCGATGAGCAATTTTACGCAAAAGACGCCCAAGACTTGCTAGAAAAAACCGCTTTTATAACGCAAAAAATGTATGGCAAACTCCCCACTTACTTTGGCCATTTACCGCGTAACACCTTTACTATAAAAGGCTCAGCGAGTCGTGGTGCGTTTTATATGCCACCGCCAGATAACCGCTCACCTGGCACTTACTTTTTAGCCTCAACACCTAAATTGCAGCCTTTATATAATTTAGAAGCACTTAGCCTGCACGAAGCTATTCCTGGGCATCATTTACAAAACGCCATTGCAATGGAGTTAGACGTTCCTGAATTTAGACGCACACTGAGTCACTCAGCTTTTGGCGAGGGCTGGGCACTTTATACAGAGCGTTTAGGTAAAGAAGCGGGCTTTTACCAAAGTCCATACAGTGACTTTGGTCGTTTAGGCTACGAAATGTGGCGCGCAGTGCGCTTAGTGGTTGATACCGGCATTCATGCCTTTGGCTGGAGCCGCCAAAAGGCGATTGATTATTTGGCTGATCATACCGCCTTGCCACAAAGCGCCGTGGAAGATCAAATAGACCGCTATATTTCTTGGCCAGGCCAAGCGCTTTCATACAAAATGGGCGAAATTAAAATACGCGAACTGCGTGCAAAAGCCGAAAAACAGCTAGGCGCACAATTTGATATACGCAGCTTTCACGACACCGTTATTGGTCAAGGTTCACTTCCTATGGCGGTACTTGAAGATGTAATTAACGACTGGATAGCACAGCAGAAATTAGCTATTTAAGATACAACGGAAACAAATTGGGAGGCGGTATTGTTACCGCCTTTTTTTAAAGCCCTATTAAACACCTTAAAACTAATCTCTGCTCGCTTTTGCTTCGTAAAATAAATGATTTTAAAAACCAGAGCATAAGTATGAAAAAACGTATTCTGTATTGGCTGCAAAATGATTTGCGCATTGACGACAACCCCATACTCAATGATTTATCACAACAACAATGTGAGTTGGATCTCGTCTTTGTGATTAACCCTGCTTGGTTTAAAAGCAATAACTACCAACAAAAACCCTATGGTGTCCACAAACAACGCTTTTTAATGCAAAGCCTATATGAGCTACAGGAGTCTGTTTTAGAGCTTGGCCAAACTTTACATATTATTGAAGGCGATCCAGTTGAGGTATTAACACAGCGTATTAATGAGCTTAGCATTGACGAAGTTGTATATAGCCAGCAAATAGGTGTATATGAGCAACGCCAAATTAGTGCTCTTAAGTCAAAATGCACGACTGTGGTATTTAAATCTGTGATGCAAGATACCTTATATCAACAACAGCAACTGCCCTTTGAACTAGCTAATTTACCAACCGGCTTTACACCTTTTAGAAAAAAAATTGAAGCGGCAGAAATTAGTTTAGCCACACATGCATTTTCAGCAGCAAGATTGCCTCCACCTATTATACTTTGCGCAAAACAACCGATAGAAAAGCCAGCAACAGGGAATACACAATTACTTGGTGGGCATCAGGCTGCGCTTGAGCACTGCCAGCAGTACTTTTCATCGGCTTTACCGAGTAGCTATAAAATCACTCGCAATGAGCTGGATGGCTTTGATAACTCAACAAAATTTAGTAGTTGGCTGGCTTTTGGCTGTATTAGTGCCAAGCAAGTTTTTTGTGCTGTAGATGCTTATGAAGCGCAGTATGGCGCAAATGAGTCAACTTACTGGATCAAGTTTGAATTGCTCTGGCGTGAGTATTTCAAGTGGCATGCGATTAATGTTAAGCATCAGTTATTTACCTTTAAAGGTAAGAAACAAAGCTCGCCACTTAACACGTTTAGCCCGAATCGTTTTGCTAAATGGTGCCAAGGCAGTACACCTTACCCGTTAGTTAATGCCATTATGAAAGAGCTAAACGCAACGGGCTTTATTAGCAATCGCTCAAGACAAATCGTTGCTAGCTGTTTAGTAAACGAACTACAACTAGACTGGCGTTATGGTGCGGCTTACTTTGAGCAACAGTTAATCGATTACGATGTGGCGTCGAATTGGGGTAATTGGCAATATATTGCTGGAGTTGGTGTTGATCCGCGCGGCGGACGTCACTTTAATTTGCAAAAACAAACCCAGCAATATGATCCGCACGGTGTATACATTGCCAAGTGGCAAGGAAATGAGCACTGCGATGCACAATTAGATGACTTAGACGCCGCTGATTGGCCAGTGTAAAAATAAAACCTCAAACATAATACTGGCTAGCTGACTCTCGTTATAAGCCCAAGGTTAAATCTTGGGCGAGAGTGCCGCTGGGTTTTTCTACTACGCGGTTAACTTCAACCCCGTTATGCTTAATAATAAAAGTGGGGGTATATTGTAAGTCATGCGCCAGGGCAATACTTGCCTCATCACGTTTGTCATAACCGACTGTAACAAAGGTTATTTTCGAAAGTTTAACCTTAGACTCATCGAGTAACTTTATTAATCGGGGGACTTCACGGGCACTGTCATGACACCACGTGCCTAAAAGCACTAACACCTCTTTACCTGCTAATTTTTGCATCAATACAACGTCTTGCGGTGTGGGCGAAAATGTTTGGTATTGCTTAGCAAATTTATCGTGCTCGCTTAATAAACGCTTAGCAGTCATAGCGTCCGAGTGTGGTTTGAGCGTTGCATTCACTGCCAGTGGTAAACTCAACATTAAAAGTAAAATTAATTGTTTAAACATAATCTTATACTTAAATAGTGTTTTAGTTACTATACCCACAATCGAGCTTAAGTAAATAAAAGTTACTTGCTTTTATCCATAAAATCATCCACTTGTGATAAAACGGCTAAGTACTCACGTTTGGCTTCTTTGTTTTGTTCTAATTTATCTAAGTCACCGATTAACGTTACTAATTGCGTATGTGAATAACTCGACGTTGTTTTAAACTCGTTCGACGCCCCCACACCACTGAGTCGTTTTCTTTCATCCATACTATGACTATCTTCATTTTTCTCGAGCCAAATATCATTAATAAGACGAATATTACTCTCACTGGTGGTGGTTTCTTTCAATTCTTTTTTTAGCTCGTATTGAGATATTTCGGGATTAAACTGATACACTTTTTTATCTACATCCACCTCATGAGCCTGATCAAGGGCAACCAATTCGTTATTTTTTACAGCGGTACCAATAGTGTAATTTTCTTGTTTGTCATAATAATCAGGAGGGATGTCAGAGCGGTTACCTTCTTCATAATTAAAACGCGTGCTCGCCGTTTTATCTTGAGTAACCCCAGTTAACCCTGCTGATTTTTGGTGTTCTGTATTTTGACTCAGCTTTGTGGTGCTTGTTGCTATGTAATCCCCCTGATCCATTGCAAAAGAGAATTTTGCATCAAAATCAGCTAACTTAGAAATACCATCGCCTAAGGAGTTTTTATTACTACTTCCTAGTCCTTGGTAGCGTGGATCTTTGGTGATCATGTTGTCAACTAAATTAGCGACAAGCTCGCGTCCATTAGTAAACTGCTTTGTAGCAACCGACTCAATTTCACTGTAGCGCTCAGCGGCTGATGACATACTACTAAACGCACTTTTAAATACAGCCAACCCTTGTTTCATTACTTCATCACTTTTTTGGCCAAACGCCGAACGTGTACTTTTCTCAGAGCTATTGAGCTGGCTATCTTCTAAGCTTTTATCGAGCGCTTTTATGTATTGTTGCATTTGGCTTTTGTCTTGAGCGCCAATGGTTGACATATCAAGCGAAAAATCAATATTGTTTTGTCCGTTTACCGATTCAAACTCCAGTATTTGCTGCTCAGAATCCTCATCAAGGGTATAACTTAAATTAAGCTCATTATCTATTCCAAGGAGCGCTCCATCAGCATCACCAGTATTTCCCTCTGACGTTGAAAAGTACAAATCAAAACCCGAAAGTTCTTTGTTATCAAAATTGCTTAGAAAGCTTAAATCTAAATCAGCTTGGTTTGCGGGTACGTAACGACTGTAAGCGCTTTGTTTAGCCTTAAAAAATTCATCCGCCATTTCACCAACACCAGAAAGTACTTGCGTTAATGCTTGGTGTTCAGTCTCAGATAAGTCGCCATCTACTTCATAACTTATGCTAAATTCGTCAGTGGTTTCGCCTGTTTCCTCATCATAACCTTGCGCAGAATGAAAGGCGATATTGATAACATCACCTTCTTTGGTTTTTACCGAAAGCTCAAACCCATAGTTATCATCGTCTTCAAATCGCTCGCGATTAAAGCTTTCCATGAAAGGATTAAGTGAGCGTTCAACACGCTGTTGGCTAGATGCTAAAAATGTTTTTTGATTAAATCCCAGTTGCCCCAAGTTTGATAAAATATCGCTAGTGTTGGCATAAGCACCTTGGATATTTTTTACCGAAGAATTTAAGCGCTCAATTAACTGATCGCTACGTTCGTTTTTTAATAAGCCCTCTTGCTGAGAGCTTATTACCGTACGTAGTGCAACCTCTTCACTAGAGAGCTTATAATTTGAGCCACTGGGTGCGCTGGAAATCGTGAGTAACGAGGATAATTGCTGATTAAGTATTTCATCGACTTGTTGGTCACTAAACTGACTAAGCATTTCATCAGTGATTGTTGCCGAACTTGGCGCTAAGTGAGCACGCGATTGCAAACCTGTGGGCATACTGGTTTGGTTTGAATTATTGACCGATTGGGCAAGCAACGCATTTAAGTTAGCATAATTGCCTTGTAGTTTATTAACCATGATTATCCTTAATCTGCAGTACAATATAAATACGGTATCGGCCAACGAATTAAAAGCTTTAATTCTTTTTTTATTATTTAAAAATAAAGTATTTACGCAAAAAACATACTTTAAAAGTAATTAGCAGGTTTTGGCAAGCAGCGACTTTAATATGTCTGGTACAAACTTGCGCTGCGCGGTAATGGCATAGAAGTGCTCAAACGCATCGGGTAAACGCTGATATTCAACTAGTAGGCCTTGTTCTATTTCATCCTTTACTACAACTGATGGCAATACCGATAACGCACCACTATCACGGGCAAGTAATCGCAGCATAGCCATATCATCAGCCTCTGCTTTTATTTTTGGCTGATACTGCCAACGAGCACACAAAGCATTAAATGAGTCTCTAATAGCAGAAGTTTTAGCGGGTAACACCCACTGTGCATCCGTGTAACCTGTTGGAAATTGGCCACGTATTTTTTTATCAGCTGGACCCACTATAGCTAATGGCTGACGAGATACCAACTGACTTTGCCAAAGCTGATCGTAGTGCTCAAGCCCGATGGGTTTATTAGTTAAAACTAAATCCAGTTCGTGTTCTGCCAAGCCATTTAACAGCCCATCCATACGCCCTGCAGTCAGCGAAAAGCGTACTTCGTCATTGCTCATTAAGGGATTAATAAACTCTTCGATAAAGTTACGAGAGAGCGTATTGAGCACTCCGATTGATAAATGCTGGGTTTGCGAAATCACCCCTTTATGAATAAAAGAAGACAGTTCTTCCCCTTTGGTGAATATATCGTTGGCGTACATTTGCACCCGCTTTCCCATATCGGTTAATGCGAGTGTGCGGCCTTTACGTTCAAATAACTCAATATTAATAGTGTGCTCTAATTGTTTTATTTGCGTAGAGAGCGCTGACTGTGACAAATGCAGCTCTTTCGCGGCTTGGGTTAAGTTACCAATGCGAGCAACCGACCAAAAATAATATAAATGATGATAATTTAAACGGCTCATTATTGTTCTCTTTTATAGAACGTTTACATGCATTATATCTATTTTTATTTAGTTATCTAGTTTGCCATACTTTGCTCACTAAATAAGGAGCACTGAATGAGTGAGTATATTATTTCGTTGTTACTGCTAATAATGCCTTTAAGCACATTTATAGCAGCCTGGTTAATTGGCCAACAATCGCGCGCTTCAAATGGTCATGTGCTGTTTAAAGTAATGGTGTTTAATAGCCTTGCATTTATAACAGCTATTACGCTTCATCAAATTTATGCTTTTAATTTACTCAGTTTCTTATCGCTGACCATGACCCGAATTATTATGCTGGGGCTTATATTATTTATCACGCTAATATTAATTCGCTTTTGTAAGCACTATATGCAAGGTGAGCCACGTGTAAACTACTTTTGGCGATGGCTACTACTTACCATCACTGCCGTATTAGTTGTGGTTATGAGTAACCACTTAGCGCTATTTTGGCTAGGCTGGGTGGCGATAAGTTTAGCACTACATAAACTTTTAATGTTTTACCCTGAGCGCCCACGAGCGGTGCTTGCCGCCCATAAAAAATTTATTGTGGCACGTGTTGCCGAATCCTTATTACTAATTGCATTTGGTATTTTGTGGTTCACTCACAATAGCCTGTACATAAGTGATATAACCGCCTTTTATAACACCACCACACTACCACTGTCTTTTGCAGAGCAAGTCGCCGCTTTTTTAATTGCCTTTGCGGCTTTAATAAAATGCGCTCAACTCCCAATACACGGCTGGCTAATTAAAGTGGTTGAAGTACCGACACCGGTGAGCGCGTTATTACATGCGGGAGTCATTAATTTAGGTGGCTTTTTATTAATTTTATTTGCTCCTTTGTTTATTCAAGCTAGCGCAGCCCAATGGTTAATTTTAATTGTTGCAGGTTTAACTACGGTGATCAGCGCATTAATAATGACCACTCGAATAAGCGTTAAAGTTCGGCTTGCCTGGTCTACCAGTGCGCAAATGGGGTTAATGCTGGTAGAGTGTGCGCTGGGGTTATTTGAGCTGGCTTTACTTCACCTTGTTACCCACTCAACTTATAAAGCTTTCGCATTTTTAAACTCAGGTAACGGCGTAAATGAAGATCTGATCCGTCGCCATATGCCAAAACAATCACCAGTATGCTTTGACTGGTTAGCCGGTGCGCTTATTTCAATAATAATCGTTGGTGCAGCATGGTTTATCAGCTCTTATCAGGGAGCGGTAAGTATTTGGTTGCTTTTAGCATCAGCGTTAACCATTTTGCTTGCAAATCAGCATGGTACAGCTACGGCTAAAACACGCAGTAAAAAACTGTTAATTGCACTATTAGTGGTCTTTAGCTATGTAGCGGCTAAAAATATCTTTGCGTTTGCACTTCCCCTTGAGCAGTGGCGCGAACCTGCATTTAGCCTGGCCGACAGTTGGATAATAGCCCTTATTTTAACCTTAATGATAGCAAGCTACTGTTTGCGCTATCAATCTTGGCGCCCTCAGGTTAAATCACTGTCTACTTTATTATTTGCAGGTTTGTATTTAGATGAGTGGTTTACACGATTAACACTAAAAATATGGCCGATAAATTTGCCTAATAATGGCCACACTGATTTAAAAAATCATGCCGTTGGGATCACTATTGAGGAATCAAAATGAGCACTCTAACGCCTTCAGATAATAGAGCACTCTCGCTAAGCGACAGTCAAAAGAGCCTACTTGATAAAGTATGCGGTTACATAGCACCAAACTGGCCGTTAGATCAGATGATTGCAGTTAACCCATTTTGGGAAATGCGCCATATGCCAATTGAAGATGTAAGCGCACGACTGGATACCTTATGTAATGCCAACATGCTAATGCCTAGTGATTTTTATCTTCAAAAATATAACACCGGCATAATTACCGACAAATACTTAGCCGATGCCGCAACGCTACTTAATAGTGACTTTAATAAAGAGCAACTATTACAAGCGCTTAAGATTGATGTGCCATTAGTAGACTGGCACAACATTGCTGATTTACTCGACCAGCAACGTAATAAGCATAAAATGGCTTGGCATGATGAAATTACTCATCAGTTAAGTCAGTTTTGTGCTGCGCATTATCAACAACTCGGTCCCATGCTGCATCGTAATGATACTCAAGCCCCATCTGAATTATATCGCCATTGGCTAACTGTTATTCAAGCGGATAAAGGCATTAGCATTGTTATGGATGAGCGGCATTTAAATGGCTACTTTAAGCAATTACCTACATGCGCAGATGAACTGATTGCACTGACCCTTAAAACGCTTAATATAGACAATGATTCGTTAGAGTTATACGCTCACTCATTGCTTTTAGATATTAACGGCTGGGCATCTTGGCTTGCGTATTTGCGTTTTCAAGGTCAGCTTTACGACACGCCAACAAATGAGATGAAGCAACTTCTGGCCATGCGCATGGCATGGGACTTAGTGATTTGGCAGTACCTAGCCAATCACGATAGTGCTACATTTAAGCAACTACAAAATCAGTGGCAACAAGAAAAAGCGCTTGTCGTTGAGCGCCTACATGCACATAAACTAGCACAAAAACCATTATGGGTGTGGGCAAAAGCGCTAGAACTAAGTTTTCAATATCCACTTAATGATGCGCTGCAAACCGCGACTAAAGCCCCCGTGAAAAACGCTCAATTACAAGCGGTGTTTTGTATTGATGTTCGCTCGGAAGTGATTCGCCGTGCGCTAGAGTCTCAAAGTCAACATATTGAAACTTTTGGCTTTGCCGGTTTTTTTGGTTTACCTCTGGAATATCAAGAAAATGGCAGTGCTATTACTCGCCCACAGCTCCCTGGGCTACTTAAACCGGCTATACATGCCACGCAAACTCACAAAGACGCGACACTTGAAGCATCACGCCAAAATAGTGCCACATGGCAAAGCTGGTCAAAATCGGCCCCTTCATCGTTTTCTATGGTTGAGTCAGCAGGTTGGCTATACGCATTTAAACTAATAAAAAATACCTTTTTATCTAAAGGCGATGCTGAAAAGTGCACCCCAACTGACTGGCAATTAACACAAAACCAGCAGCAACTTACCCTAAAAGACAAAACCGATTTAGCCCAAAAAGTGCTTACTACTTTAGGTATAAAAGCGTTGGCACCACAGGTGATGTTAGTGGGTCATGCTAGCCATACAACCAATAACTTACACAGTGCTGGCCTAGATTGCGGCGCCTGTGGCGGGCAAAGTGGTGAAGTAAATGTGCGAGTGCTCGCAAGCCTACTTAACGATGCTCAAGTACGTCAAGCGCTTAAAACTCGGGGACTCACACTGTCAGAAAACACCCAGTTTATTGCAGCCATTCATAATACAACCACAGATGTGATAACCACCTATGATGCTCAATTGGATGATAATCTAAAAAAATGGCTCAGTGTGGCAACACAAACAGCTCAGCGCGAACGCTTAGTTAATATAGAGCCAAAGCTGATTGATAAATCAGCGGATGAAATTAATCACGCTTATCATCAACGCGCCCGCGATTGGTCGCAGGTGCGGCCTGAATGGGGACTTGCAAATAATGCCGCCTTTATTGTCGCGCCGCGCTCATGGACGCGAAGTATTAACTTACAGGGGCGCTGTTTTTTACACGATTATGATTGGGAAAGCGATAACGACTTTGCAATATTAGAGCTTATTATGACTGCGCCTATGATAGTCACCCATTGGATCAATAGCCAATATAATGCCTCGGTTAACGACAATCACAAATACGGCAGTGGTAATAAAATACTTCATAATACGGTGGGCGGTAACATAGGCTTATTTGAAGGTAATGGCGGCGACCTGCGCATAGGCTTGGCCATACAATCGCTACACAATGGCGATAAATGGATGCACGAACCTATTCGCCTTAATGTATATATTGCTGCGCCACAATCAGCAATCGCAGCAATTTATAACAAGCATACGATGGTGAAGGAACTAATTGATAACCATTGGCTAACACTCATTCGTTGGGGCGATGACAATACGCTAGAGCGCTTTGAAAATGGACACTTCATTGCAATTGCCCCCTCCACAGAGCAGATATAATTAATGTTAAACGCCGTCATTGCCACTAAACATAAAAAGGCACCCTTGATCGCACTCGCATTGAAACCACTTGGCTATAATGTGGTAACAACCAGTCTATTTGATACCGATACGCTTGGGATGTTTACTAATGAAGTGCAGCGTGATTGCAGTGCCCAAATAGCGGCACTAATAAAAGCTCAACAAGCGTGTGAACTCACTGGCGAGCAATATGGGCTTGGTAGTGAAGGCAGCTTTGGAGGTGGCCCATACCCTGGGTTAATGAACTGGGATGAAGAAGTAATTTGTTTTTACGATAAACGCACAGACATCGCTATTTATGGACATGCAGGCGGGCCATTTTCACCTAGCAGCTTAACCATTAACAGCGAGACTAATGTTGAATCAATCACGGTCGCATGCCAGCGCTTTAAAGAGCAGCACTGGATACTTGATGACACTCAAACACTTTTTAAAGGGCTAAGCTTTGAAGGCTTGGTTGCTTTATTTAAAGAGAAAGTGCCCAAAGCAGGCATAATCACGCCTGATTTAAGAGCTATGTATAGCCCGCAACGCCAAGCTATTATTCGCCTCGCTGCCGAGGACTTAGCAAGGCGGTTGGCATCAAAATGTCCACAATGCCAGTGTGCTAACTTTGTTGCCAAACAACTCACTAAAGGCTTACCCTGTGAACTGTGTAACATGCCCACACAACAAGTAAAATCAACAACCTCTTTGTGTGATAGCTGCGGCTATAACCATATTGAAGCGAATAAAAAACACGTTGCCGATGCAACATATTGCCAGTTTTGTAATCCTTAAGAGTTATTATGACATCAATACAACCGACTCAATTATTAAATACTGAAGAGCGTATTAACCAAGCCGTAGCACTATTAAAAGCCGGCGAATGCGTTGCCTTACCCACAGAAACCGTTTATGGCTTAGCCGCAGATGCGACTAATAGTGATGCTGTAGCGAAAATATTTACCGCGAAAGGACGTCCAACAAATCACCCGCTCATTGTGCATATTCCCAATCAGTCGCATGTGCACCGCTGGGCAAAAAATGTAAATAAGGCGGCCATCACGCTTGCTGATGCATTTTGGCCCGGCCCACTCACCCTAATTTTAAATGCTAAAGATGATTTAAACAGTCCGGTAACAGGCGGCTTGCCCACAATTGGACTTCGCGTGCCTGCGCATCCTGAGTTTTTAGCGGTACTAAAACAATTAAATACTGGTCTTGCAGCTCCCTCGGCTAATCGATACAAGCAGTTGAGCCCAATCAACGCAGCTCATGTTATGCGCGATTTGAATGGTCGTATTAGTGCGGTATTACAAGGAGGTGAATGTAATGTAGGTATTGAATCGACCATTGTCGATGCCAGCTCAGAGCAGTTACGCATATTACGCCCAGGACCAATTTCAGCATCTGATATTTTGCAAAAAACTGGACTGCATGTCAGCACGCCACATTCACATAACGAAGTGGTACCGGGTAATGTAAAAGCGCATTATCAGCCTCATGCACCAGCCATGTTGGCTAATACTGAAGATTTCGCTAAAATTTTGAGTGAAAACTCTCAGAGTAAAAGTCACTATTTAATCTATTCTACTCAATTGCAACAGCAATTATTAGCGGGCGACATTCCATCAGAGCGTATTACTAAGCTCAGTAGTTGCCCTATTGAATACGCTAAAAATATGTATAAAGCACTGCATCTTATTGATGAGACGACCCCATTAACTATTTATATCGAAAAGCCGCCAATAAGCAGTGAGTGGGCTGCAGTGAATGATCGCCTTAGTCGCGCGGCTACTAGTTAGCTTGCAGGTATTCAATTACAGAGGTCGCGTTCACAGGTTTGTAAAAGTAATACCCCTGAAAACGTTTACAGCCAATATCCACTAACATATCAAATTGTGCCTGCTCTTCCACGCCTTCAGCGATAACACTTATGTTATGGCTGAAGGCAATGGCAATAATACTTTGCACCATGCTGATAGACTTAGGATCTATTAAAATATCATCTACAAAGCTTTTATCTATTTTAAGTTCATCTATGGGCAGGCGTCTTAATAAACTCAGTGATGAATAGCCTGTACCAAAATCATCCATCGAGAAACGTATTCCACGCGATTTTAAGCTCAGTATAGTTTCAATCACATGCTCAAGGTTATCCATAAACAGTGACTCTGTAATTTCTAAAATGATACTGTGCGGAGCAACATTGTGCGCCTCTATACTTTGCAATAATTTAGGAATAAAAGCACTGCTTTGAAATTGCATCACAGAAATGTTAATTGCTAGTTCAAGAGGCGTATCGCTATGTTGTTGCATCGTTGCAAATTCACTAATAGAGCGCGCTAAAACAAAGTCACCGATTTTAAAAATTAAATCACTTTGCTCCGCAATAGCAATAAACTCAGCAGGTGAAACCATACCCAACTCGCTATCATGCCAACGAATTAGTGCTTCCATAGCATGAATTTTACCCTGTTCATTTACTTGGCACTGATAGGCCATAGAGAATGATTGCTCACTTAGCGCTACATTTAACCGCTCTTCTACTTTTAAACGGCGTAAATAAGCTTGTTTTATACCTGCATGGTAATGGCACAGCCACTGTCCTGTATCTTTTGCCCATTGATTAGCCAAATGTGCGCTGCGCACTAGTTTACTTTTGGTTGTGCCATGCTCTGGGTAGTTGGCCACACCTACACTAATATTTAAAAGACGTTCAGAGTTATTAACTTCGTAATGTTGAATGCTGGACTCTAGGCTTTGTTCAAACACATGCCTGTTTTGTTCATCCAATAAATGCGGTGTAATAATGCAAAATTCATTGCCACTGTTTCTAAAAACCAAATATGGAGCTGCAAATGTCGCTTGCAACATTGCAGCATAGGTTTTAATTGCCTTATCACTGTACTCCATACCGAAGCGATTATTCATCGAACGTAAATTGGTAATGTTTATAATTGCTAAGCTAAACGATGTCTCTTTTTTCGCTTCAAAACTATCACGCAGTGCTTTTCGATTAGGTAACTTAGTTAAATCATCATTACGAGAAAGATAAAACAGCTCATCAATCCGTTTTTGCTCAGCACGAGCAATAAATCTAAAACCAAAATATAAGAGCGTACAAATCAGTAAATAAATGAAGGAATACCAACAGACCTTCCAATAAAATACACTTTTTATTGGCTGCATCGCTCTGTTTGAGAGTGTCCATAACTGATAGCGATTATCAAATTTTGCAGATGTGATATAAGGTTTATCTCCTATATGTGTATCAATACTAAACACCTCTTCTGAGGATTTAAATATTTCTTTATCCTTGCCCGTTTGCTTTATCAAAGAATTATCAGATAACCCTAACGCCTGCTTAATTTTGGTTTTTGTATAGCTAGCTATGTCTGCATCTTTTACGGAAGTGTATTGAATAAAACCATCAATCTCTCTTGCTATGATAATGTAATCGTCACTATTACTTTGCAAAATACTGAGGTACTTAGCGCCTCTTGATACAGCCAATCCCGCAGTCATTACAGCAATCACAGAGCCACTTTTGTCGCGTAATGACTTCCTTATTGGAATAACCCATTCTTGTAACGACTGATTAAAATAAGTTTGCCCTACGACCATTTTGTCTGAACTAAGAGTTTGTGCAAAACTTTGACGGGTTTTTTCATTTTTCTTAAGGTTGATCATTGTTGAGGCATTTAAATTTGAACTGTAGTAAATAATTTCCCCTTGGGGATTAAACAGTCCAAAGCCTAATAACACAGGGTTTTCTAGTAAAATATTGTCGAGGAGTTTTATTGTTGATGTTTTCTCGGGTAAGTTATTGTTTGAAAGAATATCTCTGCCAATTAGATCCAGCATAAGCTCTTTATTTCTGAGGGTGCTTTTAAGTGCTTGCGCAGAAAACTCCACACGATTTTGGGAGCTTGTGCGGTATTCTTTTTCGATATTTCGCCATTCATAAGCCAACAAAACGCTTAATAGGACTAGACCGCCCAATAGCAAAAAACAAAAGAGTTTCCATAAATTATTTTTTATTAGTGCCATCTAATTTCTCACAACCCGTTTGGTAGTGTGTTATGTATTTGGGCCCCTAACTGCACTTTATGGCTAGCTTGGTTTTTTTTCAAGCTATTTTGTTGCAAAATTGAAACAAACACAAAAAAGCACCCATTATTTAACAATAAAAAACTGGCGCAATTAACAAAAAATTCAGTAAGAGTATTGTTTTTTAATCGCTGAGGTAAGACGTTAATCCATTCTTAAATTGTATATACGTTTATCGCAGTGGTTATTGAGCGGCTATTATAATTTATTCCGTAAATATAATACTGATTTAAAACAATACCTTTAGTTCAAAATCACAATTAAAACTAGCATTTGTATTAAGCGCTTTAGCTTAGTCATAATTATGCAACAATCATCAGCGATAATAGCTGCATTATTAGTCAATATAGTTTTATAAGCCCCCATGAGTGAATCCATGGTGCAATTAACCTTTGCACTACCGTCATTTGAAGATCCTATCTCTGCGGCACTGAGCCACAGCATGGAATTTGAAACGCTGTCACAGCAGGCCAATAGCCAGCATCAAATTGCTTTGCAATGCGTTTTGCCTGAGGCTGCCCATGAAGGTGATATTATTTCACTTAGCGCAACGTTGCCAAACGCACGTGAAGCCCAGTACTACACAGAAAAAAAGCTCAGCCAACTTGATTTAGAGCAAGGACGAGTCACGCTTAGGTTAAGTCAAATAGCGCACCGTCGTGGTTTTGTAATGCAAATGATTTTGCATGGTAAACACGGTACGTTAAAAAATAGCTTGCAATTTGATATGCACATTAACCAATTTGGTAATGGATATACTGTACCAATAAATACGATTACGCCGCCAAAGCCTCATCGCGTTCGTCAGTACCTTGCCAGTGTGGGAACAGCTTTAATCTCACTTTTTTAGCTCTTGTTATAAACTTTTCCATTAAGCTTTAATTAGTTAATCAGCAAAGCTCACTTTACCCATAGTAATATCTAAAATTCCACCCCTTTTATTTTTTGCACTTTGTCGCTGCCCTGCTAAACATTCGTTTGCCAAAATAGCAAACAGCACCGCCTCTTTGGCATCGGGGTGAACACCTAAATCATCAGTATTCTTAAACGCCTTAATATTTGGGCAGTGTATTAGTAATTGCTCCATCAATAATGGATTATGAATTCCTCCACCACTGGCATATACCACACAGTTTTGAACCCCTTCAGCACAGTCATTTAACGCCCTAGCAATCGTAGTCGCAGAAAGCGCATTTAATGTCGCCAACACATCTTCATGGCTTAAATCTTGGGTTGCAGTTTGGGCTTGGGCTGCGCGTAATAAGGCTAAATTAAACACCTCAGGCCCTGTTGTTTTTGGCAGTGGTAATTTAAAAAATGCATTATCGCTGAGCGCTTTTAGCAGTTTTGCATTCACCTTGCCTGCTTTGGCAAGCTTTGCGCCCTCATCATAATGCAGCCCTTTAAAATAAGACTGAACGTAGGCATCCATAATGGTGTTACCTGGGCCTATGTCGCTACTAAACACGCTACTAGTATCACCGTTTTTAGGTAAAAACGTTAAGTTTGCAATGCCACCCATGTTTAATAAAATGCGGTTTTCATCAGGGCTGGCAAAAAATAAATAATCGCCATATACCGCTAAAGGTGCGCCTTCGCCCCCTGCGGCTATGTGCTTTTGCCTAAAATCGCCAACAGTGGTAATGCTTGTAGTAACTGCTATTTGGTCACTATCACCTATTTGCAAGGTGCCATGTTTAAAGTCATGATGGTTATGCTGCGACTGCGGACAGTGATAAATAGTTTGCCCGTGGCTTGCTATGGCATCAATACTCGCAGGGTCAATACCCCATGCAATTAAACACTGATTAACCATAGCACCATGGAGTTTTCCCACCCAAGGGTGTAACAAAGTCAGCACTTCTAAATCGCATTCGCGCTTGGCAAATACCTGCTTTATTTTAGTTTTATACTCGTCGCTGTATTCAACCGTAGTAAAATTTTTAACCTCTATTTGTGTATGTAAACCCGCACCGGTTATTTTACATAGCGCCACATCTAAACCATCTAAAGAGGTGCCACTCATTAAACCAATAATTAAACGACTGGGCTTTTTAGCGCTATTATAAAGGGCTTCGATATGAGGATGCATAGAGACTCTGTCTGGGTGTTTTTTACATTTTAAAAGAGTTTTAAGCAAAGTTATACCTGTATACACTTTAATTTTAATGAATTGTTTTTCATTGTTTAAGCGTTTAAAGCTTGCTAAGTTATTGGCTGATAATAACAAACTCATTTGTAGCATGATCACTTTACGAGCATTTAAACAACACGATACCTGCCAAATAGTCACCATTTTGAACGATCAACAAGTAGCTCGCTATTTGTCCTCTAAAATTCCATTTCCTTATACCCAAGCAGATGCAAACTGGTGGGTGAACGAAGGAGCAAAATTTGGCATCATTAAAGCCATTGAAGTTGATGGCCTGTGTGTTGGTTGTATTGGTGTTATTCCTGGTGAATTTGAGTATAGCCGCAGTGGCGAAATAGGTTATTGGCTTAGTCAGCAGTATTGGGGGCAAGGTATTATTACCCAAGCCATAGAGTTAATTACTAAAGAAGTGTTTGAAAGTACTAACTTAAACCGTATTCATGCGGCTGTATTTGCAGGTAATGTTGGCTCAATGAGCGCGTTGCTTAAAAATGGCTTTAATAACGAAGCTATTTTAAAGAAAGCAATTTATAAAAATGGTCACTATTTTGATAGCCATCTATTTAGTGTGCTAAAACAGAGTAATTGTTCTAATTAAATTCTTTCGACGGTTGAATTAACCACCTCTCGCCCAAAGCTCGTGTATCAAGGTACAAATCTTTTCTACCTATCCGCGCATTATTGTTGAGCAATGTATAGTTTTAAAGCTTAAACATTCGGTAGTAGGTGGTTTTTCACTTTATTTGGAGGTTTTTATGTCCACAACCAGTCGTCAATTTACTTTAGCATCACGTCCATATGGTGCTCCTACTAATGAAAATTTTGAACTTAAAAACGTAGAGTTACCATCATTAAAAGATGGTGAAGTATTGCTGCGTACTATTTATTTATCACTGGACCCCTATATGCGTGGTCGCATGAGCGATGCTAAATCGTATGCCGACCCTGTAGAAATTGGCGATGTAATGGTTGGTGCAACGGTTTGCCAAGTCGAATCATCTAAAAATGATAAGTTTAGCGAAGGCGAATGGGTATTAGCATATACAGGCTGGCAAACTTACGCTATCTCAAATGGCGAGGGCTTAATGTCATTAGGTAAAGAGCCAACTAATCCGTCTTATGCACTTGGTATTATGGGTATGCCTGGCTTTACCGCCTACATGGGCTTACTAGATATTGGCGCACCTAAAGCGGGTGAAACCGTTGTTGTTGCAGCAGCTACAGGCCCAGTAGGCGCAACGGTTGGTCAAATAGCTAAAATTAAAGGCTGTAAAGTAGTAGGCGTTGCCGGAGGCAGCGAAAAATGCGCTCATGCTGTTGAAACTCTTGGTTTTGATGCATGTATTGACCATAAAGCCGAAGATTTTGCCGAGCAGTTAGAAAAAGCATGTGAGCAAGGCATTGATGTTTATTATGAAAATGTGGGCGGAAAAGTGTTTGATGCCGTATTACCTTTGCTTAATACCTCAGCACGCGTGCCTATCTGTGGTTTGGTATCGCAATATAATGCCACCAGCTTGCCTGAAGGTCCTGATAGATCAGGTATGCTAATGGGACAATTGTTAACTAAGCGTATTAAAATGCAGGGCTTTATCATTTTTGATGACTATGGCGATCGTTATGACGAATTTGCACAAGACATGCAAAAGTGGCTGCAAGACGGAAAAGTTCAGTACCGCGAACATCTTGTAGATGGTTTTGAAAAAACCATCAGCGCATTTAACGACATGATCAGCGGGAAGAACTTTGGTAAAACCGTAGTAAAGATTAACAGCCCACTATAATAACATTCAGGCTGTGTTGTAATTCAACACAGCTCAATAAGGAAGAAAATGATTAAACTACACCACTTAAACAAGTCTCGTTCTAAACGTATTATTTGGTTATTAGAAGAGCTTGAGGTTGATTACGAAATTGTTGCTTATCAGCGCAATACTGAAACTTTTTTAGCCCCTGATGAGCTTAAAAGTGTGCATCCGCTGGGTAAATCGCCAGTTATAGAAGATGATGGCTTAGTGATCGCCGAGTCTGGTGCTATCACAGATTACCTGATCACTAAATATGGCAAAGGTAAGTTTGCACCAGTCACAGGTACTGCAGAATTTGTAGACTACCAACAATGGCTTCACTTTGCAGAAAGCTCTGCAATTTTACCATTATTGCTAAAAATGTTTGTCCAGAAAGATGGTGCTAAAACGCAATTTTTAGAGGGCTATGCCGATACTGAAACCGCTAAAGTAATTAGCTATTTTAACAGCCGCCTTGAAGGCAAACGTTATTTAGTGGGCGATACTCTCACTGGTGCCGATTTTATGATGTCGTTTATTGTTGAAATCGTTAAAAACGCTGGCCAACTAGGGCACTTTAAAAACCTAGTTAAATACGATGAGCAATTACAATCTCACGAAAAGTTTCATACTGCCAACGAGCTTGAAGCTAAATACGACTAATTTTATGTTCGCTTTGATTGTGGCTAACGCAATCAGAGCGACAATCTCGTTACTCAGGCCTGTCTAAATAAATTTGTTTAAACGCATTAAAATTCAATTCAAATAATTCAACCAACGTCGGATCGAAATGATTACCTGCGCCTTTAATTATCTCAGCTTTTGCTTCATCCATGCTCCAAGGCTCTTTATAACAACGACGACAACATAACGCATCAAACACATCTGCAATCGCAGTAATTCGGCCCTCTAAACTTATATCTTGCTGTTTTTTAGCGTGCGGATAACCCGCTCCATCCCATCGTTCGTGATGATCAATCGCAATATTAGCCGCCATATCAATGACAGGATTTCCCGTACCTTTGAGTATTTCCCAGCCTTTGGTGGTGTGCTGTTTCATAATTTCCCATTCATCAGGGTCTAATTTAGCAGGTTTGTTTAAAATCAAGTCTGGAACGCCAACCTTTCCTACATCGTGCAACTGCGCTGCTAAACTAATTCTATCGCAATATGCTCTATTTTGATCATGTAACTCAGCTAACAATTTGGCATATAAACCTACCCTGATCACGTGGGAACCTGTCTCTTTAGAGCGTGACTCCATCGCCCCACCCATTAACGATATAGCAAGCTGTTGTGTTTCTTCAACTGAATTGGCTAATAATAGGCTTTCAAATGTTAAAACCACATTACCTAAAAATAAATCGACTAGTTGCTGAGCTTCTTTTTTAACCGGTTGTAATGATTGGAATGCTAAAATAGAATCGAGCCCTTTTTGGGAGTGATGAAAATAAACATAATGATCATCTGCTATAAAATTCTGCTTAGTTTGCTTTGCTCTTAAAAAATACTCTTGATGTTTTTGTGGAATACTGTCAATTCCGTTGCCCGTGAATAAATGTATGCCAGAAAGCTCTCCTTCGATCATTTGTAGTCTTTGATCTAGCTGGCAAATGCCAAATACTTTAGGCGCATCAATATAGAGATTTGCCTCGCTCATATTCAGCACTAACTTAAGCTCTTCCATAACAACAGAGGTAAACTCAACTAAATCACCAATTTGGGTAATAGTAGAAATTGCTTTTATTAGTCGCTTTAAATTATGGCGGTGGGTTTGTAACATGCAAATATCGCGATACGCTCGCAAAGAAGTATAAAAAATTAATTCAAGGTCATGGCTTTGCAGTTGGCTCTTTGCTTTATAGCCATCAATATCATAATCGCGGATAACACTGCGCTCTGGCGCAACCCCTGGCTGTCCGGTTCTTAAAATAATTCGGCTGTACACATTTTGTAAGTCTTGGCGTATGTAACGAGCAAGCTCTAAGCCTGCATGCTCTGTCTCCATAACAACATCGAGCAAAATTAAAGCATAGCATTCTGAGCTTTGTAGTTTTTCTTTTGCTTGAGCTGCACTATAAACACTGTGCAGCTCGATAGGGCGTTGCTCAAATTCAAAGCGCTTCATTGCAAGTTGAGTTACTTGGTGCACCGAATCATCGTCATCCACCACTAAAATTTTCCATGGTTCAACGTTTTCAATATCCAAAGCCTGCTTTAAAACGTCATCATCTTGTAACCAATCCATAAACACACCCTGCTAATTATTGAGTTGATAGCGTTAAGGGAAATTGAATGAAAAAATAAACACCTGGTGTTTGTTTTTTCTTTACAAATATTTGCCCTTTCAAGCGGTGTACAACAAGGTTATACACAATATTCATGCCTAAACCGCTACCGCCACCCGCTCTATTTGTGGTGTAAAAGGGATCAAACACTCTTTTTCGAGCTTCTTCAGTCAAGCCGCATCCATCATCTTGATAATGAATTTGAACATATTCTGAGTATTCTATATGAACCGTGATTAGCCCTTTTCGATTGCCATTACCATAGCCGTGGACAATAGAATTCATGACTAAGTTTGTAAAAATTTGCGCTAAAGCCCCCGGATCAGAGTAGACCTCTGGTTCAAGCTCGGTTGCTGTAACCTTAATATCAATCTCTGTCGTTTTTACTGTGTGATACAGGCTTCTGAGCACTTCATTAAAATATTGGCTAATATATAAGCTACGGAGCTCTTCTGTGGTTTGATCAACCGCAACACGTTTAAAGCTGCTGATTAAACCAGCGGCGCGTTGCATATTTTTCAGTAAAATGTCACAACTTAAATCAACTTCAGTAATAAATTCGCTAAACTGCGTTTTACTCAAGGAGTCAGAAGCAACTTTGTTTTTAGTTTCAATTAGTATTTGTCTCAAATGCGACGTCGCAGTTACACAAACACCTAATGGCGTATTCACTTCATGTGCGACGCCACTAACTAAACTGCCAAGTGATGACATTTTTTCTGCTTCAACAAGCTCTTGCTGAGTGCGGCGAAGCTTTATGGTTTGTTCAAGTAAAGCTTGTTCTGCCTCATAGCGTTTACTCGACATTAAATTAATAGAATCACTTAGACGGTCATGAGGGCCGCGCTTAGATACAGTTTGAGAAAAGTCGCCACTGGCTATAGCTGAGCAAACCTGATCAATATCTTTACTGGCTTTAATTAAACGCTCAAAACTTCTAAACATAGTGCCAAGCTCATCTTTTTGAGCCATATATTTTTGAGCATGAATGGATAAATCTCCATTAGCTAGCTGTTCAACAGATTTAATCGCAATATTAATACGCTTAGTTGTTCTGTTAATAAAATACCAAAAGAGTAAAAAAATCAGTAATACACTTGCAAAAGCGGCTGCCAATAATGGTTTAAATTGCGCTTGAATAGGCCCAATAATATCCAATTCAGAGCGGCGCACTATCACTGTCCAATTACCAGTAGCAACCTTGGCCTTATCAAAATAGAAAACCCCAGAATCAAAAGGATCGTTAGCAGATAGTACCTCTCTTTCTTGTCCCTGTGACTTTAGCTGCTTGGCTATACTTGCATAATTAGTATCTAAAATTGCTTTCGTTTTTAATCCTGAGTAATTCAATGTCGTTGCAATCACGTTGTCGCGTTGACTGAGTAGCAAAACATCAATTTTTACTTGCTGCTTTATGGTTTGTAAAAACTCAGTGATGTCAGCAAGTGCTCTATCTACGCTTGCCATACCGACAAATTTATCATTAATGATAATGGGCGAACTTTGTTCAACTAGCATTCTTCCCTCGTAAACATAGGGCTCAGTGATCATCGTTTCGGTATTGCCATCACGTAAAAACTGTTGACGTACTCCCTCATAATAAAGACTAGATTCCATGTCCACCAAGGGCTCAAGTAGCAAGCGTTCAGAGTCACTAAAATCACGATGCCAATAAGGTAAAAAACGACCGGTTTGGTCTACATAAACGCCCTCTTTTAATGGCGAAGCATTCACATAGGCTTGATCTTGATTATCGGCATTAGGTTCATAACCAAAAGAAGCCCCCACGAATGAAGGATTCATTTTAAGCACTGCACGAACAAAATTAATACTTGCCTCTCTATCACCAAACAACCCATTTTGCTGTGCTAAGGCCATAATTTCGGTAGTGCGTACTGCCAATTGCGTCTCTTCATTTACTTTTGCAGCAATAGTATCGGCGGTCTGACTCAAGTTAAGCTTTGCTTGCATAACAGCCTGATTAAGGCTGGTTGAATACCAGTAACTCAAAATACCAGTAATAATAAGCATTACGGGAAATGCCAAATAAAGCAGCATTTTTCCTTGCAAAGAATGTATGAGTGTTAGTCGCATAATTTTAGGCTTAAACAAGCAAGCCAATGTCCTGAGGATTTGAAGTAGTAAGCTTAAAAATTAGACTATAAAAACTTTCTAGGCAAATGAATTGTGTAGAAATTTATTTATATGTCAGGCTTTAGCAAATACTAAAATTAACAGCCATTTTGCATTAGAACTTACTGCTAACTTGTTAACGGAGTAATAGCGCAGTAATTTATTATATTCCTGCAATCTCGCGTTCGGTAATACATTCATCTGACGCCATTTCGAATTCTCGACACGTTAATGGGCGATTTTCGTAAATAGTACACATTAACGTATTACGATCGAGTGCTTGGCACCAACCATCGTCGCCGCGCTTCATGACTTCACTGCCCCATTTGTCGTAATCAATATACTGAAAAGGGACACCGGTATCACTAACAATACGCACTTCTAATTGGCAACAACACGCTTGGCAATTAGCACAAGTAACGGCGGTTGTATCGATATTTTCAACAGCAATGATTGAGTTTGACATACAGACTTATGAGAAATGATATACAACCTACAGGATACACGAGCGGAGCAATGGTGACAGTAAAATAACTGTCAGATTTTATAAACATCGTCATATGTAATTAACCAATTACTAAAAAAGCGTGCTGGTTAATCAGCACGCTTATTAGTTACGGATTAAAAAGTGAAAACCACTTTAACGTTATCCGATACAGCCGATGAAGAAACAAAGCCAATGGTGTTAGGGTTAGCTGAGACCATTTTGATCACTTCACTGTCATTTTCTAACTCTTTAGGCGGTGTGCCTTTTCCTGTAAAAATCAGTTTTGACCAATACGCTTTTAACTGGTTAGAAGTTTTGTTGAGCAATTTACTATTAAATTGCTCGGTTGCAGCACTGCTTGATTCTTGAGATATTGGAATGATCTTATTACCATTACTAAATGACTTTTCTTTTCCTGTATAAATTCGACTAATAACAGACTCATCAAAACTACTTTCATTTGAGGGATGCACAATAATAGCAAAATCTGCATAGGCGAAGTTAGTAAACAAGAATATTACACAAAATATTAATTTTTTCATTTTACTTCTCCTTAAAATACAACATCAACACCAAGGGTGATTGCTTTACTATCACCAGCCACAGCTAAATCAAACGAATCATCTTTAACCCTATCGTATTGCACTTTAAATGCCGCTGACGGATGAAAGTCCCACCTCACACCAACAGCAAATGTATTATGCTGCTCTGTATCGCCCTCACCTTCTTGTTCAAAGTCTGAAAACATGACATAGGGGGTAATTGAGTCAAAACGATAGCCCGCACTGATCATATAAGTATCAAGATTACCATCTAGGTCTAAGCGGTTAAGTTCACTTAAAACAAAAAAATCACCAAAATCAAGATTTGCAGCTAAGCCATAAAATTTACCATCTCTGCTGTCTTTACCGTCCCACAAAACGGGTTCACCCGCGCGAAAACGCTTGTTGGTATATTGCATGTGGGTCACTCTTAGTTCGAGCCAGTCACGATTAAGTAGTAGTACGCCGCCTAGCATATCTTCCCAAATTTCTCTTGTCGGCTCTTGAAAGAAGAAGTCTGATAACAGTTTGTTATCGTCATCATCTTCTTTACCGGTATAAACATTTGCAGATACTCCCCAGTCACCTACAGAGCCTGAGTAAAGTAAATTAACCCCCTCGTAGTTAAATACTTGCCATGTATAGTTGTCAGCAGGGGCCCGCATCCACACATATGCATAACCTACATCGAAGAAGTCTGAATAATAAAATAGTGGTAAACGCTTCTTACCGGCTTGAATAGTCCAATTATCGTTAATATCGTAAGAAATATAGGCCCATTCAAAATTTGCCTCAAAGTCGTTAACTCCTCTGGCAACTAGCTGACCAGTGACAGAAAGGCCTTCACCTAAATCGCCTGATACCTGTAATCCAATCAAAGACTCTGGCGAAAAGGATAAATCTTCAGTGTAGGCACTTACATTTGGGTAGTCCGCAAGAAAGGTTGGTTCAACGCCATATTGCGGGACACCGGTGCCGCTTAGCACTTTACCCGCATTAATACTCGCGAAACCTGAAATATTAATTTCAGCATAACTACTTGCTGATACAAATACCCCCAATAGTATAATTTTTTGCAGTTTCATTGATCACCTCATTATTATAATGGCCGTCATAGCCAATTTGAGTATAGTAAAGCGAAGAAAAGAAACAAAAAATTAACACTTTTTTATTTTTAGACTGGTTTTTCATATTAATTAGGCGCCGACCTTGATAGCAATATTGCTTTAATTTCGCTGTAGCGCTGTTGCTCGCAAAGTGCAAACCCACTTAATTGCCGTACTTTATTGCGTGCAAATAGCGGCACACTCATTCCCGCCAAAAACCGACATTGGGTTTCAATGCCAACATTATGCCCCCCTTTCGTTGCCATATGTACCAAAAACTCATCCACCTTTTGATATATAAGCGCTGTATCAATCTTTGCAGGAGTGATTGAATATTCAAGCTTGACCGCATGTCCACGGCACACACTACAATGCCCACATTGCTGTGGCGCATTCGCATCATCAAAGTAACGGGCTAAGTTATAGCTTAAGCAAGATTGCAGCTCAAAAAAACGTACCAAAGCAGCAATCCGTTTTATTTCAGCTTGCTCTTTATCGGTAAAGTAATCATGTAACTGCTGGGCAAGTGCAGGGTTATTAATCACCTCGCTATGCACTTTGTACACTTGAGTAATACGTTTGGTTTCAAGGGTGATAAGGTTTTTTTCTGCTAAATAATCAAGCGCGGCTACAACACGTTTACGGTCAACCTGTGCGGCTTGCGTTAGGGAGTCAAAGTTAAGTGTGCCCCATATTTTTTTAAAGTCGGTGTGGCTAAATATTTGCGATAAAAAAGCTTGGCGCTGCTGATCAAACTGATTAAGCAACTCATTTTTATCAACTAGAAATTTATACTTAAAATCGGCGTAGTACGCATATTGCGGGGTTATTGCACCTTGCATTTCCAATTGTACCAGCAAGGTTTTAAGGGCAAGCTGGCGAATATTACTTTCGCTAGAAAGACTATATTCTTGCATTTCCCATTGCTGTTGAGCTTGGCGAATATCGTTAATAACATATTCAATACCGCTGAGCTCTGGGGTATCGCCGTACACAAAGTTTTCTACTGTATTTAAGCCATCTAGATTAGCCAGCGTATAACAATTCGATGGGTTGCCATCACGTCCTGCACGGCCAATTTCTTGGCTGTAGTTTTCAATTGATTTAGGTAAATCGTAGTGAATTACAAAACGAATGTCTGATTTATCAACCCCCATGCCAAAGGCAATAGTGGCGACCACTACATTTATTTTTCCCGCCATAAAATCATCTTGAATTTGCCCGCGTAGGGTGTCTTCAAGCCCTGCATGATACGCCACCGCCTGCAGGCCCTGTGCGCTTAACATATTGGCCACTTGTTCAGCACTTTGCTGCAGCGTAACATACACAATACCGAGGCCGGTTTGCGTACGGACAATTTCAGTAAGCTCAGTATTTTTATCAGCCGTTTTAACACTCAGCACATTTAAATCTAAATTAGCGCGATAAAACCCCGTTTGCACAATGCATTTTGGATCAATAGCAAATCGCTCTGCCATATCGCGTTTAACTTTTTTAGTCGCGGTGGCGGTTAATAGTAGCACTAACGGAATATTTAGCTCTTCACGGTAACGAGGTAGTTTTAAGTAATCGGGTCTAAAGTTATGACCCCACTCTGAAATACAATGCGCTTCGTCTACTACCAACATAGAAAGTGCCACTTGGCTAATAAACTCTCTAAAGCGCTCGTTTTTAAAGCGCTCAACTGACACCATTAACACTTTAATTTTACCACTGCGCACGTCGTTCATTACCGTACTGCTTTGCATTTGATCTTGGCTTGAATCAAGACTTGCGGCATAAATGCCTTTACTGTTTAAAAAACTTATTTGATCTTTCATCAACGCTAATAATGGCGATACTACCAAGGTTAAATGCGGTAAATGTAACGCAGTAAGTTGATAGCACAAGGATTTACCCGATCCAGTTGGGAATATAGCCAGTGACGATTGACCATTTAGCAGTTGTTCTATGGTTTGTTGTTGCCCTGCTCTAAACTGATTAAAACCAAAATGTTGCTCAAGAGACTGAACTAGCGAGGTACTCATAAAAGCGTCCTTTTTATGTCGGTGCCCATAAATACTGTAAATGCGCAGTAGATGAAATATTTGCATATCAGTATACAGCATATCATTGGATTTATTGCTGACATATCCTTCAATTAGGCGCACACTATAGCCCTATAAAAGCATGCTTTGCCAAAATAATTTTTTGATACCCAAGTCATTTTAAAAATCAACGTACAGAAATTGCTTCGGTATATTATTTTTAAGGGCATAGTCATGGACAAAACCATACCAAAAATTGTCATCATAGGCGGTGGCGCTGGTGGGCTGGAGCTAGCAACTCAATTAGGGCACAAATTAGGAAAGAAACAACACGCAAATATATTACTCATTGATAAAAACCGCACTCATATATGGAAACCGTTATTGCATGAAGTAGCAACCGGCTCTATTGATGCCGATTTAGATGGCGTTGTATACTCAGCGCATGCCGCCAAGCACCACTATAACTTCCAACTTGGTACCTTTTGTAACCTCGATAACAATAATAAAACCATTACCTTGAGCCCTCTATATGACGAGTTAGGGCATCAAATATTACCTAAACGAACTGTTCACTATGATCATTTAGTTATTGCCATTGGCAGTGTCAGTAACGACTTCAACACCCCGGGTATTAAAGACCATTGCTTTTACCTTGATTCAAACCAACAAGCCGAGCGTTTTCAACACGCCTTACTAGATAACTTTACTCGCCTTCATCAAGACGACGACCCATTGCATTCATTAAACATTGCTATTGTTGGCGGTGGGGCAACTGGCGTTGAACTCTCAGCTGAGTTGTATCATGTTTCTGATTTACTCAAAATATACGGTTTAACCAATATGTCGGCGAAACGCTTGCACATACATTTGATTGAAGCGGGTCCCAGAATTTTACCTGCGTTGTCTGAGCGGATAGCCAGCTCAGCCAAACGTGAATTATTAAGATTAGGGGTTACCGTACGAGAAAACACCCAAGTTAAACAAGCAACCGAGCATGGCTTTATCACTAATAATGACGAGCAAATAAATGCGGATATTATGGTGTGGGCAGCAGGGGTAAAAGCCCCAGACTTCATTAAAGAGCTAAACATATTTGAGCTGACACGTAGCAATCAAATAAAAGTGAATGATTACTTACAAAGTAGCCTAGACCCTCAAATCTATGTGCTTGGTGATTGCTGCGCGTTTACCCAAGACGATGGGACTCAAGTGCCGCCACGCGCACAATCGGCTCATCAAATGGCGCAATGCGTTGAAAAAAATCTAATTGCTACACTACGTGAGCAGCCCCTGAAAAAGTTTGAATATAATGACCATGGCTCACTGGTAAATTTATCGCGCTACAGCACGGTGGGCAGCTTAATGGGTAACCTAACCAGTAGTAGCTTTTTTATTGAAGGTAAAATTGCCCGCTTTATGTATATTTCACTATATAGAATGCATCAGCGCGCTATCCACGGCAGTGCCAAAACCTTTGCTTTGTGGATCAGCGAAAAGGTGCTGCGTGTTGTTCGCCCAAAAATGAAACTACACTAAATAACCTGAACTCCGGATAATAAACATAAATATCATTTTGATTAAATATGTTAGTAAATCTCTTAACTAGATTTCAGGTTAAATAGCTACATCAGCCGCGGTAATAAATAAGATTAAACAAATATTTATTACCGCCGTCTTTAATTTTTCACAATTCCCATATAAATTTACATAAACCACTCACGGAATTTAGTAATGACCTTTAAAACGCTTATTTTTAATTTTGATGGTACCGGCAGTGAACCCCGCGACGCAGATCAGTTCAGTACAGAGCATTTTAAAGAAGACGCCAGTATTTCTAATATTCTAAAACTACACTTATTGCTCGGCGGTAAACTTGATGATTCACCCACTACCCCATTTTCACAGCAACTAAGCTTTTATTACCAAGGCATAGGCACCAAAGGCAGTCGTTTAAAACGAATTTTAAATCAAACACTTGCCCCACGTTCTGAAGATGTGGCCAGCATTTTGACTCAGGCTATCACAGATTTTAAGCAGCATTATCAAAGTGGCGATACTGTTCTACTTACCGGTTTTAGCAGAGGCGCTGCATTAGCAAGGCGTTTTGCTAAATGCCTAGAGCCATTAATAAATGAGCAAGTATATTTGTGTGTTTTTGACACCGTGGCCTCAATTGGCCTGTCAAAGATAAATAAAGCGACCCGTGGCGCAGAGCATGTGGTTTTTGAAAACCATACTATTGCCAATAATGTAGCTGGGGCCCTGCATTGTGTTGCGCTTGATGAGAAACGACGGGCCTTTGAGCCCACATTAATGAATCAACAAGCAAACATTACCGAGCTGTGGTTTGCAGGAGCCCACTCCGATGTAGGAGGAGGCTACTATCGCGATGGGCTTGCCGATATTTGCCTGCGTTATGCGCTTGAGTGGCTCATTGCTCAGCCGCTATCGGTTTCGTTATTAACCAGTCATGACATAGACTATGAAAACCTTTTACCTGAGAGTAACTTGGTTGCCCAAGACGATGTGACTGTTATTCCCGATCCACTGGCGCTAAGTCATCAGCAAAATTACTTTTGGTTAAACCCATTTTTCAAGCTGGTTGATAGGCAGTGCTGTGTATTAATTAACGATGAAATTAGCCACAACGCTCCATTAATACATCACAGTGTTGCACAGCGAATTAATAAACTAACCAGCTATCGCCCTGAATCGTTAAAAAATATACATTATAAAATGATTTACAGCGATGACAGTACACTAAACTTTATGGGGCTTAGTAGTCATATAATGCTCGCCAATCAAAATATGAGCTTACTGAGTGTTAATCAAAGCAAAGATGTGATGGTGTACGCTAGTGAAGCCTACAACGCTACCGGCTTAATGCTTGCCCAAGATGCAACGTATCGCTTTACTCCTTACCCGAACCAATTTTGGTATGACGATGGTGTAAAGTGCCCTCCTTCCGGCTGGCATCGCGATAATGTGCAACTCGGCGTTAAAGAAATCCCTATGGCATTACTTGAGCCATTTAGGCGTTTAGCCACGGCGCAGTGGTTTAGCTTAATAGGAACAATTGGCCAAAGCGATGACCATGCATTTGAAATTGCCGAAGGCGTTGAAATAACCATTAAAAAATCAGGAGAATTTTGTCCATTTGCTAATGATTTAAGTCGTTTTTATGGGGCGAATGCTGGCAGAATAAAACTCAAGGTAACACGCTTAAGCTGATAAAGTGCCCTAATAATCAGTGCACTTTATACTGCAAAGTGCACTGAGCTAGGGATAGCTGGTGGATGTTATTGCTTTTTCATTTTATGCCCTTTCACGGCATAAAATAATATAAATAAGTAACAAGGTAACAATACAGAGTAGCCAGTTTGTAGCGAGGTAAAGCCGCTCAGTAAGCCCCATAACACCGGACCAAATGCACCGCCCGCTATACCCATTACTAACAGTGCTGAGCCTGTGCTGGTTAGTTTACCTAAACCCGATAACGCAAGTGGGAAAACCGCCGGCCAAACAATGGCGTTTGCTAAACCTAAAAAGGCAATTAGCAGTAAAGCATCTGGTAAATTAGCACCTCCTAAAGGCACCAGTATGGCATTGGCAATAACAAAAGACTGCGCATCAATAAACAAAATGCAAAGGGTGATCACAATACCCAATACAGCCGATGCTGTTAAGGCCGATTGCTGAGAGATAAATTTAGGGATAAGTAAAATACCTAAAATATAACCAAACACCATAAACATCATAGTGTATGAGGTCATTACCCCATAGTTTTCAATACCCAGCGATAGTGCAAAAGTACCTATGGTATCGCCAGCAATAACCTCTACCGCAACATACAAAAAGATAGCAATAGCACCTAACACCAAGTTTGGATGAGAGAGTGTTTCACGAATTTCACCTTTGTCGTTTATTGCTTCAACTTCATCATTGATAAGCTCAGGCAGCGGAGACTTTTTAACCGCAAAAGCTAATACACCAATAAATAAGGCCATGCCTAAGTAAGGTAAAATAAGACCATTTGCCATATCATCAACTTGCTGTTGGCTTAGCTCTGTGCCTACCGTACCGGTAAAGTTACTTAAAATTAAGGCGGTAAATACCATCGGTGAGATAACTCCCGCGCCTTTATTTAAAATCCCCATAATACTAATACGTACAGCCGCCGATTCTTCTGGCCCTAAACGAACTACATATGGGTTAACCGCGGTTTGTAATAAGGTTTGCCCTGCGCCCATTACCAACTGCGCTAGTAAAAATAAAGGAAAAAACTGCGACATAGCAGCAGGAATAAACATTAAGCCTGCTAGCATCATACAGCCCATCCCCAATGCCATACCGTTTTTGTAGCCGACCTTTTTGATCAGTACTGCCGAGGGCAGCGCGGTAAATGTGACCGCAATATAAAAGGAAAATAAAATTAACGACCCTTGAAATGGGGTTAATTGTAAAATTTGACTTAAGTAAGGCATTAACGAGCCATTAAGCCAAGTAGCAAAGCCCAGTATAAAAAATAATACCGCTACAATGGCCATGGGAACCACGCTACTATTTTTGGACGTATCCATAACATTGGTTGTCATGTTATTTTCCTTTATTTATATTTATTATGTTGTTAACAAACCTGAGCGCCGCCAATCCACGTGCTAATGACTTGTTGTTGTGTGTTTAAT